>NZ_CP068564.1:0-600000 GCF_016767175.1 Keratinibaculum paraultunense
GATAGTATATGGGAAGAAGTTCTCAATATAATAAAAATAGAATTAACAGAAGTAAGTTTTAATACATGGCTTAAAACTATAAAACCTATTGGTATTATAGAAGATAAAGTTGTTCTTGCTGCTCCAAATAAATTTACCAAAGGTATTCTAGAAGGTCGTTATCTAAACTTAATAAAAAATGCTATATTACAGGTTACAGATAAAGAATATAATATTCAATTCATTATACCTGGAGAAGAAATAGCTGGAGATATTGGACAATCTATATTAAAATCTAATGAAAATAATATAGAAGAAAATAAAAGAGCACAATTAAACCCAAAATATACTTTTGATACATTTGTAATTGGCAATAGTAATAGGTTCGCCCACGCAGCTTCTTTAGCTGTTGCAGAAGCACCTGCACAAGCTTACAATCCTTTATTTATATATGGAGGAGTAGGTTTAGGTAAAACTCATCTAATGCATGCTATTGGACATTATATATTAAGCCAAACTCCAGAATCAAAAGTAGTATATGTATCCTCTGAAAAATTTACAAATGAACTTATAAACTCTATAAGAGATGATAGAAATAATGAATTTAGAAATAAATATAGAAATGTAGATGTACTGTTAGTAGATGATATACAATTTATAGCAGGTAAAGAAAGTACCCAGGAAGAATTTTTTCATACTTTTAATGCTCTACATGACGCAAATAAACAAATAATAATATCGAGTGATAGACCTCCAAAAGAAATACCTACATTAGAAGATCGATTAAGATCAAGATTTGAATGGGGACTTATAGCTGATATACAACCACCAGATTTAGAAACTAGAATTGCCATACTAAAGAAAAAAGCAAAAGTTGAAAATATAGATGTTCCAAATGATGTAATGCTATATATTGCTACAAAGATTCAATCTAATATTAGAGAATTAGAAGGTGCATTAATCCGAATAGTAGCTTATTCTTCATTAACTAATAAAGAAGTAACTGTCGAATTAGCTGAAGAAGCATTAAAAGATATTATATCTGACAATAAACCTAGAGAAATAACTGTAGAACTTATTAAAGATATAGTAGCTAAGGAATATAATATTAAAATTGAAGATTTTAATTCTAAAAAAAGAACTAGAGCTATTGCACATCCAAGACAAATAGCTATGTACTTAACTAGAGAATTGACAGATTTATCTTTACCTAAAATAGGAGATGAATTTGGAGGAAGAGACCACACTACTGTAATGCACGCTTACGATAAGATAGAAGAAAATATAAAAGAGTCTAATGAATTTAAAAATAAGATTGATAATATTATAAAGAAAATAAAAGGAGAATAATTAACAAAAATTGTTGATATACTTGTTGATTATATGTGAATAATTTAATAAAATATTTAAGTCTTAATAATGTGGATAATTTTATAAGTTATAATTCAGTTATCCACATTATATTATACTCTATATCTTACTAAAATTACTTTATTGATGTGCTTATACACATATTAACACTCCCTACTACTATTACTACTATATTAGTATATCCATGTATCTATATAAAAAAGACAAATAAAAGGAGGTTATTATCAATTGAGAATACAAATTAATCAAAAAGATTTATCTAAGCATATAGATATAGCTCAAAAAGGTATATCATCTAAAACTACACTACAAATTCTGAGTGGCATATTAATGGAAACAGTTAATGATAAATTAAAACTAACATCAACAGATCTAGAAATTGGAATAGAAACTTATGTAGATTGTACTATACTAGAAGAAGGATCAATAGTAATTGATTCAAAAATATTTGGAGATATAGTAAAAAAACTACCAAATTCCATAATAGATATAAAAGTAGAAGAAAATAATGTAAATATAAAATGTGAAAATTCTGAATTTAACTTATTAGGCAACAATCCTTTAGAATATCCACAATTACCAGCTATAATAAATAAAAATTCATTTAAAATACCAAAAGATCTTCTTAAATCAGCTATAAAACAAACAATATTTGCTACAACTGAAGATGAGACAAGACCAATATTAACAGGTGTATTACTTGAAATTAAAAATGGTATTGGCTCTTTTGTTGCATTAGATGGATATAGATTAGCTTTAAAAAGTATTCCACTAAATATAGATGAAGAAATAAAAATAGTAATACCAGCAAGAGCATTAAATGAATTAAATAAAATACTTAATGATGATGAAGAAGAACTAACCATAACGGTTGCTCCAGGTCATGTTATATTTAATTTAGAAGAAACTACAGTTTTTTCTAGATTATTAGAAGGACAATTTTTAAACTATGAAGATATAATAAGAAAAGATCATAAAACTAGTGTAATAGTTGATAGAAAAAATTTTCAAGATAGTTTAGAAAGAGCTTCTTTATTGGCAAATGAACAAAAAGCAAATTTAGTTAAGCTGAATATATTAGAGGATGAAATAAAAATTAAATCTAATTCGGAAATAGGAGATGTTCTTGAAGAGATTCCATCAAAACATGAAGGGGATATACTAAATATAGCTTTTAATTCAAGATATATAATAGATGGTATAAGAGTAATAGATTCTGATGAAATAGAACTTTATTTTATGGGAAGTTTAAATCCTTGTATAATAAAACCTGTAGGAGATGACAATTATACTTATCTAGTGCTACCAGTACGATTGGCACAAGATGATTATTAAAGGAGTAGATAATAATTATGAAAGAAATAAAAATAAATACTGATACTATAAAGTTGGATCAACTATTAAAATTTTCAGGTATTACTCAAACAGGTGGACAGAGTAAATTAATTATTAATCAAGGAATAGTAAAAGTAAACGGAGAAGTAGTTAAAAAAAGAGGAAAAAAGATAAAAAAAGGTGATGTAATAGAAATAAAAGACATAGATAAGTTCATTGTGATATAATAATAACTGTATGCTATTTAATTATTCTTCCCAAACCACTGTGGTTTGGGAAAAATAATTAATTGAAATATGTATTTTTATTTTAAGAGGTGCTATGGTTGAATATAGAAAATATTAGGCTTATAAATTTTAGAAACTATAAAAGTCTAGATATAGATTTAAATAGAAACATGAATATATTTATAGGTAAAAATGCACAAGGAAAAACTAATCTGTTAGAATCTATATACATGTGTGCTACTGGTAGGTCATTTAGAACCAATAGAGATAAAGAAATTATCAATTTTAATAAAAATCAAGCATATATTGGAGCAAAAATAAGGACTGGTAATCTTCAAAAATTTATTGAGATAAAAGTAGATAAAAACAAACAAAAAAGAATCAGAGTAAACAAAGTAGAACTAAATAATTTTAGGGAATTAAATAGTGGATTAAATGTAGTGATGTTTTCTCCAGACGATTTAAAACTTATTAAAGGTGGACCTATAGAGCGAAGAAATTTTTTAGATATGAGTATTTCTCAAATAAAACCTATATATAAACATAATGTTGGTAGATATAACAAAGTGTTATATCAACGAAACAATTTATTAAAATCCAAAAAATCTAGAGATGAAATATTAAATTTATTGGATATATTTGATGTTCAACTAGCAAAAATTGGCACACAAATAATTTTATATAGGCAACAATTTATAGAAAAATTATCAAAATTAGCAGAAAAAATTCATAATAAATTGACACTAGATAAAGAAGATTTAAATTTAGAATATATTTCTAATGTGGATTATAAAAGTATCAAAGATAAAATTAATTTAGAAAAAAGATATTTATCTCAATTAAAAAAAACAGTTAATAGAGATTTAGCTATTGGGACTACAGAAATTGGCCCCCATAGAGATGATATATTAGTTAATATAAATAATATAGATGCTAGGTCATTTGCATCTCAAGGTCAGCAGAGAACTATAGTGTTGTCCATAAAGTTAGCAGAAGTGGAAATAATAAAAGAAGATAGAGGTTTATATCCAGTATTATTATTAGATGATGTATTTTCAGAATTAGATGAAGAAAGAAGAAAATATTTAACTATGTCCTTTAATAATATGCAAACTATCATAACATCGACAGATTCATTACTATTAGAAGAATTAAGTTTACTAGATAAATCTATTTTTTATATAGAAAATGGTAATGTAATAAAACAATAAAAGGAGTAGATAAAATGTTTTTACACATAGGTAATAATATTAGCATACCTAAAGATGAAATAGTAGCTATATTAGACAAAAATGCAGTAGAAAAATCTATAGATACAAGAACTTTTATAGATAAATTGATAAATAATGATTGTTTAGTTAATCCTGATAATAATAAAGTAAATACCTATATAATAACTTGTATAAAAAATATAGATAGGAAAAATAGATTAAGTATTTTAAATTACAATTTATATACTTCTAATATTTCTTCAAAATCTCTTTTTAAGAGAAAATAAAGATACTTTAAAAATTAGATTGGAGGTTAAATAAATGATCAAAGAAAACAATGGAAGAAAATATACAGCTCAAGAAATTCAAGTGTTGACAGGATTAGAACCAGTAAGAAAAAGACCAGGAATGTATATTGGAAGTACAGGACCTAGAGGACTACATCACTTAGTATATGAAGTAGTAGATAATAGTATAGATGAAGCATTAGCAGGTGTATGTGATACTATAAATGTCATTATAAATGAAGATAATTCAATAATAGTAGAAGATAATGGCTCAGGAATACCTGTAGAGGTACATCCTCAAACAGGTAAATCTACTGTAGAAACAGTTTTAACTATGCTTCATGCAGGAGGTAAATTTAATAATAGTGCATACAAGGTTTCTGGTGGTTTACATGGTGTTGGTATTGCCGTTGTAAATGCTTTATCTGAATATTTAATAGTTAGGGTAAAAAGAGATGGAAAAGTATATATGCAAAGATTTGAAAGAGGTATTCCAGTAACAGAACTTAAAGTGATTGGAAAATCAAATAATACAGGAACAATTATAGAATTTAAACCAGATGCTGAAATATTTGATGAAGTTAATTTTGATTTTAAAACATTAGAATCTAGATTAAGGGAAATGGCATTTTTAAATAAAGGTGTTAAAATAACTTTAGAAGATAAAAGAAGCAATATTAAAAAAGAATTCCACTATGAAGGTGGTATAAAATCTTTTGTAGAATATTTAAATAAAAACAAAACTCCTATACAAAAAGATATAATGTATTTTGAATCGGAAAAAGATAATACAGTAGTAGAAGTAGCTATGCAATATACTGATGGCTATTCAGAAAATATATATACTTTTGCTAATAATATTAATACACAAGAAGGTGGAACTCATCTTAGTGGATTTAAAACTGCTTTAACTAGAGCTATTAATGATTATGGAAGGAAATATGGATATATAAAAGAAAATGAGGATAATCTTCAAGGAGATGATGTAAGAGAAGGTTTAACTGCTATATTGTCAGTAAAATTGATGGAACCTCAATTTGAAGGTCAGACTAAGACAAAATTAGGAAATAGTGAAGTGCGTGGTATAGTAGAAACTTTAACTTATGAATTTTTAATGAGCTATCTTGAAGAAAACCCAAAAGATGGAAAATCAATATTAGAAAAAGCCTTGAGCGCTTCAAGAGCAAGGGAGGCAGCAAGAAAAGCCAGAGAAATTTCAAGAAAAAGAAGTATATTAGATAATACTACTTTGCCTGGCAAATTAGCAGATTGTCAAGAGAACAATTTGGAAGTAACTGAAATATTTATAGTAGAAGGGGATTCAGCAGGAGGAAGTGCTAAACAAGCTAGAGATAAAAGATATCAAGCTATTTTACCATTAAAAGGAAAAATAATGAATGTAGAAAAGGCAAGATTAGATAAAGTTTTAGGATTTGATGAAATAAGGGCTATGATAACGGCGTTTGGAACTGGAATTGGCAGTGAATTTGATATAGATAAACTAAGATATGGTAAAATAATAATCATGACAGACGCAGACGTAGATGGAGCTCATATAAGAACATTATTATTGACATTCTTCTATAGATATATGAGAGAATTAATAGAGAATGGTCATGTTTATATTGCACAACCACCTCTATATAAAGTATCAAAAGGGAAGAAGGACTACTATGCTTATAGTGATAAAGAATTAGAAGAATTGCTTGAAAAAATAGGTGATTCTAACTATACAGTTCAAAGATATAAGGGTCTTGGAGAAATGAATCCAGAACAATTATGGGAAACTACTATGGATCCAGAAAAAAGAATATTACTAAAAGTAAATATAGAAGATGCGATAGCAGCAGATGAAATATTTACTATATTAATGGGAGATAAGGTTAAACCTAGAAGAGAATTTATACAAACTAATGCTAAATTGGTTAAAAATTTAGATATATAGGGGAGGGAAAAAATGGATAATATAAATAATGTTAATAATGTAATAGAAGTAAATATAGAAGATGAAATGAAAACTTCCTACCTTGATTATGCTATGTCTGTAATAGTAAGTAGAGCCCTTCCAGATGTTAGAGATGGACTAAAACCTGTTCATAGAAGAATATTGTATGCTATGAATGAATTAGGGCTTAGTCCAGATAAACCTTACAGAAAATCTGCTAGGGTAGTTGGGGATGTATTAGGTAAATATCATCCTCATTCAGATGCCTCTGTTTATGATGCAATGGTAAGACTTGCACAGGATTTTAATACTAGATACCCTTTGGTAGATGGTCATGGAAATTTTGGTTCTATTGATGGGGATAGTCCTGCAGCGATGCGTTACACAGAAGTTAGAATGACTAAATTAGCAATGGAGATGCTAAGAGATATAAATAAAGAAACGATAGATTATAGACCTAATTTTGATGAAACTTTAAAAGAACCTGTAGTATTACCTAGTAGATTTCCAAATTTATTAGTAAATGGTTCTTCAGGAATAGCTGTAGGTATGGCAACGAATATTCCACCTCATAATCTTAATGAGGTAATAGATGGATTGATAATGTTGATAGATGATTCAGATACTGATATTGATGAACTTATGAAAGTAATTAAAGGTCCAGATTTTCCAACTGGTGCTATGATAATGGGAAAAGAAGGTATAAAATCAGCATATAAAACAGGTAGAGGTAAGTTGACAATTAGAGCAGTAGCAGAAGTAGAAGAACACAATAGAGGAAGGTATAAAATAGTTATATCTGAAATACCCTATCAAGTAAATAAGGCTAAATTAATAGAAAAAATAGCTGAATTGGTTAGGGATAAAAAAATTGAAGGTATATCAGATTTAAGAGATGAATCAGATAGAGAAGGAATGAGAATAGTAATTGAGTTGAAAAGAGATGCAAATCCAAATATAGTTTTGAATAAATTATATAAACAAACTCAATTAGAAACTACTTTTGGCGTTATAATGTTAGCGTTAGTAAATGATGAACCAAAGATATTAAACTTAAAACAAACTTTATTATATTATTTAGATCATCAAAAAGAAATTATAACAAGAAGAACTCAATATGATTTAAATAAAGCAGAAGAAAGAGCTCATATAGTAGAAGGATTAAAAATAGCATTAGATAATATTGATGAAGTAATAAATATTATTAGGAATTCTAAAGAAGAATCCATAGCAAGACAAAAATTGATGGATAACTTTGGACTTTCTGAAAAACAAGCTCAAGCTATACTTAATATGAGACTTAGAAGATTAACAGGATTAGAAAGAGAAAAACTGGAAGAAGAATATGAATCTTTGATAAAAGAGATAAGTAAGTTCAAAGAAATATTATCCAATGAAAGATTAATATATCAAATAATAAAAGAAGAATTATTAGAGATAAAAGAAAAACATGGAGATAGAAGAAGAACTAAGATTATGCCTTCTGTTGATGAGATAGATATTGAGGATATGATAGAAGAAGAAGATGTAATAATTACCTTAACACACTTTGGATATATAAAAAGAGTACCAGAAGATGTATATAAAACTCAAAAAAGAGGAGGCAAAGGAATAACTGGATTAACTACAAGAGAAAATGATTTTGTTGAAGACTTATTTATAACTTCAACTCACGATACCATACTATTCTTTACAAATAAAGGTAAAGTATATTCATTAAAAGCTTATGAAATACCAGAAGGTACACGACAATCTAAAGGAACAGCTATTATCAATTTATTAAATTTGACAGGGGATGAAAAAGTATCTGCAGTTATACCAATTAGAAAATATGATCCAGAAATTAATATTGTTTTTATTACTAGAAGAGGTATAATCAAAAAAACTAAATTAGAACAGTTTAGAAATATAAGAAGAAACGGTATTATTGCTATAACTTTAAATGAAGATGATGAATTAATAGAGGTTAGAAAAACTGATGGTAATAGAGAATTGATAATAGTTACAGCTAATGGAATGTCTATAAGATTTAATGAAGAAGATGTTAGGGAAATGGGAAGAACTGCTATGGGTGTTAAAGCTATAAATTTAAAGAAAGATGATGAAGTAGTAGCTATGGATTTAGTGGAAGAGGATAAATATTTACTGGTAGTTTCAGAATATGGATTTGGGAAAAGAACTCCATTAAGTGAATATAGAGTACAAAATAGAGGCGGCATTGGATTAAAGACTTATAATATAAAGAAAAAAACTGGCAAATTAGTATCAGGTAAAGTAGTAGATGAAGATGATGAAATAATAATGATTTCAAAGTCAGGTATTATAATTCGATTGAAAGCAAAAGATATATCCGCAATGGGAAGAAATACTCAAGGGGTAACTTTGATGAAGATAGATAACAAAAAAGATAAAGTAGTAGCAGTAGCAAAATATGTAGAAGAATAGTAAAAATGTCTCTTAAATATTTAAGAGACATTTTTATATATATTTAATTTTTATCAGATTATTTTACATTATTCACATTTTATTATAAAATAATAAAGAAAAATATAAAGTAAAGGTGGGAGGTTTAAATATGTCTTTAGATATAGATGTTAAATTTAATGAAGACAATAATTCATGGGTTGTTTATCTAAAAGGAGAACTTGATATTTATACATCTCCAGAATTGAAAGAGACGCTTATAGATGCTCTCGATAAAAAAGATGGTAATATAATAATAAATGGTAAAAATTTAGATTATGTTGATAGTACCGGTTTAGGTGTTTTAATAAGTATACTAAAAAGAGTAAGAGAAAAAGATAATAATGTATATTTACAAAACATTAAACCAAATATTAGAAAGTTATTTGATATTACAAAATTAGATAAAGTATTTATATTTAAGGAGTGAAATAATGAAGAAAGATATCATAAACTTAAAAATTCCTAGTAAGCCTGATTATATATCGGTGGTTAGGTTAACTTCATCAGCCATAGCTAGTAATCTGGGTTTAAATATAGAAGAAATAGAAGATATAAAAGTATCTATAGCTGAAGCTTGTATAAATGCTATTAATAAATCTAGTGAGATAAATATACAGTTTGAGATAGAAAAAGATAAGTTGACAATTAAGGTAAATAATGTACATCCCCTTGAAGAAGATAAAAGTAATTTAAATAAAGAACTGGAATTGGGAATTTTAATTATTAAATCTTTGATGGATGAAGTTAATTTTTCAGAAGAAGGAGTTGAGATGATAAAATATATAGAGGATGGTAATAAATGAAAGTAGACAAGCGTTATGATAAAATTGACTTAAAAGATATTGATAATATTGATAGTAAGGTTTTATTTAAAATACTAAAAGAAACAAAAGATCCTAAAATTAGAGAAGTACTTATAGAAAGATATCTTTATATAGCAGAAATACTAGCTAAAAAATATACTAATAGAGGCATAGAATATGATGATATTTACCAGGTTGCATGTGTTGGACTTATTTATGCTATAGATAGATTTGATATAGATAAAGGATTTGAATTTTCAAGCTTTGCTACACCTACCATTATAGGTGAGATAAAAAAATATTTCAGGGACAAAGGTTGGACTATAAAAGTGCCAAGGAGAATACAGGAATTATCTAAAAAAATAAATAATGCTAAAGTTACTTTAAGTCAAAAGCTTCAACGTTCTCCTACAGTAGCAGATATAGCAAAATATTTAAATTGTACAGAAGAAGAAGTGTTGGAGGCAATGGAGGCTAGTAAAGTATATACTCCTCAATCTCTTGATTTAACTTATGATTCAAACAATGATGATAAAGATGTTAATTTAGCTGATCTTATAGGAGAAGAAGATATATACTTTAATAAAATAGAAAACAACGATTTTTTATTAAGAGGTATGAAAAAGTTAAATGAGATGGAAAAAAAGATTCTAATAGACAGATATTTTAACAGAAGAACTCAAGTAGCAATTGCAAAAGATTTAAACATATCTCAAATGACGGTATCACGAGTAGAAAAAAGAGTTATAGAAAAATTAAGAAAAGAAATGGAGAAATCTTTAAATTAAAAAATAAAAAAAATGATAAAAAGTGTTGACATTTATAAAAAAATGTTATAGTATAATATCTTGTTGGAAACATTAATAAATTAATTAAAAAAAGTTTTTAAATTTCTATTGACAAGATAAAAAAAATATGTTAAGCTAAAGAAGTCAGTCAAAAATGATTGACAAATGAACCTAGATAACTAAACAGTGTGAAATACCTTGAGTAGATTTTTAACCAGGGCAAACTTTTTTCATGAGAGTTTGATCCTGGCTCAGGACGAACGCTGGCGGCGTGCCTAACACATGCAAGTCGAGCGAAGTACTTATCAAGAAGCCTTCGGGCAGATTGATAAGCTACTTAGCGGCGGATGGGTGAGTAACGCGTGAGGAACCTGCCTTCCACAAGGGGATAGCCTCGGGAAACCGGGATTAATACCCTATGATACTTAAAGTCCGCATGGATTTTAAGTTAAAGCGATAGCGGTGGAAGATGGTCTCGCGTCCCATTAGCTAGTTGGTGAGGTAACGGCTCACCAAGGCTACGATGGGTAGCCGGCTTGAGAGAGTGACCGGCCACACTGGAACTGAGACACGGTCCAGACTCCTACGGGAGGCAGCAGTGGGGAATATTGCACAATGGAGGAAACTCTGATGCAGCGACGCCGCGTGAGCGATGAAGGTCTTCGGGTCGTAAAGCTCTGTCCTATGGGACGATAATGACGGTACCATAGGAGGAAGCCCCGGCTAACTACGTGCCAGCAGCCGCGGTAACACGTAGGGGGCGAGCGTTGTCCGGAATCACTGGGCGTAAAGGGTACGTAGGCGGTCATGTAAGTCAGATGTGAAAGGCATGGGCTTAACCCATGTAAGCATTTGAAACTACGTGACTTGAGTTAAGGAGAGGAAAGTGGAATTCCTGGTGTAGCGGTGAAATGCGTAGATATCAGGAGGAATACCAGTGGCGAAGGCGACTTTCTGGCCTTAAACTGACGCTGAGGTACGAAAGCGTGGGGAGCAAACAGGATTAGATACCCTGGTAGTCCACGCCGTAAACGATGAGTGCTAGGTGTCGGGAGGAGACTTTCGGTGCCGCAGTTAACACATTAAGCACTCCGCCTGGGGAGTACGTTCGCAAGAATGAAACTCAAAGGAATTGACGGGGACCCGCACAAGCAGCGGAGCATGTGGTTTAATTCGAAGCAACGCGAAGAACCTTACCAGGGCTTGACATCCCTCTGCCCGCTCTAGAGATAGAGCCTTCTCTTCGGAGACAGAGGTGACAGGTGGTGCATGGTTGTCGTCAGCTCGTGTCGTGAGATGTTGGGTTAAGTCCCGCAACGAGCGCAACCCTTGCCTTTAGTTGCCAACAGTACGGCTGTGCACTCTAAAGGGACTGCCGATGATAAATCGGAGGAAGGTGGGGATGACGTCAAATCATCATGCCCTTTATGTCCTGGGCTACACACGTGCTACAATGGTCGGTACAACGGGAAGCGACTTAGCGATAAGTAGCCAATCCCCAAAAGCCGATCCCAGTTCGGATTGCAGGCTGCAACTCGCCTGCATGAAGCCGGAGTTGCTAGTAATCGCGGATCAGCATGCCGCGGTGAATACGTTCCCGGGTCTTGTACACACCGCCCGTCACACCATGGGAGTTGGCAATACCCGAAGCCAGCGAGCTAACCGTAAGGAGGCAGCTGTCGAAGGTAGGGCCAATGACTGGGGTGAAGTCGTAACAAGGTAGCCGTATCGGAAGGTGCGGCTGGATCACCTCCTTTCTAAGGAGTTTATTACAACCTAACGCAACGAAGTCCGAATTTATGCAACCAATAGGAAGCAAACAAATTCGTGATGTAAGACTGCGGAAAACAATGGTATTTCGCACTGTTTTGTTTATAAATTTTTAAAAGAATAATTAACGACATTTAGTCGTTAATTTTAACTCCAAAATATGAATTATAAATTGGTTTGGGGGTGTAGCTCAGTTGGGAGAGCACCTGCCTTGCAAGCAGGGGGTCAGGAGTTCGAATCTCCTCATCTCCACCAATAATTAATATTTTATTTTAAAAGATGCACATTGAAAACTAAACAGTAGATTATATTTCTGGTCAAGCTAATAAGGGCATAGGGTGGATGCCTAGGCACCAGTAGCCGACGAAGGACGGGATAAGCACCGATATGCCTCGGGTAGCCGCAAATAGGCGTTGAACCGGGGATTTCCGAATGGGGGAACCCACTTGAGAGAACCTCAAGTATCCTTTGCTGAACACATAGGCAAGGGAAGGAACACCAGGAGAACTGAAACATCTAAGTATCCTGAGGAAAAGAAAGAAAACTCGATTCCCTAAGTAGCGGCGAGCGAACGGGGAACAGCCCAAACCGAATACTTTGTATTCGGGGTTGCGGACACAACATAAAGGATGAAAATTAAGTAGTCGAAGGATCTGGAAAGGTCCACCACAGAAGGTGAAAGTCCTGTAGACAAAACTTAAAACATCCTAGTTGTGCTCCAGAGTACCACGGGACACGAGAAATCCTGTGGGAAGCAGGGAGGACCACCTCCCAAGGCTAAATACTAACTGGTGACCGATAGTGAACAAGTACCGTGAGGGAAAGGTGAAAAGAACCCCGTGAGGGGAGTGAAATAGAACCTGAAACCCTATGCCTACAAGCAGTGGGAGCACATTAAAGTGTGACCGCGTACTTTTTGTAGAACGGGCCAGCGAGTTATGGTATACAGCAAGGTTAAATACCAAAAGGTATGAAGCCGTAGGGAAACCGAGTCTTAACAGGGCGCCAAGTTGTATGCCATAGACCCGAAACCGGGTGACCTACCCATGGGCAGAGTGAAGTTGAAGTAAAATTCAATGGAGGCTCGAACCGGTTAGCGTTTAAAAGCTATCGGATGACCTGTGGGTAGGGGTGAAAAGCCAATCGAACTCGGATATAGCTGGTTCTCCTCGAAATAGCTTTAGGGCTAGCCTCGAGCAAGTGATTAGGAGGTAGAGCACTGAATGGTCTAGGGGCACATAGTGCTACCAAAACCTATCAAACTCCGAATGCCGGAATCACGTTGTTCGGGAGTCAGACTACGTGGGATAAGCTTCGTAGTCAAAAGGGAAAGAGCCCAGACCACCAGCTAAGGTCCCTAAATCCAAATTAAGTGGCAAAGGATGTGAGGTTGCACAGACAACCAGGATGTTGGCTTAGAAGCAGCCATACATTTAAAGAGTGCGTAATAGCTCACTGGTCGAGTGACCTTGCGCCGAAGATTTCCGGGGCTAAAATTTGGTACCGAAGCTGTGGACTCTAATAGAGTGGTAGAGGAGCGTTCTGTATGGGCAGAAGCCATACCGGAAGGAGTGGTGGACTATACAGAAGCGAGAATGCTGGCATGAGTAGCGAGAGGAGGGTGAGAATCCCTCCCGTCGAAAGCCTAAGGATTCCTGAGGAAGGCTCGTCCCCTCAGGGTTAGTCGGGACCTAAGCTGAGGTCGAAAGGCGTAGGCGATGGACAACAGGTTGAGATTCCTGTACTACCTAAGGGCGTTTGAGAGAAGGGGAGACGCAGGAGGATAGGCTGAGCGCACCGTTGGTTGAGTGCGTCTAAGCATGTAGGGAGTTAAGGTAGGCAAATCCGCCTTAACAATCCTGAAATGCGAATGGGAGCGAAAAACAAGTAGCGAAGCAGCTGACTCCACACTGCCAAGAAAAGCCTCTATCGAGCCCAAGGGTACCCGTACCGCAAACCGACACAGGTAGGCGAGGAGAGAATCCTAAGACGCGCGGAAGAACCTTTGTTAAGGAACTCGGCAAAATAGCCCCGTAACTTCGGGAGAAGGGGTGCCATCTGAGGTGAAGCATAAAGCAGAGCCTTAGATGGTCGCAGTGAATAGGCCCAAGCGACTGTTTACCAAAAACACAAGTCTCTGCTAAATCGAAAGATGAAGTATAGGGGCTGACACCTGCCCGGTGCTGGAAGGTTAAGGGGAAGAGTTAGCGAAAGCGAAGCTCAGAACTTAAGCCCCAGTAAACGGCGGCCGTAACTATAACGGTCCTAAGGTAGCGAAATTCCTTGTCGGGTAAGTTCCGACCCGCACGAAAGGTGTAACGACTTGGGCGCTGTCTCAACAAAGGATCCGGTGAAATTGTAGTACACGTGAAGATGCGTGTTACCCACGACAGGACGGAAAGACCCCGTGGAGCTTTACTGTAGGCTGACATTGGACTTTGGAATTACATGTACAGGATAGGTGGGAGGCTGAGAAGCATGGGCGCCAGTCTGTGCGGAGCCGGCGGTGGGATACCACCCTTGTAGTTCTGGAGTTCTAACCAGAGGCTGTGAACCAGTCTTGGGACACTGTCAGTTGGGCAGTTTGACTGGGGCGGTCGCCTCCTAAAGAGTAACGGAGGCGCTCAAAGGTTCCCTCAGCACGGTCGGGAATCGTGCAAAGAGTGTAAAGGCAGAAGGGAGCTTGACTGCGACACCAACAAGTGGAGCAGGGTAGAAATACGGACTTAGTGATCCGGTGGTACCGAGTGGAAGGGCCATCGCTCAACGGATAAAAGCTACCCCGGGGATAACAGGCTTATCTCCCCCAAGAGTCCACATCGACGGGGAGGTTTGGCACCTCGATGTCGGCTCGTCTCATCCTGGGGCTGGAGTAGGTCCCAAGGGTTGGGCTGTTCGCCCATTAAAGAGGCACGCGAGCTGGGTTCAGAACGTCGTGAGACAGTTCGGTCCCTATCCGTCGTGGGCGTAGGAAATTTGAGAGGATCTGTCCCTAGTACGAGAGGACCGGGATGGACAGACCGCTGGTGCATCAGTTGTTTCGCCAGAGGCACAGCTGAGTAGCTAAGTCTGGACGGGATAAGTGCTGAAGGCATCTAAGCACGAAGCCCCCCTCAAGATAAGATTTCCCACCGAAAGGTTAAGACTCCAAGTAGACTACTTGGTAGATAGGCCTCAGGTGTAAGAGTAGCAATACTCTTAGCTAAGAGGTACTAATAAGTCGAGGGCTTGACCAGAAATATAATGTATTGTTTAGTTTATGACCTAACCCCATTTGCGAAATGTATTTAGAGCAAATGGATGGTAGGTCAAACGCAAAGAATTTCCAAATTATATAAACGTAGCGAACAAATAATTTGGTGAATGAGACTGCGGTTGTCAATAAAAAAATACATAAAACATCTGGTGGCAATGGCAAGAGGGATACACCTGTATTCCATACCGAACACAGAAGTTAAGCCTCTTAGCGCCGATGGTACTTGGGTGGAGACGCCCTGGGAGAGTAGGACGCTGCCAGATTACATAATAAATCTAAATATAAAGTCCTATTTCGTAGGTCGAAGTAGGGCTTTTTTTATTTATTTTTTTACTTATAAAAAAACCTTGAAAAAAAATTTTTTTATAGTATAATATTATTTAGTACTTTATCGCATTAAATAGATAAAATATTTTAAGGAGAATAAATATGTTTATACTTAATATAATAAAATTGAATATACAACTTCACCATCATTATAGGTAGGGACTGTAACCTAGACTAGAAATAGTTCATAGGTACAATCCCTAATTGTGTTTGCCTAATTTGGCAATACTTTAATAAAATATCTTATATTTTATTAAGCTATTTTATATTTTGGGATTGTACCTATGATGATATAGAAGAAAAAATACAGGAATCATATAGGTACATCTATATGGTTCCTGTATTTTTTATTATTATGCTTTTTATTTTATTAAAAATATTATTAAAAGGTAAGGTGAATTAAATGGAATATTTAAAAATTGAAGATGAAATAAAATATCATAGTCAAAAATATAGAATACAAAGGGAGATTGAAGATATGTTTATAGAAGAAGGTTATTTTTATATTGAACCATCACTATATGAGAATTTAGATGAGCTTGAATCCTTTTATAAAAAAATAGGTAAAGAGTCTTTGGTTAAAATAATAAATGGAAATTCTGATGTAGTAGCATTAAGACCTGATAATACCACTAATATAATAAAAAATATTATTCCTAAATGGAAACAAGGAATGCAACTTAAATTATTTTATAATTCTTCAATATTTAAAAATGTAAATAATTCAAATATTGAAGAAATAAAACAATTAGGAATTGAATATTTAGGAGGATTTGATTTTGAGTCTGATATAGAAGTAATAGTTCTAGCATTGAATATTTTAAATAAGTTTAATGATAAGTTTATAATGGAAATATCCAATAGTAAGTATATCTATGGACTTTTAGAAGATATAAATATAGATAAAATACAAGAAAAACAATTAAAAAATATTATATATAGAAAAAATAAGTTTGAAATGTTTGATTATATTAAAAAATTAAATTTACCAAGTAAAATAATAGATTGTTTGGCAAATATATTTGAATTTCAAGGTAATATTTCTCAGGTTATAAAAAGAGCAGAAAAGTTTTATACAAACAAAATTATGGAAAAAGCTTTAGAGGAACTGATAATTTTAGGAGATTTTATTAAAAAAGAAGGATATTCAAAATATGTTTGTTTTGATTTATCTATGATTACAGAATTAGATTATTATGATGGGGTTATATTTAAAGGATATTATCCCAATAGTTTTAAAGAAATTATAAAAGGAGGTAGGTATGATTCTTTCACGGAATATTTTGGGGAAAAAGTTTCAGCTATAGGTTTTTCAGTAGAATTAGATGAAATTGCTAATATTATAAACACAAGGAGGTAAACAATATGGATTCTATAAGCATAGCTATATCAAAAGGTAGGATTGGCAAAGAAGCTTCTACTGTTTTTAAAAAAATTGGATTAGGGGATTCCATAGATATTAATTCTAGGAAACTTATTTTTAAAGATGAAAAAAATAAAATTAATTATATATACGTAAAGCCTTTAGATGTAGTTACTTATGTACAAAATGGAGTTGCAGATTTAGGGGTGGTAGGAAAGGATATTATACTGGAAAAGGATAGTGATGTGTATGAAATTTATGATTTAGGATTTGGAAAATGTAAGTTTGCAGTAGCTGGGAAAAAAAATAAACACACTTATTCCAAAGATAAGTTACTTAAAGTTGCAACATCCTATCCTAATATAACTAAAAAGTATTTTGATAAGAAACAACAAAAAATTAAAATAATAAAATTAAATGGTTCTGTAGAATTAGCTCCGTTAGTAGGTTTATCAGATGTAATAGTGGATTTAGTAGAAACAGGCAATACATTAAAAGCCAATGGACTTTATATAATAGAGGAAATGTTTGATATAAGTGCAAGGCTTATATGTAATCGAATAAGTTATAGATTTAAATATGATAGAATTTTTAATTTAGTTGAAAAGTTAAAGGAGTTGAAACATTAACATGATAAAAGTTATAAAAAATAAAAATTCAGAGGATAAAAAATTTATAGAAAAACTATTAAAAAGAAACCAATTAGAAATAGAAAAGATAAATAATCAAGTAAAGGATATATTATATCAAGTAAAAACTTATAAAGATGAAGCATTAAAAAAATATACTAAAGAATTTGATGGTGTTTGGATAGAAGATTTTTTAGTCTCTAAATATGAAATGGAAGAAGCTATGAATAATATAAATACACAACTAAAAGAAGACTTGATTAATATTAAAGAGAATATTGAAATATATCATAAAAAACAATTAAAAAAATCTTATTTCATAGAAAAGGAGAATACTATATTAGGTCAAATTATAAAACCTATAGAAAAAGTTGGCGTATATGTACCAGGTGGAAAAGCTGCCTACCCTTCTACAGTACTTATGAATGTTGTCCCTGCTAAAATTGCAGGGGTAAAGGAAATAATAATGATTACTCCTCCTGATAAAGACGGAAATATAAAGGATTCTATTCTTGCAGCAGCTCATATATCTGGAGTAGATAAAATATATAAAGTAGGTGGTGCTCAAGGTATAGGAGCTCTAGCTTTTGGAACAGAAAGTATTCCTAAAGTAGATAAAATAACAGGACCAGGCAACATATATGTAACAATAGCTAAAAAACAACTTTTTGGATATGTAGGTATAGATATGCTAGCAGGACCAAGCGAAATTTTAATAATTGCAGACAAATGGGCTAATCCTAAATATATTGCAGCTGATTTAATTTCACAAGCAGAGCATGATGAAAGAGCAGCAGCAATATTAGTAACATCCTGGGAACCAATTGTAAAAGAGGTACTATACCAAATAGAACTTCAAATTAAACATAATGACAGGAAGGAAGTTATAAAAAAAGCATTAAAAAACTATAGTGCCATAATAATAACAGATTCTTTGGAGGAATCTATAGAAATAGCCAATGAAATAGCACCAGAACATTTAGAAATATTAACTGAAAATCCTTTTGATATATATAAAAATATTAAAAATGCAGGAGCCATTTTTTTAGGAGAATATTCTCCTGAACCTTTAGGGGATTATTTTGCAGGTACTAATCATATTTTACCTACAAGCTCCACATCTAGATTTTCTTCCCCTTTATCTGTAGATGATTTTATTAAGAAAACTTCACTTATATATTATGATAAAGAAGCTTTGATGAAATCAAAGGATTGTATTATAAGAATGGCTAAAGAAGAAGGATTACCAGGCCATGCTAATTCAATAAAAATAAGATTTGAGGAGATGTAATATATGAAATTAGTAAAAGAAAATATTGAAAATATAAACAAATATGAACCAAATAAAAAACCCTATAGGATAAAATTAGATGCTAATGAGGGGGAAAACATATTTTTTTCAGATATAGGTGATGAATTAAAATTAAATTTATATCCAGATGGTGATTCTTCATTATTGAGAGATGAAATAGGAAAATATTTAAATGTAGATCCTAATAATATAGTAGCAGGAAATGGTTCTAGTGAGATGATAGAATTGGTCATGAAAGCATTTATAGATAAAGGAGATATTATTTTAAGCTTTATTCCTACTTTTAGTATGTATCAGATATTTAGTCAAATTTATTCAGCTAAGTTTATAGGCATTAATAGCAATGAAAATTTTGTTCAAGATGTTGATGTATTAATTGAAGAAGCAAAAAATATAAAACCTAAAATCATATTTATATGCAATCCTAACAATCCCACAGGTTATTTGATGAATAAATATGAAATTAAAAAGCTACTAAATAATACAGATTCCCTAGTAGTTGTTGATGAAGCATATATAGAATTTGCTCAAGGTTCCATGGTAGAATACATCTCCCAATATGAAAATTTAATAGTATTAAGAACATTATCTAAAGCTTTTGGGCTTGCAGCTATAAGAGTAGGTTATATGGTATCAAATAAACATATAATCGATATTATAAACAAAGTAAAGTCCCCTTATAATTTAAATTCCATAAGTCAGTATGTAGGTGTGAAGGCTTTGAGAGAAAAGGAGAAAATGTTTCAATATATAGAAGAGGTAAAAAAGGAAAGAAAATATCTTTATAATGAACTAAAAAAATTTCCTATAGAAGTATACCCATCTAATGGCAATTTTATATTTTTTAAATCTGAAGTTTCTAAACTTGATGAAAAATTAAATGAAAAGGGAATACTAATACGAAGTTTTTCTAAAGATTTAGAAAATTATTATAGGGTTACTGTAGGAAATAGATGGGAAAATGAAGAATTTATAAAAAGTTTAAAGGAGATTTTAGAAAATGAGAACAGCTAAAATTACAAGAAAAACAAATGAAACCAATATATTGGTATGTATTGATATAGATGGAACAGGTGAAAACCAAATTGATACTGGTATAGGTTTTTTAGATCATATGCTTAATTTAATGGCATTTCATGGCAAATTTAATTTAAAAGTAATTTGTGAAGGTGATTTACATGTAGATGATCACCATTCTGTAGAAGATATAGGAATCGCTTTGGGACAAGCTTTTAATGAAGCATTAGGTGATAAGAAAGGTATTCAAAGATATTCAAGTATTTATATTCCCATGGATGAATCTTTATCCCTTGTAAATGTAGATATTAGTGGTCGCCCATATTTAATATTTAATGTTGATTTTAAATCTGAAAAATTAGGAGAAATGAATACTCAAAGTTTTAAGGAGTTTTTTAAAGCTTTTACTTATCACTCTGGGATTACTCTCCATATAAATTTATTATATGGAGAAAATGATCACCATAAAATAGAATCTATATTTAAAGGTTTTTCCAGAGCATTAAAGGAAGCTACAATTATAATTTCAAAAGATTTACCATCTTCTAAAGGAGTAATATAAAAATAGAAAGGAAGATAATTATGTTAATATTACCTGCAATTGATATTAAAGACAATAAATGTGTAATGCTATCTCAAGGGAAATTTAACCATATGAAAGTATATTATTCAAATCCCATAGAAGTAGCATTAAAATGGCAAGAAGAAGGAGCTGACTATTTACATTTGGTAGATTTAAATGGTTCAATAGGAGATAATTTAATAAATAAAAAATCCATAGAAAGAATTATTAAAGAGGTAAATATTCCTGTTCAAGTAGGTGGAGGAATAAGGGATGAAAAGAAGGTAGAAGAAATTTTAGAGTTAGGAGCTAGTAGAGTGATTATGGGTACTGTAGCAGTAGAAAATATGGAGCTTTTACAAAAATTAATAGGTATATACGGAAATGAAAAAATTGTAGTCTCCATTGATGCAAAAGATGGAAGAGTTGCAACAAGAGGTTGGGAAACTATAAATGAAATAAATTCCATGGATTTATGTAAAATACTTGAGGAAATAGGGGTTAGCACTGTAATATACACAGATATATCAAAGGATGGTATGCTTACAGGTCCAAATTTTAATATATATAGAAAACTAAAGGAAAATACAAATCTTAATATTATTGCTTCAGGAGGTATATCCTCATTAGAAGATGTAAAATTATTAAAAAAACTAGATTTATATGGAGCAATTATTGGAAGAGCTTTTTATGAGAATATATTAAGCTATAAGGAAGTGATAGAATGTCTATAGTAAGAATAATCCCTTGTATTGATATGATAAATGGAAGAGTAGTCAAGGGTAAAAATTTTAAGAATATAGTTGATGTAGATAGTATAGATTATTTGGTAGAATACTACTGTAATACAGGAGCTGATGAAATTATTTTTTATGACATAAATGCTTCTATTGAAAAAAGGAAAACTGATCTTCTATCGATTAGTAAAATAGTTTCAAAAATAAATATACCATTTTGCGTAGGAGGAGGAATAACTTCTGTTGAAGATGTTGAAAATTGCATAAATATTGGAGCAGAAAAAGTATCCATAAATTCTGCAGCTATAAAAAATCCTAACTTAGTTAAGGAAATAGCTATGCAATTTGGCAGTAAAAGATTAGTTGTAGCTGTTGATGTAAAAAAGAACATGGAAGGTGGATGGAATATATATACAAATGGGGGTAGTTTAGATACAGGATTAGACGCAATAGATTGGATTAAGAAAGTAGTTGATTTAGGAGCTGGAGAAATAGTGGTAAATAGCATTGATACAGATGGAATGAAAAATGGCTATGATATTGAGTTATTAAAAACAGTTAAATCTGCTGTAGATGTTCCTATAATTGCATCAGGAGGAGCTGGAAAATTTGAAGATTTTTATAATGTTATTCTATTAGCAAATGTTGATGGGGTTTTAGCAGCTTCTGTATTTCATTATGGGGAAATTAAAATTTGTGATTTAAAAAAATATTTAAAAAGCAAAGGAATTTCTTTGATAGATAAAAAATAATTTTAATGGAAAGGTGGGAGTTAAAATTAATAAAAAAGTTGAAGATATAATAAAAGAAATAAAATTTGATGATAGAGGATTAGTACCTGCTATAGCTCAAGATGTGAAAACTAAAGAGGTATTGATGCTTGCTTATATGAATAGAGAATCCATCGAAAAAACTTTTCAAGAAGGTGTTGTATATTATTATAGTAGAAGTAGAGAAAAACTGTGGAAAAAAGGAGAAACTTCAGGAAACATTCAAAAGCTCAAAGGTTTTTATTATGATTGTGATAAGGATAGTATTTTATTAATAGTAGAGCAAGTAGGAGTAGCTTGTCATACTGGAAATTATTCATGTTTTTTTAATAAAGTACTGGAAACAAAATATAAAAATATAAATATAATTGAAGAACTTTATTCCTTATTGGAAGATAGAAAGAATAATCCTAAAGAAGGTTCCTATACCAATTATCTATTTAGAGAAGGAATAGATAAAATACTTAAAAAAATAGGAGAAGAAGCGTCAGAAGTAATAATTGGAGCTAAAAACAATAGAGAAGAATTAATATATGAAATAAGTGACTTAATATATCATACATTAGTCCTTATGGTAAATGAAAATATATCCATAAAAGATATAGAAGAAGAACTTATTAGCAGAAGAAGTTAATAGTAATAGGATAGCCTCCTTTCTAATATTATTAGTTAGTGGAGAGGAGGCTTATAATGAATAAAAATTGGATTAAAATTGCATCTATATATGTGGGAACAGTAATAGGGGCAGGATTTGCTTCTGGTAGGGAAATTATAGAATTTTTTGGAGTATATGGTATTAAAGGAATATGGGGTATTGTTATAGCAGGTTTATTATTTTCTCTAGTAGGAAGTTTATTGTTAATTAAAATATATAATAAAAAAATAAATGGTTTTGAAGAATTAGTATTAAATATTTTTGGAAAAAGATTTGGCTTTATATTGGACACTATAATGATATTTTCATTGTATACTGGATTTAGTGTTATGGTGGCTGGAAGTGGTGCCATATTCAAACAGGAATTAAATCTTTCCTTTAATATTGGAGTTATATTTATGATAATATGTGCTTTTCTGGTTTTTCTATTTAGTTTAGAAGGCTTATCTTTTATCAATTCTATATTAGTACCTTTGTTGATTATTGGGATAATATTTATCACCTTTTATGTAAATATAAATGGTGGATATAATTTTTCTAATATTAAGGGAGCTAATATAACTAAAAAAGGAAATTTCATAACCTCATCTTTATTATATTTTGGTTCCAATTCGTTAATTATAATCATAGTATTTTCTTCCCTTCTTCCTCTAATTGATAGTAAAAAAACAGCTGCAATAGGAGGAACTTTAGGAGGTATTATATTATTTGTCCTTGGATTATCCATATTGACTTCTATTCTTGTATATTATAATGAAGTATTTATTCTAGATATTCCCATGTTAAAAGTATGTGATTATGTAGGAAAACATTATAGAAAATCCTATGCAATAATTTTATGGATAGCTATGTTTACTACTGCATTGGCAAATGGTTTTGGATTTATGAATAGGATATCTAAAGATAAAAATAATATATTTTCTACAGCTTTATTTTGTATATCTACTATTCCATTAGCTAAAATAGGTTTCTCTAATCTAGTGGGAGTTTTATATCCAATATCTGGATTGATTGGTATTATGGTGATGATAGGAATTTTTATTTTGTAGTTTGTTTTTCTGTTATAATATTATTAATATAAAAAATATTAGGAGCTGATAAAGTGCCTTATGTAAAAATATTAGATAAAAATATATATTATAGAGAATATGGCAGTGGTGAACCTATAGTATTTTTAAATGGAATGATGATGAGTACTAGTAGCTGGATTCCTTTTGCTAAAATTGTATCTAAAGATTATAGAATGATAACTGTTGACCTATTAGATCAAGGTAGATCTGATAGTTGTGAAGATAAATATATTATAGATACTCAAGTGGAATTTTTAAATCAATTTTTGGGAGAATTAAATTTGAAAAAAGTTCATATATTGGGAACTTCCTATGGTGGGAAAGTAGCTTTAACTTTTGCCATAAAGCACCCTACAAAGGTAAAGTCTTTAATACTCTCCAATACAGATAGTTATACTACTAATATCATGAGAGATATAGGAAGAGGTTGGATTTATGGAGCTTCAACTTTGGACGGTGAAATTTTTTCTACTCTAATTATGCCCTATATATATTCCTATCATTATTATGAAAAAAATTATGAAGAAATTAAAGCAAAGGGAAAGACTTTTGAAAAAATGTTAAATGAAGAATGGTATCAAAGATTTAAGAGGGGTATAGAAAGTGCAAGAAACTTTAATGTATATGATGAACTTAAAAATATTAAAAGCCCAACATTAATAATAAGTTCTGAATTTGACATTATCACACCTATAGGATATCAAAAGCTTATTCACGAAGAGATAGAAGGCTCTAAATGGATAATAATTAAAAGAGCTGGTCATGCTTCAATGTATGAAAAACCAGAAGAGTTTATATCAATAGTAATGGATTTTTTAGAAAGTATAAAAAATATACAATAATTCCTATAAAAACTGGGAAAAAATGGACTGCAAAAAGAACTGTCCCTTTTGCAGTCTTTTTATACGAAAGGTAAATACTTATTATCTTCAGATTTATATAGTTTTTTAATGTTTTTTTCTATGATTCTAATTCCTTCAACTATTTCTTCATTGGATACTGCACCAAAACTTAAACGTATATAATTAGAATATATACTGTCATTTATAAAAAATATTTTACCAGGAACTATAGCTACATTGTTTTCTTTACATTCATTATATAATTCAACACAATCTATGTTTTCTGGTAGTTTTACCCAGATACTAAGTCCCCCGTTGGGTTTGACAAATGAAATATCATATTTTTTAAGTTTATCTAATTCTTGTATCATAGTATTATACTTATTCTTATAAACTTTTTTTACAGTGTCTATATGTTTTTTCCAGTATCCTTTTCTTAAAAATAGATCAAAAGCTCTCTGTAAAAATCCAGAGGAAGAAACATCTGTTGTATGTTTAGCTTTTATAATATCTTTAAATAATTTTTCTGGAACGGTCATAAAGCCCATCCTTATCCCTGGCATAAATATTTTAGAAAAGCTTTTAATATATATGACATTATCTGTATGATCTATTGATTTTAATGGTAACTTTATATTCTCATCATAATTTAGATCTGTTAAGAAATCATCTTCTATAATATATATGTTATATTTTTTACTTAAATTTATTAATTCTCTTTTTTTATCTTCACTATAGGAATAGGTTGTAGGACTTTGATAGTTAGTCATCATATATATGAATTTTGGACTATATCTTTGGATATACCTATTTAAAATTTCCAAATCCATTCCATCTTTTTTCATAGGAATACCAATTATTTTAGCACCTCTGGATTGAAAAGCAGCTATAGCTCCAGAATAAGTTGGGTTTTCTACTAATACAGTATCTCCTGGAGAAATTAAAGCTTTAGTTATTATATCTATTCCTTGCTGTCCACCAGATATTACTAAAATTTGGTCTTTTGGCACATTTATATTGTAATTTTTACTTAAGAAATTGCAAATAGATTCTTTAAAGGGTTCATATCCTGTTATTTCTGGATATAAAAAGGCGCTCCCTTTATCTCTGTCTAAAACCTCAATTAATGATTGCTTAAATTGGGCAATAGGAAACATTTCAGGAGTTGGAGATACAGTAGCTAGATTGATGCTATCTTTAGAAATAGGTAGAATTCCCCCTGTCATTAGTTCCATATTTTCGTCTTCCATATAAGAAACATTTAGATTATAATTAGGGCTTCTTACATAAGTTCCACTGCCTTTAACAGAATATATATAGCCTTCTTGTTCTAGCAATTTATAGGCGTTTACAATTGTTATGTTATTAACTTCTAATTTTTTTGCTAAATTTCTTATAGAAGGTAATTTTTCTCCTTCTTTTATTTCTTTCTTTTCTATCATATCTTTGATATTATTATAAAGTTGTATATATAATGGAGTGCTTAGATTTTTATTGATTAACATATTTATAACCTCCATTTAATGTATCGATACATTAATTATATCAGATATAAAAATATCTACAACAAAAACTAGAAGGAATTATTAAAAAGGTATAGAATTATAACAAGGGTGATGTGATATGGCGGAGAAAAAGCAGGAAGGAAAAACTCATATTGGATTTAAAATATTTATTATACTTTTACTAGGAATTATATTGTTTTTTTTAAATGAAGAAAATCAAATAAAATTTATTCAATTTATAAATGGTAATTTGTTTGCTAATTTAGAACCAATAATAGAAAAATCCATATCTATAGGAGAGGATATAGAAAAGGTGTTTATTCATGGAGGAAGTATAGTTCTTTGGAAAGATAATAAACTTATTAAATTGGATTTTGATGGTAATAAACAATGGGAAAGAGACTTTATATTTGATAATACAGGAATATCTGTTGGAGAAAAATATATCTATGTATTTGAAAAACCGTCTGGAATAATTCATTTTTTAGACACTAATGGAGAAACTGCCCATAGGGTAGATTTAGAGACTCCTATTGTGAATATAGTAGAAAAGGATAAAAATGTTCTAGTTCATATTATAAAAGGAAATAAAGAAGGAATAAGTACATTAGATATGGAAGGTAATACAATAGATGAATTTCTTATTGGGGACAAAAATATATTGACCTATGATATAAACGAAGATAATTTTACATATATAATATCTAGTTTAAAATTAGATAAAAATGAAATAACATCGGAAGTACAGGTATTTAAAAAAGGAAATGAACTTTTATTAGAAAAAGAAATTAAAGATGAAATGATACTGTATACAAATTTTATCGATAAAGATAAAGTATTAATAATGACAGATGGCTCTTTGTATATGTTAAAAGAGAAAGAAATATTATGGGAGAAGGAGTTTCAATTAATAAAGGATATATATGTTGATGGTTCAAAAATATATATCCTTTATGGTAATACTATAGAAACTATATCTATAGATGGGGAAACTCAAGAGAAAATTTCTTTTACTGAAGAGTATAAGAAGATATTACCTTTTAATGGATACTTAATTGTTTATGGTGATGAATATATATTAGGACTAAAAAAAGAAGAAGAATTATTTAAATATAAAAGCGAAGAGCCTATACTGAAAATAATAGAAGAATTGGATAAGTTAATATTAATTCATGAAGATAAAATAGAGCTGATGAAATTTGAGAAAAAAGCATAGGATATGGTGATTTTTATGAACTGGATAGATATAATTATGATTATAATATTGATATTTTCAATGATAAGTGGTTTTAAGTTAGGATTTATAGTGTCTATATTTAGTATATTGAAGATTATAATATCTGTTATTATAACTAAACAATATTACCCTCTTATATATGAGTATATAATTAATAAACCTAAAATATATAATATATTTAATACTATAGTTGAGTTTATACTTAATATATTATTTTACACTAAAAATAAACAAGATTCAGGATTTATTCCTGATTTGATTTCAAAAGGATTGGTAAAAATAATTATCACATTTTTTGCCATAGGATTGGTATTTTGGGTATCTAATAAATTATTAAACTTAATTATGAAACTTTTCTCTAATATTTTTAAAGTACCAGTACTTAAGCAATTAAATAAAGTAGGAGGTATATTATTTGGATTAGTTAAGGGACTTTTTATTATATACCTATTAAACTTAATATTATATCCAGTAGCTTTTATTTTTCCTAAATCTTTTATAGGAAAAGCTATATCTGATTCATTTGTGTTTAATTATTTAAAAGAGCAGATATTTATAATATTTAGCAACAAAGTTTATATTTAATAGAAGCTATAGTAGAATAATCCCAAGTACTTGGGATTATTCTACTACTATCTCAACTTTTTCTCCATCTTCTGATTCTATGTCTACAAGTTTACCCATTGCCCCATTTTTAATAGCTTCAAATAATTCTTTTAAATCATTTTCGTTAATATCAGCTTCTTTTAATTCTGGAACAAAGGCTGGACCAAATTTTCCTGCCATTTTCATGCCTACATCTATTAAAGCTATTGGTATGGTGACATTGATTTTGGTATTATCATCAGGATCAAAAACTTTTATTTTAAGCCATTTTGCTTGTTTGTTATCTACATAAGTTTCTTCAACATTTTCTAAAGCATCTAATAAATTAATACCTTCTTCAGGAGTAATTTTTCTTTCTTCAATCATCTTTAAAATTTGTAGTTTTTCTTCCTTTAAATTGTTTTCCATATTAATCCTCCTTCCATACTTTTATTGACCCATTGGAAGTAGACGCAGTAAATTTAAAGTGATCTAATTCCTCATTAAAATTTTTACTATGGGCTATAACTTTATTTTTTTGTTCATTGACTTTATATATCAAATTAGGTATCTCTAAATATATATTTCCACTGGAAGTTTCTAAATCAAAATAATATTCTTTATTAATATTTTCTATTTCTATAGCTCCATTAGAATTATGAATTATTCCCCTTTGAGAAGTTTTATAGCTTCCTCAGAGGTAATTTCTCCTTTACTCAATCTTTCTAATATTTCCTTTCTATCTACCTCAGATTCAGTATATTTTGGGCTGTAACCTAGAGCAGATATTACGTCTTCAAGTTTATTTCTAACAGTTGGATAAGAAATACCTAATTCTTTTTCTATTTCTTTAATATTTCCCCTATTTTTAATGAATACCTCAACGAAATTTTTTTGTTCATCTGTCAGCTTACAAAATTTACAAATGGAAAAGTGACCTTCTATTTTAGTGTAGCAATTATTACAACTTAAACTAGTCACTTCTAATTCTTTTCCGCATACAGGGCATCTTCCTAATACTTCTTTTTTCATAATTCATCATCCTTTATAATATACTTATTTTTACTATAGTGTTATCTCCATCTTCTATATCTACCATATCAAAAGGTCCATATTTTTTTAATTCATTAAATATTTTTCTTAGATCTTCACTATTGATAGATTCCAATATAGATTTTGTTTCTTCATCAATATCATTAACAAATTTTAGTGCAATGGATCCTAATCCAAGTCCCAGACTGATAAAAAGATCTAGTAGCCAAAATGGAATTGCTGGTAATTTAATATTCTTATCTTCATCTGTAATGTAAATTTTTATTTTAGAGGCTTTTCTTTTTGGAAGTTTTAGATTTTCATGGACATTTTTAATTTGATCTAAAGCTTCATTAGTAGTAATCTCTCCTTTATTTAATTTTTTTAATATACTTCTAATTTTTTCTTTCAATGAAATTCCTCCTATGAAAAATGAATAAAAGGATTTAATATATTAAAGTATAATAAGTAAATAAAATAAATTTAATTTCATAATTTATTTCTTTAATATTATAATAGTATTATTTTTTAAAAATGTCAATATAAATATTAATTATTTTAATATTTATATTAAAATAATTAATATACAATCTTAAATACTAAAATTTACTTTAAAGGCAAGTAAAAAAGCAATAAATTTTATCTATATATAAGTAGCAACCTATAGATTATAACTATATTTATAGCTTTTAAAAAATAGTATAATATACTTATAAACTAAAAATTGGAGGGATTTTTTATGGATATAAAAGTAGATGCAAGAGGGAAGGCTTGCCCTAAACCAGTTATTATGACAAAAAAGGA
Source organism: Keratinibaculum paraultunense (assembly GCF_016767175.1). Taxonomy (GTDB): domain Bacteria; phylum Bacillota; class Clostridia; order Tissierellales; family Tepidimicrobiaceae; genus Keratinibaculum; species Keratinibaculum paraultunense. Next base: position 29,886 of record NZ_CP068564.1, read on the forward strand.
GTTAGATAAAATAAAAGAAGGTGTGGTAGTCACCATAGTAGATAATGAAGTAGCAAAAAATAATGTGTCTAAATTAGCTAATAGCTTGGGTTATGAATATGAAGTAAATAAAATTAGTGATGATGAGTTTCATATTATTATAACAAAAGGAGAAGAGACAGTATGTGCTGATATAGATAGTTCTAGTAATTTTAAGGATTTAACTATTGCTTTTGCCTCTGATACTATGGGTAAGGGTTCAGAAGAATTAGGAAAAATATTGATAAAATCTTTTATATATACATTAACTGAAGCAACTCCTTATCCAAAAACATTAATATTTTATAATGGAGGAGTACACTTGACATGTGAGGGTTCAGAAGTATTGGAGGATTTAAAAAAATTAGAAGAAGAAGGTGTGGAGATTATATCCTGTGGCACTTGTTTAGATTTTTTCAATAAAAAAGATAAGGTAATGGTAGGGGAAATTTCAAATATGTACACTATATATGAAAAATTAAAAAATCCAAATAATACTGTAACTATAAGTTAGGAGTATGTTATAATGAAAGATAGACAGTTTGGTGTTATTACTTTTAGATCAACAAATTATGCAATAAAAGGCGAATCTGTATTTAAAAATTATGATATTAAAATTAGGACTATCCCTACTCCTAGGGAAGTTACCCATAGCTGTGGTTTAGCGTTAAAGTTTGAACTTGAGGATACAGAGTTAGTAAAAAAAATAATTGAGGAGAATCAACTGGATATAGAAGGTATTTTTAAAATAGTAAAAAGTGAAACAGAAAGTTTTGCAGAAAAATTAGACTAAATTTAAGGAGAGTTATAGATGGATAGGGTATTAAACTTTATTAATAAATTTTTTAAAAATTCAAAAGGAGACTTAAATATTTTTGGCAAGGGTATAAAAGTAGTTATAATATTCATAGTAATAAAATTGTTAATAAAAACTACCTATAAAATTATAGATAAAGCTATGCACAGTAAAAAGAAAGGTATATTATATTCTGATGAAAAGAAGCTTAATACCTTATCCATTGTACTTAAAAATATTATCAAATATATATTTTATTTTATAGGTTTAATAATGATATTAGATATATTTAATATAAAGACATCTTCCATATTAGCTACAGCAGGTATAGGGGGATTAGTTATAGGAATAGGAGCTCAATCATTAGTTAAAGATATAATTACTGGGTTCTTTATATTATTTGAAGATCAATTTTCCGTTGGAGATTATGTAAAAATAGGGGAATATGAAGGGATAGTTGAGGAATTAGGGGTTAGAGTTACTAAAGTTAGAGATTTTTCTGGGGAGTTGCATATAATTCCTAACAACAATATTGGGACTGTAACCAATAGAGCTAGAGGGGCAATGAGAGCCCTCGTAAAGGTTAATGTAGCCTATGAAGAGGATATAAATAGAGTAATAAATGTGTTAAATGAAGTTTGTAAAGATATAAGAAAAGCTCATGATAATATAGTAGATGGTCCTAATATATTAGGAATTAGCGATTTAGGGGAGTACGGAATAGAGTTAACTATTGTAGCAAAAACTAATCCTATGGAGCAATGGGGTATAGAAAGAGAAATTAGAAAAAGAGTAAAGGAAGCTTTTGATAGAGAAAATATAGAAATTCCTTATCCTAAACGGGTTATATATGAGAAAAATCCTAAGGAGTGATGCAAAAAATGTTAAAATATGAAGTAGGAGATGTCGTAACATTAAAAAAACCTCATCCTTGTGGGGAAAATAAATGGGAAATAATGCGTACAGGGGTAGATATAAAACTAAAATGTTTAGGCTGCAACAGACAAATTTGGCTACCTAGAATAGATTTTGAAAGAAGAGTAAGAAAAATATTGGTAGATGATAAATGGATAAGTATTATCCATTATAATGGAAAAGAAGAAAATGAATAGAGCTTTGTGTTTTAAATAGTTAAAAGACTAGAAATAAAATATCATCTCTGTTATAATAATAATATGTACATTATTACTTAATTAATTCATATTTTGGAGGTGTTTTTATGGTTTTTGATAAAATAGATAAGATGGGGGATTACGAACAAATTATATTCTGCAATGATAAAGAATCAGGGCTAAAAGCAATTATAGCTATTCATGACACAACTCTAGGACCAGCATTAGGAGGATGTAGAATTTGGAATTATGATTCAGAAGAAGAAGCCTTAATTGATGCGATGAGATTAGCTAAAGGAATGACTTACAAAAATGCAGCAGCAGGATTAAATATAGGTGGAGGTAAATCTGTAATAATTGCAGATCCAAAGAAGGACAAGACTGAAGCATTACTTAGAGCATTTGGTAGATATGTTGAAAGCTTAAATGGTAGATACATAACAGCAGCAGATGTAGGAAGTGGTCCAGAAGATTTGGATATTATATATCAAGAGACAGATTATGTAGTAGGTATATCTGAAAGTTATGGTTCATCAGGAGATCCAAGTCCAGTAACAGCTTTTGGTGTTTATAGGGCTATGATGCGAACTGCAAAAGAAGCTTTTGGAGATGACTCATTAAAAGGCAAAACTATTGCTATTCAAGGATGCGGAAGTGTAGCATATACTCTATGTAAACATTTACATGAAGCAGGTGCTAAAATGATAGTTACTGATATAGACAAAGAAGCAATGGAAAGAGTTGTAAAGGATTTTGGTGCTGAAACAGTAGAACCTGATAAAATATATGAAGTAGAAGCTGATATATTTGCACCATGTGCTCTAGGAGCTATATTAAATGATGAAACAATACCAAAATTAAAGGTTAAAGCTATATGCGGTAGTGCAAATAATCAATTAGAAGATATTGAAAAACATGGTAAGATGTTAAAAGATAGAGGAATTGTTTATGCACCAGATTTTATAGCTAATGCAGGTGGAGTTATAAATGTAGCAGATGAATTAGAAGGATACAATAGAGAAAGAGCATTGGCTAAAGCTTCAACTATATATGATCAAATGGGATTAGTTTTTGATATTGCAAGAGAAGAAAATATTACAACAGCAGAAGCAGCAGATAGGATGGCTGAAGAAAGAATTGCGGCTATGAAAGAAATAAGAAGCAATTTTATAAGAACTGAGCATAATATTTTATCTAGAAGATAAATAAGCTATATAAAAAAGTAGGTTGGTATACCAACCTACTTTTTTATATAGGTAATATTACCTTGATTTCAGTTCCTTCATTTAGTTTACTATTTAAAAATATTTGTCCTTTATGATATTTTACTATGTGTTTTACAATGGATAATCCTAAACCTGAACCCCCTACTTTTTTTGAGCGGCTTTTATCTACCATATAAAAACGTTCAAAAATTTTATCTTGTTCTTCTTCTGGTATTCCAATTCCTGTATCTTTAACTTGAATTACACAGGAATTGTCAATTTCACCTATGAATATATCTATTTTACCATTAGGTTTATTATATTTAATAGCATTGTCAACTAGATTGTATAATAAGTCTTTGATCATTCTTTTATTAGCTTTGATAGAGATATCTTCAACGGTTAAGTTTAATGTTAAATTTTTATTTTCAGCCCTTATTTTTAAAGGATATATAACATCATTAACAATATCTGACATACAAATTAATTCCATAGTAGTATTTTCCATTTCATCTTCGATGTGGGATAGATGGATTATAGAATCAATTAAACTTAGTAGTCTAGTACCTTCTTTGTGAATTATGGTAGCAAATTTAATAGTATCTTCTTTACTGACTGTACCAGTAGCTAGTATTTCAGCAAATCCATTTATTGAGGTTAAAGGAGTCTTTAATTCATGAGATACGTTAGCTGTAAAATTTCTTCTGGCTTTTTCAGCTTCTTTTAATTGTGAAATATAATTTTCAATTTCTGTTTTTTGAATTTGTATAGTTTGTAAAAATGGCTTTAATTCATCATATATTTCTACATATTCTATTTCTTTTCCTGATAGAATATTTTCTATATTTTGAGTTGCAGCTGATATAGGTTTTATAATATTATTAGTTAAAATATGTGCAACTATATATAAAGATATTAAAATAAATACTAAAACTCCTACTGTGACAGGAAGAATTGACAATATTCTAGATGAAAAATCTATATATCCTTTAGTTTCTGTACTATATATATCATAAAAAAGGAAAGCTATAATTCCAGATGTTAAAATTGCAGTAATAGTTGCAACCATTGCCAAATTAAAATAAATTTTTTTTTCCATCCTTTATCCTCCTAATTTGTAGCCTACATTTCTAACAGTTTGAATATATTTACCTGCATCTCCAAGCTTAAGTCTTAATGTGCCAATATGAACATCAATAGTTCTAGTTTCACCTTCAAAATCAAATCCCCATACTTGATTCATTATTTTATCTCTAGATAAAACTATTTCTTGATTTCTCATTAAATAATACAATAATTCAAATTCCTTGTGAGTTAAATTTACTTCTTTACCATTTACTTTAACTAAACGTTTTTCATAATCAATAGATATTTCTTTAAAAGTTAATTTTGTATCTGGTTTATTTTTGTGACTACGGCGTAAAACAGCTTTTACTCTAGATATTAGCTCCATTATACCAAATGGTTTTTCAACATAATCGTCAGCTCCCATATCTAATGCTTTAACTTTGTCAAATTCACTAGTTTTGGCTGTGAGCATAATAACAGGAATATCAGATGTTTTAAAGTTAGAGCGTAAATTTTGGAGAATTGTATATCCATCATCACCTGGTAACATTATATCTAATATAATTAAATCAGGATTGGGTAGATTAAATAAATTTTTCCCATTTTCAAGTCCTACAGCTTTAAATCCATTATTTTCGAGGGCATAAACTACTAATTCTCTAATACTTTCATCATCTTCTATACAATAGATTAAAGTCATTTAATCAGCTCCTACCATGTATAATGTTCTCCAGTGATTGCAAAATATACCCATTCTGCAATATTTTGAGCATGATCTCCTATCCTTTCTAAATATTTTGCTATCATCAAAAAATCAATTGACTGTTCTTTATAATTTATATCTTGTATGATCAATTCTACTAGCTCATTTTTAATTATATCAAATAATTCATCTACTGTGTCATCATATGCAATTACTTTTTTAACAAGTGTTATGTCTCTATTGACAAAAGAATCTATACTACTTTTAACCATTTTTATTGTAGCTTCAGCCATTTGGGGTATATGAATAAGCTCTTTTAAATATGTTTCTTCTGCAAGTCTAATAGATATTTCTGATATATCTGCAGCTTGATCTCCTATTCTTTCCATATCTGTGATCATTTTTAAAGCAGCAGATATAAATCTTAAATCTTTTGCTACAGGTTGGTGCCGTATCAATAATTTTAAACATCTTTGTTCAATAGCTCTTTCCATGTCATCTATTTCTTTATCGTTTTCTATCACTCGTTTTGCCAATTCAATATTTTGTTCATCTAAAGCTGTAATAGCTGCTTTTATAGAGCTTTCGATTAAATTTCCCATCTCTATTAATTCGTTATTAAGCAAATCCAATTCTTTATCAAACTTATTTCTCATAATAATCATCCTCCATTGATTAACCAAATCTTCCAGTAATATAATCTTCTGTACGTTTATCTTTTGGAACTGAAAAAATATCTATGGTACTTCCAAATTCTATTAATTCTCCGTTTAAAAGGAATGCTGTTTTATCAGATACTCTTGCAGCTTGTTGCATATTATGAGTTACTATGATTATAGTATAATTTTTCTTTAATTCTTGAATTAAATCTTCAATTTTTGCTGTAGAAATTGGATCTAAAGCAGAAGTAGGTTCATCCATCAATAGTACTTCTGGCTTCACAGCTAGAGCTCTTGCAATACAAATTCTTTGTTGCTGTCCTCCAGAAATTCTAAGAGCATTTTTATTGAGATCATCTTTTACTTCATCCCAAATAGCAGCAGATTTTAAACTTCTTTCAACAATTTCATCTAACTTAGATTTGTTTTTTATTCCATGAGTTCTTGGACCATAAGCAATATTATCATATATACTCATTGGGAAAGGATTAGGTTTTTGAAAAACCATTCCAACCCTTTTTCTTAATAAAGTTACATCAAAATTTTCAGCATATATATCTTCACCATCAAGTAGTATTTCTCCATAAATTTTACAACCTTCAATTAAATCATTCATACGGTTTAAGCTCTTTAATAAAGTAGATTTTCCACAACCAGAAGGACCTATGAGAGCAGTTATTTCATTTTCAGGTATATTCATATTTATGTTTTTCAAAGCATGAAAATTACCATAATATAAATTCATGTTTTTTATGATAAACTTATTCATTTTGATTCTCCTTTGCTAATTTATTACTTAATAAAGTAGATATTTTGTTTATAATTAATACTATTATCAATAATACAACTCCCGTTGCATAGGATTCTTTTACATGAAAACCTTCTGTAGATAAAACATACATATGAAGTGCTAATGTTCGACCTGAAGAAAATAAATTTTTTGGAATTTTAGGTACAGTTCCTAAAGTGAATATTAGTGCTGCAGTTTCTCCAACTATTCGACCTATGGAAAGTATAATACCAGATAGTATTCCAGGAATTGCTACAGGTAAAACAACTCTAAAAATAGTACGGAGTTTTCCAGCTCCTAAAGCAAAACTTGCTTCCCTAAGAGAATTGTCCACAGAAAGTAGAGCTTCTTCTGTAGTTCTAATAATTAAAGGAAGTACCATAATTACAGATGTTAAAGTACCTGCTAATAAGGAAAATTTGAAATTTAATTTTATAACAAAAAATAGCATACCAAATAATCCATAGATTATTGAGGGTATACCAGATAAAGTTTCAGTTGCAATTCGAATAATTTCTACAAATATATTGCCTTTTTTCGCATATTCTACTAGATAAAATCCTGTAAATATACCTATAGGAGTTGCAATTATTAGAGTTAAAAATACAAGCATTATTGTAGTTATCATTGCAGGGAAAAGAGATACATTATCTGTAGTATATTTTACTTTAAACATGGATAAATTTAAATTTGGTATTCCCTTTATTAATATATATCCAATTAAGAAAAACAATGTTCCAAAAGTTATAAAAGCAGATATTTTTACTATGATTTTAATGGTTTTACTCACTTTTAGCCCTGGTTTCTAAAATCATATTAAATAGTATCAATATGATTTTTCACTTAATAATAAGTGGTAGCGTCACAGGATTCAGCTACTAGGGTATAGTCTCTTAACTATAAATCTCATAAAGCCTTATTTACATTTTGTAGATAAGTACAATAAGATTAAAGGTGTTACCTTTCCCTTTAAATATATATAGATTGTTAAAGGCTTTTCCTTCTAGGTGTCCTTTAACAATATATATCTTAAATAGCTATACCTAGTATGCTTTTCCTGTTCCTTTGCCAAAAACCAGGATTTTCACCACCTTTCTTTTTAATATTTTTATCTATAATACTCCATTGTTTCCAATTGTTTTTATGATTAAATGTAAGTTTTTCTTCTTCTGTTAATAGTTTATCTTTTAAAAGTTTTGGTACTTTTTCATTGTTATAGCCATAGGCTCTTCTACCAATTACTAAGGCTGCTGATTCATGGACATTTAGTCCATATTGATGGGAATATTTATATAGTCCTATTTTACTTGTATATTGTGGTTTTACTTTTATTATTTGTATTCCTTCTCTTTTAGCCTTGGTTTCAATCTTTGATAGTAAATTTCTATAAGTAAATTGTCCACTTATTCTTCTAAACTTTTTCTTTACTTCTCTATCACATTCAAAGTTTAAATCTTCTATGGCTATGGCACATCTTTCTACTTTTGCAATTTCTATTGCTTCTTTAGCTAATTCACCACATAGATTATCCCTTCTATTTGTTCTTGCATATAAGAGTTCATGTTGTTTTAAATAAGTACTCCATCTATAATTTCCGTCTTTATCTACCTTTGTTAATGCAAATCCATCTGGGTTTGTGTCTATGCCTATTATTCCATTATTTTTAGTATAGATTTCTTTATATTCTCTTATTTTACTTTCATCTATGGTAATATGGACATAAATTTTATCTTCTTTTTTAATAAGTTCTACTTTATAGGCTTCTCCTGTTTCTAAATAGTCTAGTACCTTTTGTCTATAGTTTCTACCGTTTATTTTTCCTGTTTTTTTGGATTGTTTTTGTGGTAGATATAATGGCACTTGTATTTTTATTGCCCGATTGTTTTTATCTTTATTTAATGTTGATATTTCTAAAAAAGTCATATTGTTTTTAACTATTATTCTTAAATTTGGATTTCCTTTTTTGGTTTTATCTCCTCTAGAATAATAGTTGTTATCCCTTAGTTCTTTCCATTCTTCATTTGATATTTGGTTTTTACATCTTTTTATAAAGTTTTTCCTTCCTCCAAATATTACTTTTGGGATTGTATTATTATCTATATGTTCTTTGTATATTTGTTGTTTTTTCTTTAACTTTTCTAATCTTTTATTTAATTGATTTTTTCTATTTTGAGATTTAGCTTTTTTAAGCTGATTTTCTACTTGATTTACTTTGTTTGAAAAATTATCATAACTATCTTTAACCAGTATTTTTTGAGAATTTATAATTTGTTTTGCTTTTTTTAATGCATCTTTACTTTGCCTTATATTTAATCCATATTTTTTAGATATTTCTTTTTCTATTTCGCCATCTCTCATTTTTCCTTCTAAAATTCTTTTAAAGCCATATCTTTGTGCTGATGAAAATACAGTCATTAGTCTATTAATTTCAAATCTCGCTTCTTTATTTACATTAATTAATATACCTCTAACTGTTACTTTCATCTATTTCACCTACCATAGAAATAATAAGCATAAGTATCATCTCCTTATACTTATTATACCCTCTAAGAACAAGTGTTTCAATAAGTTTTGTGATATATTTTAATATTCATTTGATACGTTTTAGCATTATTTTTGTATGCTGCTTACTTCCTCCTTCTTTTTACAAGTAAAAATAGACCATTGATAATTAATATAAAGGCAAACAATATGGTAGCTGTTGCAATCAAAGCTTGTCTGTGTTCATCAGCAGCATAAGCCATTTCAATTACTATATTAGCAGTAAGGGTACGAACCCCTTCTGTTATACCTGAAGGTATACGAGCTTGGTTTCCAGCTACTAAAATAACTGCCATAGTTTCTCCAATGGCACGACCAATACCAAGTATAATACTAGATAATATTCCTGATTTTGCAGCAGGTAATACTACCGATATAACAGATTGTTCGTGGGAAGCACCAAGAGCTATACTTCCTTCATAATAACTTTTTGGAACTGCCCTAATAGCTGCTTCTGATATATTTATAATTGTTGGCAGTATCATAATACCAAGTAATATTGAAGCAGTAAGTATACTCATACCAGTTCCTCCAAATATATTTCTAATAATAGGAACTATAACTACTAATGCAAAAAAACCATAAATAATAGAAGGAATTCCAGCCATTAGGTTAATGCTGGATTTTAAAAATTTGTATATTTTTTTATTACAGAATTTTGCTAGATAAGTTGCCGTTAAAACTCCAATAGGTACTCCTATTATTATTGCACCAATAGTAACATAAATTGAACCAAGTATCATTGGTAAAATACCATAAGAAGGAGGAGTATCGTTAGGTTTCCAGTTAACACCTAAAAAGAAATTTTTAAAGCCATATTCTTTTAAGAAAGGGATGCCTCCAGCAAATATAAATATACATATAAGTATTATGGATATTATAGAAACTGTTGCTGATATAAAGAAGATTATTCGCATAAAATTTTCAAGAAATTTAGTTTTCATTTTTTTCACCTTCATTTTCTTATTTATTAAATTCAAATATTATAGCCTAGTTAACTAGGCTATAATATTTGATAAAGGGGAGAATTTATTTTATTACTTCATTCCACTTAGTAATTTCTCCAATATAGATTGATTTCAATTCATCAATAGATAGATCTTCAAGGGGATTTTCTTTATTTACTATTACTGCAATTCCATCTACAGCTATAGAAACGGAAGTTAATTCAGCAAGTTCTGAATCTTTAAGTTCCCTAGAAGCCATACCTATATCAGCAGTACCTTCCATTGCAGATTGCATACCTGCTGATGAACCAGTTGCTTGAATATCAATGGATACTTCTGGATTTAATTCTTGATATGCTTCAACTAATTTTTCCATTAATGGTGCAACTGATGTGGAACCAGCTACAAGAATAGAGCCTTTTTGTTCATCAACATTTTCATAGCTTGGTGGATTAGTATTAATTGGTACATATCCTTCTTCTTCAGCTATTTTTTGCCCTTCAGCACTAAGTATAAAATCGATAAAATCTTTAGCTAATGGATTTAAATCGTCTTTGTATGCTAAATTAAATGGTCTTGCAAGCTTGTAGGAATCGTCTAATATGTTTTCAGGTGTAGCTTCTACTCCATCTATCTTTACAGCTTTTACCGTATCGTTTAATGAACCTAAAGATATATAGCCTATGCTATACTTATCTCCAGCTACTGCAGTCATAACTGCATTTGTGCTATTTTGGACAATTGCTTCAGCATAGGTTTTATCTACTTCATTGCCATCAGCATCTTTTTCTAGTATTCCAACTATTTCAACAAAAGCTCCTCTAGTTCCAGAACCTTCTTCTCTAGTTACTACATTTATAGTTTTATTAGTATCAAAATCTTCTGTTTCCTCATTTGTATTTTTTGGGGACGAATTAGCAGGTGTATTATTATCATTATTATCTGTACAACCGACTAATAAAGACATTATAATAATAGTAATTAAAAGTAAATTTAAAACTTTTTTCATAAAATATTACCTACCTTTCTCATAATTTTTATTTTTATCTTTATCTTCCATTTATAAGCTTAACAACTACATGTAAAATCTGTTATATATGAATGTAAAATGTATGTAAAAATATCTTTAATTATGAATATTAAATATGTTTTTTACTATTGCATCAATATCATATAAATGGTATAATCTTATAAGTATATCCTTGCTCTATATTATGTATAGAGCCGTTAGTCCAGAAGGAGGTGAGTACGATGAGAAAGTATGAGGCAGTTTTTATTTTTATGCCAAATATAGAAGAAGAGAAAAGAAATCAATTATTGGATAGATTAAAAGGTGTTATAGAATCCAATGGTACTATTACAAATATTGATGAATGGGGAACTAGAAAATTAGCCTATGAAATCAATGATCAAACCGAAGGATATTATGTAATAATTAATTTTGAAACCACCCCAGAAACAGTAAAAGAACTAGACAGAATTGCAAAAATTTCTGACAGTATAATGAGGCATATGATAGTTAGGGAAGACGATTAATTATTAAGGTGGTGTTTTGGTTGAATAATGTTGTGTTAATTGGAAGACTTACAAGAGATCCAGAATTAAGGTATATACCTAATACTGGAACTCCAGTAGCTAATTTTACTTTAGCAGTAGATAAACAGCTTTCCAAAGAAAAAAAACAAGAATTTGAAAGTAAAGGACAACCAACAGCTGACTTTATAAATATTGTTATATGGGGAAGACAAGCAGAAAATTGTGCAAATTATTTATCAAAAGGGTTATTAGCTGCTGTTCAGGGAAGGATACAAACTAGAAGTTATGATGCTAAGGATGGTACTCGAAGATATGTTACAGAAGTAGTAGCAGAAAGAGTAGAATTTTTAGAATGGGCTGATGATAAGGATTCAAATTTTGAGGATACTAGTACAGATTTTCCTGATATAGATGGATTTGAACCTATAGATGATGATAATATTCCGTTTTAAGAAGGAGGGAAGATAGGTGCAAAGAAGATTTAGACCAAGAAAAAGAGTTTGTAGTTTCTGTGCAGAAAAAGTAGATCATATAGATTATAAGGATATAAATACATTAAAAAAATATGTTACTGATAGAGGGAAAATTCTTCCAAGAAGAATTTCTGGTAATTGTGCAAAACATCAAAGAGAACTTACAAGAGCTATTAAACGTGCAAGACAAGTAGCATTATTACCATATAGTGCAGATTAAGAGAGGAATAACCTCTCTTTTTTGTTTGACATATAATATTTTACTCTGTATTATTTTAATAAGACTATTTATTTTAAATTAAGTTATAAAAAAGGGTGAAAACATGAAGGACAAAAATAATGTAGATATAATTAAAAATCTTAGGACAATAGAATGGCTAAAATCAGAAATATTAACTTCTGTTGCTAATTTATACGAAATATTAGCAACAGGGGAGGAAAATACAAAAGAAGATATAGAGGATTTACTTTCTAATATAATACTTTTATCCTATTTATTAGGAAAACGGCTAGGATTGGATTATGATGATATAAATTTAAATCTTAGGAATAAAATAAAGTTAAATATAATTAAAGATCATCAGATTGAAAAATGGTATGGAGATTTAAGCCAATTATTAGAATTATTAAATACTTAGTATATAGGAGTGAAAAACATGAATATGGATGAAAATAAAGGGCACAAAATTTTTGAGATAATATCGACCATAATAATATCTACTATTTTGATGTTGTTAGGAATGTACTATATGCCATTAATTATATTTTTATATCCTGCGCCATTTATAATATTAGGAGTTAAATATGGATTAAAGTATAATATAATTAGTATTATAATATCAACTTTTTTAGTTGGGCTTATGACAGATACTATATCGGGATTAATTATATTATTAGCTTTTTTACCTTTGAGTATTGCACTTAATTATTTAATTGTTAATAGAAAAAAAACATTGGAAACTATGATTATTTCTACTTTGGTTACATTAGTATCTTTTTTGATTATATTAGGTTTAACAAAGAATATAATAGGGGTAAGTATAGTATATCAGTTGGATGAATTTTTCACTCAGGTTATTAATACACAAATAGAGGCATTGAAAGAGATGCAATTATCTCAATATGAGATATTAAAAGCTGAAGATTTATTAGAAAGTGTTTTTGACTATATATTATTGATGATACCTGTTTTAATGATCATATTTTCATTAATTACAGCATATATAAATTGTTTTATATCTTCTATAATACTTAGAAAACAAGGGTATGGTATTGTATCTATTCCTAGATTTTCAAGATTTAAATTACCTAACAATATATTATTAGGTATAGGTATTATGTTTGTAGGAGTTTTGTTGATAAAATGGTTAAAGATATCTTATTATGAGGCGGTACTAGTAAATATTGTAGGGCTTACATCCTTTATGTTTTTTACACAAGGGCTAGCAGTAATAGACTACAAATTAAAAATGAGAAATATAAAAATAATATTTAGAATAATTATTTTGTTATTTTTCATATTCGTATTGCCTATAGGCTCCATGATATTAACCTTCATAGGAGTATTAGATGCTATACTAGATTTTAGAAAACTTAAAAATAATGTTTAAATCCCTGACAGGAGGATTACCATGGATAATAAGAATTTATTCAATTGGAAGGATACAAAACTGTATCTTGTAATTATTGGCTGTCTTATAGTTATAATTGCTTACTATCAACCTATATTAGCTTTAATATGGGCTATAGCGTTAGCTTATTTAATTTATCATTATAACAAGACAATTCATGACAAAGAAAAAGAGTGGACTAAATATATAGAAACCTTAACGGAAGAATTTGAATCAGCAACTAAACATGCAGTATTTAATATGCCTTTTCCACTGGTAATATTAGAAATAGATGGGACTATAAGCTGGTATAATACTCGATTTTCGTCTATGATTGATGAAGAAAATATATTGAATAATAAGATAGAAGAATTTGCACCTAATTTAAATATAGAAGAGATTTTAAAAAAGGATGATAAAAAACCCATAGAGGTTAAATATAAAGACAGATATTATCAAATACATTATAATATTATAGAAATTAAAAAAGCTGTTAGCAAAAAAGGCATAATAATTATGTTATATTGGATAGATGATACAGATAGAATGATTTTAAAAGATAAATATGAGGATGAGAAACTTACTGTTTGTCTAGCTTATGTAGATAATTATGATGAAGTAAAAAATACTACACCAGAAGTAAATAGACCACTAGTATTAGCTGAAATAGATAAAACTATAAGCAGTTACGCAGCAGAGCATAATGGATTTACTAGGAAATATGAAAACGATAAATATTTACTAATATTTGAAAATAAGGATTTGCAAGTTATTCAACAAAAGAAGTTTGATATATTGGATAAAATTAGGGAAATAGATAAAGGTAATACTATTCCTATTACTTTGAGTATGGGTGTAGGAGTAAATGGCAAGAATCCAAATGAAACTTATGAGTATGCAAAAGCAGCTATAGATATTGCTCTAGGTCGTGGAGGCGATCAAACTGTAGTTAAGAAAAATAATGATTTAAAATTTTATGGTGGAAAAACTAAAGCTATAGAAAAAAGGAACAAAGTAAAAGCTAGAGTTATATCCCATGCTTTAAGACAACTTATAGATCAGTCAGAAGAAGTATTTGTAATGGGACATAAAAATGCAGATATGGATTCCTTTGGTGCTAGTGTAGGTATAGTTAGGGCAGCTTTAAATAGAAATAAGAAGGGATATATTATATTATCAGGCGTTAATCCTTCAATAAAAAACATATATGAAAGAATGAAATCTGAAGTACCAGAATACTTGGATTTAATACTTACTCCAGAGGAAGCTTATAATAAAGTAGATCAATCCTCTTTATTAGTAGTAGTGGATAATCACAAGCCTAGCTTTACAGAAGCTCCTGAACTTTTAGATTTGACAGATAAAATAGTATTAATAGATCACCATAGAAGAGGAGCTGAATTTTTGAAAGATCCTATATTAAGGTATTTAGAGCCTTATGCTTCATCTACTTGTGAATTAGTAACAGAAATACTATATTATATGTTTGAAAAGATGGAGATGAGTGAATTTGAAGCAGATGCTTTATTAGCAGGAATAACTGTAGATACTAAAAACTTTACTTTTCAAACGGGAGTTAGAACCTTTGAAGCAGCATCTATTCTTAAAAGATCAGGAGCTGATCCTACTAGAGTTAGGCATCTATTTAGAGATGATTTTAATACATTTTTACATAAAGCTGAAGTGGTTAGAAATTCGAAAATAGTGTTTAATAAAGTAGCTATAGGAAGATTAGAAAAGGATATGGAAGATTCGGTATTGATAGCAGCTCAATCTGCTAATGATTTATTAAATATAAATGGTGTAGAAGCCTCCTTCGTATTAACATTGTTTGAAGGTAAAGTTCATATTAGTGGAAGATCTTTAGGAAATGTGAGTGTTCAATTGATTCTAGAAAAGCTTGGAGGAGGAGGTCATTTAACTAGTGCAGGAACTCAATTAGAAGGGATAACTATAGATGAAGCTGAAGAACTTTTAATAAATTCTATAGAAGAATATTTTAAGGAAGGTGATGAGGAATGAAAATAATATTATTGAAAGAAGTAAAAGGCTTAGGTAAAGAAGGTGATTTAGTTGATGTAAAAGATGGTTATGCTAGGAATTATTTATTTCCTAGAAAATTGGCTATAGAAGCCACTCCAGCAAACTTAAATAAATGGAAGAATAAAAAGAAAGAGATGGAAGCAAAAGAAAGAGAGGAATATGAAAAGGCTTTAAAATTAAAAGAAAAAATTGAGTCTATAGATTTAAAACTAAAAGGTAAAGCAGGAGAAGGGGGAAAACTGTTTGGTTCTATTACATCTAAAGATATTTCTGATGCGTTAAAAGAACAACATAATATAGATATAGATAAAAGAAAAATTGAATTGGAGGATAATATAAAGACTTTAGGAACTACTGAAGTTGAAATAAAGATATATCCAGAGGTATCAGCTAAATTAAGGGTAAAAGTTAGCGAAGAGTAATGGGGTGATTACAATAGAAGCACATATATTGGGGAAAATACCCCCTCATAGCTTAGAAGCAGAGCAATCTGTTTTGGGTGCTATGCTTATAAATCAAGAAGCTATAAATACTGCCATAGAGCAGTTGGCTCCAGAAGATTTTTATAAAGAAGCAAATAAAGAAATATTTAAAGCTATGATAGAATTATATAAAAGAAATGAACCAGTGGATATTATCACTTTATCGGAAGAATTAAAAAGAAAAGATATATTAGAAAATATAGGGGGAGTTACTTATTTAACCAGTTTATCTGGAGGAGTAGCTATAAGTTCCAATATAAAATATTATTGTGATATAGTAGAAGAAAAAGCTTTACTTAGACAGTTGATTGCATCTTGTGATGAGATAATGGCAAAGAGCTATGAAGCTAGTGAAGAAGTAAATAGTATAATAGAACAAGCTGAAAAGAAAATATTTGATATTACTCAAGGAAGACATAAAGGAGGATTTGCTCCTATAAAAGATGTGTTGTTGGAAAGTTTTTCAAAAATAGAGGAAATGGCTGCTCGCGAAGGGGAACTAACAGGGTTAACCACTGGTTTTATTGATATAGATAGTAAACTTTCAGGAATGCAAAAATCAGATCTTATATTATTAGCTGCTAGACCTTCCATGGGAAAAACAGCTTTAGGTATAAACATAGCTACTAATGCTGCAATTAAAGCTAATGCGAGTGTTGCTATTTTTTCATTGGAGATGTCCAAAGAGCAATTAGCTCAAAGGATGATAAGTTCTATATCCCATGTAAACCTACAAAATATAATTAGCGGTAGACTTAAAGAAGAAGAATGGTTGAAAATAATAAATGGTATTGCCCCTTTATCTCAATCTAACATATTTATTGATGATACAGCTGGTATTTCTCTTATGGAAATAAAAGCTAAATGTAGAAAGTTGAAAATTGAGAAAGGATTAGATTTAATAGTTATAGACTATTTACAATTAATGCAGTCAGAGATGAAACATGAAAATAGGCAACAGGAGATATCTGCTATATCTCGAGGTTTAAAAGCATTAGCAAAAGAGATGGATTGCCCAGTGTTAGCTCTTTCGCAGCTTTCTCGTGCTCCAGAACTTCGCTCAGATCATCGTCCTATACTTTCAGATTTGAGAGAATCAGGAGCAATAGAGCAAGATGCAGATGTTGTATTATTTTTATATAGAGATGAATACTATAACGAAGATACAGACAAAAAAAATATTGGAGAAGTAATTATTGCAAAACATAGAAATGGACCTACAGGTACTGTAGAATTAGTATGGAAACAAGAATTCACTAAATTTTTAAACAAAGAAAATATAAGAGAAGAATTATAGGATTAAAAAATTAATTATTACTTCGAGACTAAAGTTTCGAAGTAATAATTTTCTCTAAAGTATGTATGGAGGGTATTATAAAATGGAATTAAAAGGAAATAGGATAAGGATAGTTCCTATGGCACTGGAACATGCTTATTTCATGAGGCAGTGGGGATTTCATGAGAATCCACTATTATTTGATTATAATTTGCCTCCATTTGATGATAAACAGATAGAAGAATGGTATCATTATAAGAGCAAAGGACATAATAGCAAATACTACAGTGTATTTAATGAAGAAAATAGACTTATAGGCTATATGGGGATTAAACATATAAGACGTATATTAAAAGAAGCTACTTTGGGTATAGTATTCGATCCTAATTATGTAAATCAAGGATATGGAACAGAAAGTATATTAACTTTTTTAGACTATTATTTCAATGAAATGAATATGAAGAGAATGTATTTAGAGGTGGCTAAATTCAATAAAAGAGCAATTAGATGTTATGAAAAGAGTGGATTTAAAATAGTAGATGTATATGTAGACGAATTTTTTAATCAAAATATAGATTTTAATAATCCATATTTTTTAAAAGAAAAATCCTCTTTTGTATTAATAAATGGAAAAGTATATAATTATATCTACAAGATGAAAATAGATAAGAAAACTTATTTAAAAGAAAAAAAGTTAAAAGAGAAGAAATTGGGAATACCATAAGGTAGAGGTGGAATTATGAATTTTATAATTGAAACTACAGATATAGATTTAGGAGATACCCCTATTGAAAATATATTTATAAATGATTTTATGCCTATGGCTGATGGTACTTATGTAAAAGTATATCTTTTAGGATATAAATATGCACATGATAAAGATGAAAATATAGAAGTTGACAATGAGACCATAGCAAAACATTTAAATATACCTTTAATAGATGTGTTAAATGCATGGGATTTTTGGGAACAAAAAGGTATAATAAAAAAAATACCTATTGATGAGGGGAAACAATATGATTATAAAGTGAAGTTTTTAAATTTAAAACAATTATATATAAAAAATAATTACAAACCTATAAATATGAATGAGGAAGTTGTTACAAAGAGTTATACTTGTTCTGTAGAGGATTTGGTTGATGCTAATCAAATACCTCGTATAAATGAAATGTTTAATTCCATAGATTATATAATGAGAAGGCAATTAGTTCCTAATGAAAAGAGGAGAGTATTAGAGTGGATACATAATTATAATATGAATCCAGATATTATAGAAAAAGCTTTCTTTTATGCAGTAGAGAAAAAAGGAAAAAGAAATATAAATTATATAGCAGGAATAATAAGGAATTGGTACGATCAAGGAATAACAAATATAGAAGCTTTACAGGATAACTTAAAGGTTACAAATGAAAAATACTATAGATATGAACGAGTAATGAAAGCATTAGGTATAGTCAATAGATTGCCTACAGAAGGAGAGATGAAAACTATAGATAAATGGTTTGAAGAATATAAATTTACTATGGAGATGGTTCTTAAAGGATGTGAAAATTCTAAGAAAACATCTAATCCAAGTATAAGTTACATAGATGGGATACTATCTTCTTGGCATCAAAAAGGGATAAAAACTCTAGAAGATATAGAAGAAAAAGATAAACCTCCTATTAAAAAAGAACAAGAATTTTCTAATAAAAAATATAGAAAAGCTAAAGTAAATAAAAATAGATTTCATAATTTTGAGCAGAGAACTTCTAAATACACTGCTGATCAATTAGAAGAAATTGCTCGAAGAAAGCGAGAAGAATATTATTCTAAGATAAAAGGAGAGTACAATGATGTATAATCAAATCCTAAAAGATATATTGATGGAATATGAAAAAAAGAGAGATAAAGCCATTAATAAGCAAAGGATAAGAAAGCAAAAGGTATATAGAAAAATTCCTAGAATAAAGGAAATAGATGAACAAATTTGGGAAATTGGGCTCTCCATATCTAAAGCTGTTATAGAAAATCCAAAAAATTATAAGGAAGGTCTTCAAATAGCAAAAAATAAAATAGAAGAATTGAGAATGGAAAAAGCTTATTTACTTACAGAGAATAACATACCATTAAGCTATTTAGACATTGAATATGAATGTGATGAATGTGAAGATACAGGCTATTTACCTAATGGAGAAAAGTGTAATTGTTTAAAACAAGCTATTATAAATGAAACATATAAAATGTCTAATATTGAAAATGTACTTAAAAAAGAAAATTTTGATACTTTTGATATAAATATATTTCCAGATGAACCTTTTGAAGGAGAAAGTATGACACCTAGGGAAAACATGAAATATATATCTAATATTTGTGTAGACTATGTAAATAATTTTGATGAAAAAAATGAAGAAAACCTATTGTTTTATGGAAGTACAGGTTTAGGAAAAACTTTCATGTGTAATTGTATAGCAAAAGCACTGTTAGATATGAATAAAATAGTAATATATCAAACAGCTTTTAAAATATTGGAAATTATAGAAAGAAGAAGATTTGGAAGATCAGAAAATAGATTTGAAGATTATGAATATGATTTGTTGTTTCAAGCAGATCTTTTAATAATAGATGATTTAGGTACTGAGTTATCCAATGCATTTACAAATGCAGAAATATTTAACATAGTAAACACTAGATTGATAGATGGTACTAAAACTATTATATCCACAAATTTGACACCAGATGAAATATCTAACATATATACAGATAGGGTATTTTCTAGAATACTGGAAAAATTTATACCACTAAAATTTTTTGGCCCAGATTTAAGGTATTATAAATGGGAGGAAAAATAGTATTAAAGAAGGATGGGCATATGCATATGGCTTATCCTTCTTATTTTATTGTGAAAGTTTTATTTTTTATATTAATTTTTATGCTAAAATTAATATAAAAGAGTGTAAAAAACTGAAAGGAGAATATAGTATGGATGCATGGGAAAGAAGAGAAAAAATATTAGAGGTTTTAAACAATTCAAATAAACCGATAAAGGGGACTCAATTATCTGAAAAATTTGGGGTTAGTAGACAGGTAATAGTTCAAGATATAGCATTATTAAGAGCAAGGGGAGAAAATATATTAGCAACTCCTCAAGGATATATGGTGCCTAAATTATATGAAGAGGATAAGTTGGTAAAAAAAATAGTATGTAAGCACAAAGGTTATGATGAAATAGAAGATGAACTTAAAACTATAGTAGACATGGGAGGAAAGGCACTAGATGTCATAGTAGATCATCCTGTATATGGCGAAATAAAAAGTCCCCTTGAAATTGGTTCTAGAATGGATTTAAAAGAATTTATTAATAACCTCATAGAGACAAATGCAGAACCATTATCATCTCTTACAGAAGGTATACATATTCATACCATAGAAGTAAAAGATGAAAAAAGTTTTGAGAAAATTAAAAAATTATTAAGAGAAAAAGGGTACTTGATAGATGGAGAATAAAATGATATATTTGTATTAACAGGTGACAATACACATGTTAATACATTGATAAGAGGTGGTTTTATGGGAAGCAATAATTCAAGTAAAGAAAATAGTATTAAAGATTATTTAGTAAAAATATTTAATGGTATGGCATTGGGACTTTTTTCATCTTTATTGATAGGATTAATAATCAAGCAGTTAGGAAGTTTATTAAAAATTCCCCTTGTGGTAGAGTTTGGAACAATAGCTCAAATGTTAATGGGACCAGCTATTGGCGCTGGTGTGGCATATAGTGTAGGCGCTCCTCCATTAGGGGTGTTTGCATCGGTAGCAGCAGGAGCAATAGGTGCTGGAACCATATATATAGAAAAAGGTATTACTATGATACAAGTAGGAGAACCTGTAGGAGCTTTTATAGCAGCCTTATTAGGAGCTGAATTTTCTAAAATAATAAAAGGGAAAACTGATGTAGATATAGTATTAGTTCCATTAGGTACAATTTTAGTAGGAGGTTTGGTTGGGCACTATATAGGACCTTATATATCTTCTTTTATGAATTTAATTGGTAATATTATAAATTTAGCTACTGAACTTAAACCTATTCCTATGGGAATTATAGTATCTGTATTAATGGGCATAATATTAACTCTACCTATTAGTTCTGCAGCTTTAGCTATATCTTTAGGTCTTAGTGGTTTAGCTGCTGGAGCTAGTACTGTAGGTTGTGCCTCTCAGATGATTGGATTTGCGATATCTTCCTATAAAGAAAATGGTTTTGGAGGATTTATTGCTCAAGGAATAGGTACTTCTATGCTTCAGATACCCAATATAATAAAAAATCCTAGGATATGGATTCCACCTATAATCACATCTGCTATTTTAGGACCTATATCTACTACTGTATTTAAAATGGAAAGCAACATGATGGGTGCAGGAATGGGGACTAGTGGATTAGTAGGACAATTTGCAGTTATAGATGTGATGGGTGCCTCCTCTAAAGTGCTTATAAGTATATTACTATTACATTTTATATTGCCTGGAATTATAACGTATATAATTTCTGAATGGATGAGAAAAAAGGGATATATAAAAGCTGGAGATATGAAATTATAAAAAATAATATATTTGATATATTTTTTAAAATATGGTATACTATAAAACAAAATTTAATATATGGCTATGAAGGGAAATAGTAAATAATTAAGTCCTTTATAGAGAGTCAATGGTTGGTGAAAATTGGCAAGGCTTGTTATTGAATCCAGCCCAGAGCTATTATTGATACAAGAGAACCG
This sequence comes from Keratinibaculum paraultunense, assembly GCF_016767175.1. Classification (GTDB taxonomy): domain Bacteria; phylum Bacillota; class Clostridia; order Tissierellales; family Tepidimicrobiaceae; genus Keratinibaculum; species Keratinibaculum paraultunense. The sequence continues at coordinate 51,905 of NZ_CP068564.1, forward strand.
AAAGGTTAAATAGGGTGGCAACGCGGGATAGACTCTCGTCCCTAATTTTTTAGGGATTGAGAGTTTTTTTATATAAAAAACATAGGAATAGGAGGAAAAAATATGCTTGATATTAGACGTATAAGAAAAGATCCAGAAGGAGTAAAAAAAGCATTAGAAAAAAGGCATGGGGATTATCCAATAGACAAAGTACTGGAACTAGATAAAAAAAGAAGAAATATACTTACAAAAGTAGAAGAAATGAAAGCTAAGCAAAATTCTGTTTCTAAAGATATTCCCAAATTGAAGAAAGAAGGTAAAGATGTATCATCACTAATAGCTGAAATGAAAAATTTATCCAATGAGATAAAACAACTAGATGATAAGGTTAAAGAAGTTGATGAAGAGCTATTAAATTTACTACTTTATATTCCTAATATTCCTCATGAATCGGTAGTAGAAGGAGAATCTGATGAAGATAATGTGGAGATAAGAAAATGGGGGGAACCTAGGAATTTTGATTTTGAGCCAAAGGCGCATTGGGATTTGGGAACAGAGTTGGATATATTGGATTTTGAAAGAGCTTCTAAATTAACAGGGACTAGGTTTTCTGTATTTAAAGATTTAGGAGCAAAATTAGAGAGAGCATTGATAAACTTTATGTTAGATCTTCACACTGCAGAGCATGGATATATCGAAATGGGGACACCTTTTATGGTAAATAGGGATAGTATGATAGGTACTGGTCAATTACCTAAATTTAAATATGATATGTTTCATATCCCTAGCAAGGATTATTTTTTAGTACCTACAGCAGAAGTTCCTCTTACCAATTTGCATAGAAATGAAATATTAGATGAAGATATGTTACCTATATACTATACAGCATATACTCCCTGTTTTAGGCAAGAAGCAGGTTCAGCTGGCAGAGATACTAGAGGATTAATAAGAAATCATCAGTTTGATAAAGTGGAATTGGTTAAATTTGCATTACCTGAAAACTCCTATGATGAATTGGAAAGGCTCACAAATAATGCGGAAGAAATACTTAAACGATTAGAACTTCCATATAGGGTGGTAATGTTAAGCACTGGAGATTTAGGATTTTCAGCAGCTAAAACCTATGATTTGGAAGTGTGGATGCCAAGTTATGGAAGATATGTAGAAATATCCTCCTGTAGTAATTTTGAAGATTATCAAGCTAGAAGAGCTAATATTAGATTTAGAAGAAAAGATACTAAAAAAGTAGAGTTTGTTCATACTCTAAATGGTTCAGGATTAGCAGTAGGTAGAGCATTAGCAGCTATAATAGAAAATTATCAACAAGAAGATGGTAGCATAATAATACCAGAAGTGTTGAGACCTTATTTAAAAGGAGTAAAAGAGATAAGAAAATAATTTTTAAAAAGGCTAATTTAAAAATTAGCCTTTTTATCTTTTTAATAAGTCTAAAAATAGCAAATAAAAAAGGAATTTTAATAATTTAATTGAAATATAGATATATAAATATAATTAAGGAGGTAAAATTTTGAATAAAAATAAATGTATAATTATTATTCTTATTATAACCTTAACTTTTATTACAAGTAGTTGTACTAAAAAAGTAGAAGAAAATCCCACTTTAATAGTTGATGATTACAATGGCATAGACATAAATAAAATACCTTACTACAAAATAGAAGTAGAATTGGATGTGGATAATAAAACTTATACAGCTAAGCAGAAGGTAGACTATATAAATTCTTCAAAAGATGAATTAAAAAATATATATTTTCATCTATATCCTAATGCATATAAATCAGTTGAAACTGCTCCTGTATTATTTGACAATGTATCCTTTACTGAAGAAGATTTTGAACCAGGGTATATAGAAATAAATAATATTTTAATTGATAAAAAACCAGTAATGTTTCATATAGAAGGTATAGACGATACTATATTAAAGATAGACTTACCCTTTGTATTAAAACCAGATGAGAAGGTGGAAATATATTTAGAATATAATGTAAAGCTACCTTTAAATGTGGATAGATTTGGATATGGAGAAGAAATATTTAATTTTGGGAATTGGTATCCTATAGCTTGTGTATATGACGATAAAGGGTGGAATTTGGACCCATTTTATGATATAGGAGATCCTTTTTATAGCAATATAGGTAATTATGATGTGATTATTACAGTACCAAAGGATTTTGTTGTAGCCTCCACTGGAAATATAATACATGAAAAAGTAAAAAAGGATGAGAAAATTTATACAATAGAAGGTAAATTAATAAGGGATTTTGCTTGGGTAGCTAGTTCTAAATTTAAAATAACAGAAAAAGATATAAATGGTACAACAGTAAAACTATATTCTTTAGAAGAAAAGAGAGAAATGGAAAACTTTGCATTAAAAGTGGGCGTGGATGCCATAAATATATTCAATAGTATATTTGGTAAATATCCTTATGGTCAATATTCCATAGTTATGACAGAATTTCCTACAGGTATGGAGTATCCAACAATAGTATTTATAGGTAAAGATTACTTTACTTCTAATTCTAAGGATATTTTAGAAACTGTAATAGTTCATGAAACTGCTCATCAATGGTGGTATGGAGTGGTTGGAAATGATCAAATAGATGAAGCTTGGTTAGATGAATCTTTTGCAACCTATTCAGAAGTAATTTATATTGATGAAAAATATGGTGAAAAAGTAGCTAAAGAGTATTATAATTATTATTGCAAGAACAATTATGAATATGGGAAATTTCTTATAACTAAAGATGAAATAATCAATAAGCCTTTAGATCAATTTAAAGATTGGGATGATTATGGACTTTTGGTGTATTCAAAAGGTGCTATGTTTTTAAATGAAATAGAGGAGGATTTTGGTAAAGAAATATTGTATGATATATTAAATAAATATTATAACACTTATAAATTTCATAATGCGACAACTGAGGATTTTATAAAAACATGTGAAGAAGTAACAGGAACCTCTTTTGATGAGAGAATTGATAAGTGGCTCTATGGCAAAAACTAAATTTATAATATAAGCATTAAGAGTGAGGGATTACATATGAATAAAAAATTTACTAGGACTTTTTTATTATCTTTACTATTTATATTTATTATCAATTCAGCTACATTTGCCTCAATTAATATTGAAGATGAGGTATCTGCTTATTTATTGGGAAATTTTGAAACAGGAGAAATATTAGAGGGATACAATATACATGAACCGATGGAAGTAGCTAGTATCACTAAAATTATGACCTATTTAGTAGTTATGGAAGAAGTAGAGAAGGGAAGTATTTCTTTATATGATAAAATATGTATAGATGATGATATTACTAGAATTAAAGGTTCTAGTTTGAATTTAAAAAAAGGGGAGATATTTTCAGTAGAGGATTTAATAAAAGCTTCAATAGTGGTATCAGCTAATGATGCTACTTATGCCCTTGCAAAGCACACAGCAGGAACAGAAGGGGCTTTTGTAAGAATGATGAATGAAAAAGCACGGGAATTAGGTTTAGATACTGCTATATTTTTTAACTCTACCGGTTTACCAGAGGCAGGACTTCAAAATATGATGAGTCCCAAGGAGATATTTATATTATCAAGATATGTAATAAATAAATTTCCTCAAATTTTATCCTTAGCAACCATTCCTGAAATAAATATTCCTTGGAGAAATTATAGGAAAGAAAATACTAATCCTTTACTAAAGGAAATAGAAGGAATAGATGGATTAAAAACTGGTTTTACCAATAAAGCTGGATATTGTTTAGTATCTACTATTAAAGTTTCTGTTTGTGATGAAAAGCATAAAGATTTTCGACTTATAGGCATAATAATGGGTACGGAAAGTGAACAGAAAAGGAAAGAAATAGGGAAAAAATTAATTCAATATGGCTTAGACAATTATTCTAATAGAATTATAGCATATAAAAGTGTGCCATTAGATGTTGTATATGTGCCAAAGAGTAGAGATAAATATATAGAAGTGTATCCTTCAGATGATTATAGCATTATAGCTAAAATTGGAGATAATTTGGATATAGATATTAAAATAGATGAGAATATAAAATTCCCATTGAAAGAATTAGATAAAATAGGAAAAATGATCATATATAAAAATGGACAAGCAGTAGATGAATTAAACCTAGTAGTTCATGAAGAAGTAAAGAAAGAAAGACTTTTTTTAGCTGTGTTTAGATATATAAAAGATTTACTTTCTGCAATATCGTCTAGAATAGTAACAGGATGATATTGATAAAAAAATTGACAAACAAAGAAAACTAATGTAAAATATATTAGTGTAAATATTAGTTGTGCACCCGTAGCTCAGCAGGATAGAGCAGCGCCCTCCTAAGGCGTGTGTCGGGGGTTCGACTCCTCTCGGGTGCACCATTTGTTTGGGGTTGTGTTTATGGATGAAATATATATGAGTCTAGCACTTGAAGAAGCATATAAAGCTTTTAGCACCTATGAAGTACCTATAGGTGCTGTTATTGTACATGAAGGCAAAATAGTTGGAAGGGGATATAATAAAAGAGAAAGTACTAAGGATCCAACAGCTCATGCAGAAATTATAGCTATAAAAGAGGCTAGTAAGTATTTGGGAGGATGGAGGCTCACAGGTACTACCATTTATGTAACTTTAGAGCCTTGTGCTATGTGTGCTGGGGCTATAATTAATTCTCGAATAGATAGGGTAGTAATAGGAGCAAAAGATCCTAAGGGAGGAGCATGTGGCTCTGTAATTAATGTACTGGATAATCCTAAATTTAATCATAGACCAGAAGTAAAATTTGGGATATTAGAGGACAAATGTAGCAATATAATAACCAATTTTTTTAAACAGATTAGAAAGAATAAATAGTCTAATTTTTCATTTCTATTATTTGGAGAGATGTCCGAGAGGTTGAAGGTGGTGGTCTCGAAAACCACTGCACAGCATAAGCTGTGCCGAGGGTTCGAATCCCTCTCTCTCCGCCAAAAGTTTGCCTAGCATATGCTAGGCTTTTTTTAGTTATAATGTACCTCTATTTTTTTTATCTATTTCTGATAAAATGTATATGTTAATATAAAAATAAAATAAAGTAAAGGAAGGGATAAATATGGAATTACTTAAGGAAACATTAAAGGCAATAAATTCTCCAAATGAAAAGGCTAAAAAAATAGCGAAAGAGCGATTAGACAGTTTAGCAAAGCCTATAGGAAGTCTTGGAAAATTAGAAGAGATAGTTATAAAAATGGCTGGAATTACAGGGAAAGCACATAATAAAATAGAAAAAAGAAATATAGTAGTAATGTGTGCTGACAATGGAGTGGTAGAAGAAGGAGTAAGTGCTTGTCCTCAAGAATTCACCATGATTTTAACTGAAAATATGATAAAAGGGCTTACAGGAGTATCTGTTCTATCCAAGATGACTAATACGGACTTAACTGTAGTGGACATTGGCTTAAATGGAGATATAGATTATCCTGGAATATTAAAACGGAAGATAAATTATGGAACTAAAAATTTTACAAGAGAACCAAGTATGACATATGAAGAAGCAATTAAGGCAATTGAAACAGGGATAGAAATTGGAGATAATCTCTATAGCAAAGGATATAAAATATTAGGGACTGGAGAGTTAGGTATTGGCAATACTACTACTTCAGCTGCAATTTTAAGTGCTTTTACTGGATTAGGACCAGAGATTACTAGTGGTAAAGGTGCAGGTCTTACAGAGGAACAATATAATTTAAAAAAAGAGGCAATAAGAAAAGGGATAGAGATAAATAAACCTGATAAGAAGGATCCTATAGATGTAATTGCAAAAGTTGGTGGTTTTGATATAGCTGGTATGTGTGGACTCTTTTTATCAGCAGCAAAAAACAAAAAACCCATAGTTATGGATGGTTTTATATCCTCAGCAGCAGCATTATGTGCTATAAGATTAAATCCATTAGTAAAGGAATATATATTTCCATCTCATTTATCAAAAGAGCCCGGGGCTATATGTATGATGAAAGAGATAGGACTTAGCCCTATGTTGAATTTAGAAATGAGACTAGGAGAAGGTTCTGGTTGTCCACTAGCATTTCAAATAATAGATGCAGCTTTGTATATCATGGATAATATGGCTACTTTTGAAGAAGCTTCTATCGACAGTAAAGTTTTAATAGATATTAGAGAAGAAAAAAATAGGTGATCAATATGATAATATTAGTTACTGGTGGAGCAAGAAGTGGTAAAAGTACTTTTGCAGAAAACTTATATAAAGATGAAAAAGATGTAGTATATATAGCTACATCTAAAATATGGGATAAGGAAATGGAAGAAAGAGTTAAATTACATAAAAAGAATCGACCATCTTGTTGGCGAACTTATGAAGGTAATTATTCATTAGTCAATGCTTTAGGAATAGAAAAAAATTATTTATTGGATTGTATAACAGTGCTTACTTCAAATATAATGTATGATATGACTAAAGGAAAGAAATATATAGATTATCAATTACAAAACAAAGTAGAAAATAAAATATATGAAGAAATATATTCCTTGATAAAAGCTGTAGAAGCTAAAGGATATAATTTGGTGTTGGTAACTAATGAAGTTGGTTATTCTTTAGTTCCAGATAATCATGTAGGTAGAGTGTTTAGAGATATTCAGGGGAGGATAAACCAAAGGATAGCAACACTATCTCATGAGGTTTATTTGGTATGTTGTGGAATACCAGTGAAGATAAAATGATAGATGGATTAATATTGGCCATACAATTTTTAACACGATTACCCATAAAAAAATCTGTAGAATTTAATAAAACAAATTTATCAAAGAGTACTTTTTTCTTTCCATTAGTAGGTGTGATAATTGGGAGCATTGGGAGTCTTTGCTTTTATATGTTTTCTCATTTAAACGAATACATTGGAACTTTTTTTGCGTTAGTATCCATGATAGCATTAACAGGGGGTCTTCACTTAGATGGATTATCTGATACTTGTGATGGCTTTTTCTCGTATAGAGATAAGGACAGGGTTCTTGAAATAATGAAGGATAGTCGTATAGGGACTTTTGGTGTTATAGCCATAGTACTTGATATTTTTTTAAAATATATTCTTATATTTAGTATCCAAGAAAATATTTTTTTGATATTAGCTTTATCCTATGGAAATAGTCGATTAGTAATATCCTATATAATGTCTACAAAGAAAGTTAGCAGAAAAGGTGGCATAGGAGATATGTTCCATAGAAGTAATCCTAAAAAATTTGCTTTTATGGGAGGGATTATATATATTATATTACTTTTATTAATTAATCCAATATATTTAATCCCTCTTGGACTTTCGTTTTTGGCAGCTGAAATAATGGCTAAATTAAGCTATAAAAAGATAGACGGCTTTACTGGAGATGTATATGGAGCTACCATAGAAATAGCAGAAATAGTATCCTTGATGACATTTTTGGAGGTGATTAAGTGGATATAATATTGATAAGACATGGACAAACAGAAAATAATGTAGAAGGAATATTTAGTACTAAAAGCACTAGATTGACGGAAAAAGGAAGAGAACAGATAAGAAAGGCTAAGATATATTTGGACACTTTATCCTTTGATAAGGTATATGTAAGTCCGTTATATAGAGCTATTGAAACTATGGAAATTTTAGAATTAGATGGGGAAAAAGAAGAAAGGATAAAAGAAGTAGATTTTGGGTTATTTGAAGGAAATACTTATGAAGTTATTAAAGAAAAGTTTCCAGAAGAAGCAAAGCAGTGGAATGAAGATTATATAAACTATGTGACTCCTAAAGGAGAGAGTATAAAGCTTGCTTATGAAAGGGTTACATCTTTTTTAGAGGAATTATCTAAAAAAGATAAGAATGTAGTTTTAGTATGTCATGATGGAGTTATAAGGATTGCTTTAAGTTGGGTATTTGATAATGTGAATTATTTTTTTAAATTCAAAGTGGAAAATGGTAGTATAAACATAATTTCCGTAGATGAATATGGATTTAAATACATTAATAAAACAAATTATACTGTGTGTGATATAAAGTAAACATACATAAAAAAATAAGAAAAATGGAGAAAATGAAAGGAATATAAATAAAAATTCAAAAAATGATAAGTTAACATAATATTTAATCCTTGAATAAAAATGAATAAAATGTTAATCTGTAAATGTAAGGTCAAAGAAAGTCAAAGTAAAAACATCATATGAAGGGGGTAGATAGGATGTTTGGAATTACACCTTATAGAGGATTTGGAAGCAGGTTACCAAGAGAATTTAAAGGAGATTTTTTAGATACTTTATTTGATTCTATGTTAGAGGAATTTGATGATACTTATAATCCAATAAGAGTAGATATAAAAGAAAGAGATAAGGAATATATACTCGAAGCAGAAATCCCAGGTGTAGATAAAGATGATATAACTTTAGAAATAAAAGATGATATATTGACATTAGCTGTAGAAAGAAAAGAAGAGATAGATGAAGAAAAAGAAAATTACATTAGAAAAGAAAGAAGATATGGTTCCTTTAGGAGATCTTTCTATATAGATGATGTAGATCAAGATAAGATTAAAGCCAAATTTAAAAATGGAGTATTAAAAGTAAAATTACCTAAGAAAAAGACTACTTCAAAAGAAAATAAAATTCCAATAGAATAAAATTAAAGGATTTCTAAAAATCAAAAGTGCCTAGGAATTTTCATTAAAAATAAGTTAGTTCCTAAGCACTTTTGATTTATGACAAGCCTCTTCTATTAATTATAAAGGCAGATCATTTTTTATTATATCTTCATATGTTTCTCTTCGAACAATACACTTAGAATTTCCATTTTTGACAAATATCACTGACGGTCTAGGAAGCCTGTTATAATTGCTTGCCATGCTATAGTTATAAGCACCTGTTGTTGAAACTGCAATAATATCTCCAATATTAGGATGTGGTAAAGATATATCTTTGGCAATTATATCTCCAGATTCGCAGCATCTTCCAGTTATAGTATAGATACCTTCTTTTTCATCATTCATTCTATTTGCTATAGCTGCTTCATATTGTGCATTATATAAAGCTGTTCTTGGATTGTCATTCATACCACCATCCACAAATACATAATGTTTTCCACTATGTGTTTTTTTAGTGCACCCTACTTGATATAATGTAGTCCCAGCATTTGCAACTATCGATCTTCCAGGTTCTATCATTATTTTAGGATATGGTAGTTTAAATTCATCAGCTTTACTTTTAATTTTATCTAGCATATTTTTGAGTAAATTTTTTAAATTAATTGGTCTATCTTTTTTTGAATAATATACTCCAAAGCCACCACCTAAATTTAATTCCTGAATAGTTGTCCCACATTTTTCGGAAACTTCTTTAATAAAATTCATCATAACGTTAATCTCTTCATAGAAGGATTCTTCATTTAAAATTTGAGAACCTATATGACTGTGAAAACCTTTGAAATCTATATATTTATTTGAATTAAGTTTATTTACAATATTAAATATATCTTTATCAAAGATGCTAATACCAAATTTTGAGCTATTTTTAGTAGTTTTTATATATTCATGCGTATTGGTTTCAATTCCAGGATTTACTCGTAATAATATAGAAATTTTCTTATTATATGCTTTGCAAATATTTTCAATTAAATCTAATTCACATTTATTATCAACAATTATTCTGCCTATGCCAGTTTTTATTGCCATAGTTAATTCTTCTTTAGTTTTATTATTTCCATGCATATAAATTTTGTGAGTTGGGAAATTTGCTTTGATTGCAGTATATAATTCTCCTCCTGAAACTACATCTAGTGATAAACCTTCTTCATTTATTAATGTACACATAGCTAATGTTAGGAAAGCTTTAGATGCATAAATAATTTCAGTTTGTATATTTTTACTAGTGAAATTTGTTTTAAAAAGTTTGCAGTTATCTCTAATTAATGTTTCATCCATTACATATAAAGGTGTTCCATATTTTTTTACTAAATCTGTTGAATCACATTTACCAATTTCTAAATGACCTAACTCATTTATTTTCATTGTGCCAAAAAGTTTCATTCTATTTACCACCTTCTTAATACAATTTGAATTATTAAAAATATATGTAAAAGCAGTCATGAGCCAAAGGAACTCAAGACTGCTTTTATAATCGCCTTTCGCCCCAATGTATACTAAGTGCTCCATTAGAAAATTGGGCAATTTTCTAATGACAGTATTATGCTTGTTCAGTATAATACCAATATAGATATACTATATTTCGGCGACTGTTCCTTTCCTATATTTATAGTACTTTTAACAAGCCGCAGCCCCTTAGTTACATTATCATTTATTTAGTTGAACAACATACTAACATATAATATTAGTATTGTCAACAAAAAGTATTAGATGTTGTTTTTTTGTATTTTCCCATGTTCTTTCAATAATTGATCTTTAATATCCCATAAAGGCTTGGATAAATCTACAAAATACTCATGGGGATTTTCAAATCTTTTAACTTCATCCCAAAGAGTGTCTATTTGTTGTTCACAATAATCTCTTATTTCATGTATTGAAGGATTTTCATATATACACTTACCCTTATCAAATAATTGAACTAACAATTTCTTTGCATAGAAATTAGTTAAGGTTTTTCTTTTCCAAGTATATAGAGGATGAAATATTTCGTAAGGTTTAGTATCATCTATTTCTTCTTCGTGTAATGTAATAACATCAGCAATAGCTTTATTTGTAGCTTTATCATATAATCTATATACTTGCTTAAAACCAGGGGTTGTAATTTTACCAACATTTTCACTAACTTTAATTTTAGGGATTATTTTTCCATTTTTTTCGACAGCTGCAAGTTTATACACTCCACCAAAAACTGGTTCTGATCTAGCAGTAATTAATCTTTCTCCCACGCCAAAAGAATCAATTTGAGCACCTTGCCTTAATAATTCCCTTATTACATATTCATCTAAACTACTAGAAGCAACGATAGAGCAGTCAGGGAATCCTGCATTGTCTAACATCTTTCTTGCTTCTTTGGAAAGATATGCTATATCGCCACTATCTATTCTAATACCCTTTGGTCTAAATCCTCTTGGAACTACTTCTTCATTAAAAGCTTTAATAGCATTAGGTACGCCAGATTTTAAAACATTATAGGTATCTACCAATAATACGCAATTATCTGGATATAATCTTGCATAAGCTTTAAATGCTTCTAGCTCTGTAGGGAATAGCTGTACCCAGCTGTGAGCCATAGTTCCTAATGCTGGGATATTAAAATCCCTTTCAACTATGGTACAAGCAGTTCCTACAGCTCCTCCAATATATGCTGCCCTAGCTCCTAAAATTGCACCTTCATATCCTTGTGCACGTCTAGAGCCAAATTCCATTACAGGTCTACCTTCTGCAGCTCTTACTATTCGATTTGATTTTGTTGCTATAAGACTTTGGTGATTAATAGTTAGTAATACCATAGTTTCAATAATTTGAGCTTGTATTATTGGTCCTCTTACTACAACTATAGGTTCTCCTGGGAAAATAGGGGTACCTTCAGGGATAGCCCATACATCACATTTAAACTCAAAATTTTTAAGGTATTCTAAAAATTCTTCACTAAACATATCTTTGGAACGAAAATATTCTATATCTTCATCATAAAATTTTAAATTTTTAAGATAACCAATTAGCTGTTCTACTCCAGCCATTATAGCAAATCCACCACCATCAGGAATGGACCTGAAAAACATATCAAAATAAGCAATTGTATCTTCCATACCATTTTCAAGATATCCATTAGCCATGGTGAACTCATAAAAATCTGCTAACATAGTTAGATTTTTCTTTTCTTTCCAATCAATATTAGTCATTTTTAAATCTCCTTTTCCTATTCTAATCATTATACACCTTATATTAATTATATTCTTTAAATTAACAAAGTTCAACATTATGAAAAAAATAAGCTATTTAACCAATTTAAAAAAAATAATAGACGGAGGATAAAGTTTATATTATCTCTCCGTCATTTAATTTTAGTAATTTTTTTCCTTTTTCAGTAATTGTAATAGTTTTTAAAGGAACTTTATTACAATGATTAGCATAAGGACATTTATTACAGCTAATATTACAATTATTTATGTTATCATTTTTTTTAATATAACCCATGCGATCTAGCTGAATTAGAGCTTCTTCGACTAATTCTTCAGATATATTTAATTTGTGGGCTATATTGCGTTTAGAGATGTACTTAGAATTATAAATTTCTTTTAACACTTTTTTTAGCAAACAATCATCTCCTCAAAAATTAGCTAAAACCAAGTATTCTACCAATTTGATATATCAATACAGAACATATCCAGCCTATTATAAAAGTATATACAGCAGTGAATAGAGCCCATTTACTGGAACCAGTTTCTTTTTTAATAGTAGCTAAAGTAGCAGTGCAAGGGGTATATAATAATATCATTACCATAAAAGATATAGAGGTTAGTGGAGTAAATACATTTTGTATAGTTTTTATCAATTCTACTCCTTCTCCAACTCCTGCATAAACCATACCGAGAGTGGCAACTACGGCTTCTTTAGCTGCTAATCCAGCGAGAAGACCTACAGCAACTTGCCAAGTTCCAAATCCAGCAGGTTTAAATATTGGTGCAATAAATGAGCCTATTTTACCCAATAAACTATTTTTACCAAAGGGTTCAACTCCGACAGGTAGCATAGCTAAAATCCATAATATAGTAACTACTGTAAATATAGTAGTACCAGCTCTTTTTAAAAAGCCAGAAACATTATCCCACATATTCCTTAAAACATTTCTTAAAGTAGGTAATCTATAAGGAGGAAGTTCCATAATAAAGTAAGAAGATTCCCCTTTAAACAAAGTATTACTAAAAATTTTTGCCATTATAAGAGCCATCAATATTCCTAAGAAGTACAATAAGAATAATATTAATCCACCTTTGCCTGAAAAGAAAGCTGCAATGAATACCAAATAAACAGGCAATTTTGCACCACATGACATAAAGGGATTAATAAGAATAGCAATCATCTTATCTTTTTTATTATCTAAGGTTCTAGTAGACATTATACCTGGTACATTACATCCAAAGCCTACAATCATGGATATAAAAGTTTTCCCTTGAAGTCCTAAAGCTCTCATTATACTATCCATTATATAGGCAGCTCTTGCCATGTAACCAGTATCTTCTAATATACCCATTAGCATATATAATACTACTATTAATGGAATAAATTCTAAAACTGCCCCTACACCACCTATAACCCCTTTTGTTATAAAGGATGTTAGCCAAGTAGGTGAATTTATATTTAGGAGGAAATTTTCTAGAAGTATTCTAAGGGAATCCATGCCTTTTTCAACCAATCCTCCCAATAGATCTTCACCAATTGAAAAAGTTAGTTGAAAAATTATTAACATTATTAGTGCAAAAATTGGTAATCCTAAATATTTATGAGTTAAGATTTTATCTATTTTGTCTGTTATAGTTTCTGCAGGAATGTCAGGTCTTTTTACTGTTTTATCTGTAATATTTTTTATAAACTCATATCTTTTGTTGATGATTTCTAATTCATAATCTTCATTGTTTTCTTTTAATTGTTGTAATATTTTACTCAATTCTTTAGTTGTACTTGAGTCTTTATTTATACATATATATGAGTCAATATACTCACGTATATATTCATCTCCCTCCAATAATTTAATTGCAATCCATTTTGGAGGATATTTTAAATTTTCATTTTGTAATAGTTTCTCTATTTTTTCTATCTTATTATCAATTTTTTCTCCATAAGATATGTGGGGTCTTTTATATATATCTTTTTCCATAACTTTTATGGTTTCTTTAACTAATTTATCTATTCCCTTTCTTTTAGAAGCTATAATTGGTACCACAGGAGCACCTAGTTTTTTAGAAAGGGTATCTATATCAAATTTAATATTTTTTTCTTTTGCTTCATCTATCATATTTAAAGCAACTACTATTTTAGTGCCCATTTCTAATAGTTGGGTAGTTAAATATAAGTTTCTTTCTATATTAGTAGCGTCTACCACATTTATAACTACGTCAGGATTATTTTGAAGAATAAAATCTCTTGCAACAATTTCATCTTCGGAAAAAGCACCTAAACTATATATGCCAGGCAAATCTACCACATTATAAATTTTCCCATTAAATTTAAATTTCCCTTCTCTTTTTTCTACAGTAACGCCAGGCCAATTGCCTACACGCTGATTAGAGCCAGTTAATGCATTAAACAATGTAGTTTTACCGCTATTGGGATTTCCCACTAAAGCTATTGTATTCAACTTTAATCTCCTTCCTATTATTGGATAACAAATGATAATAAATAGTGTAATAAAAAATTAATTTTTATATTCTACTATTATTTTTTGAGCTAAACCACGACCTATTGCAATTTTATTCCCTGATAAGGAGACAATTAAAGGACCTCTATCATTTTTTAGAACTTTAACATTGGAACCAATATAAAATCCCATTTCACAAAGTCTTTTAGTAGCACGACAGCCAGCATTTATTTCTCGGATAGTTGCTTCCTCTCCAGGACTTAGTTGGGTTAAAGGCATTTTTGCCATTATAATTCTCCTTTCTATATTAAACGAAGTGCTTAAATATCAAATAAATTTTATAAAAGAAAATGATAATTACTATCAATGTACAATATAATACTAATATATTTTTATAACAAATGCAATAGCTTAGAGGGAATTAAAAATTAATCAAGTGTAAGAAATTTCTTACACTTGATACTTGATATTTTATATTTAATATTTAATTATGTTTTAACTAAAACCTAAAAGTTTACCAATTTGAAATACTAAAACTGCTCCTATCCATCCAATTACAAAAGTATATACAGTAGTAAATATAGCCCATTTATGAGAATTTGTTTCTTTTCTAACTGTACCTATAACTGCTGCACATGGAGTATACAAAAGGGTCATAACCATAAAAGACATTGCAGTTAAAGGAGTAAAAGCATTTTGGATTGCAGATATTAATTTGGCACCTTCTTCTACTCCAGCATATACCATGCCTAATGTAGCTACTACAGCTTCTTTAGCAACTATTCCAGCAAAAAGTCCTACAGAAGCTTGCCAAGTTCCAAATCCAGCAGGTTTAAATATTGGTGCAATGAAAGAACCAATTTTACCTAATAGACTAGCTTGGCTGTAAGGTTCTACTCCAAAAGGTAATACAGCCAATATCCAAAGAGCAGTTACTACTGCGAATATAACAGTTCCTGCTCGCTTTAGAAAGCTCCACACTTTATCCCACATATTCCTAAGAATATTTTTTAAAGTGGGCATTCTATAAGGAGGTAGTTCCATTACAAAATGAGAAGTTTCTCCTTTAAATAAGGTTTTACTAAATATTTTACCCATCAATAAGGCTACAATAATACCTAGAAAATATAGGAAGAATAAAATTGTACCGCCTTTATTTGGGAAAAAAGCAGCAATGAATACTGAATATATTGGCAACCTTGCGCCACATGAGATAAATGGATTAATAAGGATAGCAATCATCCTGTCTTTTTTACTATCTAAGGTTCTGGTAGCCATTATTCCTGGTACGTTACATCCAAAAGAAACTAGCATAGAAACAAAAGTTTTACCATGTAGTCCTATTGTCCTCATTATTCTATCCATCACATAAGCAGCTCTTGCCATATAGCCACTATCTTCTAAAATTCCCATAAACATATACATAACTATTATTAATGGAACGAATTCAAGAACAGCGCCAATACCTCCTATAATTCCATCTGCAATAAAAGCAGTAAGCAGTTCAGGAGCATTAATGTTAGTAAGAAATATTCCTAAATTTTCACCTATCTGTTCAATACCACTAGCTACTAGTTCACCTAATATATCTTCTCCAATTAGGAAAGTTAGTTGAAACATTATAAACATCACAAGGGCAAATATGGGCAAACCTAACCATTTATGTGTGAGTATTTTATCTATTTTATCTGTTGTTGTTTCTGCTACTTCAATAGGTTTTATGATATTTTTATTTAGTGCATTGTTAATAAAATCATATCTCCTGTTAACTATTTCCAACTCATACTCTTCTGTTAAATCCATTAAATTATGGATGAAATTTTTAAATTCATCGGATTTATTTAAGTTTTTGTCATTTTTCACTATTTCATATACATATTTATCTCCTTCTAATAGTTTAATAGCAATCCAATGAGGAGGGTAATTTAAATTTGCATTTTCAAGTATATTTTTTAAAAAATCTATTTTTTTATCTAAGTCTTTTCCGTAACTTATATGAATATTAGGTTTTCCTGTTTTATTAATTATTTCTATAGTTTCTTTTATTAGATTATCAATTCCTTCTTTTTTAGATGCTATAATAGGAACGATTGGCACACCTAATTTTTTCGATATCTCATCTTTATTAAATTTTATATTCCTGTTTTTTGCTTCATCCATCATATTTAGAGCAATAACTACATTAACTCCCATTTCTATTAATTGAGTAGTTAAGTATAAATTTCTTTCAATATTAGTAGCATCTACCACATTTATAACCACATCAGGTCTTCCTTTTAGAATATAATCTCTTGCAATTATTTCATCTTCTGAATACGCACCAAGACTATATATACCAGGCAAGTCTATGACTTTATATGTATTCTTGTCAAATTTAAATTCACCTTCTTTTTTTTCTACAGTAACCCCTGGCCAATTTCCTACATGTTGGTTAGAACCAGTTAATGCATTGAATAATGTAGTTTTACCACTGTTAGGGTTACCTACTAATGCTATAGTACTCAATTTATTCCTCTCCTTTCATTTGATTATTCAACAAATATGTTAGCAGCTTCATCTTTTCTTAAAGTTAATTTGTATCCGCGTAAAAATATTTCAATAGGATCTCCTAAAGGAGCTTTTCCAACTACTTCAATTGTAACTCCAGGTATTACTCCCATATCTAATAATCTTCTTTTAATGTGAGTGTCTTTTGATATTTTTTTAACTTTAACGGTTGAACCAATTGGTATAGTATCTAAACTTTTCACTTTCTAAACCTCCTTTTTAAATATAATAGAGATGATCGATATAGGCAGTTAATTGATATTGATAATCACTATCAATATCATAATACATTTTTAGAATTAATGCAATAGTTTTGAGGAAAATAATTTAAATAATTGTTTAAGTATAGAAATAATAAAAATTGCATAATAAATTATAAGTTATATATTGATATTAAAAATATAGAAATGATAAGTTAAATACAGCTAAAGAATATTTATTAATTCTAAACTATGTTTACAATAATTTAAAATTAAGGTACAATATACACACCCCCCTAGGGGAGAGGCAAGATAGGATAAGGAGGTATATTATGGCTAATAGAACTATTACTATAGATATATTAGGTATGAGTTGTGCAGCTTGTTCTGCTAGAGTAGAAAAAGCATTAAACAAAAAAGATGGAGTGTTGAATGCAACAGTCAATTTACTTCAACAAAAAGCTACTATAGAATATGATGAACAAAAAGTAGATATATCTGATATAGTTGATACCATAGAAAAAGTAGGATATCAAGTACCATTGGTTAGGAAAACTTTATTGATAGAAGGTATGAGTTGTGCAGCTTGTTCTGCTAGAGTAGAAAAAGCATTAAATAAAGTTGAAGGGGTAATTAAAGCTAATGTAAATTTAGCTACTAATAAAGCGATAGTTGAATTCCCATCAGGAGTAGTGGAAGATAGGGATTTGATAGAAGCAGTGAAAAAGGCTGGTTATAAAGCAAAGGTAGAAATAGAAAAGGATATGCATAGAGGTAAAAAACTAAGAGAACAAGAGATAAAATCCTTAAAGACTTCTTTTATAATATCTGCTATATTGAGTGTTCCGTTATTTTCTGCTATGTTTTTCCATATGGCTGGGATTGACAATATACTTACTAATGGATATTTTCAGCTGTTGTTAGCCACTCCTGTCCAATTTATTATAGGTTATAGATTTTATAAAGGTGCTTTTAATTCTTTAAAAGGCGGGGGTGCCAACATGGATGTGTTGGTATCCATGGGAACATCAGCAGCTTATTTTTATAGTGTTTACAACTTATTTAATGGAATCCATGAGTATTATTTTGAAGCATCAGCAGTTGTTATTACATTAGTTTTATTAGGAAAGACTTTTGAAGCAATAGCTAAAGGAAAAACTTCGGAAGCTATAGAAAAATTAATGAAGCTTCAACCTGAAACAGCAAGAGTAATAAAAGATGGAGTAGAAGTAGATATTCCTATAGAAAAAGTAGAGGTAGGGGATGTGATAATTGTTAGACCAGGAGAAAAAATACCTGTAGATGGCATAATATTAGAAGGAGATTCTTCAATAGATGAATCTATGATAACAGGAGAAAGTATTCCTGTAGATAAAACTGAAGGAGATCAAGTAATAGGAGGTACTATAAATAAATTTGGTTCCTTTAAATTTAGAGCAACTAAAGTTGGAAAAGATACTGCTCTTTCACAAATAATAAAATTAGTAGAAGAGGCCCAAGGATCTAAAGCACCAATTCAAAGATTAGCTGATAAGATATCTGGTATATTTGTACCCATAGTAATGGGAATTGCATTAATTACATTTTTGATTTTTTATTTAGTAAAAGGAAGTTTTGATACAGGATTAATGAATGCAGTAGCAGTTTTAGTAATAGCTTGCCCTTGTGCTTTAGGATTAGCTACTCCTACAGCTATTATGGTTGGGACAGGAAAGGGAGCAGAAAATGGCATACTCATTAAATCTGGAGAGTATTTAGAAAAGATTCATAAAATGGACACAATTGTTTTGGATAAAACTGGAACTATTACTAAAGGAGAACCAGAAGTAACAGATATAATAAGCCTTAATTCATTAGATGAGTATGAGTTATTGAAGATAGCAGCTACAGTAGAGAAAGCTTCAGAACATCCTTTAGGGAAAGCCATTGTAAGAAAGGGAGAAGAAGAATTACTTCTGTTAGCTGAAGTAGATGATTTTATAGCACTACCTGGGAAAGGACTTAAAGCAACATTTGAAGGGAAAACTGTTTGTATTGGCAATAGAAAACTAATGGATGAATTTAATATCTCTATTAAAACAGGAGAAGAAGAATTATATAGGCTAGAATCCCAAGGGAAAACAGCTATGTTAATTGCTATAGATGATAAATTAGTTGGTATAATAGCAGTAGCAGATAAAATAAAGGAAAATTCTAAGAAAGCCACTAAAGACTTAAAAGATATGGGACTTGAAGTATATATGATAACAGGCGATAATAAACGGACAGCAAATGCTATAGCAAAAGAAGTTGGTATAGATAATGTATTAGCTGAGGTTCTTCCAGAAGATAAGGCAAATATGATAGAAAAAATAAAAAGCGAAGGGAAAATTGTAGGAATGGTAGGAGATGGGATTAATGATGCACCAGCTTTAGTTACAGCTGATATAGGTTTTGCAATAGGTACAGGTACAGATATAGCCATGGAAGCTGCAGACGTAATCCTTATGAGAGGGGATTTAAATAGCATAGTTACAGCAATTAAACTTAGTCACAGTACAATGAAAATTATTAAGCAAAATTTGTTTTGGGCTTTTTTCTATAATTCTATTGGTATACCATTTGCCGCTTTAGGGTATTTAAATCCTATGATAGCAGGAGCTGCAATGGCTTTTAGTTCTGTTTCAGTGGTAAGTAATTCTTTAAGATTAAAAAAATTTAAATGATAGGTATAGGGAGGAATTGAGATGAAAAAATTAATATTTATTGAAGGTATGTCTTGTAATCATTGTGTAACGGCAGTAAAAAATGCTTTATCTGAAATAGAAGGGATTTCTCATGTAGATGTGGAATTAAATAACAATAGAGCAATAGTAGAAGGCGAATCAATTTCAGATGAAATTATAAAGGAAAAAATAGAAGAAGCAGGATATAATGTAATAGAAATAAAGTAGAAAATTGGTGATATTATGAATGAAGGAAAGCAAAAAGCTTACCAAAAGTTAAAAACTGTAAGAGGACAGATAGATGGTATAATCAAAATGATAGAAGAAGATAGATATTGTGTAGATATATCTACACAAATACTGTCAGCCATAGGATTACTTAAAAAAGCCAATATAGATGTATTAAATTCTCATATTAGATCCTGTGTAAAAGATGCAATATTAGAAGGAGAGGAAGAAGGAGAAGAAAAAATAGAAGAGATAATAAAAATAATAGATAAATATATAAAATAACATTTAATAACTACTTTTTAATTGTACAATTAAAAAGTAGTTATTATTTTATGTAAGGTAGAATAAGTTTAACAAGATCTGTTATTAAACTTATTTCCTCCTTAGAGCAACGCTTTAATATGGAAAATAATTCTTTTAGTTCATCATCATTTTCATTAAGTTTATATTGATCAAAAGATTCCGAAACAACATATTTATTATCTATTTCACAAGAATTATCTAATAAATAATCAATAGATACATGAAGTATTTTAGAAATATTTACTAGTGTTTCTACACTCATTTTTCTTTCTCCTCTTTCAATTTGACCTATATAATAAGGTGAAAGATCAAGAAGCTCTGCAAGTTTTTCTCTTGTTAAATTTAAATTTTCACGTTCTAACCGGATTTTTGCACCTATATTTTTAAAATCTAAATTAGATAAGTTTTCATTTATCATTATGTCACTCTCCTTATACTAACTGTATTATTAAAATGCCAATGATTGAATTGGCTATAAGCATAAAAAAATAGTTGCCAATTCATACAAAATATATTATCCTATTAATATGATTAACTAGCAGAATAAATTATTTATTAAACAGGGAGGAAGATAAGTGAGAGACGAAATAGATAATTTAAGGATAATTTTAGAAAAAGAAATAAGTTCCAGTAATGTAAATTACAATAAAGTTTTGGAAATAAGTAAAGCATTGGATGAAATTATAGTGAAATATTATGATGAAAAAGAGAAGAGTAATATAAAGATTAAAAATTCTATAAATAAAGGCTAGTAAAATTTACTAGCTTTTATTTTTTAATTAAATTATTAATAAATATTATCTTTAATGTTGATTTTTACTAGGAAAATGGGTATAATAATAATGAAGGTCAAAGATAGTCAAACATTTTTGATTTTCTTTTATCGTAAGGGGTGATGAAACCTATGGAGTATAAAGATTATTATAAAATATTGGGAGTAGATAAAAATGCCAGTACTGATGAAATAAAAAAAGCTTATAGAAAGTTGGCTAAAAAATACCATCCCGATTTAAATCCAGGTGATAAAGAAGCAGAGCAAAAATTTAAAGATATAAACGAAGCATATGAAGTTTTAGGTGATGAAGAAAAACGAAGAAAATATGATGCATTTGGTAGTGGATATAATTTCACAGATGGTCAGCATTTTGATCCATCCCAATTTGGATTTGAAGACTTTGGAAATGGATATAGATATACTTATACAACTACTGGTGGAGAAGGTTTTAGTGATTTCTTTAATATGTTTTTTGGAGACGATTTATTTTCTGATAGGGACTTTGGAATAGGTGATTTATTTGGTAGAAGATCTTATTATGAACCTAAGCCTAAATATGAATCAGAAATAGATATAAGTTTAGAAGAAGCATATAGAGGAACTACAAAGACTATATCCTTTAGGGTTGGAAACGAAACTAAATCTTTGTCGGTAAAAATACCTAAAGGAATATTGCCCGGGAAAAAAATAAGGATTAATGGTGAAAAAGTTGGAATTGATGGTGATATTTATCTAAAAGTTAACATTAAACCTGATAAAAGATATAAACTTGAAGGATTGGATGTGTACCAAAAAGTGGATTTGCTTCCTTGGGAAGCTGCTTTAGGAAGCAAGATAACTATAAATACTTTATCAGGGGATAAAATTAGAGTAAATATACCTCCTAATATGAGTGGAGGTAAAAAAATCAGAATACCTGGTAGAGGATATAGAGATATGAAGGGTAATACTGGAGACTTATATATTGAAATAAATATAGTAAATCCTCCTAATTTAACTGAAGAACAGAAGAAACTTTATGAAAAGTTACAGGATATTACTAAATATAATCCTAGAAGATAAGGGGTGATGTTTATGGATTTGAGCAAATTCACGCAAAAAAGTGTAGAAGCAATACAAAAATCACAAGAAATAGCAATAAAGCATGATAATCCTCAATTAGAGGAAATACATCTTCATTATGCATTAATTGATCAAGAAAATGGTTTAATTCCAAGGGTATTATCCTACATGGGTGAAGATGTAGAATTAATCAAAAATGATATCCAACGAGAACTAGAACGTTTGCCTAAACAATCTGGCGGCGGCGGAGCTCTATATCCTAGTAGGATTTACACGAAAATATTATTAAAAGCAGAAGATGAAGCCAAAAAATTTGGGGATCAGTTTGTAGGCGTTGAACATCTATATATTGCTCTTCTAAAGGAAAGAGGCACTGTATCAGAAACTATATTTAATAGATATAATATAAATTTACAGAGATTTATGGAAGCTCTTAGAAAAATTAGAGGTAGTCAAACTATAACATCTGATAATCCTGAGGATACCTATAATGTCCTAGAAAGATTTGGTAGAGACTTAACAGAAGAAGCAAGAAAAGGGAAATTAGATCCAGTTATAGGCAGAGATGAGGAAATAAGAAATACTATTCGAATTTTATCTAGAAGGACTAAAAACAATCCTGTACTAATTGGAGAACCTGGAGTAGGTAAAACTGCTATAGTAGAAGGATTGGCTCAGAGGATAGTAAATGGAGATGTACCAGAAGGATTAAAAGATAAAACTATATTTGCACTAGATATGGGAGCATTAATTGCAGGAGCGAAATATAGAGGAGAATTTGAAGAAAGATTAAAAGCTGTATTGAAGGAATTAGAGAAATCTGAAGGAAGAATTATACTATTCATAGATGAAATTCACAATATAGTAGGAGCAGGAAAGGCAGAAGGCTCTATGGATGCTTCTAATCTATTAAAACCTATGCTAGCTCGTGGTGAAATTCAATGTATAGGTGCTACTACATTGGATGAATATAGACAATATATAGAAAAAGATGCTGCTTTAGAAAGAAGATTCCAAAGAGTGCTTGTAGATGAACCAAGTGTAGAAGATACTATATCTATACTTCGAGGGCTTAAAGAAAGGTATGAAATTCATCATGGTATTAGGATATCTGACAATGCTATAATAGCAGCAGCGACTTTAGCTGATAGATATATAAGTGATAGATATCTTCCAGATAAAGCTATAGATTTGATGGATGAAGCTTGTGCTATGGTTAGAACTGAAATAGACAGTATGCCTGCTGAATTAGATGAAATTAGAAGGAAGATACTACAATTAGAAATTGAAAGAGAAGCTTTAAAGAAAGAAACTGATGAAGCATCAAAGATACGTCTTGAAAATTTAGAAAAAGAGCTATCGGATTTGAAAGAAGAATACGATGTTATGAAAGCAAAATGGCAGGAAGAAAAGAAACATATAGAAAGGATCAAGGCTATAAAAGAGGAAATAGATAAAGTAAAAATAGAAATAGAAGATGCTGAGAGGAGATACGATCTAGAAAAGTTATCTGAACTTAAATATGGAAGATTACCTCAGTTAGAGAAAGAATTAGAAGAGGCAAATGCAAAATATAAAGAAGACGAAGATAGAATGTTAAAAGAAGAAGTAACAGAAGAAGAAATTGCAGAAGTAGTATCTAAATGGACTGGAATTCCTGTTACTAAATTAGTTGAATCAGAAAGAGAGAAATTATTAAAACTAGATGAAATCCTTCGTAGAAGAGTTATAGGCCAAGATGAAGCAGTGGAAGCTGTTGCAGATGCTGTTATTAGGGCAAGGGCTGGTATAAAACCACCAAACAGGCCAATAGGTTCCTTCATATTTTTAGGTCCTACAGGAGTAGGAAAAACAGAATTAGCTAAAGCTTTAACAGAAGCACTATTTGATGATGAAAGAAATATGATAAGAATTGATATGAGTGAATACATGGAAAAACATGCTGTATCAAGACTTATAGGAGCACCACCAGGATATGTAGGATATGAAGAAGGAGGTCAATTAACGGAAGCTGTTAGAAGAAAACCTTATTCTGTAATACTATTTGATGAAATAGAAAAAGCCCATCCAGATGTATTCAATATATTGTTACAAGTATTAGATGATGGAAGATTGACAGACAATCAAGGGAGAACAGTAGACTTTAAAAATACCGTAATTATAATGACCTCTAACATAGGTTCATCCTATATATTGGAAGGCTTAAAAGCTGATGGAAGAATAGATGAGCATACCAAAGAGAGAGTAATGGATGAAATGAGAAGGGTATTTAGACCGGAGTTTTTAAATAGAATAGATGAGATAGTAATGTTTAGACCTCTACAAAAAGAAGACATATTCAAGATAATTGATTTACAAGTAGCAGAAATAGAAGGTAGATTAAGAGATAGACATATAACTATAGAATTTACTGATGAAGCTAAAGAATTTGTAGTAAATAGAGCTTATTCAGTTCAATATGGAGCAAGACCAATAAAGAGATTCTTACAGAAGAACCTAGAAACTCAAATGGCTAGGATGATTATAAAAGGAGACTTAAAGGATAAAGATAAAGTAGTTGTTGGAGTAGATAAACAAAGAGATAGATTAAGCATAAAAGTAAAAAATTAAAGATTTAAAACTAAAAATTGCTTTCGCTTAAAATTTTAAGCGAAAGCAATTTTATCAATATATTCAAAGTTTTCCCGAACGGAATATAGATATTAACAATAAAATTCCAGCTATGCCAGCACCTAGATAACCTATTATACCTATAGCTGAAATGCCATATATTTTTAATCCTACATTTGCATTGATTACCAATGAAGAACTTACCAACAGACCTGCTACTACTATAGCAAATATAAGTCGGTTAATCATTTTATTTATTTCATTTAAGCCATCCTCTATATTTTGATGTTTTAGATTTAACTTTAATCTTCCTGCTAATGCAGTATTTACAAGTTCTAATACTTTTGTAGATAAATCTAAGCTAGATTTAACTGAAGTATATACATACATAGTTATTTCTTTTAAATCTATATTTCTAAGTTTATTTTTTAATATTTGTTCTTTAAAATAAGGAATAGCGATATCCATTATAGTCAAAGTTTTATCTATTTTTGCTAATAGTCCTTGTAAAGTCATCATTCCTTTGATTAATAAGGTTATATCTTTAGGCATACTTATATTGTTTTCTTTACATATAATCATTATTTGCTCTAATATCTGGGGTAAATCATAATCATGAATAGATTTATCTATATAGTTAGTGTACATAATTTCTATATCATCATAAAGTTTATTTGTATCTATAGGAGCTTTTATTATACCAATTTTTAAAACAGATTTAGTTATTAAATTTATATTTCCTGTGGCAGCTCCTTCTAGTATTTGATTTAATTTTTTCTTTAAATTAAAATCCAAATTACCCATGAGGCCAAAGTCTATGTATCCTATAGTGTTTTCATGAATTAGTATATTACCTGGATGAGGATCTGCATGAAAAAATCCGTCTTCAAATACTTGTTTAAAATAATGGTATGTAAGTTTAATTGCTATATCATGAATGTCATACCCTTGTTCTAACAGTTCATCTACATCATCAATTTTAATACCTGAAATATAATCCATAACTAAAATCTTATCAGTACAATATTCTTTATAAACCTTAGGACATGTGATAAATTTTACATCCTTATTGTTTTCAGCAAATTTTATTATATTGTTCATTTCTTCTATAAAGTTTAATTCTTTTTGGGCAGCAACACTTAATTCTTCAACCACTTCCTTAGCGTCTACTATTTCTCCTGTAGCAGTAAAATTTATAAAAGGTGCAAGTTTTTTTAAAATTTGAATATCTGCTAACATTCTTTCTTTGACTAATGGTCTTTGTACTTTTATTACTACATCTTCTCCAGTATTTAATTTAGCTAAATATACTTCTGCAAGGGAAGCAGAAGCTATAGGGGTTTTATTAAATTCCATAAAAATAGCATTAATAGAGCCTTTTAATTCTTCTTCTATTACCTTTTGTGTTATAGTAAAATCTAATGGTTTTACATTATCCTGTAATTTTTGAAATTCCTCCACATATTCTATTGGGAGAATATCTGGACGAGTAGATAGTATTTGTCCAATTTTAACAAAAGTTGGTCCTAGCTCTTCTAATACCAATCTTAGCTCCTTTGGGTCTCCTATTCCACTTTTAAAGCCATGTCTTATAGACACAGATATAATTTCTCTAAGTCTTTTTTTTGTATAATCATTATCCATATTAAGCAAAACACCTTGAAGAATCAAGGTGTTTTATCCCTCCATATTAATTATTTTTTCTAGTTCATCTATTCTATTACTTAAAGTTTTTAAATCTTCTTTTGTTGCAAGATTCAAACTATCAATATAGTTTTTTATTTTATTTTCTATATCAGTATTATTTTGTACATCAGTTTTATTGTCCTCTACAACTCTTTTTAATTCTTCATTTAATTTTTTCCCTTGTTCTACAGTTATCTTTCCTTTTTCTACCATATCTTGAATTAAATTATTTGCCTTCTCATAAGTTATAGCAAGGCTTCCTATACCTGCAAGAAAAATCTTTTTTAATAGTTCCTCCATAATAATCCCCCCTAAATTTTTTAACATTATGTGAAAATGTCCAAAAGCATACCTTTAATATCATCCAATCTTTTGAGTATTCGTATTCTGTTGCTTTCTAAGTTTAAAAAGTCTTTAGTTAATTCATCTAATTCATTATTTACTTTCTTTACTAATGAATATACCCTATGTCTACCTCTTCTATCCAAAGAATTTTCTTTATAAAATATATGGGAATTATTTACAGTAATATCTAAAAATTCTTTTACTAATTTTTTGTATTCAATCAAATCTTCAATAAAAAGTTTATCTTGAAGTTTACTCGATTGTGCCTCTATTTTATTATATAATATTTTAAGTTGCTCTCTTATATGTTCTTGTTCTATTTCATTTAATTTATTTTTAAAAGTTTCTTGTACTTTTTTACTTGAAGGTTTTTTTACATTATCAATTTTAACTATATTGTTAGTAGTTATTCTTTCAACTCTGGACATAATTCCACCTTCCCTTACTATTCTATTATATACTATCGGCAATATAAATAAAAAATATAATAAAAACTTAAAAAAAACAATAAATTGTCGATATAATTATTGAGGGCAATATATTAATATAATTCTAGTGAGGGTGACGGTATGGAAGCTGTAAGCTTAAATAAAAAAGAAAATATAATAGAAGCTTATTCTCTAAAGCCCACTTTACCTTATGATGTAGAAGGAATATTAGTAGAAAAGGAAGGTAAAAATGTAAAGATTGAAAAAACTTTTGAGGATAAAAACATTCAATATAATTTAAGATTAAAAGAGGAAATAGTTTCTCAAATAGGAGAAAGAGTCAATATTGATAAAGAAAATATATTATCTATGAAGATTGAGGAGAAGAAAGAAGAAAATATTGATGAATTTGTAGATTTAGATAAAGTGATAAAAAAATTAGGTTTTGAAGATATAGAAGAAACCAAAAAAGCTATAGAATATTTAATAAATTATAATATTCCAATAAATAGGGATAATTTAGAAACATTTTTTATGTCCAAGAAATATTTAGAAGAAATAGTTGAAAATATAGACTTTAATTCTTGTATTGAATTATTTTATAAAGATATAGATATAGGGGAGGATTCCCTTCAAAAAATAGCAGAAGAGTTAAAGAAAATAAATACGGAAGAAAAAGATTTATCCATAATAGAAATTTTAAAATCAAATAAAAGTTTAAGTTATAAGGAAGCGGAAGTTATTGCAAAAGATATATATGGAACAAAGATGGGAAAGGATGTTTATGATAGCATTATAGCATTACATAAGCAGGGAATTCCTATAAATAAAGAAAATATTGAAAATGTTATGGAAGTAATACATAAACTTCAGGACTTAAAAGAATATGATGATGAAATATTAGTAAAAGCATTAAAAGAGGATTTAACCATAAACATTGAAAATTTATATAAACTGAAATATTCATATACTATTGGAGAAATAGATACAAATATTACTTCTCCCATATATGATAGCTTCACTATAAAAGAAGAAATATCTTTAGAGGATATTTTGCATATATTGAGAAAATTAAATCTAGATGAAATAGATGAAAATATAAACTTAATAAGGGAATTTATGATAAATAAATTGGATATTACAATAGATAATATAGAAAAAATAATAAATATGAAAAATAACTTAGAAGAGTTGATAATTCTTTTAGATGAAGTTAATGTAGTTAGATTAATGGAAGAAGGAATAGATCCTCTAAAAGAGGATATATCTCAATTAGTAAAAGAAATTAAAAACTTGCCTCCTTCAGGTAATATAGAAGATTCGTATAATACAGAAGAGATATTAAAAGAAATTGAAGAGTTAAAAACCGTTACCCATAAAGATTTAATAAATTTAATAAAATCAGGTAAAGAATTTAAAATAGAAGATATAAAGGAATTGAAAACTATAGATGCTAATTTAAATAAAAAGGTTGTTGAGAAGGCTATAACTATTTCTAATATATTTAATACTCTAGAAGAATTAGATTCTAACACTATAGCTTTTGCAGTAAAAAGATATGATACTATAAGTTTAAATAATTTATATGAATCTCAAATGGAATTGGATAACAATGAAGAAATGACCATAGAACCTATAAATATGACAGAAGAAAATTTTATAAGGCAGGAATATTTGAATGCTAAAAATAATACCACATTAAATTTAATAAAAATGAGTGTAAAAGATGGATTAGAAATAGAATATATGGCTATAGATGAATTGAATGAATATATAGATAAAAATATAAACAAGATGGAAAAATTAAAGAAATTATCTCAGGATATAGTTCATATGAAAGGGAAAGAAGAAGTTTTAATATCTATGGCTATGAAAAATTATTTAAATATATCTATAAACCAGTTAAATTGTTTAAATAATCTTTTATATAGTAGCAACGGTTTAGGTTATGTATTAAATTCTATATTAAAATCAAAATTTATGATGGATGGAAATTTGAAAGAAGGAATTGAAATATTGGAAAATAAAATTAAGGAATTTTCCACTTCCTTAAAAGAAGGTAACCCTAAAATCAATGAGAAATATAAAGATATAATAGAAGAATTTGATAATTTAAGCCAATCTCTAGATTTTCAAGAAGATAAAGAAGGATCTAAAAAACAATTAAAAGAATACTTAGAATTGCAAAATATAGTATCTAAAGAGGATTTAGTTTTACAACTACCTATTGCATCAGAAGAAGGATATAAAAATATAAATTTAATAATTCCAAATGTAAAAAAAGGTATAGATAAAAATGACATGTTCTTTTATTTTAATATGGACATAGAGCCATTAGGAGAATTGACCTTATATTTGAAAGTATTAGGAAAAGATATATATGTGGATTTTGAAGGGAACAAAGGAGAACTCATATTAAAATATAAATATAAATTTGAAGAAAGATTAAATAAAATAGGTTATAATTTAAAAGAACTAAATATTGTATATTAGGTGAGAATATGAAAATACGTTTAGTCCCCAGAAAATACATAAAAAAAGCTTATGAAAAAAAGAATCAAGAAGGTAATGTTGAATTAAAAAAAGATTTGGGAATAAAAAATATAGATAAGATTCCAAAGGAGTTGTTTCAAGTTTTAGGAGAAACTTTATCCTTTGTGGAAGATATAAATAATATGGAGGTAGATAAAGATGAGGATAAATAATAATATACCAGCATTAAATACTCATAGGATGATGACTATAAATATTACTAACTTAGAAAAGACATTGGAAAAGTTATCATCAGGAAAGAGAATCAATAAAGCTGCTGATGACGCAGCAGGGTTAGCTATATCTCAAAAGATGGAGGCTCAGATAAGAGGGTTAAGACAAGCTTCAAGAAATGCTTTAGATGGCATATCCTTAATTCAAACAGCAGAGGGAGCATTAAATGAAGTTCATGCTATGTTACAGAGAATGAGAGAATTAGCAGTACAAGGAGCCAATGGAGTATATGCAGAAGATGATTTAGAAGCTATAGCCAATGAACTAAAAGAATTAACAGAGCAGATAGATAAAATTGCAAATGATACGGAATTTAATGGAATACCTTTATTGAAAGGCAATTTAAATATTGAAAATACAACTATTGATAAACTTAGACTTCATATAGGAGCAAATGAAGGGCAGTATATAGAAATAGATATGTCAGAGATAAATATTACAGTTAGTGATAAAGAAAGTGAAGGGCTAAAACTTATTGGCGGTATAATAATAAAAGATAATGGGAGTGGATTTAAAGTTACTGAAGACAAATTAGAACCAGAAATGTTCAAAAATACTATAAAAATGTATGATGATGCAGTAGCCAAAGTATCTTCTCATCGTTCTAAATTAGGAGCTTATCAAAACAGGTTAGAGTATACTATAAAGAATTTGGATAATACAACAGAAAATTTAACATCGGCTAAGTCTAGAATAGAAGATGCAGATATGGCTTTGGAGATGAGTGAATTTGTAAAACTAAGTATATTGCAACAAGCAGGAACAGCTATGCTTTCTCAAGCTAATCAACTACCTCAATCAGTGCTTCAATTACTACAATAGGAGATGGTGGATATTATGGAATTAAATAAAAGAATTTCAACTACCAATGAAGCAGGATTGATAGCTATACTGTATGAAGCTTTGATAGATAATTTTAATAATAGCATAAAAGCTATTGATGAAGGAGATTATGAAAAATTAAATAAAATAATTAATCATTCTAGAGACATATTAACAGAGTTATTAATCCAATTTAGTGGGGATGATGAAATTTCTTTAAATTTACGTGAAATTAATCTTTATGTAAATAGATTAATTACAGAAGGAGAATATAGTAAAGATCCATCTTTGTTTAAAACTTGTATAAAGATATTCACTCCAATATGTGAAGGTTTTCAACAGTTAGAAGTAATAGAGGATCCAAAAACTATTACAGGGCTTACATATGGTAAAGATTATTTAAATGAACATACAGTTAAAGGAAGCAAAAGCTTTAAAGGATGATAAAAAGTCTGTGGATTATCCACAGACTTTTTTATGTACCCGTGCACCCAGCTTTGGCGTTATATCCCAAGCGTTACCTAAACAGTTAGCTCGGAACAGGCACCCCTGCGGCACACGAGAGTGTCTACTTACCGCTGCTTCCTCCCGGATCTGACGGGGTTCATAGATTCCCGTTGCGCAGGACCCATTCGTCAACACCACTTATTTAGGGCAGACCTTGAAATATAAGCGCCGAGACTGGGAATTCAACCCTGCTATAGCGGATTGCAGGTTATAGGGCACCGCTACCTCCCCATCTAGCACGGGAAAGGTTAAAGATGGCGGAGAGAGAGGGATTCGAACCCTCGAAACGCTTATCACGTTTACACGATTTCCAGTCGTGCGCCTTCGTCCAACTCGGCCATCTCTCCAATAATATTATTTATTAAATTAAATAAATTCTTTACAGGATTATATTATACTTAAATTATCTTAATATGTCAACCATAAATAATTTTTTTCAGAAGAAGTGTTCTAGAATATAGTACAATTGTTAGTGTAATTATTCCTTCCATCTGGTATAATATATCTGGTATGATATATATATTAAATAATATAAGGGTGGATAATATGTATCAAGCATTATATAGGAAATATAGACCTAAGACTTTTGATGAGGTATTAGGGCAAAAGCATATAACTATAACTTTGAAAAATCAAATAGCAAATGGTAATATTGGTCATGCTTACCTATTTTCAGGCACAAAAGGTACAGGCAAGACTTCTACTGCTAAAATTTTTTCAAGGGCAGTAAATTGTTTACATCCTAAAGATGGCAATCCTTGCAATGAGTGTGAAATATGCAAAGGAATATTAAATGAGTCCATAATGGATGTTATAGAGATGGATGCAGCTAGCAATAGAAAAATAGAAGATATAAGAGAGTTGAGGGAAAAGGTAGTATATCCTCCTTCAAAGACAAGATATAAGGTGTATATAATAGATGAGGTGCATATGCTTACAAATGAGGCATTCAATGCATTACTTAAAACATTAGAAGAGCCACCAGAGCATTTAATATTCATATTAGCTACTACAGAATCAGAAAAGTTACCACAAACTATATTATCTAGATGTCAAAGATTTGATTTTAAAAGGATTACTACAAAAGATATTATTAATAATATGAAAAAAATATGCGAACAGTTGAATGTAGAAGTAGAAGACAAGGCATTGAGTTTAATAGCTCGAAATTCTGATGGAGCTATGAGGGATGCTTTAAGTCTTTTAGATCAGTGTATATCATATAAAGAAGAAAAATTAACTTATGAAGATGCAATGGACATATTGGGAATTGCCAATATGGAGTTTTTATTTGAAATGGTGGAAAATGTAAGAAAAAAAGAATTAGAAAAGGCATTATGGAAGATAGATGATATAGTTCAAAAAGGTAAAGATATTCATCAATTTTTAAAGGATCTAATATATCATTTTAGAAATTTATTAGTTTCAAAAACTGCTAATAATGCTGTAGAGATAATGGATATGGATGAAGAAAGTTTCAGCATGTATTTAGAACAAAGTAAAAACATGTCAATGGATTATATTTTAAATAGTTTGGATATATTAACAGAATGTGAAAAACAAGCTAAATGGTTAACTCAACCTAGAATAATACTTGAAATAGCCATTATAAAACTGATAAATTTAGAAGAACAGGTAACTTTAGAAGATAGAGTAAAGAAACTTGAGATGATAATATCTAGTGGAGACATAGTTTTAAATAAGCATGAAAAAGTAAAAGAACATAAAGAGCAATTAGAATCTTCAGAACCTGAAATCAAAAGGGAAAAAATAGAAGAGTCTAATAATAAAATTGAAGTGGACGAATCTCCAAAAGTATTTGATGATAGTAAAGGACTATCATATCAGACAATCCAAGATGAGTGGTCACAAATATTAAAAATAGTAAAAGATGCTAGAGCTAGCACTCATGCACTATTAATGGAGGGAGAACTTGTTTCTTTTGAAAATAATATTTTAAAGATTGGATATAAAGATGGATATGGTATTCATAGAGAGCTTATAAGTAGTGATGAAAACAAAAAGTTAGTAAAAAAAATACTCTCTTCATATTTTAACAAAAATATAGATGTGGATTTTATAATGATAAAGGGAGAAGATGAAGAAGAAAAAAAAAGTGAAAGAGATTATATCAAGGAAGTTAAAGACTTCTTTGGTGAAGATATTGTAGAAATAAAATGATTTATAGGAAGGAGATTTAATATGGCAAGAGGTGGATTCCCAGGAATGGGTAATATGGGTAATATGATGAAACAAATGAAAAAAGTACAAAAACAAATGGAGGAATTACAAAAACAATTAGAGCAATCTGAAGTAGAAGCTAGTGTTGGAGGAGGAGCAGTTACAGCTAAAGCTAATGGGAAAAAAGAAATAATATCCATTACTATAGACGAATCAGTAGTAGATCCAGAAGATGTGGAAATGTTGCAGGATTTAGTATTAGCAGCAGTAAATGAAGCTTTAAGGAAAGCAGAGGAATTAGCAGCAAAGGAAATGAATAAGTTGACAGGAGGTATGAACATACCAGGATTGTTCTAGTGGAAAGGTTGATGTAGATGGATTATTATGCACTACCTATTGCAAACTTAATTGAGCAACTTTCAAAACTACCTGGCATTGGGAGAAAAACAGCTCAACGTTTAGCCTTTTATATACTTGAAATGGATACAATAGAGGTAGAAAAGCTGGCAAATGCTATTACAAATGCAAAGAAAAAGATTCATTATTGTAGTATATGCTGTAATTTAACTGATACAGATCCTTGTCATATATGTAAAGATGACAGAAGAGACAAATCTATAATATGTGTAGTAGAAGGAGCAAAGGATGTAATTGCAATGGAAAAGACTAGGGAATATAAGGGACTATATCATGTACTTCAGGGTACCATATCTCCCATGGATAATAGAGGACCAAATGAGATAAAGGTAAAGGAATTGTTAAATAGAGTATATGAAGGGGAAGTAGAGGAAGTAATATTGGCTACAAATCCCACAGTAGAAGGGGAAGCTACTGCACTATATATAGCAAAGCTTTTGAAACCTTTAGGTGTTAAAACTACCAGAATAGCTCATGGAATTCCAGTAGGAGGAGATTTAGAATATTTTGATGAAGTCACCCTTTCTAAAGCTATGGAAAATAGAAGGGAACTATAGGTGTAAAAAATATAGTTGTCTACATCAAATAAACTCCTTTCATTTTTCAAATGTTTGAGAAGGAGTAAATAAAGTACTTTTAGAAAACATGGTTTATTAGGGATAAGGAAATACCCTGTAGGCCATGTTTTTTGTTTAGAAGTTTTAAGGGATAAGGAACAAGGAATAAGGCTAAAAGCCAGAAAAATCAATGGATTAGAAGATTGAATGGAAAAGAAAATGGAATGAAAAATGGGTAAAATCTCTCCTTAACCCTTCCCCCTTAACCCTCAATCCTAAAAGCACTTTATTTTCATTTTTTGACCTAAAAATTGAGGAATGAAAGGACTTTAAGGAGTAAAGATTAAGGGAATAGGAATTAAATGGGAAATTGGCAAGGAATAACAAGCCAGTGTTTTCAAGGGTTTGAGGGGGATTTGTGAAAGGAGTTTATTTGAAAAGGGAAAGAAGTTTGTTTGGGTTACATAATAGTGTTTATATTAAATAAAGTTATTTTAAAAAGTATGGTTTATCATAATATCTAAGAACTCTCAATGTTTTAGCAATGGGAGTTCTTAGATATTAGTTATAGTTTAATTTTACAAAAGCTTACCTAGTTTATTGTATCTTTTTATAGCAATATCTACAATTTCTAATATTAGGTCTTCATATCCTAGTTCTGTAGCTTCTGCCATTCTACACAATGAAGATTTACCTTTCATAAGACCTGGCAAGGAGTTTATTTCTAGAATATAAGGTACATTATCTTTTAATATTATATCAACTCTCGCATAATCTTTTAATGATAAAGTTTTATACGCTTTTATAGTTGTTGATTCTATTAGATTTTTTTCTTCTTGTGTTAAAGATGCAGGAATATGATATAATACTTTGTCTTTATAGTAAGCTTTTACTTCGAAACTATAAAATTTAGATAGATTTTCAGGAAGTTGTGATAAGTCAACTTCTTGTATGGGAAGTGCCATTGTATTATTATCATTACCTATAATCCCTACTGAAAATTCTCTTCCTTCTATAAATTTGTTTAGTATAATAGGAGGATTATATGTTTTTAATTCTTCTTCTACTTTTTGTATTAATGTATTCATATCAAATACAAGGCTATCTTGGTGGATACCTCGACTAGACCCTTCATCATTTGGTTTTATTATTATAGGAAAATCAAGATTAAACTTTTTTAAATCATCTAGATTGTAAACAGAAAAAAATCTGGCGTTGGTATGTTACAAGCTTTAAAAATTTTTGAAGAATAGCTTTTATTTATAGCGAGAGTATGACCTAATACAGAAGAACCAGTATAAGGAATATTTGCAAATTCTAAAATAGCAGGAAATTGAGCTAGCTTACTATCACCTTTTATTCCGTTACATAAATTAAATACTAAATCTACTTTTTCTTCTCTCAATTGACTTATAATATTGTCATTTGTTACTAAAGAGATACAGTCATACTTTTTTGATAATACCTTTTTTACTTCTTCTGTGGTTTTCTTTTTTTGTTCATCTTCTTTAAAGGCTTCTTCTGATGGAATAAAATTCATTCTTGACTTATCAGTAACAATAGCTATTTTCAATTGATACCCTCCTTCTTTATATTTAAGTTTTGTCTAAGTTATAAAGTTCTACATAAAATAGTAGTAAATAAATTTTTATTTATTATATCATAAATTATATTTTATTAAGTCTTATTTAAGTGTTTATTGTAAAAAAATTAAATGCTATAATATAAAGCATATGAAGTATATTAATTTAAAAATAGGAAGTGAGACATATGTATTCCCAATATTCAATAAAAGTAATAGAACATTTTATGAGCCCTCAAAATGTGGGGAGCATGGTAGATTATGATGGCAAGGGTACTTATGGTGATCCTAGATGTGGAGATTTTTTGACCATATATATAAAAGTAAAGGATAATATCATAGAAGATATATCCTTCTTGGTATTTGGATGTACTGCTTCAGTGGCAACTTCTAGTATGACCACAGTACTTGCAAAGGGGAAGACTATAGAAGAAGCACTAGAAATAAAAGAGAAAGATATAGTCGAAGCCCTTGATGGGTTACCAAAGAACAAGCTTCATTGTTCTAATCTTGCTGTAAAGGCTTTAAGAGATGCTATAAAAGATTATTTAAATAAAAAATAAAAGCTGGGTTAAAGTAAACCCAGTTTTTATTTTTTATATATTGAATTCTTCTGCTATTTTAAATACAGCTTTTTCTTTATCTTTTGTATTTATAGTATAGGATATTCTAATTTCAGATGTAGTTACTTGCTTAAATTGAATATTATTATCAGAAAATATCTTAAATAATTTTGCAGCAACTCCTGATTGTGTTCTCATACCTAATCCTACTACTGATATTTTAGTTATATTTTCTTGAATATCTATTTCTATATCTTTCATTTTTGCTTTTAATTCATCAACTAATTTTAATATAAGATTTTTGCTATCTTTTGGAGCCGTAAATGATATATTTACATAACCATAAATTGGAGCAGTTTGACTTATCATATCGATATTTATATCCATTTCTGCCAGTCTATTAAAAATATAACAAATATTTTTGATATCATATAAAACATTATTAATGGTTACCATTAAATCATCATCACTAGTTGTTAAACCTGTAATTACTTTTTCTTCCATAGATTCATCCAACTCCTTTATATAAGTTCCTGAAACGGAGCCAGTATTTAAAGCTATGTATATAGGTACTTTATATTTACTAGCTAACTCCACAGCTCTTGTTTCTATTACTTTCGCTCCTAAACTAGCCATCTCTAGCATTTCATCATAACTAATATAATCAAGCTTTTTTGCATTAGGATAAATTTTGGGGTCTACCCCATATATTCCTTCAACATCTGTATATATTTCACATGGGCAGTTTAATTTAGCTGCTAAGGCTACCGCTGTAGTATCGGATCCTCCTCTTCCTAGAGTAGTGATATTACCATTTTTATCTATACCTTGAAAACCAGCTACTATTACAATTTTATCTTCTTTTAGATGATTTTTAACTTTATTAATTTCAATATCTAAAATTGATGCTCTAGTATGTTTATCTTCTGTTTTAATACCTGCCTGGAAACCTGTTAAAGCAATTGCATCATATCCTATATCTTTTAGAGTCATAGCCAAAAGTGCAGATGTTATTTGTTCCCCTGTAGATAGGAGCATATCTAATTCTCTTTTACTTGGATTAGTAGAGACATTATTAGCTAATTCAATAAGTTTATCAGTAGTGTTGCCCATGGCAGAAACTACAACAACTAAATTATCTCCTGCTTTTTTCCTTTTAGCTAAAAGCTTTGCAATGAATTTAATTTTGTCAATGGTGCTAACAGAAGTGCCACCGTATTTTTGTACTACTGTAGACAATTAAATCACCTCCTAATATTAATAAAAAAACAGCCACGAGTAAAAGAAACTCATGACTGTTTTTATGTAGTCATATACTTTTACCCTGTGTAATATAGCGCTCTATTAGAGGGCTGGGTATTCACAACTAATCGCAGTGATGGACCTATTAGGTACATCCCCAACATGAAATCTTAGGGAGGATATCATGTTTCGGCAGTTACACCTTTCCCATAGAATTTCTAACCCCTAAATTATATTCTATGGTACTTATTGTAACTGCAGCCTCTATATTACAGCTTACTATTAAATTGTTTTCATAGAAGTATATCATGGAGATAGGGAATTGTCAAGAAAACTTCCTTTGTGTTATTATATATAAAAAAGGGTAATAAATAATATATAGGAGAGTGTATACGTACAGGAGGTGTTTATATGCTTTACTTTGCTTATGCTAGTAATTTGAGCAAAGAATATATGCTGTCTAGATGTCCAGAAGCTATACCTATTAAAAAGGTAATTCTAAAAGGCTATAGATTGGTATTTAATCAGTTGGCAGATATAATTCAAGAAGAAAATGAGAGTGTATTAGGGGCACTATATGTAATTTCTAAACAGGAGTTGATAAAATTAGATAGGCTAGAAGGATATCCTGACTTATATGATAGAATTATAGTAGAAGTAGAAGACGAAAAAGGGAACAAATATGATGCTGTTGCTTATTCTATGGTAGAGAAAAAAATAGAAGCTCCACCTAGTCAGTATTACGATATATTAGTGAAAGGCTATGAAGACTGGGGTTTGCCATTAGATGCACTAGAAAAAGCTAAAAATTATAAAAAATAATAAAAAAAGGAGAAATAATATGTTAAGAAATCTAAAAGATAAAATAACTAAAATTCATCCAGATACTTTTATAGCAGAGTCGGCAAATGTAATAGGAGATGTAACCATTGATAAGGGAAGTAGTATTTGGTATAATGCTGTAGCCCGAGGAGATATGAATTATATAAAAATAGGAAAACATACCAATATTCAAGACAATGTAACTTTACATGTAGATACTGATGCACCTTTAGAAATTGGTGATTATACCACAATAGGGCATAATGCAGTAGTTCATGGATGTACAGTAGGCAATAATTGTTTAATAGGAATGGGAGCTGCTATATTAAATGGAGCTGTAATAGGAGATAATTGTATAATTGGGGCAGGAGCTTTAATTACAGAAGATACAGTGATACCATCTAATTCATTGGTAATAGGTATACCAGGGAAGGTGAAAAGGCAAGTAACAGAAAGGGAAATAAAAACAATTAAACATAATGCAGAAAGATATGAAAAACTGTGGAGAGATGAATATATATAATAAATTTATATAAAAAATTCCTTGCCGTTGGGCAGGGAATTTTTTATATTTGACAAAAACAAATTATAGTTATAAAATCAAATTAGCATATGCCAATAACTTAAATTGGAGGAGATAAACATGAAAATAGCACTATCATCAAGTGGAAAGGATTTAAATAGTTATTTAGATTTAAGATTTGGAAGATGTGAATATTTTATAATCTATGATTTAGAAAAAGAAAAATTTAAAGTTTTAGAAAACAAAGGAAAATATTCTAGCGGTGGAGCAGGAATTACATCAGCTCAACAGTTAATAGACGAATCTGTAGATGGAGTTATTTCCAACAATATTGGACCTAATGCATATGAACTGTTAAATAGTTCTGGTATAAAAATGTACAAAGGTAAAAACATTTCTTGTAAATTATTAATAGAATCATTTAAAGCTAATGAATTGGAGGAAATAAAGGAAGCGGGACCATCTCAAAAGGGAGGACATTAAATGAATATAGCAGTATTAAGTGGCAAAGGAGGAACAGGAAAGACTACTATTTCTACCAATTTAGCATTATTATTAAAAGCTAATTACATAGATTGCGATGTAGAAGAGCCTAATGGTTTTATATTTCTTAAACCAGAATATATTACAAAACAATATGTAGAAGTAGAGATACCAGAAATAGATGAAGAAAATTGTACATTATGTGGAAGATGTGTTGAAATTTGTAAATTTAACGCATTGGCAAAAGCGAAGGATAAAATTATATTATTCGATAAATTATGTCATAGTTGTGGTGCTTGTATTTTAGCTTGTCCTATAGATGCAATAAAATTTACTAAAAGAACTATAGGAGTAATAGAACAAGGTAAAAAAGGAGAAATTTTATTAAAAAGAGGATTATTAAATATAGGAGAGCCAATATCAGTACCTATATTGAAAGAATTATTAAAGGATTTACCCGAAGAAGAAATCAACTTATTAGATAGCCCTCCAGGGACTTCATGCAATGTAGTTAATGTTCTTAATTATGCTGATATAGCTATATTAGTGACAGAACCGACCGCCTTTGGACTTCATGATTTAAAGATGGCAGTAGAATTAGTTAAGAGGCTAAATATCCCCTTTGGATTAATAATCAATAAATATGATGAAAACAATTTGTATTTAAAAGAATATATTGAAGAAGAAGGTATAAAGATTGTAGGCTATCTTCCCTATAAGAAAGAAATAGCTGAAGCTTATTCTAAAGGGAAAATCCTAATTGAAGAAAAAGAATATAAAGATGCTTTTAAAAACATTGCAAATAATATAAAGGAGGTACTACTATGAGACTAGCAGTTATAAGTGGTAAAGGAGGAACAGGAAAAACCACTATTGCAACCTCTATTGCTGAATTGGAAAACGGTTCAGTAAGAATCGATGCTGACGTAGAAGCTTCTAATATGTATCTATATTATACAGGGAAGGACATGGATAAAGAATATTTTTCTGCTAGCCAAGTAGCTTATGTAGATTTAAGCTTATGTAATCAATGTGGTATTTGCAATGAAATATGTAAATTTGATGCCATAGATTTAGGCAAAGTAAATGAATTAAAATGTGAAGGTTGTGGAGCATGTATCATATCATGCCCAGAAAAAGCAATAACCTTAGTAGAAGAAAAAACAGCTGACATATATAGAACAGAAATACCTAATGGGAACATATTTAGAGCTAAAATGGAAATTGGCGCAGATGGTTCAGGATTACTGATATCTCACTTAAGGGAAAAGGCAGAGGAATATGGGAAAAATACATTAACTATACTAGATGGTTCACCTGGAATAGGTTGTCCTGTTATAGCATCTATTACAGGTAATCACTGGGTGCTTATTGTTACAGAGCCAACAAAATCTGGATTTGAGGATTTTTTAAGAGTATATGAATTAACTAAACATTTTAATATACCAGCTATGGTATGCATAAACAAATATGATATAAATGAAGAAGTAACAGCTGAAATAGAAGATTACTGTAAAAAAAACAATATTCCCTTAGTAGGGAAGATACCCTTTGATGAGACAATAGTGCAATCTATAAATGAATTAAAGCCCATAATATATTATGAAAATAGTAAAGCTAATCAAGCCATAAGAAATATGTGGAAAAAAATGAAAGAAGATTATTTAAAAATTTAAGGAGGGTTGTATATATGAAAATTGCAGTTGCAACAGATAAGGGTAAAGTGAGTAGTCACTTTGGTCATTGTGAGGGATTTACTGTATATGAAGTTGATAAAGATAAGGTGACAAATCGTGAATTTGTACCAAACCCCGGTCATAAACCAGGTTTTCTTCCAGTTTTTTTGAAAGAAAAAGGCATAAATGTAATAATATCAGGAGGCATGGGAGTTAAAGCACAACAACTATTTTCTGATAATGACATTCAAGTAATAGTAGGTGCTACTGGTGATTGTGATCAAGTTATAAAGGAGTATATAAATGGAAATCTAGAATCTACAGGAGAAGTATGTGAAGAACATGCACACGAAGGGCATTGTGAGGACTAGGTATAAAAGGCTAATCTAATGGGTTAGCCTTTCTTCAATTTAATTATTGACATATGCCCAAAACTTTGCTACCATATAGTTAATGAACATATACCCAAAAACAATAAAAAAAGGAGTGATATAATGCCAGGATTTGATGGAACAGGACCTAGAGGTATGGGACCTATGACAGGAAGAGGAATGGGATATTGCAGACCAAGAAGGTTTTATGGTAGAGGGATGAGATATGGTTTTAGATATGGAAGAAGCAGGGGATTTGCTTATGGACCAGGAGTTTACGCTCTTAGTCCAGAAGAAGAAAAAGCCATGTTAGAAGAAGAAAAAACCTATTTAAAA
Organism: Keratinibaculum paraultunense; assembly: GCF_016767175.1. Taxonomy (GTDB): domain Bacteria; phylum Bacillota; class Clostridia; order Tissierellales; family Tepidimicrobiaceae; genus Keratinibaculum; species Keratinibaculum paraultunense. Next base: position 93,930 of record NZ_CP068564.1, read on the forward strand.
GCTAGACTTGATGAAGTAAATAAAATACTAGAGGATTTTAAGAAAGAATAATAAAAGGGTGGATATATCCATCCTTTTATTATTCGATTATGATAAAATATTCCTAGAAAGGGGTGGAAGCATGGCTAGACCTAGAAAGCGAAGAATAGTATGTAAGCTACCAAATATAAAAGTATATGGACCATTAGATGGCAACATTCATGATGAACCTATTATATTATCTGTAGAAGAATATGAGGTAATACGTCTTATAGACTTGGAAGGTTTAGAACAGGAGCAATGTGCTGAAAGGATGGGAGTAGCTCGTTCAACAGTACAAAGAATGTATACTGAGGCGAAACAAAAGGTTGCGGATAGTTTGGTAAATGGGAAGATTCTAAGGATAGAAGGAGGAGATTATATATTGTGTGAGGAAGATAATAACCGATGTATTTCATGTAATAGAGGACGACATAGACATAGGAGAGGGAAAATGGGGTAAAAAAACATATATATTCAATACGAAATTGTGTTTGTATAGAGGATAAGCAAAGTTGTGAGATATTTAATATGGAGATTATGTTTTATGAGTTGTACAAAGATTGTATAAAAGAGGAAAGTCAAAAGAATATAATTAAAAGCAAATTTAAGGATAATGCTATACATATTTCTTTAATAAAGTATTATTGACTATATAAATATAATAATATATACTTATGGTGTTGTTTTAGTAATCGGTAAAGGTACGAAGAATATACCTTCGTTTAAAAGGGAAACAGGTGAAAATCCTGTACGGTCCCGCCGCTGTAATGGAGAGAGATTTAAACAAAGGCCACTGGGAAACTGGGAAGGCATAAATCTCTATGAACCTAAGTCAGAAGACCTGCCTTTATTTATACACCGATAACTCTACGGTCGATAGGGGGTGTTTAGACGAATAAAATATCCCCCAGTATCAGCTTAGGAGATTTTTTGTTGTCAAAATTATATAGAAAGGGGGAACAATATTGAATAAAAAGGTTAAAGAATATTTATTGATAACCTTAGGGATGTTTATGGTTGCTGCTGGCTTATACTTCTTTTTGATGCCGGATAATTTAGCCATTGGTGGAGCTAATGGGCTAGCTATTGTTCTCAACCATTGGATACCTTCTATATCTGTGGGTGCTTTTATGATAATAATAAATATAATATTATTTATTATTGGCTTCTTAGCCATAGGTACCAGCTTTGGCATAAAAACCATATACGCTAGTATAGGTACTTCTGTTATAGTTTCTTTATTTGAAAAGTTTTTACCTTATTATAATAGTCCAACTGAAGATATTATACTTCAGCTAATTTTTGGAGTACTTGTATCAGCCATTGGCATGGGAATAGTTTTTAATCAAAATGCATCAACGGGAGGAACTGATATAATAGCCAAAATACTAAATAAGTTTTTAGGAATAGGATTGGGAAAAGGAGTATTGATTGCAGATTTGGCCATAGTCTTAGGCGCAGGATTCTCCTTTGGATTTGAACTAGGCATGTATTCCCTATTAGGAGTGATAGTAAACGGCTTTGTAATAGATTCTACCATAGAGGGGATGAATCTAAGTAAATCAGTAAGTATAATAAGTGAACATAGTGATGAGATAAAAAAATATATAGTAGAAGAACTGGGAAGGGGAGCTACCATATATTATGCAGAAGGAGCCTATACAAGAAGAAAAAAAGATGTCATAGTTACTATAGTAGATAGAAAAGATTTTATAAAGCTGAGAAGTTTTATAAAGGATATAGATAAAAATGCCTTTGTTACGGTAAATAATATATACGAAGTACTTGGAGATGGATTTATGGATATTGAAAGCTAGTCAATAATATAAATTTATTAAGGACCAATTGAATTCTGTTCAATAGGTCCTTTTATTTTAGTAGTTGACAAAATCAAAGTATAAAGATAATATACTTATATACCCATATGAGCATATGAGTATATTATCTACTAAATTAATTTTTAAGGAGGCACATATTATATGGTAAATAAAAGCAAATTATATTTACTTACAGGCTTTTTAGGTGCAGGAAAGACCACCTTCTTAACCAATGTTTTGGAGAAGTTAAAGGGGAAAAGAGTAGCAGTAATAATGAATGAATTTGGTAAAGTAGGGATAGATGGAACTATAATTGAAAGAGAAGGCATGGAGCTAGTAGAGATAAATAGAGGTTCCATATTTTGTTCTTGCCTACAACTTTCTTTTGTATCAGCATTAGTGGAGATGGCAGATAAGGATATGGAATATGTATTTGTAGAAAGCTCAGGACTAGCTGATCCCTCTAATATAGGGGAGTTTTTAGAAGCAGTAAAGGCAGCTAAAGGAGATGTATACGATTATAGTGGAGCTATTTGTATAGTAGATGGAGTAAATTTTTTAGAACAAGTAGAAGATATAGAGACGGTAGAAAGACAGCTTAAGTTTTGCCATCTAGTGATTTTAAGCAAAGTAGATTTAATAGACGAATATAAGCTAAACAGTGTTAAGGCTAAGATCAAGGAAATAAATCCTAAGGTGGATATTGTAGAATCTGTAAATGGGCAAATAGACTATAATTTCTTAGAAGAGGATCTTGTAAAAGAAGGGTGGATGGGAGTAGAGGATACCACCAATACGCCAGAAAATAGACCTAAAACTTTAATACTAACCTATGAAGGAAATACTACAAAGGAAAAACTTACCCAATTTATAGATGCCATTAAAAAGGATTGCTATAGGGTTAAGGGATTCTGCCAATTGGAAAATGGTTGGAATCAAGTAGATGTAGTAGGTAATAGAGTAGATTATAAACCAACGGATAAAAGGGAAGAAAAATCTCAACTGGTAATTATATCTAAAATAGGTCCTCAAATAATAAGACCTATATTTAATACTTGGGAAGATATAGTAGGAGAAAAGATGATATTAAGATAAGGAGAGAGTTAAGTGGATAAATTATTAAACTATTTCAAACTACTTTCAGATGAAACTCGCCTTAGGATAATGGTGCTTTTGTACCATGGGAAGTTTTGCGTATGTCAAATTACAGGAATTACTGGTATATCTCAACCTAATGTATCTAAACATTTAGCTAGGCTTAGAGATATGGGATTAGTAAAGGATGAAAAAAAGGAGCAATATACCTTCTATTCATTAAACTTGGAGGATAAGATTTTTGAAGATATATTACAAAAAATAGTTGAAAATGTAGAAGAATATCCAGTACTTAAATTGGATTTGGAGAAGAGTAAAGCAGCAGCTAAATATATTGAACTAGCAAATATGAAAAAATAGGGGGAATATTATGAATATATTTACCTGGCTCAATGATCAGCTATTAAAAATGAAATGGCTTTGGGATCTAGTGGAATTACTAGTTGAAAAGGTATTTGGTCTATCCATGGGGACAAGGGTAGGAGATAGCATTCACTTTTTCATATATGATACTATAAAGATATTTGTGTTATTAATAGTAATGATATTTATTATATCCTTCATACAGAGTTATTTTCCTCCAGAGAAAACCAAAAAAATCATTGGCAGATTTAAGGGATTGAAGGGGAATATATTTGGTGCCCTATTGGGAACTGTAACTCCCTTTTGTTCCTGCTCTAGCATACCTATATTCATAGGATTTATATCAGCAGGACTACCTTTAGGGGCTACCTTCTCCTTTTTAATATCATCTCCTATGATAGATTTGGCTTCTCTAATGCTACTTATGTCCTTTTTTGGTGCAAGAATAGCCATAGCCTATGTAACTGTAGGTTTAATAGTGGCAATTATAGGTGGAATATTTATCAATAAATTAAAAATGGAGGAATATGTAGAATCCTATGTATGGGATGTGGAAAATGTAGATATTGAAATAGAAAAGATGAGCCGTAAAGACAGGGTAAAATTTGCCAAGGAACAGGTAAAGGATATAGTAGGTAGAGTATGGCCCTATATATTAGTAGGTGTCGGTATAGGAGCTGGTATTCATAACTGGGTACCTCAGTCTATTATAGAGAGGATTTTAGGGGAAGGTAATTCCTTTTCAGTACTGATAGCTACATTCATTGGCATACCAATATATGCAGATATATTTGGTACCATCCCCATAGCAGAAGCATTAATAACCAAAGGAGTAGGGATTGGCACAGTAGTATCCTTTATGATGGGAGTTACTACTCTATCCATTCCATCTTTGGTCATGCTAAGCAAAGTAGTAAAACCAAGGCTACTAGCTACTTTTGTAGCTATTGTAACTTTAGGAATAATAATCGTAGGATATGGACTTAATGGTTTTTCCTTTTTATTAATACAATGAAAGGGTGAATAGATATGGAAATTATGATATTAGGTACTGGCTGTTCCAAATGTGAAAAGTTGGAGAAGAATTTGGAAGTTGCATTAAAAGAATTAAGTATAGATGCAAATATAGAAAAGGTAGACAATTTAGCAGTAATAGTAAGCTACGGAGTCATGAGTACCCCTGGTCTAGTAATAGACGGGGAAGTTAAATCCATTGGGAAAGTTCCCAATGTGAAAGAACTAAAGAAGATGTTGGGTAAATAATAGAATAGAAATGAAACACAATGAAACACAAAATAATATTATCTAAAGTTTATGATGATAATAGGGTATAGTAAGATTTTTAATTAAATATGGACTTATTGACAAGGAATTTAAATAAAGGTACAATCATATTAGCATATGCCAATAAGTTCACTAGAGATAGTTCTAATTGGAATAAAATGGACTGCAAAAAGAACTGTCCCCGGTGCAGAAAGGAAGGATGTAAATGATAGATTGCATAATAGGGGTAATGAGTGGAAAAGGAGGAGTTGGAAAATCTACTGTATCCGCAATGATTGCAGAGGAATTGAATAAGAAAGGTTTTAAGGTAGGAATAATGGATGCAGATATTACTGGACCAAGTATTCCCAGGCTTTTAAATATAAGCCATAAAAAGGCTACAGCTAATGAATTAGGGATTATACCTGTAACTACTTCTAATGGAATAAAGGTGATGAGCCTTAACTTACTTATGGAACATGAAGATCAACCAGTAATTTGGAGGGGACCATTGATTGCTGGAGTAGTGGAGCAATTTTGGGCAGATGTACAATGGGGAGATTTGGATTATCTCATTATAGATATGCCACCAGGAACAGGAGATGTGGCTCTAACTGTGATGCAGTCTATTCCTATATCAGGATTGGTCATGGTATCTGTGCCTCAAGATTTGGTTTCCATGATAGTTTCGAAGTCCATAAATATGGCTAAAAAGCTCAATATACCTATACTAGGTGTAGTGGAAAATATGAGTTATGTAAAATGTCCTGACTGTGGTAATAAGATTAGAATATTTGAAAGCGAAAGTACTATCGAATTTTTAAAGGATAATAATTTAAAATTACTAGGAGAACTACCTATGTCTAAGGATATTGCCAATATATCTATTGAAGGAAATGATATGATAGAAGAAGAAATAAAAAGTATTTTTGAACAAATAGCTACAAACATAATAGAAGTTTTAAGCTAAAATTCGGGGGGTTATATATGGCTAGACCAATTAAATGTAGAAGAGTGGAGTTTTTACCCAAAACCACTTCTTTCATACCATTGGGAAAGGAAGGTTCTAAATCAAAAGCCATAAATTTAAAAGTGGAAGAATTAGAAGCTATGAGATTAAAGGATATTGAAGGTCTTACTCAGCAGGAATGTGCTGATGAGATGGGTATTTCTCGTCAAACTTTTCAAAACATAATAGATAGTGGTAGAAAGAAAGTTGCCCAAGCCTTGGTAGAAGGAAGAGGCATAAATATTAAGGGAGGTAACTATGTATTTACTCACTGTAGATTAAAATGTAAAAGTTGCAATGAGATTTATGAAGCAAATTTCATAAGGGATAAGAATACTTGCCCTAATTGTCATTCTCATAAAATAGTATGTAAGAATAAAGGTGCAAAATGTAAAAAACTGTGTATCAAATAGATGGTATAAACCTCCAAAATTTTGGGAAAAATAAGGATAATAAGATTTTGGGGGTAATGCAAATGAAAAATTATTATAAGAGAAAAGCCAAGAAAATATTAGAATGTGCTAATTTATTATCCAACTCAATAAAGACAAATGAGAAAACTGAAGAAGAAAAGGTATTAGAAAGTTTAAAAGAAGCTCATAGCGAATGGAAGAATAAGGAAAAGTATTTTCAATCAGTAAACGAGCCTGAATTAATAGACTATGCGATATATGAAATGGAAGCATCTAAAATAAAATATATGTATTTATTAAAAAAAATAAAAGAAATGAATCTAGAGTAATATTTATAAAACCTGTCCCCTATTATATAATAGAGAGTGAATATAGGAGGGGATATTATGGGGATTAGTACTTTTTTAGCATTTATATTTGGTCTATTTTTACTATATGTAATAGGAATGATATTGGTAATTCCTATTAAGATAATATGGAAACTAATAATCAATGGAGTTATAGGTGGTATATTGTTGCTTTTATTTAATTTGATAGGGAAAGGTTTAGGATTATTTATAGCAATAAATCCAATTACAGCGTTAATAGCTGGTTTTTTAGGAATACCAGGAGTTATATTATTACTTATATTGCAGAAGTTTTTATGATATGATAGGATATATGGTATAATAAAAAAGTATCTAAATACTGTAAATAAAAAATAAATTTAGTAAGGGGGGCAATAAGCTGTGGCAGCAGTAAAAATACAAGTAGAAGAAAGAACTGGATTGGGGAAGAATAAAGTAGATAAATTAAGAGAAAAAAATTTTGTTCCAGGAGTATTATATGGAAAAGGTGAGGAAACTAAACATATTCAAGTAGATAGAAGAATTTTTGAAAAAGTATATAAATCTGCAGGTATGAGTACTTTAATAGATTTAGAATTTGAAGGGGAGGTTGTACCTGTACTTATTAAAGAAGTTCAAATACATCCATTTAAGAATGAATATTTACATGTAGATTTTCAAAAATTAAATATGGACGAAAAAGTTAAATTAACTTTACCTATTACTTTAGTAGGTAGAGAAAACATTAAACAACAACCTTCTGTATTAATACAGCAATTAGACGAAATTGAAATAGAATGTTTACCAGGTGATATTCCCGAGGATATTGTAGTAGATGTATCAGATATTGACTTTAATACCCCAATCCTCGTATCTGATTTAGACATATTTAATAATGAAAATATAACAATACTAAGAGAAGCTGATGATGTAATTGCTAGTTTAATTGAACCAACTGAAGAAATAATAGATGAGGAAGAAGAAGTATTAGAAGCAGATGAAGTTCCAGTAATAGGTGAAGATGATGTTGAAAGCGAAGATGAAGAAGATGTGGAAGAAGAAAATGAAGAAGAATAGTATTAAAAAACAGGTAATGTGGTTACCTGTTTTTTGTTTGCCTTTTTTTATATATTAAATTAGAATAATATTAGAGGGGGTAGATTTATGGAGCAAATTGTCGAAAGGAAAGAAAAACCGGTGATGAGGATTTTCCTAGTAGTTTTAGCTGCTGCTTTATCTATAGATTTTATAATATTTTTTTTAAATAAAATTAATAAGACTTTACCGTATATCAGTACTTTGATTACAATAGCATTAGTAGTATTAAGTTGTAGCTATATTCTTATAAAATACTTTTCAAAATATTCCTATACACTAGAAGAAGAGTATTTAGTTTTTCATAGAATTATAGGGAGTAAAAGGTTTGAGATGCTAAGGGTACACTATTCAGATTTAATTGGAATACTTCCAAAGGGAAAAGTTAATAATTTAAAGAAACCTTCATATAAATTCATATTTGATAAAAATTCTGAGTTAATTTATGTAGGTAAATTTAAAGAGAATGAGAAGAGTATGACTTTTTTATTCAGTCCCAGCGAAGAAATATTAGTACATTTAAAAGAAAAAATGAAGAAAAGGAGTGAGAAACATGGGTAAGGTATTATCTGGTTATTTAATGCCACATCCTCCTATCATAATAGATGAGATTGGTGGAATAGAAGGAAGAAAGGCTATTAGGACTATTGAAGGGTGTGAAACCATAGCTAAGGATATAAGGGATAAACAACCTACCACCATTATAGTAGTAACTCCTCATGGACCACTGTTTTCAGATGCAATTTCCATATCTGTATCGGAAGAGTTATTCGGAGATTTTAGTAGATTTGGAAATAGAAATTTAAAATTTAATTTTAAAAATAATTTAGAATTAGTAAATGAAATAATTGAAGAATCTCATAAACAAGGTATTATGATAGCTAAAATTGATAAAAATTTTGCAATAAATTATAATATAGATGTAAATTTGGATCATGGGGCTTTAGTTCCTCTATATTTTGTAAGCAGAGAATATCAAGACTTTAAACTTATCCATATTACTTATAGCTTATTATCACCAATAGAGCTTTATAAATTTGGAAATATTGTAAAAGAAAAATCATTAGAATCAGAGGAAAATGTAGTATTAATAGCTAGTGGAGATTTATCCCATAAATTATCCTATTCTGGTCCCTATAGTTATTCTCCTTATGGGGTGCAATTTGATAAGAAAATAGTAGAAATTCTTAAAAAAGGAGATTTTAAATCCATAGTAACTTTTGATTTAGGATTAAGTGAAAGAGCTGGCGAATGTGGACTTCGCTCCCTTATGATATTAGCAGGTTTTTTAGATGGTTTTAAAATTAAACCAGAAGTACTATCCTATGAAGGACCTTTTGGGGTTGGATACTGTAATGCTATATTTCACGTTATGGGAGAAAATGAAAAAGATAATACATTTAAAGAGATATGTGCTTTAAAAGAAAATAAGATTCAAGAGATAAGAAATAAAGAAGATGAATTTGTTAGATTAGCACGAAATAGTTTAGAATATTACATTAAAACGGGTAGAATAATGGAAGTTCCTAAAGATTTAAGCCCAGAATTATTAAATCAAAGAAGAGGTGCTTTTGTTACTATAAAAAAAGATGGTGTTCTTAGGGGTTGTATAGGTACTATAGAGCCAACAAGAGCTAATTTAGCAGAGGAGATAATTCATAATGCGGTTAGTGCTGGGGTTAGAGATCCTCGTTTTGAACCTGTAAGGGAGGAAGAACTTCCTTATCTTATATATTCTGTAGATGTAATATATCCTCCAGAATCTGTTTCATCCATAGATGAATTGGATGCAGAAAAATATGGAGTAATTGTTTCTAAGGGATTTAGAAAAGGTGTATTATTACCTAATATAGAAGGAGTAGATACTCCTTCTGAACAAATAAAAATTGCCCTTAGAAAAGCAGGTATAGAAGAATATGAAAATTATAAACTAGAGCGATTTAGAGTAGAAAGGCATTTTTAAGGGGGAAATATTTATGAAATGTATGTACTATGAAAAGTTAGAGGACAATAAAATAAAATGTAATTTATGCCCTCATAATTGTATTATAAACGAAGGGAAAACGGGAATATGCAGAGTGAGGAAAAATGAAAAAGGAGAACTTATAAGTTTAAATTATGGAAAACACACCTCCTATGCCTATGATCCTATAGAGAAAAAGCCCCTTTATCACTTTTATCCAGGTAAAGACATATTTTCTATAGGAAGCTTTGGCTGCAATTTAAAATGTGATTTTTGCCAAAATTGGGAGATAGCTCATGGGGACTCTTTAACTATGGCAATAGAAGATGAGGACATACTATTATTAGCTCAATCCAAGGGTTCCATAGGCATAGCTTATACTTATAATGAGCCTACCATATCCTACGAATATATACTTCATATGTCAAAATTGGTAAAAGAATACGGATTAAAAAACGTACTAGTAACCAATGGATATATAAATGAAGAACCATTAAAAGAACTACTTCCATATATAGATGCTATGAATATAGACTTAAAATCTTTCAATGAGGAATTTTATAGAAAGTTTTGTAAGGGAAGTTTGGAACCAGTACTAAATACCATAAAAATAGCTGCTCAATATACCCATATAGAAATAACCAATTTAGTTATAGAAGGGCTGAATAGCTCAAAAGAAGAAATAAGGGAATTGAGCAAATGGATTGGAAGCATAGATAGAGAAATACCTTTACATTTGTCTAAATATTATCCATCGTATAAGATGAGACTTCCTGAAACCAGTTATGAGGTTTTATTAAGGTCTAAGGAGATTGCTAATGAGTATTTAGATTATGTATATGTAGGGAATGTATGGGGAATTGATAATAACACCTATTGCCCTAATTGCAATAATTGTCTTATCCATAGATATATGGGAGGGGAGATAATAGGTATAAATAATAATAAATGTTCTAAATGTGGCAGGCCTATAAATGTAATATATTAATTTTTAAGTTTAAACCCTGTAAAATGATTACAGGGTTTAAACTTTGGTATAATTATATCATGACTTAATAATGTAGGAAGGAGAAAAATTATGAATACTCCTATTTTAGATGCATTAAAAAAACTTAAAAAACAAAATAGCATTTCATTTCATACTCCAGGGCACAAAGGGAAAAATACATTAATAAATTGGGAAGACTATATTCCTTTTATAGATACTACAGAAATATGGGGAATGGACAATCTTCAGGACCCTAAAGGAATTATAAAGGAAAGTCAAGAATTAGCTGCTAAAGCTTTCGGTGCCAAATATACATTATATTCAATAAATGGAACTACAGGAGGCATATATATAGCCTTATCCACTATAACTAATCCAGGAGATAAAATTTTGATTCAAAGGAATTCTCATAAATCAGTATATAATGCTGCTTTATTAAATAGATTAGATATTGAATATATATATCCTAAATATAACGAAGCAAATCATATATTTACAGGAATAAATCCTGAAGATGTGGAAGCTAATTTAAAGAAATGTGAGGACATTAAAGTAGTAGTGATTACATATCCTAACTATTATGGTATTTGTTCTAATATTGAAAGAATAGCTGAAATAGTCCATAAGTATGATAAACTATTATTAGTAGATGAAGCTCATGGAAGCCATTTTGTATTTTCAAAAAAGCTTCCAATATCAGCATTAGAAGCAGGAGCAGATATAGTGGTGCAAAGTACTCACAAAACTCTAGTTAGTTTTACTCAAAGTTCTATGGTTCATGTAGGAACTGATCGGGTAGATATAGATAAACTAATGAATATGTCTTCCATTTATCAATCCACAAGTCCTTCTTATATATTGATGTTATCCTTAGAAATAGCTAGAGCATACATGGAAAGAGAAGGAATATATAAATTAGAAGAAGCTATATATTTAGCTCAAGATACTAGCAATAAACTTAAAGCTATAGAAGGAGTTAATGTATTTACAGAAGATGAGGAAGACACTACAATATATGATAAAGATCCAATGAAAATATTATTTAAATTAAATGGAATTACAGGTGCTGATTTAAGTAAAAGGTTAATGGAAATATATCATATATACCTAGAAATGTCTGACTATTACTATGCATTAGCTTTAACTACCCTTATGAATTCTAAGGATGATTTTAAGAGGTTAATAAAAGCTATGGAAGAACTAGCAGAAGAGAAGTATACTGAAATTCAACCTATAAATATAAATATGCCAAAGCCTAATATATTAGTGCCTATATATGAAGCTTTTTATAGTGATAAAAAAGCAGTAAACTTAAAAGAAAGTATAGGTAAAATATCTGCTTCTTACATTATTCCATATCCTCCAGGAATTCCGTTAATATGTCCAGGAGAGCAGATTACAGAAGAAATATATTATTATATTTTACAATTAATGGACATTGGTATAGAAATAGTTGGATTTATAGGCTATAATAAAGAAAAGATATTAGTAATAGACTAGGAAAGGAATGACTTTGGATTGAAAGGAATATTTATAGCACTAGAAGGTCCTGATGGTTCTGGGAAAAGTACTATTATGAAATTGTTAAATGATTATTTTACTGAAAGAAATATAGATGTAATTGTAACCAGAGAACCAGGAGGAACAGAAATAGGAGAAGAAATTCGTCGTATAATATTGGACAATAGATATGATAATATGCTGCCTGAAACAGAAGCTTTACTATATGCAGCTTCTAGAGGACAACATGTTCATGAAAAAATCCTTCCAGCTTTAAATGAAGGCAAAATAGTTATTTGTGAAAGATTTATTCTTTCTTCTTTAGCTTATCAAGGAGTTGGAAGAAATTTAGGAATTAAAGAAGTTAAAATGATAAATGATTTTGCTATAAAAGGTATAAGACCTGACTTAACATTATTTTTCTCTGTAGATCCAGAAATTACTTTAAAAAGAAAAATTTATATAAAGGGAGGAGATAGATTAGAGAGAGAAGGCTATGAATTTCATAATAAAGTATATGAAGGATATATGAAATTATTAAAAATGAATCCTGCAAATGTTAAGATAATAGATGCAACAAAATCTATAGAAGAGGTATTTAAGCAGAGTATTTATTATATAGAGAATATTCTTAAAACAAAGGAGGCGGAGATATGAAGCTTATTATTGCTATAGTTCAAGATCAAGATGTTCCTAGTTTGGTAGATGATTTAACTGAAAATGATTTTAGAGTTACCAAACTAGCATCAACAGGAGGATTTTTAAAATCAGGTAATACAACTTTATTATTGGGAGTTGAAGAAGATCAAGTCGATGAGGTAATAAAAATTATAGAAACTAATTGTAAAACTAGAGAGATTACAACCTCTTTACTTACAGTATCCATGCCAGGAGACACTTATGTACCTTATCCTTTAGAGGTAAGGGTAGGAGGAGCTACTATATTTATATTAGATGTAGAACGGTTTGTAAAAATATAATTAGGGGGAATAAATATGAAACTTATTATCGCTGTGATTCAAGATGAATTTTCAAACAAAGTGGTTAAAGCATTGATGGATAACAAATATAGAGCTACTAAATTATCTTCAACAGGAGGATTTTTGAAATCAGGCAATACCACTCTTTTAATAGGCGTAAAAGATGATGAAGTAGACGAAATTATAGATATTATAGAAAAAGAATGTAAAAATAAAAAGGTGATGAAAGGTCATAAAGAAATAAATGTAGGTGGTGCCAATATATTTGTATTGAATATGGAAGATTTTAAGAAGTTATAATTGTGGAGGATATTTTGATGGATTTTAATGATATAATAGGTCATGAAGATACAATAGACAATTTAAAAAAAGCTATAGAAAAAGGACAAATATTTCATAGTTATTTATTTGAAGGGGAAGAGTCTATAGGCAAAAAAAAGGTTGCTCTGTCCTTTGCTAAGACTCTTCTCTGTAAATCAAGGGGAATTGAGCCTTGTAATATGTGTAATTCTTGCTTAAAATTTGATAATTTTAATCATCCAGATTTTATATTGATAGAGCCAGAAAATGGTATAATAGAAAAGAAAAAAATTGATAGATTATTGAGTAAAATAAATATTGCTCCTCTAGAAAGTAATAGAAAAATAATTATAATAGATGATAGTGATACTATGAGGATGGACACTCAAAATTCTCTGTTAAAGACTTTAGAAGAGCCCCCTCATTATATAAACATAATATTGATTACTTCCAATAGTAATAATATTATTCCTACTATACTATCTCGATGCCAGATAATAAATTTTTATCCTATAAATAAAAATAAAATAGAAAAATTATTAATATCTAAATATAAAAAAACTAAAGAAGAAGCTAATTTTATTGCACATTTTACTAATGGTTCTTTAGGAAAAGCTATAACCTATTCCGAATCTTTAGATTTTTTTAAATTGCGAGATGAAACTTTAGATATTGTTGACCATATTGTTAGAGGGGATAAATTTAATATATTCACTTCTATAGATTTTTTTAACATTCATAAGGATGATTATGAAGACATATTGGATATTTTATTATATTGGTTTAGGGACTTGATACTATATAAAAAAGTGGGTTCCTCAGAGCTTCTAATTAATCAGGATAAAATTAGTCTTTTATCCAAGCAATCCTTCTTAAAGGAAGAGAAAATTAATGATATAATATATACAGTCATAGAAACAAAAGAAAACATCAATAGACATGTAAATTATCAATTAGCCATAGAAACCATGCTTTTAAATATGCAGGAGGTATAATTTTATGACAACAGTAGTAGGTGTAAGATTTAAAAAAGCAGGTAAAATATATTATTTTGATCCTGATGGAATGGATATAGCGGAAGGGAACTCAGTAATAGTGGAAACAGCCAGAGGAGTAGAATTTGGGTATGTAGTAGTAGGTCCTAAGGAGGTATCAGAGGAGGAGATAGTCCCTCCTCTAAAAAAGGTTATTAGGGTGGCATCAAAAGAAGATCATGAAATTCATGAACGGAATAAGCAAAAAGCAGTAGACGCTTTTCATATATGTGAGAAAAAGATAGCAGAACACGGTTTAGATATGAGACTTATAGATGTGGAATATACTTTTGATAACAATAAGGTAATATTCTATTTTACGGCTGATGGAAGAGTGGATTTTAGAGAGTTAGTAAAGGATTTAGCAGCAATATTTAAAACTAGAATAGAATTAAGACAAATAGGTGTAAGAGATGAAGCAAAAATGATAGGAGGATTAGGACCTTGTGGAAGATTAACTTGCTGTTCCACTTTTTTAGGGGAATTTGATCCAGTTTCTATAAAGATGGCAAAAGATCAAAGTTTATCACTAAACCCTTCAAAAATATCTGGTCTTTGTGGTAGACTTATGTGTTGCTTAAAATATGAAAATGAAATGTACGAAAAATTATTAGAGAAGCTTCCCCCTATAGGGGCTATAGCCATAACTCCTAAAGGGAAAGGTATAATAGTAGAAACTCATACTTTATTGGAGATGGTAAAAGTAAAGGTAAAGCTAGAAGATGATACAGAAGATATATTTTGTTATAAATTATCTGATATTGAAATAACTGATGAAATAGATCCAGAGTATCAAAATAATCCAGAAGTATTAAATGAAGTAGATGTATTAGAAGGTGATGAAAAAGATTGTGAATAAATAATCTTTTTATAAAATTACCCTTTTATTATTTAGTACTTTTTGATAAAATAATAAGGTGTAAAGGACAAGCTATTCCTAGGGGGTGAAAATTTTGGCATATAAAATAACCGATGCATGTATTGCATGTGGCGCTTGTGAAGCTGAATGCCCAGTTGAAGCTATATCTGCAGGAGATGACAAATACGTTATAGATCCAGATAAATGTATTGACTGTGGTTCTTGTGCAGATGTATGTCCAGTTGATGCACCTCAACCAGAGTAATTCAGTTAAGTATTTATAGAAGACCCTTAATTAGGGTCTTTTTTATAAATTTGTAAATATATCAAATGGCAAAGGAGAATCAAAATGAGTAAAGGAATTCTTTATATTTGCCCAACTCCCATCGGTAATTTAGAAGATATAACTCTTAGAACTTTAAGAGTATTAAAAGAAGTGGACTTAATAGCAGCAGAAGATACTAGACATACTCTTAAGCTATTAAATTATTATAATATAAAAAAGCCCTTAACCTCTTATCATGAACACAATAAAATAGAAAAAGGTAAAATACTTATAGAAAAATTAAAAAAAGGAGTAAATATTGCATTAGTAACTGATGCAGGTATGCCGGGAATTTCTGATCCAGGAGAGGATATAATTCGTTTAGCAATAAAAAATCAAGTGAATATAGTAGCACTTCCTGGTGCTAGTGCACTTATAACTGGATTGGTGTTATCAGGGTTCTCCACAGATAAATTTGTATTTGAAGGTTTTCTCTCTTCAAAGAAAAAAGAGAGAAGAAAAGAATTAAAAAAATTAAAAGAAGAAGAAAGGACTATAATTTTATACGAAGCTCCTCATAGAATACTAGCTCTTTTAAAGGATATTAAAGATATTTTAGGTAATAGGAATTTAGCAATAGGGAGAGAGTTGACTAAAATACATGAAGAAGTATTTAGGGGGAATGTATTACAAGCTATACAAAAATTTGAAGAAGAAAAGCCTAGAGGAGAGTTTGTATTAATAATAGAAGGAGCACAAATACAGGAGGAAGATCTTTATAAAGACATAAGTATAAAGGAACACATAAAATTGTATATGGAAGAAGGGTCTTCCAAAAGGGATGCAGTAAAAAAAGTAGCAGATATTAGGGGGATATCTAAAAACTTAGTATACAAAGAGAGTATAGATATGTAATAAAAATACCCGCCAAAAGACGGGCATTAAAGTTGTTCCTTTAATTCTTCCAGACAAGCTGGGCAGATATTTTTACCTTTAAAGCTGACTACATCTTTAGCTTGACCACAGAAAATACATGCAGGAGCATATTTCTTAAGTATAATATGTTCTCCATCTACAAATATTTCCAATGCATCTTTAACATCAATATTTAAATTTCTTCTAAGCTCTATAGGTATAACAACTCTACCTAATTCATCTACTTTTCTTACTATTCCAGTTGATTTCATAAAAAATTCCCCCCTTAAAACTAATGTAAAAAAATCGACTTTATTCTACAATTAAAAGAATACCATAAATACCAAATAAAGTCAATAGAAAAGCAGTAAATTTTTGGAGGTGGAAAAATTGTATTCTATTAATAATAATTTAAAGGAGAAGATATTAGAACTAAATAGCATATTATCAGAAAAATATGGGAAAGTATTGTCCTTAGATGAGACATTTATCAGAGATTTTATAGAGGAAAATGTAGGATATATACAAAAGGTAGATAAACTTAGCAGAGAGGAATTAATGTATTATTATCAAAAAGGAGGCATATTAGGGGTTGATGGTTCTAGAAATAGAATAGGAGGAGCTTATCCTCATTTTGTGGAGATATATCAAGGTTTGGCAAAATCTACTTTGTACAAAGATAGACCTATATATAAAGCAGATTTCTATACCCCTTTGTATGATGAGAGAATAGAAAATCTAATGGAAGATTCTAGAGAGCAAGAAGAATCCATAAGAAATAGAAAATTATCTACCATAGAAATAGAAGCAGCTTTAGAAGGTATTAGACAATTAAATCCTTATGCAGTTATGATGGATGGTTCCCTTATTAGATATGATATAGAATCCTTCAGTCATTGGATTGAATTGAGAAAGGAATGTGAAAGAAGGGGAATAATATTAGTAGGAGTGATAAAAGACATTAAAACTTCCATTATAGGAGATCTACTTAAAGAAGATGAGGATTTAAATATAGATGAATGTTTTTATGACAGGGAACTTTTATATGGCATATTAGAATATGGAGAGATGATAACTATTCATGGAGAGGTTACAAAAAAAACTAAAGAAGGTTTTTCTTCATTATTTATGCGAAGTTCCAAGGCTCCAACTGTTATAGGTATGGATATATTAGATAGTCAAAAGAAACATTTAGAGGAAATGGCAAGATTGGTATTAACTTTAACTCCAGAGGATAGTAGAGGAGTTCCACTATGGATTGATATAGTGGATAGTGAGGTGAAAATAACCGATGATATGGTAAGAGGACTTATGGAGTCTTATTTAGATAGACAAATATTGGAGATGCTTTTTATATCTGAAAGAGATAAGAGAACACTATAGGAGGGATTTTAATGAAAGTTGTAGGAATTACTACACAACAAGAAGTTTACGTAGGATCTAAAGATAGAAACTTTAGAATAAATGAATTTTTGATAATATCTGATCCTTATCAAGGAGATTTAATAGGGGAAATAGTAGAGGCAAAAACTTACAATAAATATATTCCATTAAGTCTTCATGGAGAATTAGCAGATGGCTCTGTCATAGAATCTTTAAAAGCTTTAGGTTACAATATTGAAGAAGATACCATATACATAGGGAAGATTCGTTTACTAAACGAAGCATTATATCCAGTAGAAACAGGCTGCGATGTAAGAATACCAACTTTTGATGAAGTTAAAAACATAATGATAAATTCTTCTGCTGATGAGGGATTAGTGCTAGGAGTTATAAAAAATACAGATCAAATGGCTAAGGATATGGATGAAAAATTTAAAGATTTATTATACACTTTTGAAGATGGGAAATTAAAAGAACAAGAGGATATACCTTATATATACAACATAAGGTCTATGCATCAATACCCTCATATTGGAGTATTTGGAGGCTCAGGTTCAGGGAAATCCTTTGGACTTAGGGTAATATTAGAAGAACTGATGAAATTAAATATTCCTACAATAGTATTAGACCCTCATTTTGAGATGGATTTTAGCCAAAAAGGATCATATATTCCTGAAAATAAAAAAGTAGACTATACAGATAAATTTAAATGTTTACAAGTAGGATTTCATGTAGGGGTGCGTTTTGAAGATTTAACAGCTCAAGATTTAAAAAACTTATTAGATGCCTCTAGCCCTCTAACAGACGCTATGAATAATGTAGTAGATATATTATTTAAGAAAAATGATTCTTACAATAGCTTTTATAATAGACTAAAGATGTTAGTAGAAGCTCAAGAAGAAGGCTCATTAGATAGAATCAAATTAAGAATAGAAGAGGCTGAAAGCAATCTAGAGAGAGAAGGTTGGCAGAAGAGAAAAGAACTATTTTTAACTTATGATAAAACTTGCCCATATAACTCAGTAAGAGGAATAATATGGAGGCTTAGTAGATTAAATAATGAGGGAATATTTAGTAAGGATATTAGAGAAATTGAAGAAGGTTTACATATGGGTAAACTCATAGTAATTCAAGGGAATACTCGAATTTTACAGGTATTTAGCACATATCTTTTAAATAATTTATATCATAAACGGAGAGATTACAAAGATGCATTGTATAAAAAAACAACTGCTGAATACTTTCCTCCATTTATTGTAGTAACAGATGAAGCCCACAACTTTGCTCCAAAAGGATATGATTCTCCATCTAAATCTATATTAAAGGAAATATCACAAGAAGGAAGAAAGTATGGTACATTTTTAATACTTGCAACTCAAAGACCTACTTTATTAGATGAAACCATAACGGCTCAATTGAATACTAAATTTATATTTAGAACTGTAAGAGCATCAGATATCCAAACCATACAAGAAGAGACAGATATAACAATAGAAGAAGCTAGGAGATTACCTTATTTGAGGACAGGAGATGTATTTATATCAGAAGCCTTAATGGGAAGAACTATTTTTGCAAGGATTAGAGCAGCATATACTACTAGTCCTCATACAGAAAATCCTTTTGATGAATTAAAAAATAAATTTAAAGAAAAAGATGACAAATTTATAAAAATAATAAAAGATAAACTACCCATTAGTGGAGATGACTTCATAAATGTAATAAAAGAGATAGAAAACGACACAGGAATTACCTACAACATAGATGTTTTTGAAGAAAAATTAGAAGATATGGTGGATAAAGGAATACTTAAGAAAGAAAAGACACCTTTTTTCAACATATATAAAGAATAACTATCTTTTTTGGTGCCTGGCACCAAAAAAGATAGTTATATTAAAAAATTTATCTATAAAATAATACAAATATTATTAAATCCCTTTTCATATATTTTTAAGAGAGGGGTTTTTTTATGCTAAATACTATATGGTTTTTTATGATATTTATTGGGATGATATATGGAGCTTTAACAGGAAATTTAGAGGAAATAAATAATATAATATTTAAGGAAGCTCAAGAAGGGGTTACATTTGCTATAAGCCTTATTGGGATCATGTCTTTTTGGTTAGGTATTATGAATATTGCTCAGCGTTCTGGGCTAATAAAGAGTATGTGTAATATTTTTAGACCCATAATGAGAATAATATTTCCTGATATACCAAAGAGTCATCCAGCAGAAAATTGGATACTTATGAATTTTATAGCCAATATGTTTGGCATAGGAAATGGTGCTACTGCTTTTGGATTAAAAGCCATGAAAGAATTAAACAATTTAAACTATAATAAGAAAAAAGCTACCAGTGCTATGGCTATGTTTTTAATAATTAACATGTCTTCTTTGCAATTAGTGCCCTTAACTATCATAAAGATTAGACAGGATTATGGTTCTTCAAATCCTTCATTCATAATAGGACCTACTATATTAGCCACAAGTTTATCTACTTTAATAGCTATAATAATAGGTAAAATGTTTGAAAGGAGAAATTAAATGTTAAACATTATTTCTATATCTATAGTTCCAGCTATAATTATTATAATAATAGTTCATGGATATATAAAAGGAGTAGATATATACTCTGCCTTCATAGAAGGGGCAAAGGAAGGTTTAAAAACCTCCATAAGTATAATGCCATATCTAATAGCTATTTTTGTAGCAGTGGGCATATTTAGAGGTTCTACAGTCCTAGATATATTTACACATTTATTAAGCCCTATAACTAATCTATTAGGGCTACCAAAAGAAATATTACCTTTAACATTAATTCGTCCTATATCTGGTAGTGGTGCGTTAGGAGTAGTAAAGGATATTATAGCTAATTATGGTCCTGATTCCTTTATAGGTAATTTAGCTTCTATAATGATGGGTTCATCTGAGACTATATTTTACACAATAACGCTTTATTTTGGCTCTGTAGGAATAGAAGATTATAGTTACACTCTAAAAGCTGCACTAATATCTTATATAATATCTATATTTTTAACCACATTTATATGTTCCGCAATTTATATAATATAACATATGTACTTAGGGCGACATATGTCGCCCTAATTTTGTTAATAAATGTAATTACCTTAATCTAATATATAGACTTTTACTTTTTTTCTACCAAATTTTTTAGCTTCTTTTAAATTATTAAAGAACAAGTCAATTCTGTTGCCTTTAATAGTTCCACCAGTGTCCTCTGCAATACAGAAACCATAATCTTTACTACCATCAAGGCTTTCCACATATAACCTAGTACCTAAGGGTATTACTCTTGGGTCAACTGCTATAGTTCCTACTCTAGCTTTGGTACCAGAAGCTGTGATGCCATAATACTTATCTCCTGGATTTTTACCAGTACTTTCATAGGAATTACTATAAGCAGTAGCTACCATGGTGAGTACTTTTTTATATCTCATATTTCCCCTATTTACTTGTGAAGATTTTGCTACTTTTTTTGTACCTTTTTTAATAATTTTAGGTATAGGTTTTTTTACTATTTTTTCATCTATTACTTCTTCTGAAATAAGTTTATTGTTTTCTAATACTTTTTTAATAATAATCTTTTTTAAACCATCTTGACCTTTTTGAGTTACTTTTGTAGTGCCAGCATCTAATTCATTGGATTTTTCAGTAATACTTTCATGAGGAATTACCTCATCAATTTCTTCAATAATTTCTCTTACTCTATATATTTTGATTTCTTCACCTATATTTACTTCTTCATCTAAACCAGGTTCTGTATAATCTAGTTTCCCTAATTCTATGCCCAAATCATCTAATATATCTTTTACCTTTGTGTGAATTGATACTACCTCAAAACGGTTTTCATTGTCACCCATGGTTAATAAATAAGGTTTTGGTGTTTTTATAATAATATGCATATTATTTTCTAATTTTGTATCTAAAGGAACATTTATATATGCAGCTTTGTCAAGGGTGATTTCCTCCGATTTAAGGAAATCTTCCACCGTATTAGCATAGGTGGTTATTTCTCTCTTCTCATCATCAATAGAAAGAGTAATATCTTTGGCACTACTAACATATGCTCCTAAAGATAAAGTTGTTGCTACAGCGAGGACAGTCAAAAGTTTAAAGTGGTTAGCCTTTTTGTTTGAAAATTCTTCCATTATTTTCCCTCCTACTTTTTTGACTGTATAGTATTCTAATGAAAAAATTTTTTTCTGTCAAATTTTTTGTAAAATTATGGAACCAAAATGTAATAAATAGGATAAATTTTTATTTAAATTTTATTATTACCTATACTTTTTAATATATTCATAACAATTTAAAATGTTTGCTAAGATAAAGGAAATTCAATATCACAGTCAATGGTATATAATGGGAAATACCATGCAAAGCTATAAAGACAATTAAAATATTAAATTTTTGTAATACTTTAGTATTTTGGTTATTGTAAAACTATTTTTTAATAATTACGATTGAATTTAAAAATTTTATAGAAAAATTGAATATAGAAATAATATTTTAAAATATTCTACGTTATAATGTAATATAAATTAAATACTAGGTAAAACAAAAATTATAAAAAAAGTTACTCTTTAAAGCTAAAATTTCAACTTATATCTTGACTTGGACAATCATATATAGTAATATTGTATATAGTAATATTGTATTAACTCGGACGAAGCATATGAATTTCTATATTTTGTATAAGTATAATGTGTAGATTATACCGTATTTGGAATAATAGTTAATATTTTTGTTAAAAAAATTGTCAGAATATAAAGATTAGGACTATCATTCAAAAGATTAATAATTAATCATGTAGTTTTGAAGTTATAGCAAGATAAATAAAATTTTTATCTTTGCTTTAACAATAAAATGAATGATTATTGTTGTGCTTTAGACTTTATATATATTTAAAAAATTTTACATAAAATAAAAGCGTTATAAAATGTATTCATTTTTATTCTAATATTTCTAAATATAATAAAATTAATCAATAAATATGCTAATATACTAGTGTTTTTTCAAAAAAGTCTTAAGCCTTCAATATCATTTAAAAAAAGATATTAATAAAATTAGGAGGTATTAATAGTGAAAAAGAAAAGGTTTTTATTGCTATTGTTAGTTTTAGTGCTAACATGTTCTTTTGTAGTCAGTTGTGGAAAGAAAGATAATGAAACTGATGGCAAACAGGACGTAGATGTAGACGATAGTAAGAAGGATGATGAAGAGGTAGCAGAAGATCAAGGGCCAGTGGTATTTAGAAGAACTGGTGGCAAGACAGCAACATTAAATCCTCACATTTACAAAACAAGTGCGGAAGCTGATACTATGTCATACATTTTTGGTAACTTATTAGACATGATCTATGACAAGGATATTGATAATTACAAATTAATTCCTAATCATGCTGTTGATTTACCTACAAAAAATGAAGAAGGGACAGTATGGACTTTTAAATTAAAAGAAGATCTTAAATGGGAAGATGGTTCACCCCTTAATGCAAGAGACTATGAATATTCATACAAAATGCTCCTGGATCCCAAACTTAAAAATTCAAGAGGTCCTCAAGTATTCGATTCAGATATAGTTGTAGTAAATGCAAAGAAATACTGGGATGGGGAATGTGAGTGGGAAGATGTAGGTATAAAAGCATTAGATGATTATACTCTTGAAATTACTCTTGAATTTCCAGTACCAGAAATGGATTTATATTTAGCATTTACAGGTGGAGGTGCTAGTTCACCAGTACAGGAAAAAATATACGAAGCAGGGATGAATGAAGAAAGGACAGAAACAGATTATGGGACATCTAAAGAAACTACTCCATCTTGTGGAGTATATAAACTTGAAGAATGGGTTAGAGACCAGATTAAAGTTTATGTAAAAAATGAGTATTCACCAATAAAAGATGTATATACAGTAGACAGAATAGAATCAAGAGTTGTAGAAGACGAAAATACAAATGTTCAATTATTTGAAAATGGAGATATAGATGTAACTAGGCTATCTGGTCCAAACTATGATAAATATGCAGAAGATCCAAGATTAGTATTTGCAAAATCAACCACTGTTTGGTCTATGTTTATAAATATGACTTCTGAAGAAAAGCCATTTTTACAAGATGTAAACTTTAGAAAAGCATTATTTTATGCAATGGACAGAAAGACCATAGCAGAAGATATTTTCAAAACCGCAATACCTGCTCCATATGTAGTTTCTAGTGCTAAGGTAGCTGTTCCATCAAAAGGACTAACTTATCGTGAAACAGATGTTGCAAAGAGTGTATTACCAGAAAATGATGGTTATGATTTAGACTTAGCTAAAGAGTATTTTGATAAGGCATATGAAGCTTATGGAAAGAAAATGGAAGTTGAAGTTCAGTATTTTGATAATAGTGAACAAATGAAGAGAGTAGCTGAATTGTTAGAACAGGATTATGAAAATGCATTTGGTCCTGATAGAATTGATATACAATTAAGAGCAGTACCATGGAACAATGCATATGACAATATGGAAAGTGGAAAGTATGATCTTGGTTTTGGAGGATGGGCAGGAGGAATATTTAATCCTTGGTCCAGTATGGAAGTTTATACTAGTGGATTTACTAGCAAGATAGATCAATTTAAAAGTGAAGAGTTTGATAAGTTGTATGAAAGAACAGTCAAAGGTGACTTAATATTTAAAGAACAAGAAAGATTGGAAGCACTAGCAGAAATGGAAAAAATGTTACTTGATGTTGTACCTTTTGTACCAATGTATGAGCCAGTATCTGCTGTTATGTATGCAGATAGAGTTCATTTAATTACCGAAGGAAAATGGATACCAGGAGTAGGGTTTGGTGTATTACAATCTCATTTTGATCCATTAGAATAAATAATAATAATTGATAAAATAAATTTACAACTCAGCAAGATTTCTTGCTGAGTTGTATTAAAACATTATCATTAATATAGAAAGGAGCAAAAACAATATGCTTAGATATACCATACAAAGACTTATTTTGATGGCTATAACGCTCTTTTTAATTGTTTCTGTTTCATTTTTTGTGCTTCATGCAATGCCAGGAAGTTTTATTGACGATCCACTTATGCCAAAAGATGTCAAAGAAGCTATTGAAGATAAATATCATTTAAATGATCCTATGATAGTTCAATATAAATATTTTTTAAAGGATTTTTTAAAACTTGATTTTGGAGTATCTATAGCGTTGCAGCCAAAAGTAAACGTAAATAAGATATTAGCAACTAAAATACCATTTTCTGTGCAAGTAAATATTTTTTCATTAATATTAAGTATACCTGTTGGGCTTATATTGGGTATTGCTGCTGCTTTAAATAAAAACAAAATACCCGACCATGTTATATCTATACTAATAATATTATTTATATCTGTACCATCTTTTGTATTTGCCTCTTTATTACAGTACTTTTTAGCATTCAAACTTGGATGGTTCCCAATAGTTTCAAGTGTAGAGAAGGCTTTAACATGGAATAAATTTGTATCAATATTTTTACCTATATTAGCTTTATCCTTTGGTTCTATTGCTGGTATAGCAAGATATACTCGTTCTGAGCTTGGAGAAGCATTAAATTCTGATTATATGATTTTAGCTAAAGCTAAGGGATTAACTCAAACTCAAGCTACAATACGCCATTCTATGAGAAATTCTTTTATTCCATTGGCTAATATTATAATTCCCATGTTTACAGGTATTTTAGGAGGTTCACTGGTAATCGAAAAAATATTTAGTATACCAGGAATGGGGAGTGTTATGATAGAAGCAATTAATGCTAAGGATTATCCTGTAGCTCAAGGGGTATTATTTTGGTATTCTTTATTAGGATTATTAACAATTTTAATTGTGGACTTATCTTATGGAATAATAGATCCTCGTATTCGTGTAGGAGGTAGAAAAGAATGAAAACCGAAAATGGAGTAAAAAGTGAAAATAAATTTGAATTTATACAAATAGAAGAAACTATAATAGATGAAGAATTTGAAGGTGAAGCTATTGGTTTCTTCCAAGATGCAATGATTAGATTTAGGAAGAATAAAGCATCTGTAGTATCATTCATCATTATATCAATTATCATAGTAATGTCTATTATAGGTCCTATGATGAATGAGTATGATTTTAAGCAACAAAACTTAAAACTTGCTTTAATGCCTGCTAGAATTCCAGGGCTTGAAAAATTAGGTATATTTGATGGCACTAAAAAAATAAATGTGAGAAAAACTAGTATTGAAGAAAAATATAAAGATTCTTTAATAGAAATTGAAAAAGAATACAGAGTTGGAAATACAGATATGGCAACTATAAAAGTTGATATGTATAAGCATAGAGGAGTTAAAGATAAATATTTTTGGTTTGGAACTGATTCTTTAGGAAGAGATCAGTGGACAAGATTATGGAGAGGTACTAGAATATCTTTAATTATAGCTGTTTTATCAATGTCAATAAATATAATTATAGGTGTTATATATGGAGCTGTATCAGGTTATTATGGAGGAGTTGTGGATTTAGTATTGCAGAGAATATCAGAAATATTAGGCGGTATTCCTTTAATGGTTATTGTAATATTATTTGTAATATATTATGGACCTGGTATAGTACCTATTGCCCTTGCATTATGTCTCACTGGTTGGATAGGCATGAGTAGAATGATAAGAGCTCAATTTTTTAAATATAGAGAAATGGAATATGTGTTAGCCGCTAGAACTTTAGGAGCTTCAGACAGAACACTTATTTTTAGACATATATTGCCAAATGCTATTGGGATTATCATTACTATGAGTGCTCTTGCAATACCAGGAGCTATATTTTCAGAATCTTTCTTAGCATATGTAGGTTTAGGAATTCAAGCACCAGAACCATCTATAGGAGTATTGTTAGCTGAGGGGCAGCAAGTATTGTTGGAATATCCTCACTTGACCTTATTTCCTGCACTTACTATTTCTATACTTATGATTTCATTTAACTTACTGGGAAACGGTTTAAGAGATGCATTTGATCCAACCTTAAGAGGACAAGAATAGGAGGGCTGTACCATGAAAAAAGAAGATACAGTATTAGAAGTTGATGATTTATATGTAACCTTTAATACTTATGAAGGGAAATTACATGCTGTCAGAGGTATTAGTTTTGATTTAAAAAGAGGAGAAACTTTAGCTATAGTTGGAGAATCTGGTTCCGGTAAATCTGTTACAGCAAAAACCATAATGGGATTATTAGAAAAAAATGCAACAATTGAGAGAGGAAAAGTTTTATATAATGAAATGGATTTATTAGAATTAACTGACCATGAAATGTCAGACATTAGAGGTTCACAAATTTCAATGATATTTCAAGATCCATTATCATTTTTAAATCCAGTAATGAAAATAGGAAAGCAAATTACAGAAACCTTAGTTTTAAAACAAAATGTTCCTAAAAAAGAAGCTAAAGAGAGAGCCTTGAAACTTATGGAAGCAGTAGGAATTGATCAAGTTGAAAGAAGATATAATCAATATCCTTTTCAGTTTTCAGGAGGGATGAGGCAAAGGATTATAATTGCAATTGCTCTTGCCTGTAATCCTGAAATACTTATATGTGATGAGCCTACTACTGCTCTTGATGTAACAGTACAAGCAAAAATTCTTGAATTAATAAAACAGATTCAAAAAGATCGAAATTTATCTGTAATATTTATCACTCATGATTTAGGAGTAGTAGCAAATGTGGCAGATCGAGTTGCGGTGATGTATGCTGGGAAAATTGTAGAGTATGGGACTGTAGATGAAATTTTTAAGGATCCAAGACATCCATATACAATGTCATTACTTTGTGCAATTCCAGATTTAGAAACAGATCCGAATGCTAGATTATATGCGATACCTGGTGCTCCACCAAATTTACTTTATCCACCAAAAGGAGATGCATTTGCACCAAGGAATAAATTTGCTATGAGAATAGATTTAGAAGAAGAGCCACCTATGTTTAAAGTGTCAGACACACATTATGCAGCTACATGGTTACTGCATGAAGAAGCACCAACCATTGATTTTGAATATTTTAGAAGTAAAATATTAGATAAAGAAGGAGAAACAGCAAGACAAAGAAGAAATTATACAGAAGATGAAAGACCAATATTAGAAGTGAAAAATTTGAAGCAATATTTTACTTCAGGCTTTGGAAAGAAAAAGCTAGTAGTAAAAGCAGTCGATGATATTAGTTTTGATATATATAAAGGTGAAACGTTTGGATTAGTTGGAGAGTCTGGATGTGGGAAAACTACAACAGGAAGATCTATTATTAGAATATATGAACCTACTGATGGTGAAGTATATTTTAAAGGTAAATTAATTTCAGGTAACTTAACTAAAGAGGATAGAAAAGAAATAACTAGAAGTATTCAAATGATATTCCAAGATCCTATTGCATCATTAAATCCTAGAATGACAGTAAAAGAAATAATAGGTGAAGGTTTGAGAATAAATAAATTATGTAGTACTGAAGAAGAATTGATGCAAAGAGTTTACGATATGCTAGAAATTGTTGGTCTAAGAAAAGAACATGCTAATCGATACCCTCATGAATTTTCAGGAGGGCAAAGACAACGTATAGGAGTTGCTAGAGCATTAATAGTAAATCCAGAACTAATAATAGCAGATGAGCCAGTATCAGCATTAGATGTTTCCATTCAAGCTCAAGTACTTAATTTGTTAAATGATTTAAAGAATGAATTAGATCTTACTTTATTATTTATAGCTCATGACCTCTCGGTTGTAAAATATTTTTCAGATAGAATAGGGGTTATGTACTATGGTAAATTAGTAGAAATAGCTGATTCAGATGAATTATATAATAATCCATTACATCCTTATACTAAATCATTATTATCGGCTATTCCTGTACCAGATCCAGATTATGAGAGAACTAGACAACATATTCATTATGATCCGTCGATGCATGACTATAGCAAAGAAAAGCCAGAAATGGTTGAAATAAAAGAAGGTCATTTTATATATGCTTCACCATCTGAAGTTGAAGAATATAAAAAGAACTTATAAAATTTAAACATGAAATAGATATAAACTCTACATAAATAAAACAATAAAGCTTATTATGTTAAATTTTCTTGACAAAAGTAAGAAATTATTGTATATTATGTAGATAAATAAGATAATATAAAATAAAGGTAATGAAGGGAAGAGTAAAATTGGTCTTAGACCATAGAGAGCTGGGGTAGCTGAAAACCAGTGTCGAAGGCTAATTTGAATATGGTCCCTAAACTCTGTAGCTGAATATAAGTAGGCTTTAGCGGTAGCATCCGTTATCATATGCAAGGTTATGTTAGTAACCTATAGAGGTTTAAACTGTGAAGTTTAAACAAATTAGAGTGGTAACACGAGAATATGCCTTCGTCTCTAGAGTATAGAGATGAAGGCTTTTTTGATAAACAAAATATATTAGGAGGGAGAACATGAAAAAATTTTATATAACTACACCTATATACTATCCAAGTGATAATCTTCATATAGGGCATACCTATACTACAGTAGCTGCAGATACATTGAAGAAATTTAAAAAAGCACAAGGTTATGATGTATATTTAGTTACAGGTTCTGATGAACATGGACAAAAAATTCAACAAAAGGCAAAAGAAAATAATATGGAGCCTAAAGAGTATGTAGATGGAATAGTAGAGGATATAAAAAAGCTTTGGGCAATGCTAGAAGTAGATTATGATAAATTCATAAGAACTACTGATAAAGAACATGAAAAAGCAGTACAAAAGATATTTGAAAAACTATATAAACAAGGAGATATATATAAATCAACTTATGAAGGATTGTACTGTACTCCTTGCGAATCTTTTTGGTCTGAGTCTCAATTAATAGATGGGAAATGCCCAGATTGTGGTAGAGAAGTTTATTTGACCAAAGAAGAAGCTTATTTCTTTAAACTTTCCAAATATAGAGATAAAATAATACAGTTATATGAAGAAAATCCTGAATTTTTGCAGCCTGAATCTAGAAAAAATGAGATGTTAAATAATTTTTTAAAGGAAGAATTAGAGGATCTTTGTGTATCAAGAACTAGTTTTGATTGGGGTATAAAAGTACCTTTTGATCCTAAGCATGTAGTATATGTATGGATAGATGCTCTTCTTTGCTATATTACAGCGTTAGGTTATGGAACAGAAAAAGATGAAAAATTTAAAAAATATTGGTCAGCAGATGTCCATCTAGTAGGGAAGGAAATAGTTAGATTTCATGCAATAATATGGCCTGCAGTATTAATGGCACTGGACATGGAACTTCCAAAAAAGGTATTTGGGCATGGTTGGATACTGTTTGAAGATGATAAGATGTCTAAATCTAAAGGAAATGTAATATACCCTGAACCATTAATAGAATTATATGGAATAGATGCATTTAGGTATTTTCTTTTAAGAGAATTTTCCTTTGGGCAAGATGGTTCTTTTTCTAAAGAGAAATTTTTACAGAGAATTAACTCTGATTTAGCCAATGATTTAGGCAATTTAGTGAGCCGTACTACTACAATGGTAGAAAAATATACTGAAGGTATTCTTCCAGAGCCAACAAAAGAGGAGAAGGTAGATAAATCTTTAATAGATTTAGCTACTAGTGTAAAATCAAAAGTTGAAAATAATATGGATAAGTTGAATTATAGTCAAGCTCTAGAGGAAATTTGGAAATTAATTAGAAGAACCAATAAATATATAGATGAAACTACTCCTTGGATACTAGCAAAAGAAGAGGAAAAAGAAAGACTTAACACTGTATTATATAATTTAACTGAAAGCATTAGAATTATAGCTACACTTATAAATCCTTTTATGGAGAGAACTTCAAGGGAAATATTAAAGCAAATTGGACAAAAAGAAGATATTTGTTGGGAAGAGTCAGCAATTTGGGGTAAAATAGAACCAGGTACTAAAGTAAAAAGAGGTAAAGTGTTATTCCCAAGGCTGGAGATAGATAAAGAATTAAAAAGACTTGAAAAAGCAAATCAAAAATTAATTGAGGAAAGGAGTAAAAAGAAAATGGCAGAAGAGTATATTACTATAGATGATTTTGACAAGATTAAATTAAAAGTAGCAGAGATTATAGAAGTGAAAGACCATCCTGAAGCAGACAAACTTCTTATATTAAAACTAAAAATAGGAGATGAAACTAGGCAAGTAGTATCAGGCATAAAAGAGTACTATACTCCAGAAGAATTAGTAGGTAAAAAAGTAGTTGTAGTTACTAATCTAAAACCAATTAAATTAAGAGGAGAGGAATCTAATGGAATGATACTAGCAGCAGAAAAGGATGGAAAACTTACTTTAGTATCCACATTGGAAGATATAGAATCAGGAGCTATAATATCTTAAGGAGTGAGAAAATGTTAATAGATAGTCATGCACATTTAGATGATCCAAGGTTTGATAAAGATAGAGAAGAGGTTATTAAAACATTAAAAGACGGGGATATAGATTTAGTAATAAATCCTGGAGCAGATTTACAATCTAGTATAAAATCTGTATCCCTATCAGAACAATATGATAATATATACGCTGCAGTGGGGATTCATCCTCACTCAGCTAAGGAAATGGATGAATCTACCATAGATATTTTAAAATCCTTTACAGATAGGGAAAAAGTAGTAGCCATAGGGGAAATTGGTCTAGATTATTATTATGACAACTCCCCTAGAGATATTCAAAAGCAAAAATTTATAGAACAGCTAAATTTAGCAAAAGAGGTAAATTTACCAGTTATCATCCATTCAAGAGATGCTGCAGGAGATACCTTTGATATACTTAAATCAGCCCAAGATGGTAGTATTGAAGGAGTACTTCATTGTTATTCCGGTAGTGTGGAGATGGCTATGGAGTATATAAAATTAGGATTTTATATATCAATAGCTGGACCAGTAACCTTTAAAAATGCTAGAATAGTAAAAGAAGTAGCTAAAACTGTTCCTATGGATAGACTTCTTATAGAAACAGATTCTCCTTATTTAACCCCAGAACCCCATAGGGGAAAGAGAAATGAACCTCTATATGTAAGGTATGTAGCTGGTACAATAGCAGAACTAAGGGGAATTTCCTTTGAGGAAGTGGCTACAAAAACAGCAGAAAATACAAAGAAATTATTTAAAATAGGCTAGGTGGTGGTCCATTGATAAAGGAAATAATAGTGGTAGAGGGAAAGGACGATATACAAGCTGTAAAAAGTGCAGTTGAAGCTGAGGTAGTTGCAACAGGGGGATTTGGCTTTAGTAAAAATTTCATAGATAAATTAAAATTAGCAGCAGAAAATAGAGGAGTAATTATATTTACAGATCCAGATTATGCTGGTGAAAAGATTAGAAGAAGCATAAGCAAAGAACTAAAAAATTGTAAACATGCTTTCTTACCTAGAGGTAAAGCTTTTAAAAAAGGGGATGTGGGAGTAGAAAATGCCACTAAAGAAGACATAATAGAAGCCATTAAAAAAGCTAGACCAATAATTATAGAAAAAAGGCAGGAATTTGTTAAAGAGGACTTGGTAAACTTAGGATTAGTTGGTAGTTTTAATTCTCGTAAAAAAAGAGAACAGTTAGGAGATATACTAGGCATAGGATATTGTAATTCTAAACAACTATTAAATAGGCTAAACAATTTTGGAATAACTAAAGAAGAGTTTATAAAAGCTTTTGAGAGGATAGATGAACATGAATAATAGAAGATTGTATTCACCTAAATATGTAAAAGAGATATTAGACAAATATGGATTTAAATTTTCTAAAAGTTTAGGGCAAAATTTTTTAATTGATGGAAATATAGTAAGAAAAATATCTCAGATAGCAAATATAACAGATAAAGATTGTGTATTGGAAATAGGGCCAGGCATTGGTACTTTAACAGAAGAATTAGCTCTTAATGCTAAAAAGGTGGTAGCAGTAGAAATAGATGAAAAGCTACTTCCCATATTGGAAGAAACTCTACAAGCTCATGACAATGTAGAAATTATCCATGGGGATATATTAAATATGGATATCACAAAAATTATAGACGAGCATATGGACGGAGGGCCTATAAAGGTGGTAGCTAATCTCCCTTATTATGTTACCACCCCCATAATAGCAAAATTATTAGAAGAGGATTTAAATATTCATTCTATAGTAGTTATGGTTCAAAAAGAGGTAGGAGAAAGAATGATAGCTTCACCTGGCAGTAAACAGTATGGTTCTCTTTCTGTATTTGTTAGTTTTTATACCTACCCAGAAATAAAAATGGATGTACCTAAAACTGTATTTATGCCTCAGCCCAAGGTAGATTCAGTAGTGATCAAATTAAATATGAAAGAAGAGCTTCCAAAGGTTGATAGAAAAGTGTTCTTTAAGGTGGTAAGGTCTGCCTTTGGTAAGAGGCGAAAGACTATATTAAATGCATTATCATCTGGGTTAGGTGTTGAGAAGGAAACTATAAGGGAAGTACTTGAGAGCTTAAATATTTCTACAAATATAAGAGCAGAAAACTTAAAAATTGAGGATTTCATAAAGATTAGTCAAACATTGCCTCCTTTAAACATATATTAGTATAAAAGATTATAAAGGAGGATTTTTATGTCTAGAAATTATACATATATTAGAAAATATATCATATTGAAAAATAATTATACAAATATATTAGGATTAGAACCAAAAGGTTATGCTAAAATTGAAGCAAGAGGAGCAAAAGGAATGTTAAACATATACACAGAAAACTGTCAGCAAAATGAAGATTATAATGTATATCTATTGAAAGATGAAAAAGGGGAAGTGAGAGAATACCCTATAGGTAGGATAATTACTGATGAAAGAGGTAAAACTAGTACAAATATTGAGTTAAATTTAAGAAATTTAGAATTAAAAGGCTTTTCAATAGATGAAATAGATGCTATTCTTATAAGAAAGGGTATACATATATTACTAGCCGGATATATTGATGAAGATAATGGAACTATAGATAGATATATAAAAACTATTATTCAGCAGGAACAAAGTGTACAAAAAGAAAATATAGATAAAATACATCAAACACAATATATAGAAAAAAACTTGGAAGAAAAAAATTTTGAAGATGATATAACAGATACTGAAGAAACTGAATGTGAACTAAATAGCCAAGTACTTATAGACAATAAATCAATTGAATATGAAGAACGGCATGAAAAAATAAATATACAAGATGAAGCGAAAGACTATAAATCTTTAGAATATATACACAGATTAAATCATAAAAATCAAATGACTAATTATATTTTAAGTATTCTTAGATTTTTTCCTTATGTGCAGCCTTTAAAATTAAATCTTTATGGATATAGTTGGTGGCGTATAGATGATGATGGTACTAATTCTTGCAAAGGGTTTTTACCTTACTTTAATTATTTGATGAATACTAATTATAAGTATCAATTTTTGAACAATTCTACAACTTGCTTTAATTTAATCAGGGAATATGGGCATTATCTATTTGGTATGTACAAAGAGGGAGAGGAAGTTAAATATTATATGTATGGTATACCAGGTAAATTTATCAAAGAAGAGCATCCTTTTAAAGGAATTACAGGTTTTAATACATGGTATGAAGCAACAGATGAAATAGGATACTGGGTACTATACATAGACCCTATGACTGGTGAGGTAATATATCCTCTAAATCCTATGATTCCTGCTTATTAATATTTTTAAAATGGAGGAGGTAATTAAAACAAATTGAATAATAATATGGAAGAAAAGGAAATTTGTGAAGTAAGTGCAACAGATGAATCTACCCTTAAGAATATAAAAGAAAGTATGTATGATGAAGAAACTATTAATCGTTTAGCCCAGACATTTAAAGCATTAGCAGATCCTACAAGATTAAAAATAATATATGTATTATCAAAGCAACCTTTATGTGTATGTGATATTGCTAATCTATTGGACATGACTCAATCAGCTATATCTCATCATTTAAGACTATTGAGAAATTTAAGACTTGTAAAATTTAAAAAAGAAGGTAAAATGGTAATATATTCTTTAGATGATGATCATGTATTGCAACTATTCAAACAGGGTATGGATCACGTAAGACATGACTAATATTAAAAAGGGATACTTATCCCCTTTTTTTCTTATGTTCACATTTACTGCATACTATATCTACAGCTTCAGTAATTTTAGTTAATACTGTAATTTTTCTTTGCCTGTCTAGTAAAAAGGCTTTTTTCTCTCCTTCACTTGCGGAAGATAAAAAATAAGCAGGAGGAAGATTATTTAATGCAGTTGCTTTAATATCATTTTCACAATTCTTATTGCTGCATATATTATATTTTTCTTTCACTTCATTAAAAACTTCATTTACTAGTATTTCCATGTAATTTTGCAAGTTAACCACCACTTTCTAGAAAAAGTATAATGCGATAAATAGGAATAATTACCCATATATTATAGTACTTTAAGTCTACAATGTCAAATATAAAAATGCAAGTAATATAATTGATTTGATTAATGAAATAAAGTTGGGGTAATATAGGAATAAACAAAAAGCTTGACACATTATACCCCTTAAGGGTATAATGTATAATGTAAAATTCTTTGTACAAGGGAGGAATATAAATGGCTAATGTAATAATTTATACTAGTAACACTTGCCCATATTGCATATCAGCAAAAAATTATTTAGATGAAAAAGGGATAGATTATATTGAAAAAAACATTCAAACTGATCCGTCTGCAAGAAAAGAGTTAATGGATATGGGTTATATGGGAGTTCCTGTATTGATAATTAATGGAGAAGAAGTAGTAGGTTTTGATCAAGCTAAAATTGATGAATTACTAAGTAAATAAAGTATAATTAAACAAAAAAGACCTTTTCAAATTTGAAAAGGTCTTTTTTTGTCTTTATTCATTTAAAGCTTTTAATAATTCATCTATATCCAATCCATGAACCATAGCAGCTTCTTCTAGGCTTTCCATTTGACTTGCAGGGCAACCAATACAGCCTAGTCCAAAATTTAATAATATTTCTACTGCTTCAGGTTTATTACGGATTATTTCGCCTACTAACATATCTTTAGTGATTTCCATTGTATATCCTCCTTATCTATAGTTTCTATAGATATAGTATCATATTTTATACATATTTTGTACCTTAAATGTATTATATATAAAAAATTTTTTAATTTGAATAAAAAAAATTTTAATGGATATTCTTATATTCAGGAGGTGAGTTTATGGATAACAATGAAGATAGAAATAAAAATAGGACAGGTCAAGATGAAGCAAAAGATTGGGATATTGGTGAAATTCTTATAAGAATATTGGTTACAGCTATAGTAGTGGGAATTGCAGCATTTTTAACTCCTGGATTTTCCATAAATAGTTTGTGGAGTCTCATATTAGCATCAGTAGTTATAGCATTGCTAGACTATGTAATACAAAAATTTACTGGAGTAAATGCTTCTCCTTTTGGCAGAGGAATTACAGGGTTTATTGTAGCTGCAATAATATTATATGTAACCAAATTTATAGTACCAGGATTCAATATATCTGTATGGGGTGCTATAATAGGAGCATTAGTAATAGGTATAATAGATGTGATAATACCAGGAAAGGCAATGTAGTAAACCCTCTAACTTTAGTTAGAGGGCTTTTATTTTTTTATCTTGACTAAATAAAAAAAATAGTGTACACTGTTTTAGTGTACCTATAGGGGGTATACAATATATAACAAATTGAATAATATATAGAAGGAGGTAAGTTATATGAATATTAATATAACTGAAAAAGCTCAAAAAGAGCTTAAAAAAATAATGGAGGAAAATAAAGAAAATAAAAAGCTATTGAGAATATATATAGCAGGTTATGGTTGAGGTGGCCCATCTTTTGGTTTAGCTCTGGATGAGCTAAAGGATGGAGATAAAAAAGTAGAAGTAGGAGGTTTTACTTTTTTAATAGAAAAAGATTTAGCAGACACTTTTAAAGGCTTTACCATAGATTATAATGATAATTGGTTAAGACGAGGTTTTAGCATAATTCCTAAAAAGGGAGGATCTCATTGTTAATTTAAGTATATGTATTTTATAGTGTCAAGAATCATAATTAATAATTACTTGACACTATTTTTATATACTACTAAAAGAAAAATAGTAAAAATGATATATGTTTTAATTCTATTAATTGGGATATTATTTATATAGGGGGAGTTTAAATTTTAAAATAAAATAAAACTACCCCTATTAGAAAAAATATAATTTAAACTTAAAGTTTAGAGCTTTTAGGTGTATTTATTTTATAACTATAACTTTACATAAGGAGGGGTTTATTTGGGAGATGTAAATTTATTAAAAAACATAAAGATTCTTTATGTAGAAGATGAGCCTATAACAAGAAATCAGGTTTGTAAACTTTTAAAAGATAAAGTAGAAAAGGTAATTGAAGCAAAAAATGGGAAAGAAGGAATAGAAAAATTTATAAAATATAAGCCAGATATTGTTATAACTGATTTAATAATGCCTTATATGGATGGAATAGAGATGGTGAAAGAGTTAAGGGGTAATGGTTTTAATTGTCCAATTATTATGATATCATCTTTGTCTGATGCTGATACTGTTCTGAAAGCAGTAGACTTAAAAATAGAAAAGTATATGATTAAACCTATTGATGTAAATTTATTATTGGAAAATTTAATCCAAATAGCAAATGAACTTTTAACGGGCAAAAATGGATTAGCTTTCACGGACAATTCAAAAAACAATTTAGAGATAAAAATACGGGATATATATTCTAATTACTTAAAAAAATTTACTGGAAAAGATGCAAAGTTTATCAAAGCGTTTATAGATGGAAAGCAAATAGAAATATTTTCAAAAGAAAATCTTACTATTTTAGAAGAAAATTTGTTAGATATAGGTAATTATCATAAAAGTATTGAAATACTAAGGAGAGCATTATATGAACATACAATAGATGAAGTTGAAAAAGAATTATCTCAGTTGATAGATAGAAAAGTAGTTACAAAAAAAATTGATTTATATCCTAAAGAAAACTTTGAAAGAATAGTATTAGAAATTATGTAGATTATAAATGTATCTATTTAAAACAGTATGATACTTCAGTATCATACTGTTTTTTTGATTTTTTATAAAAATTATAATCTATGATACAATAATAAGTAATGCTAATTTATTAAAAAACTTAAAAAAAATATTATTTTGTGTTGAAAAGTTCCCACTAATCTAATAATCTATTGTTGTAGGAAAAATATTTCCCTAAGGGAGGACACAAAGGGGGTGATGATTAGTGGATTCTGAACCGCTGCCCAGTTGTTGCAATTATAGTTATATGAAATCAAATAATATGAAGAACCCTAATCATTACCAAAGATTAAGGTTCTTCTAAGGGGGGTTAATATGGATGAAAAAAGACTAAAAGAACTAATAAAAGAAAAAAGATATGTAACAATAAAAAAAGAATTGGAAAAGATGAATCCAGTAGATGTAGCTGAATTATTAGAATCCTTGGATGTTCAAACTGCTTTACTTATATTTAGAACTTTACCCAAGGATTTAGCAGTAGAAGTATTTGCCCATTTTTCTGTAGAACAGCAAAGGGAGCTTGTAAGCTTAGTTACAGATAAAGAATTAAAGCATATAGTAGATGAGTTATATTTTGATGACATGATAGACATACTAGAAGAAGTTCCAGCTAATGTAGTAAAGAAGATATTATTAAATGCTAAAGAAGAAGAAAGGAATTTAATAAATCAATTTTTAAGATATCCACCTGAATCAGCAGGTAGCATAATGACCATAGAATATGTAGATTTAAAAAAGAACATGACAGTAAAAGAAGCTCTAGAGCATATAAAGGAAACAGGATTAGATAAGGAGACAGTTTATACCTGCTATGTTACAGATGCAAATAGGAAGTTAGAAGGAATAGTATCTTTAAGAAAGCTTGTTATAAGTGATGAAGATTTATTAATTGAAGATATAATGGAAAGAGATGTTATATATGTTCATACGCATGATGATCAAGAGACAGTAGCAAGGGTATTTAAAAGATATGGATTTTTGGCATTACCTGTAGTAGATAATGAAGGACGATTAATAGGAATAATAACTGTAGACGACATTATGGAAGTAATAGATCAAGAAGCAACAGAAGACTTTCAAAAGATGGCAGCTATGTCTCCAACAGAAGAAAAATATTTGGAAGCTAATGTATTTTCCTTAGCTAAACATAGAGTTATATGGTTATTAGTATTGATGATATCTGCAACTTTTACCGGAGGTATCATACGAAAGTTTGAAAATCTTCTTCAATCAGCAGTAGTTTTGACAGCTTTCATACCAATGCTTATGGATACTGGTGGAAATGCAGGAAGTCAATCTTCTACATTAGTAATCCGTGGCATTGCATTAGGAGAAATAGCCCCTAAAGATACAGGAAAAGTTGTATTGAAAGAATTAGTAATTAGTATAATAGTAGGAGTTATATTAGCAGTAGTAAATTTTTTTAGAATATATCTGTTTGACAATGTAGGATTTTTGATATCCTTTACTGTATCTATAACTTTATTTGTGACTGTGGTAATATCAAAGGTTATAGGAGGAATACTACCCATGATAGCTAAAAAACTCAATATAGACCCAGCTATAATGGCAGGACCCCTTATTACCACTATAGTGGACGCACTTAGTTTGATTGTTTATTTTTCAATAGCTTCTTGCTTGTTAAATATATAAATAAAAAATGTCAGAGATCTCTGACATTTTTTATTTATATTTTTTGTTTTTTAAATTATTGACAATAAATAAATTTCATAGTATAATAATAGAATTTATAATTTGACAAAAACAAGCATTTATGGTATAATTATAGCTGTGAGTGTTAATTTACATTTTCACCCCTAGCTATAATAGGGAACAATTAATGGAAGGTGGTTGCCTTGTTGGAAAAGAATAATCTATCCAAAATTCGCAAAGACGTAAAAGATTGTGTCGGAAAGAAGGTAATTCTAAAGGCTAACAAAGGTAGAAAGAAGACCACAATAAGGGAAGGTATATTAGAAGAAGCATATCCAAGTTTGTTTGTAGTTAAAATATCTAATGATTATGACTCAGTAAGAAGGGTTTCATATACTTATTCCGATATATTAACAGAGACAGTTGAAGTAACAATTTGCGATGATGAAGAAGGAAAAATCAAAATAAGTTAAATAATAAATAAAAAATGAGGCTCAAGCCTCATTTTTTATTTATTAGAACAAGCATCATAATTTAATAATTAATTCATATTAACTATCCTTCCTTGATACTCAAGGGAAAAAATTATAAAATGTTATAAAATACTATAATAAAGAGAGGAGAAATACTATGGAATTATGGTTCACAGAATTTCACAATGAAAATAGCAAGTTTTCTATGAAAGTTAAAGAGCATTTACTTTCTGTAAAAAGTTCCTTTCAAAAAATAGATGTATTGGATACATATGAATATGGCAGAGTTTTGGTAATAGATGGATTTATCATGTTAACAGAAAAAGATGAATTTATATACCATGAAATGATAGTCCATGTTCCCATGGCAGTTTATCCCCAAGCAAGAAATATATTGGTAATAGGAGGAGGAGACGGTGGGACATTACGTGAATTAACTAAATATCCCAATATAGAGAATATAGATTTTGTAGAAATAGATGAGATGGTGGTGGAAATTTCAAGAGATTTTTTTCCCTTTTTACATTGTGGATTTGAAGATAATAGAATTAATTTTTACTATGAAGATGGAGTTAAATTTGTGGAAAACAAGGAAGATACATACGATTTAATAATTGTAGATTCTACTGATCCTATAGGACCTGGAGAAGGGCTATTTACAGAGGAATTCTATAAAAATGCTTATAGAGCCTTAAAAGAAGATGGTATATTAGTAAATCAATGTGAATCTGCATATTTTAAAGAAGATAGAAGAGAGTTTGAAAGAGCTATAGGAAAACTTAAAAGAATATTCCCTAAATCCTATGCATATCAAGCTAATATTCCTACATATCCTTCAGGTCATTGGTTATTTGGATTTGCCTCCAAAAAATATGATCCGGTACTAGATCAAAAAGCTTCTCAATGGGGAAAATATAATATATATACTAAATACTATAATGAAAAAGTTCATAAAGGTGCTTTTTATTTACCTACTTATATTCAAAACATATTAGATGAAGCATAAAAAAATTAAACGCATATGCGTTTAATTTTTTATCATTTTTTGGGACATTAAAACATATAATTTCTCATAGGATATATAAAGTAGATAATTGGAGGAGGTTTTGTAAATGGAGGTAATAAAGGACATCCTTAAGGTAGAAGAACAAAAAGGATATAAAGAGGCAGAAACCCTAGTAGAGGAAGAAATATATATTGACCAAACGAAACCTGATATAGATACTATTCTATGGGCTGATGGAAAGATACAGATATTGAGTACTAAAATAATAAGGGACAAAATATTGATAAGTGGCTTAGTAAAGTTTAAATTAGTATACAAATCTCAGGAGGAAGAACTAAATATATGTACCATTGAAAGCAATAGTGATTTTAAAGAGGAAATAGAAATTGAAGGTATATCGGAAGATATGGCAGTAGATGTAAGTTCAAATTTAGAGTATATTCAATATGAACAGAAAGATGATAGAAAAATTCAGTTAGTAGCTTTAGTAAAACTTACAGGAAAAGTTTATGCAACTAATTCTGTAGAAATAATTAGGGATATAGAAGGAGGCTCTAATCTACAATTATTGAAGGAAAAAATTCAATATAACGATGTATTAGGAAGGAAAGAAAATTATGAGCTTATAAAAGATATATTTGAAATAAGGGAAGATATGCCTAGTATAGACGAAATACTAAAAATAGAATTACATCCTTATGAAAAGGAACATAGTATATCTGCTGATAGGATAATACTATCAGGAATATTAGAAGCATCTATAATATATTTTGGCGGGAGTAAGTTAAATTCTATTAAGC
This sequence comes from Keratinibaculum paraultunense, assembly GCF_016767175.1. Classification (GTDB taxonomy): domain Bacteria; phylum Bacillota; class Clostridia; order Tissierellales; family Tepidimicrobiaceae; genus Keratinibaculum; species Keratinibaculum paraultunense. The sequence goes on from NZ_CP068564.1 coordinate 135,558, forward strand.
GAGAAATACCTTTTACTCATTTTATAGAGCATCCAGAAATTCAATCAGAAATTAAATGCAGTATAGATATGGAAGTGGTAGATGGAAGCTATCAGCTTAAGGAAAGCCTAGAAGGAGACTTAAGGATTATAGATTTAGAAGCAAACTTAAAGATTTTAACTAAGTTATATGATAATAAAGAAAAAGAAGTAATTATAGATGCCTATTCTACTAGTAACTACATAAACTTGGAAAAAGAAGAAATATTTATAACAGAGAATATAAAGGATATGGTATGTAGAGATGAAGTATCTAAAGAATTATCAAATAAAGGATTCAAAGAGATATATGCTGTAGAAGGAACAACTAATATTATTAATTATCAATATGTAGAAGATAAGGTTATGATAGAAGGTATATTGGTTATTGATATATACTTTTTAGAAGATGTAACGGGGAAAATTAAAACTTTAAAAGAAGAAATACCTTATAAAACCTACATTACCGTGGATGAATTGGGTAAAGATTTTTCTATAAATATAGAAACTGATTTAGAAGAGCTAGACTATCATAAACAAGAAGATGTATTATCAATACAAGCTACTGTAAAAAACCACATATTTATAAATAGAGAAAGAAAAATTACTATGATTAGCGAAATTGAGGAAACAGATGAACTAATTGACAAGAAAAATAGACCTAGTATAATCATATATATAATTCAAAAAGATGATACTCTTTGGGATATAGCTAAGCGATATAATACAACTATAGAAGAAATAATATCAGCAAATGATGCATTATCTCCAAACACTTTAATGCCAGGAGAAAAGATAATTATAGAGAAAAAGGTTGATATAAATTTCTGAAATCATTTTTACAAAATCATATGTAAATTTTATTAATATACTAGACTAGATATGATATACTTTAATTGACAAACAATTATTATGCAGGGAGGAGATTACATATGAAAAAAAGAAAAACTCTTATACTTTTAGTCTTATTTCTTTTAATCTCAACAGTAATATTTGCAGAAGCAAAAACAGAAGTTAATAAGGAACAAACGTCTGTTATCCTTTACATCAATAACAAAGAAGTTACCTTCCCAGATGCACAACCCTTTATAGTAAGAGGAGACGATAGAACATTAGTCCCAATAAGATTTGTAGCTGAGGATTTAGGCTATAAGGTAGACTGGGATGAAGAAAATTGGTTTAAAGGTGGTAATGAAGATAAAAAAGTTACAATAGCTAATGAAGGAAAGACAATGGAACTTTTCATAGGTCAAAACTATGCATATATTAATGGAGAAAAGAAAGAATATGATACTAAACCATTAATAGATGGTTCAAGAACCTTTGTACCATTAAGATTTATTGCAGAAAACTTTGACTGTGAAGTAGATTATGAACATAATGTTAAGCAGAAAATAATGAAAGTTTATATTACTACAAAAGATGGTGCTAAAACACCAGAAGAACCATCTGATTCAAACATAGTAGCACAAGGAGAAGGATGGGACATAAGGTTAGTTGAAGTTAAAGGACATGATGATAATTGGATAGAGCCAGAAATTGGAGCAGGATATCCGCCAAGAGATGCAGACCTTGTAAGTGAGCATTTTATAATTGGCATAGACAACTATAAAGACTACAAAGGTACAAATTATACATTTAAAACAGAATGTATAAGCCATCCTCAATTAAATAGATATATAAAATATGACCCATGGGATGATGAAGATTTTATAGTAGACAATATTGAAATGTATACTCGTTGTAGTGAAAGTCTTATAGGTTTTTTTGGGAACGTGTATTCATTGGATAGATTTAATAGAGATATTAGCAATGTTCGTGATATAGAAACAGGCGAAAGAATACATCTTAAAGAAGGAGAAAAAATGCAGTTTAAAACTACAATAAGTAATGGGAAAATGACTAAGGTATATATAACAAATGCTGAATTTAGAAATAAAGAATTTAGATATAATTAATACATTAGCTGGGGAAATTCCCCAGTTTTTATTTTAAAATTTTATTAAACTTAAAACAAAAGTGTGCAATGCACACTTTTTTGTATGGAAACTTTTAAATAAATTTAAATTGTATTGTTATTCCTATTTTCTTATTAAAAAAAACCTTATGCATATAATGAAAAAGAATGTGCTGTGAATAGTAAAAAATAAAAAAATATAAGGGAGGGATAAAAGTGAAAAGAAAAAGGATTATATCTATTTTGTTACTTCTTACAATTGTTTTAGGAGAAATAGCAAGTTTTCCAAATATAAGCAGTGCTGAACCAACAATAATTGATGGAATAACATACTATGATTATAGAGATTTTATAAAAGAACGAATTAGAGAAAGATATAAATGGCCAGAATTTGAAACACCTATACCAATATTTACAATAGAAGCAGATGGAAAAAAAGTATTAGTAGAGCCAGATGAAGATATGCAACCAGGTTCAAAAAATAGAAGAAACCCATATGAAAAAGCTGATGAAGTACCTTTACTTCAATATACTGATGATGAAGGCAATAAGAAAGATTTTGTAGTACCAGTAGGCACTGAAATAAAATTAGATGCTTCTCCTTCAATAGGTGGTAGAAAAAGCCCTAAACACCCAAGAGGTAAGATAGTTAGATATGACTGGCAATTAGGAAAAGGTTATAATACAAAAACAAAAAAATGGGAAGGTGGATTTGATGATGATAAAGAAAGGGAAAAAAGAGGAGAAGAAAAGTGGGAGAAAAATCAAACCCCTTCATTTAAGGTAACAGAACCAGGAGATTATTTTATATTCTTAAATGTAATGGATGATTTTGATGAATTAGCTAAAGAAGATAAAGAAAAAGGGATAGAGCCTTTTCATAATTGGTCTGAAAATGGAAACTGGAGAGCTAAAAAAACAATAGAAGAAGCTAAAAGAGAAGGAGTTGATAAGAAAACAAGAATTATAGGTTGGTATTTTACAGTAGCTAGAATAAGAGTAGTAGAACCAAACTTAAAATTACCCAACTATGGTGAAGCAGACAGAATAGTTACAGATGATTCAGGAGTTGAAAGAGATAGAATAATTGTTGAAGATAAAGATGGGAAAAAAATGATATCACTTGAAGAAGCTGAAAAAGAAGGAAAAGAAGCAACACCATTAAAGCCTGGTGAAACATACACAGTAAAAATGTGGATGCAAAATGAAATGCCACCTAAACATGACACAAAAAACAAAGGAATAAAACTAAATAGATATGTAGCTTATTTTAATGGCAAATGGAGCAGTTGGGATTGGAGTGATACAGTAGAAAATGGTGGTGGAATAAAAAGCTTAAACTATCCAGATACTATAATTCCAGCAGGAAAAACTGCTTATTATGAATGGAAGTATACTGTTCCAGATAAAAATACTTCAGAAATTGAAAAAGAAAAAGTTAGATTAGCTTGGAAGATACCAGATATAGAACTTTATAAAAAAGAAGACAACATGAATCCAAAAGACGATTATACTCATGCAACATTCCCAATATCAAAGCCAAATTTAAGACTCCCAAATTATGGTTTTACTGCAAAGGGAGATAGGTTTGTTACTGACAATAATGGGAAAAAACAAGATAGAATGATAGTATTAAACAAAGATGGAAAAAGAATGATATCAGAAGAAGAAGCTAAAAGGACAGGTAAAAAAGCAACACCATTAAAGTCTGGTGAAACATATACAGTAAAAATGTGGATGCAAAACATGACACCACCTAAACATGACACAGTAAACAAAGGAATAAAACTAAATAGATATGTAGCTTATTTTAATGACAAATGGAGTAGTTGGGATTGGAGTGATACAGTAGAAAATGGTGGTGGAATAAAAAGCTTAAACTATCCAGACAGTATAATTCCAGCAGGAAAAACTGCTTATTATGAATGGAAATATACTGTTCCAGAACTTAAAAATAAAAAAGAAAAGATTAGGTTAGCTTGGAAGATACCAGATATACCAGAATACAGGAAAGATAACTCTGATTTAAGTGATGATTACACACATGCAACATTTCCAATGGCACCAGAAGACATGCTAATGGACCAAGATGTTATTCTTCTAGACAACAAAGGAAAACCAGTTAATTATGTTCAACCATATCAACAACATACAGTAATATTTAGAGTTTGGAAAAACATTGGTGAAACTCCTGTTAAAAATCCTAATACTACTATTAATGTAGAACTTGAAGATAGTGCTGGAATAAAAACTGTAAGAACAATAACACATAGTCAAATATTAAATTATGATGAATATGTAGAATTTAGAGTGTCAATAACTCCAACAACACCATGGTTGAGAGCTTATGCAGTTATAGATAGAGTACATCATGAAAAAGGAGTTAATGATGATTTAACAAATGATGATGTTGAAAAAATCTTTGCAACTGAATTCAACCTAGCTGTAAGTAACTTTACTGTAACTCCACAATTGAAACAAATTAATGACTTTCATGAAAAGCATAGTTTAAGTTTTAACTATACATTAACAAGTACAGCAGATGCTTATTTAACAAGTGTACCAGTAGAAATAAGATTAATTAGCCCAGGATATAAAAAACTATATAGATTTTATTACAACTTTGCACCACATGAATCAATAACAGATAATTTTGCAGATGTTTTTGATTTATATCCAGGAGAATATACTTTTGAAATAGAAATTAACCCACCTCCTAGAACTTATAAAGAATTTAAGAAAAGTTCATCAAATCCATATGATGATAATATTGACAGAGCTACAGTAAAAGTAATAAGAACATTAGATGTAGATTGTATGGAATGTAAAAATAGTGGACCAAGAAATGAAAACAAATGGGAAAAGACATTTAAAATGAGACAAGATAAATACATTGTTTCAGAACCAAAGGAAAGATGGATATGTACCAAAGAAGAATGGGTACCAAGAGAAGAAGTATGCCATACAGATAGGTATGGAAATAAACATTGTTATACAATAGGTGGTTATTATACATGCGTTGATGGCTTTTGGGAAACATATACTGTATGTGAAACGGCTGATGGCTATCCAATTGAATGGGAAGAAGATATTTCATTTTTTGAAAAATTCAAGATAGACAAAATTGAATTTAGAAATAAATTTTATAATGACTCTGCTGGTAAGTCTAAAATATGGAAAAGAGTAGATGCTAATTATAAAAATGGAGAAACATTAAGAGCAAAATCTGGATATGGGTTTGAGTTAAGAGTCACAACTGAGTACAAAACTAACAGAGCAGAAGAAAGACCACGAGGAACAAGTCCTCATAACTGGAATCGAGATATACCAGATACATGGTCAGACCCAACTGGAAACACATGGAGTAGTGAATATGGATATACAGGTACTTGTTATCATACTCAAAGTAGAAATCCTGCTGGACTTCCTAGCTTTGGAGGAGGAGAAAAAATATGTGTTCATGTAGGTAGAGAAGGCTGGAAGAAGAATAGTAAAAAACATGAAAATTATGTATGTTTTGTTATATTCCCAAGATATTCATTTGGACCTTGGTATGATAGAACAAATATTTATGAATTTGAGGAAAGAGATAGTTTTGGAAAATTAAAAACTAGAAAGGTATTCTTCAATGAAAATGCTAAGAATCAAATAGTTCCTGTTCAAGTAATCACAGATTATGCATATATGTTAGGATTAGATGATGATGAATATGCAGAAATGTTAAAAAACAATCCTGATTCTCAAAGAGATTATAGATTACAAGATTGTAAGAAATTCTATATAAAAATTGATGGTGGTTACAAAGATGAACTAAGAACTCAAATTTATCAATAATTATTTTCCATTTGGAATTAGTTTTCATAGCTTCTTCATAACTAATTGAAAACTAAAATCAATTTTATCAAAGGTTTTTACTAAACTTTCTAGATAAAAGTGTGCGTTGCACACTTTATAGAAAGTTTAGTATTGATTTTTTGATTTTGTATAAACAAAACTAAAAGTAGGATAAAAGTGAAAAGAAAAACAGAAAAGTAAATATAATCTTGTAAACACAAATTCAATAAATTTTATTAATATACTAGACTAGATATGATATACTTTAATTGACAAACAATTATTATGCAGGGAGGAGATTACATATGAAAAAAAGAAAAACTCTTATACTTTTAGTCTTATTTCTTTTAATCTCAACAGTAATATTTGCAGAAGCAAAAACAGAAGTTAATAAGGAACAAACGTCTGTTATCCTTTACATCAATAACAAAGAAGTTACCTTCCCAGATGCTCAACCCTTTATAGTAAGAGGAGACGATAGAACATTAGTCCCAATAAGATTTGTAGCTGAGGATTTAGGCTATAAGGTAGATTGGGATGAAGAAAATTGGTTTAAAGGTGGTAATGAGGATAAAAAAGTTACAATAACCAATGAAGGAAAAACAATGGAACTTTTTATAGGGCAAAACTATGCATATATTAATGGAGAAAGGAAAGAGTATGATACTAAACCATTAATAGATGGTTCAAGAACCTTTGTACCATTAAGATTTATTGCAGAAAACTTTGACTGTGAAGTAGATTATAAACATAATGTTAAACAAAAAATAATGAAAATTTATATCACTACAAAAGATGGTGTTAAAATACCAGAAGAACCAGATGACTCAAACATAGTAGCACAAGGAGAAGGATGGGATACAAGATTAGTTGAAGTTAAAGGACATGATGATAATTGGATAGAGCCAGAAATTATTGGAGGATATCCACCAAAAGATGCAGACCTTGTCAATTGTCATTTTTCTTTTGGCATAAAAAACTACAAAGACTACGAAGGTACAAATTATACATTTAAAACAGAATGTATAAGCCATCCTCAATTAAATAAATATATAAAATATGACCCATGGGATGATGAAGATTTTATAGTAGACAATATTGAGATGTATACTCGTCACAGTGAAAACCTTATAGATTTTTATGGCACTTTGTATTCATTAAGAAGGTTTAATAGAGATGCTGACAATGTTCGTGATATAAAAACAGGTGAAAGAATACACCTTAAAGAAGGAGAAAAAATGCAATTTAAAACTACAATAAGTAATGGAAAAATGACTAAAGTATATATAACAAATGCTGAATTTAGAAACAAAGAATTTAGATATAATTAATACATTAGCTGGGGAAATTCCCCAGTTTTTATTTTAATTGCATATAATGAAAAAAAGGTTGTGATAAATTAAAAGGATTTTATGGGAAAAATTAAATTTAGTTGTATAGGCAATTAAAGTACCGTTTTTCAATTAAGAGTAGAAACGATATTTCGGAAAATTATATATATATATATATTAGATTAGATAATGAAGGGAACAAATAATATAAAAAAATTTACTCTTTAAAGCTGTATTCTATACTTACAATAGGAAAACATAGAGATTTTGTGATATAATATAGCCGTGAATTTTTTAAAAAGGAGAATATAAATGGGGGAAATAATATTAAATTCTTATGGTAAAATTAACTTAGCTTTAGATGTATTATATAAAAGAGATGACGGCTATCATGAAATAAAAACTATAATGCAGCAAATAGATTTAAAGGATACTATAATGTTAAGAGATATAGATGAAGGAATTATAATTGAATCTAATCAAAAAGGAGTTCCATTAGATAGCACTAATCTAGTATATAAAGCCTGGGAAGAGATGGTAAAAAAAACTGGGATAAATAGAGGAATTCATATTACAATAGATAAAAATATCCCAATTGCTGCAGGACTAGCAGGAGGAAGTTCCAATGCAGCAGCAACTATAAAGGGTTTAAATACTCTATGGGAATTAAATCTTTCCCAAGAAGAACTGATGGAAATAGGAGTTACTATAGGTGCTGATGTTCCATTTTGTATACAAGGTGGCACAGCTTATGCACAAGGTATAGGAGAAAAATTAACTCCACTAAATAAATTTTCAAACAAATTGGTATTGTTGGCTAACATAGATGTCTCCATACCTACTGCTTATGTATATGAAAGTTTAAATTTAGATGCTAAAGATAATAAGAAAGATATAAACAAATTAATTGAATATATACAAAAGGACAATTTACCATTATTAGCACAAAATATGTTTAATGTAATGGAAAAGGTAGTAGTTTCTAAATATCCAATTTTAGAGAAAATTAAAAGAACTATGATGGAACATGGAGCTTTAGGTAGTTTAATGAGTGGTAGTGGTCCTACAGTATTTGGATTGTTTGACAATGAATCTAAATTATATAGCTGTAAAAAAGAATTAGAAAAGTATGTAAACAAGATATTTGTTTGTAAAACTATATAGTCTTATTTAAACAAAATTAAATTATTAATGAATAAAAAAACCACTTTCTGCTAATTATATTAATAAATTGGCAGGAGGTGGTTTTTTGCCTAAATTTGTACATAGATTAAAGAGTATATTTGATAATTCAGTTCTAATATTTACAGTTGTAATTGGCGTGTTTATATTTTTAGTAGATGTTTCTAAATATAAAAAAACAAATTTAACAAAGGAATTAAAGATAGCAAAAATCATATCCTGGAGCTATATGATATTTGGTATTACGCTGTTTATACTATTTAAAATAATTTAGGAGATGAAACCTATGGATGCAATACAAAAAGATTTAAATAAAAATATACAAATTCTAAAGGAGATATTTAAAGATTGTGATGATATAGTTTATAGATTTATACAAATTGGAAAGAATAAAAAACAAATTTGTTTTGTATTCATAGATGGATTAATTGACAAGCAGTTAATAAGTGAATATGCTATTCAGCTTTTGCTTACTATAGATGAAAATGGGAATTTAGACGTGAATAAATTTAAGTCCAATTTATTAGATACTATAGCAAAGGAAGCTATTGCTGTGGTAGAAGTAGATGAAAAATCTCAAATGGGTGAAATAGTGGATAGTATATTATTTGGAGACACCATATTGTTAGTAGATGGAATAGCACAAGCTTTAGCCCTTTCATCTAGAGGTTGGTCTACTAGAGGGATAGCAGAGCCAGAAACTGAAACAGTAGTTAGAGGACCTAGAGACGGCTTTGGAGAAACATTAAAGATGAATACTGTATTAGTTAGAAGAAGAATAAGAGATCCTAACTTAAAGATAAAGAATCTTCAAATAGGCAGACGTTCTAAGACGGATATATCAGTAATGTATATTGAAGATATTGTAAATGATGAATTATTAAAAGAAGTATTTGAAAGATTAAATAAAATTGATATAGATGCAATACTAGATAGTGCTATGTTAGAACAACTGATAGAAGATAATTATATATCTCCACTACCTCAAATAGAAAACACAGAAAGACCAGATACAGTAGCTGCCTCTTTATATGAAGGAAGGATTGCTATACTAGTAGACAATACTCCTTTTGCACTTATAGTCCCTGCTACTGTGGGTACCCTATTACAATCAGCAGAGGACTATTACAGTAGATGGACTATATCTTCCTTCATAAGAATATTAAGACTACTAGCAGTTTTTTTAGTTACACTTTCTCCTGCATTGTACATAGCTATTACATCTTTTCATCCAGGAATTATTCCTACTCTCTTAACCTATTATGTTGCTGCTAGCAGAGTTAATGTACCTTTTTCAGCAGTAGTAGAGGCTTTTTTAATGGAAATTACTATAGAATTGTTGCGTGAAGCAGGTACTCGAATATCTGGTCCCATAGGAACTATTATAGGTATAGTAGGGGGGCTTATAATAGGTCAAGCAGCAGTAGAAGCTGCGATTGTAAGTCCTTTAATGATAATAATAGTAGCTATAACCACTGTAGCAGCATTTGCACTTCCTAGCTATGAATTTGCATCAGGATTAAGATTTTGTAGATTCATATTTATGATTTTAGCAGCTTTATTTGGATTATATGGAGTAATGCTTGGAGTAGTAATGTTATTTACTCATATGGCTCGTTTAAATAGTTTTGGTATTCCTTTTACTTCACCTTATTCTGGGCTAGGAATAGAAGAAGGAGATTTGAAGGATACCTTAATAAAATCTCCTATTCAAGATATGGAAAAAAGACCAGAATTTACATTCCCAAAAAACAGAAGAAGATTAAGGAGAAGGTGATAAAATGCAAAAAAATAAAATATCCAATATACAAATAAAAGCTTTAGTAATAACTTCGGTAGTAGGTGTAGGGATGTTATCTTTACCTAGTGATGTAGCTATGATAATGGGAAATGATGGATGGATGGGTATATTAATAGGAGGATTATTGAATATTCCTTTTATTATAATGATGAATAAAATATTTAAATTGGAACCAGGAAAAGATTTCTTTCAATTAGGGGAAGAAGTATTAAATCTAGTAGTATTTAAAATATTTTTAATAATAAATGTAGTTTATTTGATATTAATGCTTGGTTATACTAATAGAATTTTTGCAGATGTAATAAAAACATATTTATTGGAAACGACTCCAATAAGAGTTGTGTTTATAACTATGCTATTAGCAGCATCTTATATAGCTCGTTCTCCCATAGAGGTAATAGCAAGGATGGCAGTTATTATAAATCCAATTATAATTGGATTTATAATATTTTTAGTTATAATAAATATACCTCATATGGATATAACTGAAATATATCCTTTATTTCAAGTAAGCTATAGAGATATTCCGAAAGGAATTGTAACTGCACTTTTTTCATATACAGGATATGAAATAATACTATTGGCACTGCCTCAAGCAGAAGATAAAAAAAATACTTTGAAATACAGTATAAGTGGTATGTTAATAGTTATAGCCATATATTTAACAGTTTTTTTTATTTCCCTTTCTCAATATGGAATTCATCAATTAAAAAGAGAGATTTGGCCAACTATAGCTATTGTAAAGGAAATAGATTTACCAGGATATTTTTTGGAAAATTTAGACGGAATAGTAATGGCAGTATGGGTTATGGTTGTGTATGAGGTTTTAGGTTCTACTCTTCATCTTACAGGGAAAATGCTTTCAGGTATATTTAATACAAAAACCCATGATATATTTATATTGCCTTTATTGCCTATAATATACATAATATCCCTATTGCCTAAAAATTTAGTAGAAACGGAACAATATTTAGGAAACATATTAAATTATTTATCAGTAATTACAATTATGATAATTCCTACTATTATTTTTATAGCAACTTATATTAGTAATAGGAGGAAAAAGCAGTGAAAAAAAGAATTGTATTTTTTCTAATTTTAATATTGCTTACAATATTTTTGACTGGTTGTTGGGATATGATGGAGATAAATCAAAGACTTTTCATATCTAGTATAGGAGCGGATTTATATGACCATGAAGGTATGAATAAGCTTTTAGTAACTTATGTATATCCTAACATACATGCTATAGGTAAGAATGCAACTGAGGAAAAGAAAAAATATGTTATATCTACACCTTCTAGTAGCATATTTCAAGCAGGAAAAGAGTTTAGCGGTAATGTGGAATATCCTTGCTGTTATAAACATGTAAAAGTATTTATATTTGGAGAAGATGTAATCAAAGATGAAAATATAACAAGAGAAATAATTGATGAATTAAATAGAGATACTATGATAAATAAAAAAGTGTTTATATTGGTAGCTGATGATAAAGCTAAAGATATATTAGAATCTAAGGCTCCTCAAGTACAAATAACAGATGGTACCATATACAATATATTGAGAGATAATCGCAGTGCAAGTAGATTTACGCCTCAAACTTTAACTAATATGATATCTGACTTGGATTGTAATGGTGTTACTCTTATACCAAGAATAATTAAAAAAGGAAAAGAATTATCCATATCTGGTGCTGCCATAGTAAAAAATTATAAACTTGTAGGTTGGATTGGAGAAAAAGAAAATAGAGCAATAAGTCTTGTAAATGGTGCTGTAGGACGGGAGATAATGGATATAGTTTACAATGATAGTATATTATCTTATACTATTACTAAAATAGATGCTAATAAAAAAGTGGATATAGATGAAAATATAACAGCGAATATTTTTATAAGATTAGAAGGCTATATTCAAGGATATAAAATGGATATTGAAACTAATTTATTTAAAAATGAAATATTATTAGATATGGAAAAGGCTTTAGCGAAGGAGATTGAAAAGGAAATAAGAGAAACTTTATTTTTTATTCAAAAAAAACATAATGCAGATGTGATAGGAATTGGATCCCATATAAGAAAATTTCATCCTAAAACCTGGAAGAAAGTTGAAGACAACTGGGAAAACATATTTTCAGAGGTGAAATTTAATGTAACTGTAGATCCAATAATAAGAAGAACAGGTCTAACAAAATAAAAAAATAGTATAAAAAAACAATAATAGGAAATAATTAATAGTGCCAGAAGAAAAGTATATAGGAGGAATTTTAATGAAACATAAACGATTGACTCTTTGTTTAGTACTGTTAGTTATTTCTGCAGTATATTTAATATATCCTTATGCTAGTAAAAAAGATAAGGATGAAGAAAGTTTTAAAGATGAGATAATTCGTTTTCATATAAAAGCCAATAGCAATAAAGAAGAAGATCAAGCACTAAAACTCAAAATAAGAGATGAAATATTAAAGAAAATGGGAGATAAATTTGCAAATAGCAGATCCATAGAAGAAACTAGATATATAATATTAAATAATATAGATAACATCAAATCCATATCGGAAGATTTAATTGCCAAAGAAGGGAAGGATTTTTCTGTAGATGTCTCTTTAGGTAATAGAAAGTTTCCTACTAGAAAATATGGAAATATTATTTTCCCAGCAGGAGAATATGAAACACTTATGGTAAGCATAGGGGAAGGTAAAGGGCAGAATTGGTGGTGTGTTATGTTTCCTCCTTTGTGTTTTGTAGAGATTAGTCATGGTAATACAAGTAATCCAGAAAAGGTTTTAGGAAAAGTTTTATCAGAAGAAGAAGTATATAAGCTACAAGCTAATAAAGAATTAGAAGAGCCACCTATAATACTAAAATCGAAAATAATAGAAGTATTTGGGAAAACAAAAAATAATATTGTCAACAAATTCCTAAGAAATATTGAGGCTACTACTAGTAAAAATTAGTAGTAGCCTTAATACTTTGAACATTTTTGATTTATCTGTATAAAAATTATTTTTTTACAAAAAATATAAAAACTAACCAATATGAGAGGAGGAAGCTATTTGAAAAAGTTTACCATAATGACCATGACATTTGTATTACTATTTTTATCAATACTTATGTTTTATGAGCCAAATAAAAATATTATAGAAAGTATTAGTAGATACAATATGTATGCACCAAAAATACTCTATTGGGGCTCAAGAGGTCAAGATGTAAAAAATGTTCAATGGCAGTTGGTTAAATGGAAATATCTTATAGGGAAAGTAGATGGCATATATGGTCCAGAAACTTATAGAGCAGTTAGAAGATTTCAAGCTAAAAATGGATTATCTGTAGATGGAGTAGTAGGTCCAAAAACTGCAGCAGCATTAGGCATTACATTAAAAGGTACTACAGTTCCTGCTTCTGCTCAAGGTATAAGTAGAAAAGGAGATGAATATCTGTTAGCTAGGGCTATTCATGGAGAAGCTAGAGGGGAACCTTATATAGGAAAAGTAGCAGTAGGAGCTGTTGTATTAAATAGAGTTAGAAGTCCAAAGTTTCCCAATACAATAGCAGGAGTAATATATCAACCTTTAGCATTTACAGCAGTAGCTGATGGACAGATAAATTTAACTCCAGGGAAAGATGCTATAAAAGCTGCAAGGGATGCATTAAATGGTTGGGATCCTACCTATGGAGCATTATACTATTGGAATCCAGCTACTGCAACTAGTAGATGGATTTGGTCTAGAAAAGTAACATTAAAAATTGGTAAACATTGGTTTGGAATATAGGAGGTGATAAGATGAAAAAAAGAAAATGGTGGATAGCTCCAACTATATTAGGCTTAGCATTGGTAGTAGCTTTAGTATGGGGTTATAATGAATATACAATGAAAAATGAATTGGGAATGGCATTAGAAAACCATTATCAAAGATTGTTTTTTGATATAAAAAAGCATGTGGAAAATGTTCAAGTAAATTTATCTAAAGCCATGCTGTCAGAGTCTAGAGATCAAAATGTATTACTATTATCTCAAATAATGAATGAAGCTTATTTTGCTCAAGACAAATTAGCTCAAATGCCAATAACTCATGCAGAAACATCCAAAACAGAAAAATTTTTAAATCAAGTTGCAGATTATAGCTATTATTTAATTCAAGCTCATTTAAAGGGTGAATCGTTGACTGACAAACAAAGGGAAACATTGGCCAGCCTTCAAGGGAATTCTGCCATATTTAATAGTGAACTAGCAGAATTACAGTCAGAATTAGCTGACAAAAATTTTTTGATGACCAGTCTAAACAAAAAACAAGCTAAAAAGATTAGAGAAGGCAATGAGAAGATATTTCAAACTAGTTTAGTTTCTATAGAAAAAAACATGGCTAAAACTCCAGAATTGATATATGATGGACCTTTTTCTGATCAAATAATAAATAGAAAACCTTTAGGGCTAACAGGAAAAGAAGTATCAAAAAAAGAAGCAGAGAAAATAGCAAAAGAGTTTTTTGGAGCTAATAGAGTTCAAGATATAAGTTCCTTTGAAGAAGGAAAGGATATTGATAAAGTAAAGATTCCGTCTCATACTTTTAATATAATACCTAAAAATACTTCTAAGGAATTAGCTGTATATATGGGTGTATCTAAAAAAGGCGGGAAAGTAATATGGATGGCTAATCCTAGACCCGTATCTAAGGGAGATTTATCAATAAAAGAAGCTCAGGATAAAGCATTAAAATATCTTAAAGAAAAGGGATTTGAAAACATGGAGCCTAATTATTATTTGAGATATGATGGTACTATCCTGTTTAATTGTGTATATAAAGAAGATGATATAACTATATATCCTGATTTAGTCAAAATAAAAGTAGCTTTAGATAATGGAGAAATAGTTGGATTTGATGCTTCAACCTATTATCTTAATCATCATGTTAGAAATATTCCCCAAGCAAATATAACTATAGAAGAAGCTAAAAACAAGGTAAATCCTGGATTAGATATAGATTCTATTCGATTAGCATTAATTCCCAAAGGAAAAGAAGAAGTATTATGCTATGAATTTAAAGGAAAATATAGAGGAGGGGATTATATAGTATATATAAATGCCCTTGATGGAAGTGAAGAGCAGATACTTCAATTAATAAAAGATGAAAATGGAACTTTAACATTTTAAAATAATAGTTGTAAATTCCCCCTTATATCATTAAAATATAATAAAAGGGGGAATTTTTATGGATAATAGACCTATAGGAGTATTTGATTCAGGAATTGGTGGACTAACAGTACTTAAAGAAATAGTAGAACAGCTTCCAGGAGAGGATATAGTATATTTTGGAGATACAGCTAGGATCCCCTATGGAACTAGATCTAAAGAGACTGTGATAAAATATTTTTTTCAATCAGTTAGATTTTTATTAACAAAAGAGATAAAAGCAATAGTAGTTGCTTGTAATACAGCTTCTGCATTAGCTATGGAGGAAGCACAAAAGGTATTTGATATACCATTCATAGGAGTAGTAGAGCCAGGTTCAAAGGCTGCAGTAGCTTCCACTAAAAATGCTACCATAGGAGTTATAGGTACAGAAGGGACTATAAACAGTGGAGCCTATCAAAAAAAAATAAGGCAAATGCTTCCTTCCGCAGAAATAATAGGCATATCTTGTCCTTTATTTGTACCTATAGTGGAGGAAGGTTGGGAAAATTCAGATGTGGCATATATAGCAGCAAAAAAATATTTATT
Organism: Keratinibaculum paraultunense; assembly: GCF_016767175.1. Taxonomy (GTDB): domain Bacteria; phylum Bacillota; class Clostridia; order Tissierellales; family Tepidimicrobiaceae; genus Keratinibaculum; species Keratinibaculum paraultunense. The sequence goes on from NZ_CP068564.1 coordinate 151,395, forward strand.
AGAGTTAAAAGAGCATAATATAGACTCATTGGTATTAGGATGTACCCATTATCCAGCTCTTAGATACACTATCAATAAAGTATTAGGGGATAAAGTAATCCTTATAAATCCAGCCTATGAAACAGCTAAAGCTACTAAGAACATGTTAAAGGATAGAAATCTATTGTCTAACAAAATAGATGGAGGTAAATGTAATTATTTTGTAAGTGACGACCCAGAAAAGTTTAAACGTATAGGAGGAAATATACTTAGGAAAGAGATAGCTTTTGTTCAAAAGATAAATATAGAAAATTTATAGGCACTAATTAGTGCCTATAATTAGGCAGTTGGTGCCCAAATTTAAGCACAAAGGGGGATTGGAATATGAAAGATTTATTTTTTAAGGAAAACATATTAGAGATTTTAGATTATATAGAAGAAGGCATACACATTATAGATGATAAAGGAAGAATAGTATATCATAATTTATTTGGTCAAAAAATCGATGGAATAGATAGAGAAAAAGCTATAGGAAGGCATCTATTGGAAGTATACCCTTCTCTTACCTATGAAACTTCTACACTTTTAACAGTTATGAAAACAGGGAAACCCATATTGAAAAAAGAGCAAACTTTTATAAACTACAAAGGAGAAAAAATAACTACTATAAATTCATCTATCCCTATAAAAAATAATGGGAAAATACTAGGAGCATTAGAGATATCTAAAGATATTACTCAAGTTAGAGAAATGTCAGAAAAAATAGTAGATCTGCAAAGTCAATTATATAACAATAATATTCGCCCAACAAAACAAGAAGAAGGGACAGCAAAATATACCTTTATAGATATAATAGGGGAAAATGAGCAAATGTTAGAGTTAAAGAAAATAGCTTTAAAAGCGGCTAAAACTGATGCACCAGTTTTAATATATGGAGAAACTGGAACAGGGAAAGAGCTATTTGTCCATTCTATACACAACTCAAGTCATAGAAAAGACAATCCTTTCATTACTCAAAATTGTGCAACATTACCAGCTAACTTATTAGAGAGTATATTATTTGGAACTGTAAAAGGTGGTTTTACTGGAGCAGAAGATAGAAAAGGATTATTTCAATTAGCCCATGGAGGTACATTATTTTTAGATGAGATAAATTCTATGCCTTTAGAGCTACAATCTAAATTATTACGAGCTATACAAGATGGTACTATAAGAGCAGTAGGAGGAACAAAAACTATAAATGTAGATGTAAGAATAATAAGTGCCACAAACATTCCACCAGAAGAAGCAGTAAAAAAAGGATTAATGAGAAAAGACCTATACTATAGATTAAATGTAATAAATTTAAACATCCCTCCTTTAAGAGAAAGAAAAGATGACATTCCAATACTTACCGATTATTTCATTAAAAAATTAAATAAAAAATTAAATAGATCAGTAAAAGGAGTTTCCAAGGAAGTTATGAATATATTTTTAAAACATCCTTGGGAAGGAAATGTAAGAGAATTAGAAAACCTATTGGAAGGGATAATAAGTATACAAGATGTGGAATTTATAGAGAAAAAGCACTTACCAGCTAAATTTAAACATAAAGAAGATAAAATCTTGGAACCTTTCTCCTTAAAGGAAACTTTAGAAGAAATAGAAAAGGATTTCATAAGCAAAGCTTTAGAAAAAACAGATTATAACATTAGTAAAGCAGCAGAAAAATTAAACATTCCTCGACAAACTCTCCAATACAAAATATCCAAATATGATTTAAAAAAATAATAATAAGTATAAAAATTGGTGCCTGGCACCAATTTTTATACTTATTTTGCCGAAAAATAGGCAGTAAAATTTAATATTTATATTATTTTTATCAAAGTAGTAAGATTTAACAGGGTTTTATATGAAAAATATTGGCATGAATATTGCATCAATTAATATTACAAGAATTAATATTATGAAAAAGGAGGAATCATCTATGGAAAAAGGATGCCCATATGGAACTCATAGAGTATTGGAACCAAAGGGGGTTTTACCTCAACCAGCGTTAAAATTAGATAATAATATGGATGAAATATACGATAATGAAATTTTAATCGATGTACAAACTTTAAATATTGATTCAGCAAGTTTTACTCAAATAAAAGAACAAGCTAAGGGAGATATAGAGGAAATAAAAAGAATAATGAAAAACATAGTAGATGAAAGAGGTAAACATCAAAATCCAGTAACTGGTTCAGGGGGAATGTTAATAGGAACTGTTGAAAAGATAGGACCTGCTTTAGAAAGAAAGATAGATTTAAAAGTGGGAGACAAAATTGCAACTTTAGTATCCTTATCCCTAACACCTCTTAGAATAGATGAATTTATAGAAGTAAGACCAGAAGTAGATCAAGTAGATATAAAGGGTAAAGCAATATTGTTTGAATCAGGAATATATGCAGTATTACCTGACGATTTACCAGAAAACTTAGCTTTATCTGTACTAGATGTAGCAGGAGCACCAGCTCAAACAGCTAAACTTGTTAAACCAGGAGACACAGTAGTAGTACTTGGAGGAACAGGAAAATCTGGTATGCTTTGTTTACATGAAGCTAAAAAAAGAGCAGGTGTTACAGGAAAAGTTATATGTATAGGTTCTAGAGATGAAACTATAGCAAGGACTAAAAAGGCAGATTTAGCAGATCATTATATAAAAGCTGATGCTACCGATGCAGTAGGTTTGATGAATAAAATAAAAGAACTTACCGATGGAGAGATGGCAGATATAGTTATAAATACTGTAAATATACCTAATACCGAGATGAGTAGTATATTAGCTACTAAAGATAAAGGAATAGTATATTTCTTTAGTATGGCGACCAGTTTTACTAAAGCAGCTTTAGGTGCAGAAGGTGTAGGAAAAGATATAACTATGATAATAGGAAATGGATATACTGAAGGGCATGCTGAAATAGCTTTAGAGATAATGAGAGAAAACGAGAAATTAAGAGATATATTTGAAAAGTTATACGCTTAAAAAGTGTTTCATGTTATATTTTAAAAGGAGGATATAAAATGAGATCCTATAAGGATATTGAATTGTGGAAAGATGTTACTGACGATCAATGGTATGATTGGAAGTGGCAAGTTGCAAATAGGATTACTGATGTGAAAACCTTAAAGAAAGTAATAAACATATCGGATGAGGAAGAGAAAGATATAGAAGCTGTACTTAAAAAATTTAGAATGGGAATTACACCTTACTATGCATCATTAATGGATCCAGATGATAAAAATTGTCCTATTAGAAAACAAGCAGTGCCTACTATCATGGAAACTTACGAAAGTATAGCAGATATGGAAGATCCATTAGCAGAAGATATAGATTCACCAGTACCTGGCATAACCCATAGATATCCTGACAGAGTACTATTTTTAATCACAGATCAATGCTCCATGTACTGCAGACATTGTACTAGAAGAAGATTTGCAGGGCAAAAAGATTCAGAAGCACCAAAAAAAAGGATAGATCAAGGAATTGAATATATAAGGAATACACCTCAAGTAAGAGATGTACTATTATCAGGTGGAGATGCACTATTAGTATCAAATGATAGATTAGAATATATAATAAAAGAATTAAGATCTATACCTCATGTGGAAATTATAAGAATAGGTACTCGTGCTCCAGTAGTAATGCCTATGAGAATTACTGATGATTTAGTAAATATGTTAAAGAAATATCATCCTATATGGTTAAATACTCATTTCAATCATCCAAAAGAAGTTACAGAAGATTCTAAAGAAGCTGCAAGGAAGATGGCAGATGCAGGAATTCCTTTAGGAAATCAATCAGTACTATTAAGAGGAGTAAACGATTGCCCTCACATAATGAAAGAACTAGTTCATAAACTAGTGATGATGAGGATTAGACCTTACTATATATATCAATGTGATCTATCCATGGGAATAGAGCATTTTAGAACTAAAGTAGCCAAAGGTATACAGATAATTGAAGCATTAAGAGGACATACTTCAGGATTTGCAGTACCAACATTTGTAGTGGATGCACCTGGAGGTGGTGGAAAAATACCAGTTATGCCACAGTATTTAATAAGCCAATCTCCTGAAAAGGTAGTATTGAGAAACTACGAAGGAGTAATTACCACTTATACAGAACCTCAAATGGTAGAAGAGCCTTGCAACTGTCCAGTCTGCAGAAAAGAAAGGGAAGGACGAACAACAGGTGTAGCAGAACTACTTGAAAGCAAAGAAGTAAAATTTTTAGAACCAAATAATCTAGAAAGAAAGCAAAGAAAAGCTTAAGCAATAATAGGAGGAAATATATTGTTATTAGAACATATTAATAATAAATATAAAATAGTGTCCATAGTAGGTATGGCAAAAAATAGTGGTAAAACTGTAACTTTAAACCATCTGATTCAAGAAGCTATAGTGGAGGATGTAAAGTTAGGTATTATATCTACTGGAAGGGATGGAGAAAGGGTAGATGTAATTGCTGAAACAGAAAAGCCTAAAATATATGCTGAAGTTGGTACTATTGTAGCTACTACTACTGAATTATTACCTTTAGGGGATGCAAATATAGAAATAATTAATGTAACGGATTTTAGAACTCCATTAGGAGAAATATTAATAGGTAGGGTAAAGGATAGTGGCTATATTCAAATAGCTGGACCTCAAACTATAAAAGAGATAAAAAAAGTAGCTGATTTTATGTTAAAAATTGGAGCAGAATTAGTTATAATAGATGGAGCTTTAGATAGGAGAACATCAGCTGCTCCTTCCATTAGTGATGCCACTATTCTATCCACTGGTGCAGTTTTAAGTAGGGATATAAATAAAGTCATAGAAAAAACTTTACATGTAGTAAATTTATTTAATATTCCCCCTGTAGAAGATGATAAAGTAAGGGAAGTAATAGAGGAGATTATGGATAAAGGACAAATAGCCATAATAGATAAAAATTTAAATACAATACCTTTAAATATAAAGACAGCATTAAACTGTGGTCATATAATAGGGGATCATCTAAATGAGGATTCTAGATATTTGGTGATTCCCGGTTCCCTTGTAAAAAGTACAGTAGAAGGTATTATAAATACTACTAAAATGTATAAAAACATAGATATTGTAGTAACTGATGGAACTAAGATATTTATAGAACCAAAAGATTGGTTGAAATTTAATAGATATGGAATAAATGTAAAGGTTTTGTATCCTATAAATTTAGTGGCTATAACTGTAAATCCCTATGCTCCTCAAGGTTACTATTTTGAACCTAATGTTTTGCTAGAAAAGATGAGGCATTATATAAAGGATATTCCTGTTGTAGATGTAATGCTAGGTGGTGATTAATATGGAATTTATGGATCCTTCAACGGAAAAGGCATTGGATTTTCAGTATATATTAAATAAAATAAACACTAAAACTCCCTATGGGAAAATATATAAGAGAAATATGAGAGCATTTTTGCCTGGAGAAGAGGAAAAATTAATAGAAGAATTAAATAAAGTAGAAAGTTATATTCCTTTTGTAAAAGATAAACAATTTATGAAACAAATAGATCATATATTTGGACATATAAAGGATTTAAGGACATCCATAAGAAAAGCAAACAATGGAGGAATTTTATCAGAAGTAGAATTGTTTGAAATAAAAAATTTTTTATATTTAGTTAAAGATTTATATCATTTACTAAAAAAACAGAAACTTCCTTCATGGAGTGATATAAAAATTCAGCCTATTGATAAGTTAGAAAAATATTTAGATCCAGAAGATACTGGACTTTCTACTTTTTATATATATGATTCCTATTCAGAAGAATTAAGGAAAATTCGCCAATATAAAAGAGAAGTAGAAAGAGAAATAAAAAGAGAAAAAAGATATTTAAAAAAAAGAATAGAAGAAGATTTAAACATAAAACTAAGACCTGATGGAACTATAATACTTCCTAAAGATGATAAAAAATTAATAGAGAAAATAGAAAATCATCCTCATTTAGCATATGTATCAGAAACCTATATAAACATAAAATATTCCATTAAGCCAACAGATAATATGACTTTATTAGAAAGGCAATATTTAATATTGAAAGATAAAGAGGAAAGAGAAGAATACAGAATAAGAGAAGAATTATCCAAACAAGTAGGTAGAAGATCTAAAGATCTGTTTAGAAATATTGCAAGTATTGGGAAGATAGATTTTATATTAGGAAAAGCAATATTTGCCATAGAAATTAATGGAATAAAGCCCAATATCATTAGTGATCATATGATAAAAATAGTAGAAGGTCGCCATCCAAAAATAGAAGAAATATTAAAAGAAAAAGGGCTAAACTTTACCCCAATAACCATAGAACTAAAAGAAGGAGTAAGTTGTATAACAGGACCTAACATGGGTGGAAAAACTGTAAGCCTTCAGTTGGTTGGTTTACTTACAGCTATGGCTCAACATGGATTGATGGTACCTGCTAAAGAAATGACATTAGGGCTAAACCAATTTATTAAGACTTCCATAGGCGATCCTCAATCCATGGATAAAGGTCTATCTACTTTTGGAGGAGAAATAAAACTAATTCAAGAAGCCATAGAACGATGTAACGAAAGAGGTTTAATTTTAATAGATGAATTGGCTCGTGGCACCAATCCAGAAGAAGGTTATGCTATATCTAGAGCTATAGTAGAATATTTAATAGATAAAAACTGTATAACTCTTTTAACCACTCATTATGATAATATAGGAAATATAGAGGATGTAATTCATTTTCAAGTAGTAGGTTTATCCAATGTGGATTTAGGGAAATTAAAACTTCAATTGCAGGATATTGAAGATGAAATAGATGCAATAAATAAATATATGGACTATAGACTAAAAAGAGTAGATGATGAAACAAAAGTTCCCAAAGAAGCTATAAATATAGCGAGCATAATGGGATTAAACAAAGAAATAATTTCTAAATCGGAAAAATACCTGGGACAGTAGGGACAGTTCTTTCTGTCCCATAAAAAAGGAGGCGAAACGTTTGGGAAAGTTAAATCTTGATCAAACAAAGATAGATAGCTCTAGAAATGCAGCAAAGAAAATAGCGGAAGATATGCAAAAATTTATAGATGAGCATACTACTACTTCAACAGAAAGAACCATAGTTAGATTATTAGGAATAGATGGGATAGATGAAATAGACAAACCCTTACCCAATGTATTGGTAGATAATATCAAAGAAGGAGGAGGGCTAGAGCAAGGAGCAGCTTATTGGCTAGGAAATGCCATAATACAAACTGGAGATACTCCTCAAGATATAGCAGAAAAAATTGGACGAGGAGAATTGGATATTACTCGTCTTCCTATTGCAAGTGAAGAAAAAATTCAAGATACTATATATGAATTAGCTAAAGAAACAGTGGATAAAATAAAACAAAATAAGAATAAAAGAGATGAATTAATTAAAAGCTTAGGAGAAGGTGAACAACCTTATTTATATGTAATAGTTGCTACAGGAAATATATATGAGGATATAGTTCAAGCTAAAGCAGCAGCATATCAAGGAGCAGATGTTATAGCTGTAATCAGAACAACTGGGCAATCCTTATTAGACTATGTACCTTATGGAGCCACTACAGAGGGATTTGGAGGTACTTACGCTACTCAAGAAAACTTTAGACTAATGAGAAAAGCACTAGATGAAGTAGGAGAAGAAATTGGTCGTTATATTAGATTGTGTAATTATTGTTCTGGACTTTGTATGCCAGAAATAGCAGCTATGGGTGCATTGGAAAGATTAGACATGATGTTAAACGATGCTTTATATGGAATATTATTTAGGGATATAAATATGCAAAGGACTATGATAGACCAGTATTTTTCTAGAGTAATCAATGGTTATGCAGGTATAATTATAAATACAGGAGAAGATAATTATTTAACCACAGATGATGCAGTAGAGGCTGCCCATACAGTATTAGCTTCTCAATTTATAAATGAACAATTTGCACGAAAGGCAGGAATTCCTGAAGAGCAAATGGGATTAGGGCATGCTTTTGAAATGGATCCTGCTTTAAAAAATGGGTTTTTGTATGAATTAGCTCAAGCACAAATGGCTCGGGAGATATTTCCTAATGCACCATTAAAATATATGCCTCCTACTAAATATATGACAGGAAATATATTTAAAGGGCATGTACAAGATGCTATGTTCAACATGGTATCCATAATGACAGGGCAAGGCATTCAACTGTTGGGTATGTTAACTGAAGCTATTCATACTCCTCATATACATGATAGATATCTAGCTATAGAAAATGCCCAATACATCTTTAATAATGCTAGGGATTTAGGAGATGAAATACTGTTTAAAGAAGATGGGATAATTCAAAAAAGAGCTCAAGAAGTATTACAAAAAGCAGAAGATCTATTAAATGAAATAGCAGATATTGGTTTATTCCCAACTATAGAACAAGGTAAATTTGGAGGAGTAAAAAGATCCAGAACTGGAGGAAAGGGATTAGAAGGTGTGGCTAAAAAAAGTAGCGGATATTTTAACCCATTTATCCCATTGATGCTGGGAGGTGTTAAACAATGAGTCAAGTAGCACAAGTTGACTTAACTAAAGTAAAACCTTATGGGGACACACTAAACGATGGTATGGTGCAAACTAGTTTTACATTACCAGTACCCTATGGAGATGAAGCGACTGAAGCAGCTAGGCAACTAGCTAAGAAAATGGGATTAGATGAACCATCAGTGGTTTATTCTAAAGATTTAGGCATGAATTTCACTTATTTTATAGTATATGGTAAATGTATTCATACTGTGGATTATACTAAAATAGAAGTTCCTAAAGTAGATATAGAAGTGATGTCCAAAGAAGAAGTAGAACAATTTATAAAGGATAATATAAAAAGAAATGTAGTTGTAGTAGGGGCTTGTACAGGTACCGATGCTCATACTGTGGGAATAGATGCTATAATGAACATGAAAGGTTATGCTGGTCATTTTGGCTTGGAAAGATATGAAGGTATCGATGCTTATAACTTAGGAAGTCAGGTGCCCAATGAAGAATTAGTGGCGAAGGCTATAGAATTAGATGCAGATGCAATACTTGTATCTCAAGTAGTAACTCAAAAGAATGTTCATATTCCCAATCTAACAGAATTGGTAGAATTATTAGAAGCAGAAGGAATAAGGGATAAAGTAATATTAGTATGTGGTGGACCTAGAATATCCCATGAATTAGCCAAAGAGCTAGGTTATGATGCAGGATTTGGTCCAGGAACATTTGCAGAAGATGTAGCTACCTTCATAGTAACAGAAATGGGAAAAAGAGGATTAGTATAGCAATAACTTTCTTTTAAGGTGCCTGGCACCTTAAAAGAAAGTTATTATAATTTTACCACCTAGTATTTTTATCTTTTTCATAAGCTTTAACTATCATAGGTATAAATATTAATTGAATTATTATTCCAGGTAGAGCTGTTAAAGTCATACCTTTAATATATACATCTATAGGGGGCATAGGAAATCCAAATCCTTTTCCTAATATAAGTACCATTAAAGCTGCTCCTAATCTGCCAACTATCATGCTTATTATTAAAGATGGGCATAAGGTCATTTTTACTTTCCTATATAAAAGCCCAGATATAAGCCCATACAATCCTAATTCTACTATCATCACCCAAAATACTGGAACTGGTGGCATGCCTGTTAGCATATGATTAATAATAGGAGAAATAATACCAACAACAAAACCCCAAGAAGGTCCCACAATTAGTCCAGCAATCAATACAGGGATATGCATAGGAAGAAATATAGTTCCATTTAGTCCACTTATATGTATTATTGTGGGGAGTATAATTGCTAATGCTAATAACATAGCTGCAGTAACTAAATTTTTTGTATTAAACCTCATATTCCAACTCCTTTCTTTAATAAAATAGGTATTTGTCTTATTATACTATTATTTTATGAATTTTCCAATAGCAAAAACTTGCATGAAAATCTATATTGGTGTAGATTATTAATAGATATTGATTATAATGGACTAATTCTTATTAAAATGGGGGATAGAATATGTTATTTGCAATATTACTAATTTTAAAAATATTTTTATTTATAAATATAACTGATATTAAATATAATAGAGGTATCATACTATTAATTAGTACTTTAATAACTTTATTCTTTTTTACTCTAATATATTTAAGCAATCATAAAAAGAAACAAACCATTGCTTTTTCCTTTTATAATATTATGTCAGCATTTATGTTTGTTGATGTGATGTACTATAGTTTTTTTAATTCATTACCGTCCATTGCTATGTTGAAACAGTTTAGCGAAGTAACTGCAGTAGGAGATAGTATATTAGCATTATTATCTTTTAGAAATCTATTATTTTTGTTGGACATCCCCTTTTTAAAAATATACTCTAATAAAAAGAGAAAAAAATTAGCAGAAAAAAATAAAAGTTACAAAACCTATATAAGATGGGGAATTCCAGGAGGAATTGCATTAGCTTTGATTCTCATATTTAGCTATTTAGCTTTCAATGATATGATAGAACCTATAGCAAGACAAGAAATATATAGTTATCATATTAAAGATATAAAGGATACAATAATAGGTGAAGATATTGTAGAAGGAAGGGGAATATTTACTCAAGAAGATTTAGAAGAGCTTAAAGAAAGAACAAAATTAGAAGAAGGAAAATATACAGGCATAGGCAAAGGGAAAAATTTATTAGTCATACAAGTGGAAGCTTTACAGGACTTTCCTTTAAATAGATATTATGATGGGCAGGAAATAACTCCAAATTTAAATAAATTCATAGAACATGAAAGCACCATTTATTTTAACAATTACTATCAGTTAATAGGTAGAGGAAATACTGCTGATGCAGAATTTGTATCTAATAATTCGTTGTACCCTTCCATGGAAGATCCAACTTATAAACAATATTATAATAATACCTTTTACGGACTACCATGGATACTAAGAGATAATGGATATACTGCTTGGGTTTTTCATGGATATAAAAAGGAATTTTGGAACAGAAGTAAAGCATATCCTAATCAAGGATTTGAAAGATTTATATCTGAGGAGGATTATGATTTAGTAGAAACTATAGGATTTGGTTTAACTGATGAACAGTTTTTTAAACAAAGTATGGATTATCTAAAGGAATTGGATAGTATAGATGATAATCCTTTCTATGCATTTATGATAACTTTAACTAGTCATACTCCTTTTAAAATGCCTGATGAATATAAAGAATTAAATATACGAGAAGAACATGAAAATACCATATTAGGGGATTATCTTCAAGCTATTCACTATACAGATAAAGCTTTAGGGCAGTTCTTTGAAGCACTAAAAGAAGAAGGTTTATATGAAGACACAGTAATAGCTTTATATGGAGATCACTTTGCTATAACAGGTCTTAACGATTCAGGAGTAGAATTGATGACTGACTTTTTAGGGTACCCTTATGATATAGATGAGATGTTTAAAGTTCCTTTATTGATTCATGTTCCAGGAGAAAATATAAAAGAAACTGTAAGTAAAATAGGTAGCCAACTAGATTTTTTGCCTACCATATTAAATATAATGGGATACCAAAATGAAAAGGGAATAATGTTTGGCAAAGACTTGTTAAACTATGAGGGAGAAAACTATGTGGCTCCTCAAACTTATGTACTTAAAGGTTCTTTTATAGATGATGAAGTTATATTTTTAATGTCTAGAGATGGTATATTTGAAAATTGTATTGCAAAAGATAATAAAACTAAACAAAAAATAGATGTAGCACCATTTAGGGAAAGATATGAGAGTATAATTGCTGATATAAATAAATCTGACTATATACTCAAAAATGATTTAATAAAATTTCTTATAGAAAATGAAGGAGAAATGGATTTTGATGCTTTAATTGAATCAGATATCCCAGACTATGAAAAAATTGGATATTTAAACTATAAACCATTAGAAAGATTAGATACACTCTATTATGTAGGGTATAGGCTGTTAGCAGTAGATATAGAATGGTATCCAGACAAAAAGACCATATTATTAGATGATGGAGTAGACAAAAGACCTATGGTAGAAGGCTCTATCGAAGAATATAAACAGGTTTTAGATCAATATAGAGATGATCAAAATACATTAGAAGATTTAATTAATTGGATGAAAAAACATGAGGATACTTATATACTTTTAAGAAGTAAAGAACTAGATGAATCCATATTTTTAAAAGTAATAGAGGATTATCCAGAACTAAGGGATAGATTTATAGTAGAGATGAAGGATTTTGAACAATATATAAAATTATCTAATAAAGCATTTAAAAACATAATATTAAATGTAGCAGATACAGAATATACAGACGAAGAAATATTGGATTTTTTAAATAGGAATAATTTATATGGAATAATAATAGATAGGAAACAAGCTAAAGATTCCTTATACAAGAAGTTAAAAAAATTAGGTATAAATATATATATTTATTAACTGGGACAATGGGATAGCCCTCATTGTTCCAGTTAATAAATTTACTTCAATGTGCTACTTTTATAGTTTAGGAAATCTAACTTTATTTTTCTAATTTATATCCAGAAATTTTATTTACAATTAACGCAATTGCACCATCTCCTGTAACATTAGTAGCAGTACCAAAGCTATCTTGAGCTACATACAATGCAATCATTAATGAAAGCATAGATTGGGAGAATCCAAGCATTTTTTCCAATAACCCTAAAGCTGCAATAACAGCTCCACCAGGTACCCCAGGAGCAGCTACCATGGTAATGCCTAACATCATTATAAATGGTAGCATAGCCTTAAAGCTAATAGTCATACCATTTAACATCATAATAGCCATAGAACAGCAAACTATTGTCATAGTACTTCCTGATAGATGAATAGTAGCACATAAAGGAATTACAAAATCAGCTATTTCACCTTGCACTCCATTTTTTTTAGTTTGTTGCAAAGTAACAGGAATAGTAGCTGCAGAAGATTGAGTACCAATAGCTGTAAGATATGCTGGTATCATGTTTTTTAATAATTTAAAAGGATTTCCTCCTGCAACAGTTCCACCAATTATAAATTGTATAATTAATACTGTTATGTGAAGTAAAATTATCATAGCAAATACTTTAGAAAATACGGATAAAATGGTTACTACTTGTCCAGCATAGGTCATATTAGCAAATATCCCTAATATATGAACAGGTAAAAGAGGTATAATCAAGCTGGATATCAGTTTTTCTACTATAGCTTGAAATTCATTCATGAATTTTTTAATAGTATCCCCTTCTATAGCTGCAATTCCAACTCCAATAGTAAAAGCAATTAACAAAGCTGTCATTACATCAAATATTGGTGGCATTTCTACTTCAAAGAAAGGTTTCAAAAGGGCTTCATCAGGGTTAACTGATCCCATATTAAAAAGTCCAGGAGTTAAAAATTTAGGTAGTATTGTAGAAGAAGTAAAATATGCTAAAGTACCAGAAAAAATAGTAGAACCATAAGCTAGAGCAGCAGTTATAGCTAAAAGTTTTCCTGCTTCTTTACCTAAATCTCCAATTCCAGGAGCTACAAATCCTATTATTATTAAAGGAATAGCAAAGCCAAGGAAATTTCCAAACAGTCCATTAAAAGTGGCTAATATCCTAACAAACCATGCTGGAGCAAAAGTTCCTATGATTATTCCAAGAACAATGGCAATAATTAATCTAGGTAATAATCCTAATTTTTTCATTATTAAATCCTCCTTGTTTAACTATATTTTGTGAAATTTAATTTAAAATGGTGTCTTATTCCTGTGTTTCCTATAAGTAGCACCTTGAAATTTAGTTAATTACTAAAATATCATAGTAAATATAAAAAATAATGTCAAGATGAGATTTATTAATGAAATGTTTATCTTGACTATAAAGTTTATACTTTCAGTATAGTAGTTATATGTATAATTTTGAAAAATATACGGAATATGATATAACATTATAGTATAGATATGATATAAAAATATTTGGAGGAATAAATAGAAATGCTGATTTTATTACTTATACTAAAAATATTATTATTTATGCATGTAACTAATGTACAATACAATAGACTTATTATATTTTTAACAAGTACATTAATTGTATTATTTTTATTTAGTTGGATATATCTTAGCAAAAATAAAAAGAAACAAACTTTAGCCTTTAGCTTTTATAATATAATATCAGCACTTATGTTTGCTGATGTAATGTACTATACTTATTTTAACGCACTACCTTCTGTGAAGATGTTAAAACAATTATACCTATTACCAGCAGTAGGGGATAGCATTAAATCTATATTTACATTTACTAATTTTCTTTTTTTAGCAGATATACCATTTTTAATATTTTATTCTAAGTGGAAGAAAAAAAAGATTAGAAAAGAAAATAAAAAATATAATAAAATTTTTAGATGGGGGATACCAGGAACTATTGCATTGATATTGGTAATATTATTTTCATTTTTAATTAAAAATGAATTATTTGGACCAGTAACTAATCAAGAATTGTTTACTTATCATATAAAAGATATTAAGAAAACTATACTAGGAGATGAAGAAATAGTTCAAGGAATAGAATCATTTACTCAAAAGGATTTAGAAGAATTAAAAGATAGAACTTATTTGGATGAGGGAAAATACACTGGTGTAGGTAGAGGGAAAAATTTAATAGTAATTCAAGTAGAAGCACTACAAAATTTTGTTATAAATCACTATTACGATGGACAGGAAATAACTCCAAATTTAAATAAATTAATACAACAACAAGGCTCCTTATATTTTGATAAATACTATCAGTTAATAGGCAGAGGAAATACTGCTGATGCAGAATTTGTATCCAATAATTCTTTGTATCCATCCATGGATGAACCTACTTATACCCAATACGAAGAAAATACCTTTTATGGGCTTCCTTGGGTATTAAGGGATAATGGATACACTGCTTGGGTATTTCATGGGTATGAGAAGGAATTTTGGAATAGAAGTAGAGCATACCCTAATCAAGGATTTGAAAGGTTTATATCTGAGGAGGATTATGATTTAATAAAAACCATAGGATTTGGTTTAACTGATGAACAGTTTTTTAAACAAAGTATGGATTATCTAAAAGAATTGGATAGTATAGATGATAATCCTTTTTATGCATTTATGATAACTTTAACTAGTCATAATCCATTTAAAATGCCTGATGAATATAAAGAGTTAAAAATTCGAAAAGAACATGAAAATACCATACTAGGGGATTATATTCAAGCTATTCACTATACAGATAAAGCTTTAGGACAGTTTTTTGAAGCACTAAAAAAAGAGGGTTTATATGAAGACACAGTAATAGCTTTATATGGAGATCACTTTGCCATAAATAGCTTAAACAAAGATTACCAAAAACTTATGAGTGAATACTTAGGTTATACTTATGATTTAGATGAAATGATGAAAATACCTTTAATAATTCATATACCGGGAGAAAATATAAATGAAACTATATCTAAAGTTGGAAGTCAGTTAGATTTTATGCCTACTATATTAAATATAATGGGATACCAAAATGAGAAAGGAATAATGTTTGGCAGAGATTTAATAAATTATCAAGGGGAAAGCCTAGTAGCTCCTCAAACTTATGCAGTAAAAGGCTCAGTAATAACTGATGAAATATTATTGGAAATGTCGAGAGATGGTATATTTGAAAATAGCAGAGCTTTTCGCCTAGATACTAGAGAAGAAGTGGATGTATTAGAGTATAAAGATTATCATAAGAGAGCAATAGAAGAGATAAATAAATCAGATTTTATATTAAAAAACAATCTGTTAAAAAAACTCATAGGACAGTAGGTATTTGGGACAGGGGGTCAGACCTCCTGTCCCAACTGTACTATTTTTGTAAAAAATTAGATAAAAATCGAGAATATTGGGGAGTTTTGTAGCAAAGTGTATTAACTTTATGATAATTTAGACGATATATAATATATAGATAGATGAAGGTGATCAATATGACAAGGAGGAGTTCATATGAAATTAAAAACAAGGATAATTGTGTTTACATGTATTTTATGTGTAGCAAGTATTCTTTTATCAACAATAACTAATTATAAGTTTTTAGCAGGAGAGCTTTTAAATGAAACAAAAAATAATGCAAAGAATTCAGCTAAGATCACTGCAAAGGAATTGGATAAATGGTTAAGAATACAAAAAAATTCCTTAAAAGAAATAGCAGACGCTCTTTTATATAATGATAATTTTGAATTTGATTATGTATATGGTTATTTAAGTGGTCAAGGAGAAATCAATGAAGGTAATGAATATTATGTTGGATTGCCGGATGATTCTTTAATATCAGGAGGTGGTTGGATACCGCCAGATGATTATAAGCCTACTGAAAGAGATTGGTACATAAATGCTGAAGGATCTGATGATGTAGTAATATCATCTCCCTATATAGACGCTAAAACAGGAGAAGTTACAATTACTATATCTAGAGCTCTTGAAAAAAACAACAAATTAGTAGGAGTTTTAGCATCAGATATACATTTATCCTATATACTAGGAGTTACTTCAAATATAGATTTGGGTGATTTAGGAAAAGATTCCTATGGATTTTTAATAGATGGAGAAGGAAATATCATAACCCATAAAAACAAAGCTTTCAATCCTGATCCAGAAAAAGGCTATGTAAACATAAATGAAATATTAGGTGGCAAATTAAAAGATATATCTAAAACAGAAAAAACAGCAAAAAAAGGATTAAATGAAATAAAGGATTATGATGGAAAAGAACGAGTATTTTTTGTAGAAGATATGGATGAAACTAATTGGAAAGTAGGAGTAGCCATATCAAGTGCTGAAATGTTAAAAACCTTTAAAAAATCAGTAAACAGATTAATCATGATTAGTATAATAATAGTTATAATTGCAATAATTCTTTCCACTATAATGGGAAATTCTATATCTAAACCTATTATAGAATCTGTAGAAGTAGCAAATAGAATAGAAAAGTTAGATTTAACAGAAAATATAGATGAAAAGAATTTGAAAAGGAAAGATGAAATTGGTCAAATATCATTATCCTTTCAATCCATAACAAACACTTTAAGGGAATTTACAAAGAAAATAAAAGAATCCTCAGAACAAGTAGCTTCATCCTCAGAAGAACTAACAGCCGTATCAGAAGAAGCAGCAACAGCAGCCAACAGTGTAGCAGAATCAGCCACTGAAATAGCCGTAGATTCAGAAGAACAGAAGAATGATATATTAAATGCTGTATCAGCAATAGAACAAATATCAGCACAAATTCAAGAAATATCATCAAACGCAGAAGAAATAAACAATTTAAGCCAAGAAGTATCAGGTAGTTCCGACAAAGGAAGGCATAATATAGAAAATGTAATATATCAAATGAACAATATAGTCAAAAGTACCGAAAAAGTACAAGTATCCTTAGAAGATGTAGACAACAGTTCTAAAGAGATGGATAGCATAATCCAAGTAATACAAGATGTAGCAGAACAAACTAACCTACTTGCACTAAACGCAGCAATAGAAGCAGCAAGAGCAGGAGAAACAGGCAGAGGATTTGCAGTAGTAGCAGAAGAGATAAGAAAACTAGCAGAAGAAGTACATCATTCCACAGAAGATATATACGAAATAATAAAGAAAAATCAAAACATAATAGACGAAGCAAATGAGAACATGAATATAAGCAAAGAAGAAGTAGATAAAGGGCTAATAACCATAGATGAAACAAAAGAAACATTCATAAAAATTATAGACTCAATAGACGAAATATCCAATCAGATACAAAACATAGCCCAAGCTATAAATCAAGTAGCCGAAGGTACAGAAAATGTAGTTGGATCTGTAAGTTCCATAGAACATAAATCTCAAGAAGTAGCAGAAAACATACAAAATGTATCAGCAGCAGCAGAAGAACAAACAGCCTCTATGGAAGAGATAGCATCAGCAAGTGAAAGCTTAGCAATGCTTGCCCAAGATCTTCAAATGTTAATAGCAGAGATAAGAATATAACAGTACAGTTGGGACAGGGGGTCAGACCCCTTGTCCCAACTGTACTGCAACTGTACTGTATTTTGCAAAAAAATAGATAAAAGTTGAAAAAATATGTAGAAATAGGTATTAACTTTATGATAATTTAGACGATATATAATATGTAGATAGAGGAAGGTGATCAATATGACAAGGAGGAATTTGTATGAAAATAAAAACAAGGATAATTTTATTTACATGTATTTTATGTGTAGCAAGTATTCTTTTATCAACAATAACCAATTATAAATTTTTAGGAGGAGAGCTTTTAAATGAAACAGAAAATAATGCAAAGAATTCAGCTAAGATCACTACGAAGGAATTGGATAAATGGTTAAGCATACAAAAAAATTCCCTTAAGGAAATGGCAGATGCAATAGGTTATAACAATAATTATGAATTTGATTATATATACCAGTATTTGAAAAGTCAAGAAGAGGTAAATGAAGGGAATAATTATTTTATTGGTTTATCAGATAATTTTTTTGTTTCAGGATCTGGTTGGATTCCACCAGATGATTATAAACCCATTGAAAAGGATTGGTACATAGATGCTAAAAATACTGATGATGTAGTAGTGTTTTCTCCATATATTGATTCTAGAACTGGGGATATTGTAATTACTATTTCTAAAGCTATTAAAAGAAATGGTGAATTAATAGGAGTTTTAGGTTCGGATATATTTGTTGATCATTTAGTTGAGCTTGTTTCAAGTATGGATTTAGGAAAAGATTCCTATGGATTTTTAATAGATGGAGAAGGAAATATCATAACTCATAAAAACAAAGCTTTCAATCCTGATATAGAAAAAGGCTTTACAAACATAAATGAAATATTAGGTGGCAAATTAAAAGATATATCTAAAACAGAAAAAACAGCAAAAAAAGGATTAAATGAAATAAAGGATTATGATGGAAAAGAACGAGTATTTTTTGTAGAAGATATGGATGAAACTAATTGGAAAGTAGGAGTAGCCATATCAAGTGCTGAAATGTTAAAAACCTTTAAAAAATCAGTAAACAGATTAATCATGATTAGTATAATAATAGTTATAATTGCAATAATTCTTTCCACTATAATGGGAAATTCTATATCTAAACCTATTATAGAATCTGTAGAAGTAGCAAATAGAATAGAAAAGTTAGATTTAACAGAAAATATAGATGAAAAGAATTTGAAAAGGAAAGATGAAATTGGTCAAATATCATTATCCTTTCAATCCATAACAAACACTTTAAGGGAATTTACAAAGAAAATAAAAGAATCCTCAGAACAAGTAGCTTCATCCTCAGAAGAACTAACAGCCGTATCAGAAGAAGCAGCAACAGCAGCCAACAGTGTAGCAGAATCAGCCACTGAAATAGCCGTAGATTCAGAAGAACAGAAGAATGATATATTAAATGCTGTATCAGCAATAGAACAAATATCAGCACAAATTCAAGAAATATCATCAAACGCAGAAGAAATAAACAATTTAAGCCAAGAAGTATCAGGTAGTTCCGACAAAGGAAGGCATAATATAGAAAATGTAATATATCAAATGAACAATATAGTCAAAAGTACCGAAAAAGTACAAGTATCCTTAGAAGATTTAGACAACAGTTCTAAAGAGATGGATAGCATAATCCAAGTAATACAAGATGTAGCAGAACAAACTAACCTACTTGCACTAAACGCAGCAATAGAAGCAGCAAGAGCAGGAGAAACAGGCAGAGGATTTGCAGTAGTAGCAGAAGAGATAAGAAAACTAGCAGAAGAAGTACATCATTCCACAGAAGATATATACGAAATAATAAAGAAAAATCAAAACATAATAGACGAAGCAAATGAGAACATGAATATAAGCAAAGAAGAAGTAGATAAAGGGCTAATAACCATAGATGAAACAAAAGAAACATTCATAAAAATTATAGACTCAATAGACGAAATATCCAATCAGATACAAAACATAACACAAGCTATAAATCAAGTAGCCGAAGGTACAGAAAATGTAGTTGGATCTGTAAGTTCCATAGAACATACATCTCAAGAAGTAGCAGAAAACATACAAAATGTATCAGCAGCAGCAGAAGAACAAACAGCCTCTATGGAAGAGATAGCATCAGCAAGCGAAAGCTTAGCAATGCTTGCCCAAGATCTTCAAATGCTTATAGCAGAGATAAGGATGTAATAAAATATGGGACAGGGGGTCAGACCCCTTGTCCCAGACCCCCTGTCCCAAAACTATCTTTTTTTATGTCCTAAAATGGCGAATAAATAAAGGAAAATACTATAAAATGTAGAAATATATATGAGGAGGTGTTAGCTAATATGCCTAGATATTTGCGACCAAAATCAGCCACCGGAATATATCATGTGATGTTAAGAGGCATTAACAGAATGAATATTTTTTTTTATAAAGAAGATAAGCTAAAATTTTTAGATACATTAATAAGGATGAAATCTAATGGCGAGTACATATTGTATGGTTATTGCATAATGGACAACCATGTACATTTATTAATAAAAGAAGAAAAAGAGTTATTATCTCAAACAATGAAACGGATAGGCGTTAGCTATTCACTTTATTATAATAAAAAATATGAGAGAGTAGGGCACCTGTTTCAAAATAGATTTAGAAGTGAATGTATAGAGACAGATGGTAGATTATTAACATGTTTAAGATATATCCACAACAATCCTGTAAAAGCCCATATGGTAAAAAACCCCTCAGCTTATCCATGGAGTAGTTATAACATATACATAAATAAAATGGAAAATAAGTATAATATCATATCACCAGAACTAATATTAGATATATTCTCTGAAAACAGAATAGAAGCAATAAAAAAATTTATAGACTTTTCTAGGCAAAAATGTAACAGGACTTTTGTAGATTTAGAAGAAGTAGAAGAAGAACCAAAAAGTTCCTATATGAAAAAAATCTTAGATATACTTAAAGATTATGATTTAGATATAGAAGATATAGCTAAATTAAAAGATAGGAATATTAGAAATCAAATAATAAAAGAAATACATCAACATACTAATATGTCTACAAGAGAAATGTCCAATATAATTGGTTGGAGTAAAAGCACAATAGATAGAGCATTAAAGGAATAAAATATGGGACAGGAGGTCTGACCCCCTGTCCCAATCCATTATGGGTAGACTGTGTATTGATTTTCTGGTTGGTCTTTGTCTCGAATTATTATCTTCACTAGGTTTTCTTTAGTAACTACATCTGGTAATTTGGTGTTGCCATCACTAGCATTCATCCACATAGTCCTAGAGCCATCAGGCAATGTTATTCTATACCACATTTCATCAGTACCATTTTTCTTATATCTAACTGCATATTCCATATTGGTGGTAGTTCCATTTAGTTCCATTGGATGAACATAATCGCTTAATCTTATATGTTCTAGTGGGAGCTTATCTTTAATTTGTATTACTGTTTCTTGACTTTCTAATTCATTATCTGTTGCTTTAAATCTAATTCTTAGTAGTTTGTTACCAGTTAAATCTTCAGTTTTTAAATATCTACCACTAATCCATGGTCCATTGTCTATATTATATTCAAATTCATCCCAATCATTATATTCAAATTCATCCCAATCGTCATTTCTATCAATTCCATTTATAGATTCAACTATGTTTTCTCCATTATTAATAATTACATTTGGTGGAGAAGCTTTGGCTTTTATTATAGCTTTTTTAACTGGTTGAGATGGCAAATAATCTTTATCTCCTTTTAGTCTAAATTCCAATTTTCCTGGTTTGAAAACTATATTATAAGCTAATATATTTATTTTATTTGGTTCTAATTTTATATAATCAATATTTATCCAGTTACTATCTCCATTTCTATATTGAAGATTTTCTACAATTTCTTGCAGTGTAGATAAATCATTTTCTGTTTCAATCCATATGGTTCTATCCTTTACACTATATCCAATATTTTCTTCTACAATTGCTGGATCTAAAGTTCTTTCTTCCATAGGACTGTCAGTTAATTTCCTAAAATTGCCAGGTTTTTTAGCTTCTCGTATATATACATCCATTCCTGCCTTTAGAGGTACCTTGGTATTAGGGGAATTACATTTATACCATACCCCATCTAATCCATTGGTACTATTTATATTGTATTCCATATCACTAGTAGTATTCATAATCATGCTTTTTCCTGCATCTATATATACATTAGCAAAGCTTAAAATTGGTGTAAATTTTATAGTTTGAATTTGGCTTGGTAGTTTTTCTTTAGTAGCTTTAATTCTTACTTTAACTTCATCTCCAGCTTCAAATTGAGTAGAAACTTCTCCAGATTTCCATTCTCCATCATTTATTTTATATTCATAGATAGCTCCCTCAGTAGTACCTATTTTTTCTATAGTATAATTAACATCATCATAAGATAGTTCTGGTGCAGGTGCTGGAGGTTCTATTGTAGCTTTTATTCTATCGGAAGAAGGTAAAGTAAAGGCTGTACCTTTCTTTCTAAAACGCAATTCTCCAGCTTTAAATTCAATATTTTTACCATCTCCAACATCTTTCCAAGAATCATTGGCAATTTTGTACTGTAGCTCATCTAATCCAAAATTAGGTGAATTAATTAATTTAATTATTCTTTCTCCAATGTGATAGTCTATATTATTTAATTCATCTTCACTAAAGCTTTCTTGTCCAACACTACCTAAAAATCTTTTATTTACTGTATTGCCTCTTTCTCTAATCCAAACTTCATCATCTTTTGCAAATTTTACAGAGGTATCTCCATTTTTAGCTTGTGTAAACTTATTTCCACCATCAGTGCTGTATTCCATTCCTGTAGTGGTATTTTCAATTTTCCCTTCTGCCACATTTAAATTTACATTTCCTAAATATAAGCCATTTAGTTTTCCAGTAGATTTAGAAGGAAGTTCTCCCATATTTCCTAAAATTGCTGTTTTTCTAATTCTTAAATCTAGATTTTCTGAAAGTTCTATTCTAGTATCTGATTCATACTTATGCCAAGTATTGCCACCATCAGTGCTGTATTCATAATTAATGTGAGAGTCTATTCCATCTAGTGCAATTATGAAATTTTCATAATCATAACTGCTAATAGTTATATTCTTTGGAGCTTCCTCTTGTGTTAATTCACCTACAAGACGAACTACTCTTGGTTGAGCTTTTTCTCTAACCCATATTTTCATAGGTTTAGCTTCTCCAATTAATAAACTTGTATCTTCTGCAGCCAAAGTTATCTCTTCCCAAGTACCATTTATTCCATTAGTAGAATCCACACTATACTCCATTTCCTCATCTACATTTGTCAAATATATATTTAATATTTCCCCATCTTTTTGGAGTCTATATTCTACATTATCTAATACTTTAGGTTCACTTAATTTTAAAAACACCTTTATATCTTCAGAATCCATAGAATTAAGTTCTTCTACAGCAGTTCCCTTAATTCTAATGCTTACTGTTGCTTCTTCAATCTTAGTAGCTGCAGTTCCAGATACCTTTATAGTGATGGTATTTTCATTAACATCTACATTTTCCACATTAGCCTTTAGTCCCCTTGGAAGTCCAGCTACTACTATATCATTATTGGTTATATCTTCCTTTAAAGTGCCAGTAGTAACTTTTATTTTCCATGTATCCTTAATAGTTCTTGGGACTTTTCCATCAGGTGCTTCTAAATATACAGTATTTTCAATAGCTTCTCCTACTACTTGCAATATATTAGGATAAAGGGTAAAAGTAGGAGTAGCCACTATATTTTCTTCTGCTCCTTGTACCAAATTTTTTGGTATGGTTAAGGAGATAGTCTCCTTATTAACTCCAAAATCCACATTCTCTACTTTAGGCAGAGTAATAGTTAATTTTTTACTAGAATTTCTAACTATGTGAGAAGAAGTAATTTTTTCAGCTATTTTATTCCAATTAGTATCTTCTCCTTCATCTACACCAACCACTTTAAATCCACTAATTAAAGCATCTCTATTTATGTCTACTACCCAATCTCCATCTTCTAGTTCTATTACTATAGTTTTTCCACCAGCTTTTACATCTTTTTCTCTAACAGTTGATTTTACCACATCTCCTGATATAGTAGCTTTAACAGTAGGTTTAATTACTATGTTGCCACTAGCTTTAATAGGGTTTATAGCATCTTTAATGGCTACTGCTGGTATAGTTAAAGTGATTATTTGTTCTTCATTTATATCATACCCCTTAGCTTCTGGTAAGGATATGATAAGGGTAGTATTATCCTCATCTACATCAATAGCTCCACTACCATCAGCAATAAGGGCATCTATTACTTTATTCCATTCCGCTTCTTCCTTTTCTGCCTTAAATCCATTATATAAAGCATTTCGTTTAGTGTTATTGGTTTTAATATCATCAGCCCAATAGGCTCCATTGGATAGTTTAATTTTAATTTTTTCTCCTCCAATATTTATACTACCTTCTAGTATTATTTCTGGGCTTACAATTTCAGCTTTACCTCGTTTAATTTTTTCCTCATGTTCACTTATTTTGAAAGTTTTAAAAGCTTTAATTTTATTTTCTTCGTCTAATGCAAATATAGTTAAGTATTGGTTTAAACTTACTTTAATGTCTTTTTCCATTATATAATCTACCCCGCCATTTAAAATATCATCTTTAGCAGGAGTAGGATAAGGAGCAGTAGTTAGCATTATTTTATACTTACTTGTCCCTTCTGGTACATCATTGGAATTAGCTAATTTAACTTTTACAGTATCTACATTATCTCCTTCTATCAATTCTACATTTAATATTGGAGCATGTTCTTTGACTATATCAGGTGTAATTTTAATTTCTGCATATCCTTTAGTTCTACCACTACTATCCACAGCTAATAGGAGTATATAGCCATATCCATTGTTCATTTGATTTACTTCTATATCTTGTCCCACATTAATAGGAATAGCTCCTTCTATTATGCTGTTTAAATAAGGCTTTTCTCCTTCAGGTAGTTCATTTTCTAGTAGTTTGTATCTCCATCTAATAGTGCCTTCCATTCCCATTGGTAGCAATTTATTAAATCTTGTAGTTCCAGGTCTAGTTCCTTTTTCTAAAGCATAATTATTTTTATCTAATATCCTTGCAGGGCCTCCACGAATATTTCTTTCTGTAAGTTTAAATTCCCTATAGCCTTTAACTTTACCTTCATTATCAGTAGCCAATAGTAGTAGATAATCATCAACAGAAACACCTACAATATTATCATTAATATTAGAATATTCTAAAGCATTTTCAATTACACTATCCAATTCTATATTTCCAAAAGTTCTATCTCCAATTTTATACATCCATTTAGTAGCACCAACTATATTGGTACTAAAATCTAAAAATTCAAATTTAGTACTATTTTCTACACTTCCTGGCTTAGGTTCTGTATAGTTGGTATTTAATATTAATAAAGGTGCATTAGGTTTTCTTAAATTTGCTTCATTTAATTGAATTTCAGCATAAGCCTTAATTCTTCCAATTCTGTCAGTAGCAAGTAACAATAGCCAATCCCCTACTTCAGCTCGAATATTTTCCCCTTCCCTATAGACAGTGGTTTGAGATATTATAGAGTTTAATTCAATGGTTTCTCCTTCTATCAAGTGTTTTTCATTACTTATTTTAATTCTCCATTGTTCCACATCTTCAATACTTAAATGTGTTAATTTAGTTATTCTAGTAGTGCCAGGGCTAGTACCTTTTTCTGGGGTAGAAAAATGTGTCTCTTCTATCAACTGAACAGCATCGGGCATTCTTATATGAGGCTCCATAAGTTTAAATATAGCATAACCTTTAATCTTATTATCATTGGTTGCTAATAGTAATAGATATTTACCTGGAACTAAATTTTCTCCAATATCCTCTCTAGCTTCAAAAGTAGTCCCTGTAGCTTCCATGTTAAATTCAGGTATTTCTGGTTCTTCATCATATATTTTATACATCCATACAGGATTTTCTCCTATAGAAGCACTGCCAGATAAAGCAGCAAATTTTGTGGTGCCTTTCTTGCTTCCTTTAATAGGTCCAATGTAGTGGGTGGTTTCTTGAAGTAGTATTGCAGGAGGATCCTTTACCATATCTTCAGTTAATTCAATTTTAGCAAATGCTTTAACTTTACCTTCATCATCAGTAGCAAGTAGCAATAGATAATCTCCTACATTGGCTCTTATATTTTGCCCAGCTTCATAATCTTTACTTTCTTCTACTATTTTATTGAAAATAGGATTATTTAAATTTGTTCCCACTTTATACATCCATTTAGTAGCCCCATTTATTCCTGCTAAATTTAGTGAATCTATCTTTGTAGTTCCTTGTACTGTTCCTTTTGTAGGAATAGAATAATTATCTTCAGGTAAAATAGGTGCAGTTTTACCTTTTACCATATTTTCTGTTAATTTAAATATTTTATATCCTTTAATTTTTCCTTCGTTATCAGTAGCAGCTAATAGTAAATAATCTCCCATATTAGCATAAATTTTTTCTTCTTGGGGATTTATTATATTATCTCCCAATTCTATTATATTTAAATTAAGTTTAGGAACATGTATAATTTCATTACTTATTAGCACTTTCCAACTAGTAGCTTCCTTCATATTTTCATCTCTATAAGTTCCAAAATATAAGCCTTCAAACTTTGTAGTACCATCTTCTTCCCCTGGTACTGGTCCTATATAATGGGTAGTTTGTTGAAGCAAAGTAGGAGGTGTAGAAATATAATCTTTTCCTATTTCAAAAATATTGTAGCCTAAGGTTTTACCATCATTATCAGTAGCTATAAGTAGTATATATTTCTTAAAGCTTTCATCTATATTGTGTAGTTCAGATTCATCTGCCACAATTATTTCAGAACCAATTGAGTAGTCAAAGGCTTTATCCCATATTTGCCCTTTATAAACTGTATCTATCTTAGTATTAGATACTAATACTTGCCATTTAGTGGCATCTTCAGGTAGCTTATCTTCTAAACCTTCAATTATTACAGCTCCTGCATATTTTTCTCCTTTTTTGATATTTCCTACTTCTACTTTTGGAGCTAATTCTTTAGGTGTATTTATCATGTTTTCTACTATTTTAATATTTACAAAAGCTTTCAATCTATTTCCATTATCCACAGCATATAAGGCTAAAACATTCCCTGGAAGAACATCAATATCTTTTCCACTATAATAAGGAGTGGCATTTTTAATTACTGTATCTTTTTGGAAATCAGAAATTGCATCATCTTCATCATCAAATACTCGGATTAGCCATTTACTTGCTCCAGCAGGAAGTTTTAATCTAGATATTTTAGTAGTCCCTTCCCTAGAACCTGGTTCTGGTGTAGAGTAATTATTTTCATCAAGAATTAAGGGACTCGATACATATCTATAATCCGATGGCTGTCCCTTATCTCCAGGGATTTCATCAAAGGTTAAACTATCAATAGGTATATTATTTAGCAATTGTCTAATTTCATCTTCATTTTCAATTAAATATCTTTGAATTTCATAAGGATCAGTTATACCTTTCTCTGCAAGGAAATTTTTTATTGCTTCTAGCTGTTTGTTTTCTTCTTCTACTAAATTTACATATTCTCCATTTTCAATTTTTCGATAGAATTTTTCTACAAAATGTGAATCATCAACATGTTTTAATATATCATCACTTAATTCCTGTAGATCATTAGGTGTATATATTTTTTTAAGCCCTGTATGGATAATATCCCCTGGATTTCCTGGTCCAGTATTTTCTGCTAAAGCATAAGGGATATTTCCCATAATCATAATAGCAATAAGTAATATAGCTACAATTTTATTTTTCAACTAAATCACCCTTTCTTTGGGACAGGGGGACAGTTCTCCTGTCCCATAAATTTCATTTTAAATCTCCTTCTAATACTAACTGTCCATTATTATCATATACCCTATATTTGTATCCTATTAGCCTAGTATCTACCCTTGTATCAAACCCTAATATACTAAAGTTTCCTTCTTTATTTAAAGTTATACTTTTCAAAATCTTTCCATCTTGGGTCCAAAGTTCAACCTTATATCCGCTAAAATCATCTAAACCTACTAGCTCTCCAGAAAATATTCCTGCAATAGAGGTGTTAAAATGTATATTTTCTATACCAATTTCATATTCCATATCAAATACTTTATTTAATGTATCATAGGCAATTTCCCTAGTTATTACTTGATTATAAGGGATATACATATTTGCCAATCCTATTTCTAATGCCTTATTGTAGTAATCCTCTGGATATTTTTTAAAATCTATCCCATCTTCATATTCTAAAGTTCTCATTATTACTGTAAGTAGTTCCACATAAGTAATATTTTCATCTGGTTCAAATTTTCTTTTTCCAGTGCCTTTCATAATGTTAAAGGTATAAGCTAAATTGATATAAGGTTTAGCCCATCCTTTTACATCCTTAAAATAATCTTCATCCTCATAGAATTCCACTAAATTTTCAAGTTCATGTATCCTTACCCCTACAGTAGCTAATTCCTTCCTAGTCATATATTTATCTAAATTTTTATATTCCATTATAGGAGAGGTAGCAAATACTATAGTAGGGAATAGAAGTATACCTATTAATACAATAGTTAGTCGTCTATCCATACAAACCCTCCTTTAGTTTTGGGACAGGGGGTCAGACCTCTTTGTCCCAACTTTTGGGACAGAAGGTCTGACCCCCTGTCCCACCAGGACCAAGACCCCTGTCCCAGGGACCTTTTGTCCTATTGCAATATATTGCCGTCTTCATTTTCAGGTAGTGTAACTCCATTGGGATCAACTATTTCGTATTTAAATCCAATTATTTTATCTATAATATCAATTTCATCTGGAGGTACAATTATTTCAAAGCTCCCATCGGAATTAACATTGACTGTTTTAAAATGTTTTCCAGTTCTAGACAAAAGTTTTACTTTATAGCCATCAAATGTTCTTATAGTATCACTTGCTAAATTTCCTCTAAATATTACAGATATTCGAGTATCAAATGTATATCCTGGAGCTAAATATACTTTTGGTGCATCTAATTTTTTTCGATTAACTATTATGGTATATATTCTATCCTTTTTCCCTTCTTCTTTATGAATTATGGTTATTTTATTTTGCCCTACTACAAGGGGTATCTCTTTCCTTTCTCCACTTTCTACAATTTCCCCATTTACTTCAATACTTCCTTTACTAGCCTTAGGTATTATAATTAATTTTTCCACTAAGTAGTCTACATTTACAGTATAATTAAATGTTCTTCTATTAAATTCTGGTTCTAATCTACCATTTACTACAGTTAAATTATCTAATCCACTAGCTATATTTTCATCATCTACTACAGTATATATAAATGTGGAAACAGGACTGTCTTTTAAACCTGCTTTTACAGCATATGCTTTAATTATGGTATCTTCATTTATTACAATAGGTCCTGTATATAAAATTCTATTTGATGGAGATGGTGTACTTCCATCCAATGTATAATATATAGTAGCTCCAGGGGTATTAGTATATAATGTAACGGTGGAGCCTTCTACTATTTCTCCAGAAGGAGGTTCTGCATTTACCATTTGAACTATATCTTGTGATATAACCACTTCTTTAACTAAATTTTGTCCCTTATCATAAGCTTGAAGAAATATATTCATATCCCAAAGAGCAATCACTTCAGAAATTACATCCTGTAAAAATGCTCCTAATATTTCATCCATGGTTTTATTCCATCTGCTGTCATTTATATCAAAGTCCATATATACTATTAATTTATAATCATCCAATGATATTTGATGAAGCTTATATTTCATTGGAATTTTTAAAGTTTTTGCTGTAAATAGTCCATATTTATTGTTTAAAAATTCTTCTGTTTCTTGTTCTAATTCAGGAGAACGAAGTTTTCCATTTTCTATTAAAAATCTTATATCATCTCTATTTACACATTTTACTAATCCATTTATGCGAAGTTCTGGATAATAATCCCTTAATATATAATTTATCTCTTTTAAAAAGCTTATTTTAGTATAAATAGACCATTTATCAGTAAAAGTTCTATTATCGTAAGGATACACTTCCAATTCTAAATCATATCCAGATATTCGTGCTGAATAATCGAAATATTCTCTATTATACCTTCCTAATTCCTTTTTCAATAAATCCTCAATAAATACAGGATCTATCTTTTCTTTCATATCCAATCCGCTATCTATGAATTTAAATACTATATTTCTCATGTAAGTATTAAATTCTACATAATTTTGTCTAGTAGTATAAGGATTTCTAATCTGTCCTTGAATTTTAGCATCTTCATCATATAGGCTTGTGAGTGCTACAAATATATCCCATACATAGCTTTCCACATCTCGTCTAGAAAGATTTTTCCATTTATGATAATTACCTCGACTAAATTCTATATCAATGTAATACCAGGAATTGCTTCCTTTAATAATGTGAACAGATACAGGCAAATCTTTTATATATCCTAAATGTCTATTTAAATATCTTCTCATATCATGTAAATTTTCTACTTTTTCATAAGGTATTTTTACATCCATTAGGATTTGTTTTTTCTTTTCTAGTTCAGCTAGTTGTCTATCTAAGGTTTTATTCATATTTTCTCTAAAGCTAATTAATTTTTCAATACTATTATAATAGGGCTTTTTAACTAAAATAGCATTAGCATCTATATTTACTATATTTTCATTAATTTCAGGAGTTATATATAATACAGGAGATATAGCTATTATAGATACATATACATCATCATTATATATTAAAGGCTCTTTTTCTAAGTATATTTTTTCCCCATCTAAAAATACATCTATATCAGAGAAGCTTACCTTTATATTTCGTACCAAAGCATCTACTTTTTTTGATGAATCATTAACCCTTTTACCTTCAAATTTACGGATTTCTTCATCTAATTCTACAATTCTTCTTTCCTTAGCCTGTATCTCATATCCCCTTTGATATGCTATAGGCTCTAATGAAGTATCTTTTATATTTAATTTCCCTCGGGAGTTTAAATTTAATATTCGTTTACTTGGATTAAAGCTACAATCTATTTTTAATGCGTTAGCTAAATCCTTCATAGGAACCCACAGTTCTCCATCATATATAAATACTTCCTTATGGGAAATATAATTTCCTTCCAGTTTAAGTTTAATATCAGGAAACAGAGCATCAATTTCCATAACTTGTCCTTTGGCATAACTATGTATAGGAATAGATGAAAATAAAATGAGAAAAATCATTATAAACAGTACAAATTTGTTTTTCAATATTTATTCCTCCTTTTAAAATAAATAAAAATCATCATAATTCTAATATTATTATCGGCATGTATGTGAAAAAATGTAGATTTTAATGTATAATAAATTTAAGAAGTTGTCTATATTTGCCGATAGTATTATTAAACCAATAGCAATTATGGGACAGTAAGAACCATCCCCACTGTCCCAATGGAAAGGGGAATGGAATAATGACAAAATTTAAAAAGATATTATCTGTAGTTCTTATATTATTATTTATAACACCTTTATTAGCACCTGTAGGAGTAGCATTTGCTCAAGGAGAAAATAGAATAATCTATACTTATAAATCTGGTATAGGAAATGAAAATCAATTAGAATCCATATTTATAAGAGTTAATACTAGAATAAATACAACAGGACCTAAGGATGTAACTATAATAACTGAAGAAGGAACACCACAGATAATAGGGAGAATAACTGTAGAAGAAGGAGAAGTAGGCAGGGAAATTCCTAGAAATTTTTGGATAAATAACCCTAAAAGCAATATGCGAATAACCTCCATTATAATTGGAGATTTTATATTGGATTTGTCTCCTGCTCCTAAAATAAACAAAATGGAAGTTTATGATATACATATGGGAGAAGAAGTAAGTTTTACAGGAGAAAGATTAAATCAAGGTACCATAGAAATTTCAGGAGAAGAAGGACCCTTTTATGCAGACAATCCTAATCGATTTACTACTACTGTGAATGGAACCACAGGCTATAAAACTATTACATTAAAAATGGATGATGGAAATACTACCCAGTCCGTTATATATCCTAATGCCTTTAAACTATTAGGAAATATGCCTCAATTAGGAGAAAAGCTAGAGATTATTCCTAAAATGGGAGCTAAGGAAAGTATTGCTTATATAAAAGCAGATGGAAACTTTACTATAAAAGATGGTGAAGCTCAACATTCTGTGTTTTTCTTAACAGATCCCACAGATAGATATACTGCTAATAATATGGCAGAGATAGTATCTGCCACCAATAAGATTTTGAAAATAAAAATTCCCAAAGGAATTGAAGACTCTAAATATTATGATGTAATAGTTACCAACAAGGTAACTAATCCTAAAGGAAATATATATGAACAAATTACTGCTACTAAAAAAGTAGACGGTAGATTTTTCGTAATAGGAGCAGACAAAGGACCAGTACTTACTAGAATAGATCCAAGTAAAGGACCTGATACAGGAGAGACAGTTCAGATTACTGGTAAAAAATTTGACGAGATGGATTTTATAGATGGTATAGAAAATCCCAGTGGGCTTACAGTAGGTAAAGTAAGTGTAACTGATAAAATCCTAGACGATATATTAGAAGGTATAATAGATACAGAAATAGGAGATGTGGACAAAAAAGAAGATAAGGTATTTCATATTGAATATGATGTAAAGGATGCAAAATATAAAAGTAGCCCTATAATAAGTGCAGATAGGTATATTGCCACTTATATAGGAGATAGGACTACTCCCCATGTAGTAGATGAAAAACCTGTATATAGATTTAGTGAAAACTTTGATAACATAACTGTCAAACTGCCTCAGACTAGTGTAGAGAAGGAAACAGAAGTAAATGTAGTGGTGGTTATGCAGACAGAAATAAAGACTTATTTAGGAGATTTTACTATAATCAATATAATCACTAATGATAATGTAAAATATACCATAATTCCATCCCATACCCCTCCAAGTATAAATAAAATAGTACCAGAGAAAATTCAAGTAATAAAAGATAAAACTACTGGAGATTATGGGATAAAGGAAGATATGGTAATAGGGATAGAAGGGCAAAATTTTAAAGTAATTAGAAGTAAAGATCCAGATACAAAAAAGGATATAACAAATTACCCAGTAGTAGGTTTAGGAGCTAATATGGTAAATCCAGAGGAAGGAATGGTACTAAGGATAAATCCAGAAAGAGAAGGGCAAGTTGAAATATATAGAGATGGTAAATGGACTGTTCTTCCTGGTGCAGATATGATGATATTAGATTCTAAGGGAAATATAGTAGATGGAACAATAGGAAAAGATACAGGAAATAAGATTATAATAACTATACCTAAATCAGTAGGAGTTAGGATACCTGAAAAATCTGTTACCACTGATTTAAAAAATCCTATACCTAAACCAGTATATGTAATGAATCCAATATTAGGGAGCAAAGAGCCAGGTTATCCAGTATCCAATGATAATGTAACACTAATGTTTGTAGATTTAAAGGATAGTTTGCCTCCCACTATAGACAAAGTAGAACCTAATGTAGTTGCCATAGATTCAGGGGAAGAGATTACAGTAACTGGTTCTAATTTTCAGCAGGGAATTAGGGTATTTGTAGGTGGAGTAGAAGTAACAGGTGTAAAACAGGAGCTAGACCCATCAGGCTTACACACAGTACTTAAATTTAATGCACCTAAATTTCCTCAAATAATAGAAGGGCCTACAAAACTTATGGTGATGAATCCCGATGGAGGCCAAGCTTCTAAGGACTTTACCTATGTAAAATCCCTACAAAGAGACCCAGTATTGATGGATTTTTCACCTAAGAAGGGTACTTTAAATACAATAGTAGTAGTAGATGGGGACAATTTCTTAGCACCTAATCCAGCAGTATCTTCTACTTTAGGTATGGATATATATAAATTAATAGGTAGTAGAATATTAATGGATGGAAAAGATATAAATGAATACAATATAGATTCTAGTGGAAATATTAGTTTGGAAAAATATAAAAACGACAATGAATATTTAATAATCCAGGAAGATAATACTGTAAAACTTTCTAGTTATTATCACAGTATAATATTAGAAGACAAAAATAGAACAAACAACTTCTACATTATATATCAGGACAATAGAGGAAATATAATCCTCTCCGATGGAGGCTCTAGTAGGGATGAGAGCAGTATAATAAATGAATATTATATAATGGATAGAGATGGTAGATTAATAGCAGAAAAAGATGGACAGGAATATGATGTTACTATTACACCAGAAGGAGAAGGGATAAACTTAACAAAAGATGGACAAACTTTAGAATTGATTATGAAAACCCCTTATAAATTTATAGAGAATGGAGAAATATATGGTTCAAGAGTTCATGTAATAGATAAACATAGAATAGAATTTAAAGTACCTCAACTAACCTCTAAATTACCTGATGGCTATAAAATTACAGTAGAAAATCCAGATACTAAAAAATCTACAGCAAAGGATTTATTCTACTATTATGAAACTGTATCTATTAAGCCAGAGATTACAGCTATAAAGCCTAGTATAGGCTCTATAGAAGGAGGATATCAAATTTTAATAGAAGGGAAAAACTTTGAAGATGATTCCAAAGTTTATATAGATGGGCTATTGGTACCAGCTAGTGATGTAAAAAGAGAAATTAGATCAGGGGTAGACACTCTAATTATTACCAAAATGCCCCCTTACAGAAGAAATATGGCTGAAGAAGGCACAGATAGAAAAGTAGTACCAGTAGTAGTAGAAAATGGAAATGGAGGTACTGCTTTAAGTAGATTTACTTATGTAATTCCTCCATCTGCTAAGCCTATTATAGATAAAGTGGAATTTCAAAAAGAAACTCAAATAGGTTCTTCAGCAGGAAATGAGGTACTAACCATAACTGGAAGATACTTTAAATTTGAAGAACCTTGGAGTTTGACTAAAAAATATAGAGACTGGATAGAAGGAGAAAGAAATGGAGTTAAAATATATTTTGAAGATTTAGATGGAGATGGAGTTCATACTTCTTATTCCAATTGGATAGATTATATAGAAAAAGATGGAAGCAGAAAAAATTTACCTGTGCCAGTAGAAACTTTTGAAAAATATTTAGATTCTCCAGTACTTCCAAAGGTAAGAATAGGAGGAATAGAAGCTAAAATTGTAGAATTTGGCACCAACTATATAAAGGTAATAACACCGCAGATTACCCCAGGACGGCATGAGTTATATGTGGTAAACAATGATTTTGGAACTTCCAATAGGGTATTTGTGAACTTTGAAGGTTCTAAAATCACCATAGATAGAATAGTTGGAGATACAGGTAAAAAACAAGGAAGAGATAATGTAGAAATAATTGGATCTGGCTTTCAAAATAGTCGAATTCGAGTTTTAGAAGAAGGAAATATTAAGGAATACTATATGCCTAAAGTTCGTTTTGGTACTATAGGAGAGACTAAAGATATAAATAATAATAGAGCTCAAGTAACATTGGAAAATGGAGACTTTACTTTAGAATATGATAATTCTTCTGTTCATACTGCACTAATAACTATGAGCGGAAAATACAATAAAAAAATATATAAAAAGACCTTTACTATAAATAATTATGATGGTGAGCCTATATATTTACCTGTGATGGAATTAAAAAATATTGATGGAGAAGCTTATCCAGGATATGAACTAGTAAAGATAGAAGTAAAAAATGGGAAATTAATAGTGGAAAAAGGGTATTCTCCAGAAACTAAATTAATTAATTCAGGACAAATATCATTAAAAACTCCTTCTTATTATACTATAGGAGAAGTACAGGTAGAAGTAGAAAATCCTGATGGAGGAAGGGCTACCACTAAATATAGATATACTAATCCTCAAAGTAAACCTAGAATTATAAATATTACAAAGGATGGAATGGACCCAGTTGTGGGAGATGACGGAAAGACAAGGATAATTAGATTAGACTATAGAGGAGGACAAAATATTACTGTATTAGGAGAAGACTTTAGAGAAGGTGCTAGAATTCAAATAGGCAATATACTAAATATAGAAAACAAGGACATAACAGAGACTTTAAATGCTTCACCAAATAAATTATCCTTTATAATGCCAAAGGTTAATGAAAATGCAATAGGAAAACTATACAGATTAACAGTAATCAATGGAGATGGAGCTCAAACATCTTCAGATAATCCAAATAATATTTGGAATGCACCAATATATTTTCAATTTATAAAAGGAGAATCTAATCCAGAATTAAATACTATAGAACCAGATAAAGGTCCTGCTACAGGAGGAACCAAAGTAACTATAAAGGGTAAAGATTTTAGAGATAAAATGGAAGGATATGAAGGAGAAGATTTAGAGATATTCTTTGGAGATAATAAAGTACCTTATAAAGATATAAAAATAGTAGATCACAGTACTATTGAAGTAATAGCACCTGAATCTCAAACATTAGGTCCTGTTAGGGTGAAGGTAGAAAACCCTGATGGAAGTTTAACTCAACAGGATTTAAAATTTACTTATATATCTAAACCTAAAATAGATGATGTAAATCCTAAAAAATTATTTATAAATGACGATAAAACAGAAGTTACCATAACAGGAAGTCAATTTATTAAAGGGGCAAAAGTAATAGTAGGAGGAAAAATTATACCATTAAAAGATTTAAAATCTGGAATGGATGTAAAGGGACAAGGGATAATAGGAGTTGATTCTCAAGGGAACAATAAAGAAGTAGCTGTTATAGGAGGAATGGAAGGCAGTGCAGAGGTAGTAAGTGAAAACGAAATAAAGGTAAGATTTAAAGAACCTACTGATTTGGAAAATAGTAGTATAATAATAATAAATCCTGATGAAGGAATATCTGATCCTTATGACGAATTTAAATATGAAAAACCTGTACC
The DNA here is from genome assembly GCF_016767175.1 of Keratinibaculum paraultunense. Taxonomy (GTDB): domain Bacteria; phylum Bacillota; class Clostridia; order Tissierellales; family Tepidimicrobiaceae; genus Keratinibaculum; species Keratinibaculum paraultunense. The sequence goes on from NZ_CP068564.1 coordinate 188,366, forward strand.
TTTAAAACCAATGGTATTAGAAGCTATTCCAGGATATGAATCTACTGTAATGCTTATTTGGAACAAATCAGATGAAGATTTACTAAATAAAGCTAGTAAATATGAAATATATGGAAGAAAGGCTTCAGAAAGTAGCAGTACTTTCATAGGTTCTACTACAGAAGCTCAATATTTAATAAAGGGCTTAGAACCAGACACAGAATATGTATTTCAAGTAAGAGCCTTAAACGAATATGGAGCAGCAATAGATTTTGCAGAAGTGAAGGTAAAAACTTTAAGCATACAGGAAGATTATAAACAAAGAGAGAAAGAGCAAGAACTTAAAGATGAAGAAAAAAAATTAATAGAAAAAGGTAAAGAAGAAATAATAGGGAAAAAAATAATTAGAACTATAGGTATTGAGGATATAAAAAATAAAGTAGGGAATTTAGATTTTAATAAGTCCAAGTATAAGGATACTACAGAGTTAACAATAAATATTCCAATAGCATTAGCAAGGGATGACTCTACATTAAATATAAAATATGGAGAACTTCAAATGACTATAAATCCTAAAGATATGTATACTTATAGAGTTTCTACTTTGGACAAAGGGGATAAGGACTCTAATTTACAGATAAACATAAAAAGAGAAGGAGAAGCCCATATTCCAAGGGGAAAAAGAATAGCTTCAAGGGCTTATGAATTTAATTTTAAATTCCAAGTAGGGAAAAATATAATAGATATAGATAAACTATTAAGAACAGGTAAATTAACCATAAATTTAGATAGCATAACTTATTCTAATGCAAAAAATGTAGCCTTATACAAATTTGATATACCTACTGGAAAATATATTAAAGTATCTAATAGTAAGATGACATCCTTTAACGAAAAGGGAAGATATATACTATTATCTGATAGATAATTTTATAAAGGAGAATATATATGAACAGAAAAATTTCAATATTACTATTATCCATATTTATATTAAATATGTTTATGCCTACTGCTTTAAGCTGTGCTAAAAATATTAGCTATACTGATATAAATAAGCACTGGGCTAAAGGGGATATATTAAAGGTGTCAGCCTTAGGCTATATGGAAGGTAGCAAAGGGAAATTTTATCCTAATAGAAATTTAACCTATGGGGAGCTATTAACTACAGTTATTAGAGCCATAGGAAAAGAAGGGGAAGCTCAAAGGGCTGAACCTAAAAATTATATAGAAGGTGTATATAAAGTAGCTTATAGCTTAAAATTAATAGAAAAAGGCAAAGGTTCTAGCAAACTTTGCCCTTCCCCTAATACTAAAGTAACAAGAGCAGAAGCAGCAAATGTACTAGGAAGAGCCTTAGGAGTAGAGCCTCCCCTAGGGCATGAAATACGAGAAGTTAAAAAATTTAAAGATTATAATAAAATAAATGATTATAGATTGCCTTATGTGGAACTGATTTTGCAAAAAGGCTATATGAAAGGAAGATCTAATACTATATTTGATCCTAATAGTTATATTACTAGAGGAGAATTTGCAAAAGTTTTATCCAATGCTAGTGATGATTTAATTCATTTTATAGGTATAACTAAAAAAATGGGACAAGTATCCAATAAAGAATTAGGAAACATTACCATATACAATACTGATACTACAAGCACCATAGTAGGATATAAAGGGGAAGATGCTTTCCCAGTACAAAAAAATAAAAAAATTTATTCATCAGAAGTAATAAATGTAGGAGATTTTATTACCTATTATATGGACTCAAATGGGAAAGTTATATATGGAGAAATAAACACTAATAAAGAATCCACCATAAAGGGTACTATTAGGCAAATTGATTTAAAAAATAGAGAAATTACCTTATGGGGCTATAACAATAAAACTTATAAATTTAAGCTGGATCCTTTTATAGATATGGAAAATCTCTACTTTGAACAAGAGGTTTCCATTGTAACAAGAGGAAATCAGGTGGTTAAAATAACTGCATTTGACAATATAGATCCAGAAAGGGATGGATCTATAATTCCAGGGACTAGATTTAGAGTAGGCACAGTACTTTCTGCATCGAATGATGAAATACAGATTAAAACTAATGAAGGAATAGAAAAATTTCAAATAGATCCTTTTTATACTACAGTATATAAAAGAGGGCAGAGGGCAGAACTATTTCAATTAAAAGAAGGAGATAGAATACTTTTAACTTTTGATGATATATATTCGCCTTTAGTTTCTGAAATAAAAATAGAAGATGAAGAAAAACATATTCAAGGAGTAATTAAAGGAAAAATAGAGTTGGTAGATTCAAGAAACAAAGAAATCCTAATCTCTGAACCTTATAGATTGGACAGAGGTAAGTGGATACCAATGAATGAAAAACAAAAGCTAAAATTAGGCACAGGAATAATCTATGAAGGCGGAAAAAAATTAGCCCTTCAAAATTTAAATAAAAGAAAGGGAGAAGAAGTTTATATAGCTTATGAAAATCCCTATGGATATATGAGCATATCTAAAATGCTTTTAAAATCTGGACCTTCTATGGAATATAAAGATAAAATTCAAGATATAGATTATGGTATAGGAAAAATAGTAGTGGATACTAATTCTTTCGATATTCATGATGGTACCATAGTTATTAAAGATAATAGATTGGTAGATCCTTTAAATTTAGACTTTAACCAAAATGTATATTTAGTTTCAGATTATAGATATGGTAAAAAAGGAGCTAGTGTAATTGCCATAGAAGATGTAGGCATAATAGATGACAGAATAGATGGTACTAAACTATTAGTATATAAGGGGAAAATAGAAGATATATTTGATCATAAATTAACTTTAGGCAGATATAATTATAAATTAGATAAAGAAATATTAACATCTTCTGGATTTAAATCTAATCCAGGTTCTGAACAATTTACATTAACTTTAGATACATTAATATACGATAGTCAACTGGAAAAACAAGTTCCCACTAAATCCTTCTTGGATTCTAGATATATAGATATTATAGATATAAAGGATAAAGAATTAAGGGAAAGAATAGAAAAAGATTATTATAAAAATAAACCAGCATATGTAGTAGCAAAAGATACCCCTTATGGGAAACAAATACTTGCTATAAATTTAGTGCCTCAAGATTTAAACAAATACAATGAAACTGTAAGACTAGACCAAAGTATATCAGGAGAAATAAAGGAAATAAATGAAGATAACAAGACTATCACATTAACTAATACTAAAAGCTACAACAATTTAACTGGAAGATGGGAATATATTGAAGACAAGAACTTAAATTTAAATAAGGCTATAATTATAGTAAATGATAAACCGCTCCCTATAGAAGAAATATATAAACTTAGAAATAAAAGCAAAGCTTATGTAATAGAACATAATGATTCATCAGTAGATATACCTTATATAATATTGATAGAGGATTAAAGTTTTAAATTAACAATGTAAATTTAAGAAAGGAAGATATAATTATGAAAAAATCAATATTAACCCTAGCATTAGTACTAACACTTATACTAGTCCCCTTTGCATCCTTTGCATTAGAGCCTCCAGGCTATGAAGGAGGTATAAACAATGAAAACAATTATAAGGAAGTAATATTTATAACAGGAGAACCTATAGAGATGGAAGGGACTTTTACTAAAAATATAAAGGAAAGAAATAAAAAAGGAGTTAGAGAAAAAACCTATAATTACAATTATGACTTAAAAAATTTAAAACTAGGTGCCACATTAAAGAGGAAAGTTACATTGACAGAAACTTATGAAGCTAATGGGAAGCAAACCACCTCTCAAAAAAATTTGGATAAATATTCGGAAACTTTTAAAATAGGTAATAAAACCTACAAAGTGGATACTGAGGACTATCAGTGGAATCAAGGGCAAGTAGTACAGGAAACTGGATTAGTGGAGTATTATGCAGGAGATTGGTCTGCAAGGAAAACTTATAAGGTAGACAAAGGAGAAGAAATAGTAGCAGTTCAAACTATAGGAAATTTAGTAGGATATGATAGCCCTTGGTCAGCTACTCAAACTCAAACAATACACTATATAATAGAAGGCAACAATAAACTTAAAGAAGAAGATGCTTGGGAAGGCACTGCTACAGTAGAAACCTCCTATAATAAAACTAAAGATTACAACTATGTGGAAAATGTTCCAAATCAAATATCTTTTAAGGGAGGATTCATGCTTACAGAAAAGCATGACAATGTGCTAAAATATTCATATGATCTTCCAAAATTAGAAGGTACAGGAAGAAATATGGGTCAAGGTTCTATGGGCATAGACACTAATCCTATAATTACAAGATTAAACATACCAGCTTTAAGGGATATAAGAGGATTAGATTCTGAAAAGGAGATAATGTTAATAGCCAGTATGGATGGTTTCCCTCTCAATAATCAAATATTAGGTCCTCATACATCGGTAAGTAGAGGAGATTTTGCTAGGGCTTTGGCAAACACTATGGATATAGAACTTCCTGAAATGGAAGAAGAAACTAATACTAGAAGAAGCAGAAGAAACAAAAAGAATGAAGAAGAAAAACCAAGATATATAGATGTGCCTAAAATTCACAGAAACTATCCTTATATAGAAGGAGTTTCCCAAAGAAATATTATGATAGGGGTAGGCAAAGGCAGATTTGAACCTGATAGGGAACTAACTAAAGCAGAAGCTACTACCATACTTATTAGATTATTAGGATTTCAAAATTTAGCTCCTATAGGAAATTATTCAACAGGGTTTAAAGATGATTCAAGTATTCCTCATTGGGCAAAAGACCATGTGTATATGGCAAAGGAACTTAATATAATACCAAAAACGGAATATTTTTATCCCAATAGAGCCATTACCAAAGAAGAAACAGCTCAGCTGTTGGTAAATTTTATAAACTATTTGCAGGAACAATTAAAGTATGATTATAGAGAAAACATACTAAATAATTGATAATAGGCATAAACTTAGTGCTATACTATTAAAACAAATGGGGGTTTAATATAATGAAAAATAAATTTCGTATAAAAAAGATATTATCCTTTATATTAGCTGTAGTAATATCCATATCTATCCTTCTTCCCTTGCCAGTTTTTGGGGAAGCTGTAGCAGAAGATGATTCTCCTGTAGACTTAGTATACTTTGTTCAAATTATGGAATTTATAAAAAGTAATTATTTCAAAGATGTAAAGGAAGAACAGCTACTTGAAGGAGGCATTAAAGGACTATTTTATTATTTAGATGAAAATAGTAGCTATTACACTAAAGAGGAATTTGCACAACTTTTAGAAGAAATAACAGGAGATTTTGTAGGGATAGGAATATTTTTAAAAGAAGAAGATGGTAAAATAATTGTAATAGACACTATAAAAAATGGTCCAGCCCATAAAGCAGGAATAAAACCTAATGATGTAATAATAGAAGTGGATGGACAAGATGTAAGGGGATTATCTTTAGAAAAAGTAGTAGATTTAATGAAAGATAAACCAAATACTAAAATGAATATAAAGGTTCAAAGAGGAGACGAAATTAAAGAGTTTACATTAACTAGAGCAATTATAGTTTTAAGTACAGTAGATTATGAAATATTAGAGGATAATATAGGCTATATAAAGTTAAGTCAGTTTTCTCAATACAGCTATAATGAGATGATAAATGCATTAAAGGAACTTGACAAACAAAAAATTTTCAGTATAATATTAGACTTGAGGGGGAATCCTGGAGGACTACTGGATTCCGTACTAGACATTTCTCGGTTATTCATTCCAGAAGGACCTATAGTTCACATAAAATATAGGAAAAATAATGTAGTAACCTATTACTCTAATTTAAAGAAGCCTAAGTATAAATTAGTGGTATTGGTAGATGAAAATTCTGCATCTGCTTCTGAAATATTTGCAGGAGCAGTTCAAGACAGAAAAGCAGGTACTGTAGTAGGGGTTACTACTTATGGGAAAGGCACAGTACAGCAGATAATACCATTACTTAAAGGAGATGGAATGAAATTAACCATAGCAGAATACTTAACCCCTAACAAAAGAAGTATAAATGGAAAGGGGATAAAACCAGATATAATAGTAGAAAACAAATCTGGGAAGGATTTACAATTAAAAAAGGCAGTGGAGTTATTAACAAAATAAAATTTGTAACACAATTGTAATAGTATTCCAGTAAAATTTAGTGTATAATAGTATCACGTAAAGGAAATTTATCCTTTGCAATTAATATTACAATTAGATTACAATAGCATTCAAGATATTGACCTTATAATATCTTAATGCTATAATACTTTATAGACTGCAAATGATACATATTTGCAACTATGAAGAAAAAATTTCAAAAATATTAAAGGAGGTCTTTGAAAAATGAAGAGAAAACTATCATTACTTTTAGCAGTAGTAATGATTCTAGGGAGCTTCTCAATGGCTTTTGCAGCCGAGGAAGAAGTAAATCCTGCGAAGTTCCTAGAAAAAGAAGGAATATTAGTAGGAAATGAATCAGGCGATTTAATGCTTGATGAGCCACTACTAAGAAGAGACGCAGTAGTTATATTAAGTAGACTTATGAAAGCAGAAGACGAAGCAAAGAACTTTAAAGAAGAAGGTCTACCAACATTTAAAGACATAACAGACAAATACTACACACCATACTTAGCTTGGGCTCAATCCAATAAGTATATAAAAGGACACACAGAAGAAAAATTTGGTTTCAATGACAATCTAACAACTAAAGAATTTGCAGCAGTTCTTTTAAGAGCTCTAGGCTATTTAGAAGAAGCAGATGATTGGGAAGAATTATTTATAAAAGCTAAAGATTTAGGAATACTTGAAGGTGTAGAAAAAGAAGCAGATACAAAATTAGTAAGAAGAGAAGTAGCACAAATGATATACAACGCTCTTGGCGTTAAAATGAAAGATTCAGACAAGACATTGGCTGAATTCTTAGGAATTGAAATGCCAGAACCAAGCGTACTAGAAATAGAAGAAGTAAAAGCTGAAAACTTAAAGGAAATTACAGTAGTACTTTCCAATGCTAAATTAGTTAAAAATGAAATAGCAATAGAAGATGCAGATAACTACAGAACAAATGCTGGTAAAGTAGTAGACGTAAGACTTATTGATAATGAATTAAGATTACTATTAGATGGTGAAATGAAACAAGGCAAGAAATATGACTTATCAATCAAAGATGTACAAAAAGAATTAGATGGTAAGTATGAATTTGTAGCTTATGATAATGAAGCACCAAAAGTAGAAGAAGTTAGAGTATTAGGTACACAAGGTATAAGAGTTACAATGTCAGAACCAGTTAAGAATCCTCATGAAAAAGACTTTAGATTAGATGGTAAAAACTTTGTAATGAGAGTTAGAAACTATGGTAGAGATATTACTTTAATACCTTATAGAGAAAATGGAAAATTTGAAGAAGGCGAACATGAATTAACAGTAGGTCAATTAACTGACTATGCAGGATTCAAATCAAAAGAAGAAAAATTTGACATAAATATAGTAGAAGATACTACTAAACCAGTAGTTAAGAGAATAATAGCTAAAAATAATTCTGTAGTAGTTGAATTTGAACAAGAAGTACATCCAGATTCAATAAATAAGACTAATGTATCTTGGACACAAGTAAGAGGTAGAAAAGCTACTGAAGCTGATGGATATGAAATTTTATCAGGAAATAGAGTAAAATATACTTTTGGTAAAGCAAAAGAATTACCAAAACCAGAAGTAGAAATAACAGTAAAAGGTGTTAAGAACTACTCAGGATATGAAATGGATCCACACACAGAAGTTGTACCATTAACACTAGATTTCTCAAGACCAGAAATAGTAGATTGGAAACTACTAGATGATGATGTAATGAAATTAGTATTTAGCAAAGATTTAGACAAAAAGACAGTAGAAGATACATCCAATTATGTATTAAACAAATATAATGAAAGTAAAGAAACATATGAAGAAATAAGATATGCTGTTAAATCTGCAAAATTAGGAGATGCTAACAATATAGTATTAATTGAATTCAGTGAACCTTTTGTTCAAGGTGGAAAATATAGATTAGATGTATCAGGATTAAGAGATGACACTACTCTAAGAAATAGTATGATTGATGACGAAATATTCTTCACTTATGGAATAGGTGAAAACTTAGATGTAACAGCAGTAGTAAAAAGAGATAAAGAACAAATTATATTACTATTCAACAAAGACTTAGTTAGAAGAGAAGCAGAAGAATTAAGAAACTATGAATTTAGAGTAGACAATAAAGATGGCAAACTATTAAGAGCAGAAGATTTATCAAGAGAACCTAGTGTAATACTATACGGTGATGGAAGAACTGTAGAAATCAACTTACCAGGAAACGAAAGAGATATACACTCAGTTGTATTAGGACTAAATATAACATCCTTAGATGGAAATAGAATGGAAGATAGAGAAGTTGTACTAAAAGAATCTCGTTTAAGTATAACAAGTGCAGTATTATCTAAAGATGGTAAGACTATAACAGTAAGCTTTAACCAAGAAATAACAAAAGCACCAGAAAAAGATGAAGTAACATTAGAAGGTGCAGAGAAAGCATCAGACTTTAAAGTTGATGTAGTTAGAGGAAAATTAGAAATAACAGGATTTACAGGAGTTCCAACTAAAGTTGAGATAAAAGCAGGTTCATCAATAGAGTCTAAGTATGAAAATGGAAGTATAACTAAAAAGGCTATGAGTAAAAATATAACAGATGAAAGAGCATTAGATGCTGAAATAGAAGCAAAACTAGATGCAGATAACGAATTAACAATAAAAGTTACACTAAACAAAACTATAACTGCAAGTCAAGAAGATAAAATAGATGTATTAGTAGATGGTAATCTAATAGGCACTCTTGGAAGCTTTACTAGAGCTGGTAAAGAATACACACTTGAATTAAGTAATCAAGCAGGTGCTAAGAAAGTAAGAGTAGTTGGAGAAGGATTAGATGAAACAGTAGAGGTAGGACCAGCAGTACCACCAGCACCAGTAGAACCTAAAATAAGCTCAGCTAAAATAGTAACAGCTGGACAAGATTATGAAGCAGGAGTGCAAGCAGTGCAAGCAGAATTGACTATTGATACAACAACAACAACACTTGATAATAATACTAACATAGAGATAACATCAATAGAAGGTAGTAAATCAATATCTGATACTATAGATATTAGTGATGTACTTGATGATAATGATCCAACTAAAATAGACCTTAACAAATTAGCGACAGCTATAGATAATTTAGGACTAGATATAACTGCAGAAGTGGTAACAGACACAAGTGGAACTAATTTAGTACTAAAAGGTTCAGAAGATGGAACAAACAATATTAAATTTGAACAAAGTACTACTAGTCTAACTACTGTTAATGGTACAAATGGTACAGAAGGTAAACCAGCAGTGCCAGAAAAACAATTAATCCAACAAGAAATAGAATTTGGTTTCACTGCTGTACCAGGAATGTTAGAAATAGGGCAAAAAGTAACTATAAATGGTACTAGTAGTGGTGTTACTGGAGAAATAAAATCAATAGATAGAACAAATAAAACTGTTGTAGTAAAATTAGATAAAGATTTAAACGATTCAACAAAAGTACAAAAATTAGCAGTAGGTGATACTATTAATTCATTTGAGGTAACAACAGAAGGATCAATAACAGTTACAATACCATTCGCAACAGCTACAGGAGTAACATTGCAATAAGATACAAGAAAGACTAAGATTTTATAATAGATGAAATAAACAAAGAACCCTAAAGGAGAAATCCTTTTGGGTTCTTTTTATTTGAAAATACAGCATATAGTGATACAATAAGAATAAGATGTATTAATAACATTTTAGGAGGGATTTCATGTTTAAAAAGGATAGGTTTAAAAAGGTATTGGTTCTTTCCATAGTATTAGTACTAGCTTTAAGTACTATTGCTATAGCTGCTAATGAGGTTTACCAGAAGAAACTTACAGCTACCATTGGTAGGATTAAGTTTAAAGTGGATGGGGAAGATGTAACAAAGGAAATTGAAGAAAAGTATAAAGCACCTGCATTTACAGTTAAAGAATTTGACAGCCGTTCTTATGTCCCTGTAAGGGCTATTGCAGAGCTTATGGGTATGGAGGTCAAATGGGATGATAAAACTCATACAGCAGAGATTATAGATGTTAAATCCAAGGTCTATGAGGAGGAAATAAAGAAAAAGGATAAAGAAATAGCTGAATTAAAAGAGGAAATTAAAAAATTAAAAGAAGAAGTTGTAGAAGAAGATAAATTGCAAGTTTTAGAGGATAAATTAAACAATAAATATGGTACATACAAGGATGTAAATTTTGATATAACATTAAAAGAAAGTAAAAACAATATTGATGTGAAAATATTAATAGACTTAAAGAATTATAATCAGGAGAAATATTGGAATAAAATGGATGTTAGCACTAAAAAAGCTATGATAGAGGATATAGTGGATACTATATCTAAAGAATATACTGACTACAATATTCATGGAAATATATATGACTTATATTATAAGAAGGAATTATTTACATTTAACAAGCCTAAAATTGGCAAACTAAGCATTACCCATGATGATAGATATACTGGCGGTTCCTATGATTCCTATATAGATGAAGTAATATATGATGAATTTTATTATTATGGAATAAAGGATGTTTATATGTCTAATCTTGATGTAGACAAATATACTATATATTTTGATATTAATATTCCTTATAGATATAGAAGTGAATGGAGAAGTTTAAGTAAAGTTGAAAAGGAAAATATATTAGACAGGATATCCAATAGAATAATGTATGATTACTACTACGATTATTATGATTACTATGATTATTACAGATATAAAGATGTAAAGATTAGGGTTTATGTAGATGGTGAGTATCAAGGACAATATATAAGATACTATAATGAAAGTACTGGAAGCTTTAATTAGTGGGACAGGGGGTCTGACCCCCTGTCCCACTATTTTTTTTTCATATTATATTAGCTAGTATATTAGATAATACATTTGCAAAACTTAAATCTTTAATTCCAAATTCTTTAATTCTTATAGAGGAAGCAAGATAAATAATTCCTTTTATTTCATCTTCAAATATAATTGGTACAGCTAATAGGGAATTCCAATCTGGCAATCCAGTAATATTATCATATCTTTCTACTTTATCCCAATCTATCATATAAACACCTTGTTTAGTTTCAATTACAGATTCTACTATATTTTGATTATAATCAATGTTATCTATCCACTGTTCTTTATGAATTTTTCTTCCATATTTTTTTACTATTTTTCCATTATTGATTAGAAATATTATTCCTAATTGTGCTTCCAACAGTTCTATAACCCTTCCAATAAAATAATAAATCTTTTTATCTTTATCTATATTTTTGGTGCTAAGTTCTATTAATTCTATAATAGCTAAAACATTTCTTGAGTCATGCACTTCATTTCCTGTTAAAATTCCATCTATAGTATTTATTGGCTTAACTATATTTGAAAAACTTTCATTCCAAAGTTGAGATCTATTTTTGCCGGTTTCTTTAGCAATGTATAATGCTTGGTCTACTTTTTCTATAAGTTCATTTGTAGTCTGCCCATGAGCGGGATAAGATGCTACTCCCATACTTACAGTAATATCTATTTCTTCTGCTAGTATTTTTTCATTTTCAATTTTTTTTCTTAAATTTTCTGCTATAGTTAAAGCTTCATCAGCATCAGTATTGGGAAGTATTATTAAAAATTCTTCTCCTCCATATCTTCCTAGAATACCTTTAGAATTTATACTGTTCATAACAATTTTTGAAATTTTTTGTAATACTTTATCACCTGTTAAATGTCCAAATTTGTCATTTACTCTTTTAAAGCTATCTAAATCATACATTATTATGCTAAATGTTTCACTATTATTTCTTGCTCTATTTAATACATTTTGTAAAGTATCTTCTAAATATTTTCTAGTTAATGCTCCTGTTAATTTATCAGTAGAAGCTTCAATTTCTAGTTTGCGTTTTTCTAATATTAAATATAATAAATTGGAAAAATGTAAACATATTTCAAGTCCTTTTTTATTTATGTTATTGAGCACTTTATTAGATTCTAAATATAGATAACCTAATATGCTTTGAGTAGAGGTTGAATTATTATTAATGATTGGCATGCATAAGTATGCCTTTTTATCTTTTAATAAATAATCAATGTCATTGTTTTTATATGTTTCTTTGTTTGATACTAAAATGGGTTCTTTTGTTGCTCTTATTTTATCAAAAATGTATTTATTATCTAAAATATTAAAATCATTTCCAATAGAATAAATTATATTTAAATCTTGTTTTTGTCCTTCTATAATTATTGCTCCTTTTGTGGCTAAGGTTATTGAAATTAAATATTTAGTTATCATGTCAATATCTTGGCTAGTATTACCAGTTAAATTTGCCAAAATATCCTTTTCAGTGTATATACCTTTTGGCATAAGCTGTTTGCTTAAAAAGTATAAAAAGTTCTTATTATTAATAAATTTATTTATAGAATTGTTGTTTATTAATTCATTTAATTCTTCATGAGAATTTATATAAATATTAGTTTCAAATTTTGTATTATTTAAAACATTGCATTCATCAATATATTTTATTCTATAAAAGGGTAAACCAAGTTTATAATTATTTACAAATTTAAGCCTAAATTCTTTTGGAATTTGATATATTAATTTTTTAATTGTATTGCAAGCTTCTATATAATAGCTTACAGCTAGATAGTAGTTTTTTTGATTAAAATAATAATTACCTAATTCAATATTTATATTTGCAGTAAGTTTTTTACTTTTTTCTTTTTCAGCTAATTCTAGTGCTTTTTCAAGCATTAGTTTTGAGTTATTTTCTTCAACAATGGCTTTAGTATAGTAATATTTAGCTTTAATTTTAGAATCAATTGATTTTGATATGTATTCTTCAGCTTTTGCTAATAATTTTTTGCTATTTTTAGTATCTTTTTTTTCTTTTAATATTACTGCAGTTTCGCACAATCTATTTATTTTTAAATTGTGATCTTTAAGTTTATTTATATAAGTTAAAAATTCTTCAATATTAGAATCATAAGTATTTTTTTGTTTCAATCTTATACTAATTATGTTAGAATCAATTACATTATATATATTTAAAGCATTATCTTTACTTTCATAAAAGCTGATTGCTTTAGAATAAAATTCATTTGCTTTTTCAAAGTCTCCATAAGCATTAAATAAATTTCCTGCTGATCTATAAAATTGGGGTATATATATTCCTCGATCTGGGTATTTTTCTAAATATTGTTTAGATAGTTTATAATAATTATATGCTTCGTAATAGTTATCCATATCTACGCATAAATCAATTAATGAAATATATAAATAGAAAATCATATCTCGGTTGTCTAAATCTAGTGATTTTTCTAAAGCAATTTTAAAATGCTTGTAGGCTTTATCATAATTTAATTTAACATAATGAATAGATGCAATATTTATTAGTCCCAGCATTTCACCATTGATTAAATTATATTCTTCTCCTAAATTTCTAACTTTGATAAAGTAGTTTAATGCTTCTTCCAAATCATGATAATAATCTGAATAGATAGTTCCAATATTATTTAATGCAATCAATATTCCTCTTGTATAATTGATTTTTTTAAACAATTCTATACTTTTTTTATATAATTCTACTGCTTCTTCAGTTTTATTTAAATGAGCGTATGCAAAGGCTAAGCTCCTATAAGCATTTCCTTTTATTTTATCAAATTTATTACCACACTCATCAATTACTTCTAATAAAAGCTTTATACTTTCATTAAACATATTTTTAGTTATAAGTTGAGTTGCTTTAATTCTTTTTAATTCTAAACTAGCTTTTTGATATTCAAAGTTCTCTAATGCTTTTTCTACTTTTTTTGTATACTGTACAGTTTCTTCAGTCTTATAAAAAGAGTCTAATATTAGTGCAATATTTATATATATATCTATCAAATGTTTTTGATTTTTTGTTATTTTTGCTAGTTTTTCTGCTTTTTTAAAGTAATCCATTGCTAATTGAAATTTTTCAGTTTCTAAGTAAAGTGTTCCTAATCGTATTAGCAATTCAGTTTTTTCAAGTATATTTGTGTTATCTGTAAATGAAATAGCTTTTTCTAAATTTTTAATTTCACCTTCAATATTTTTTAAATCTCGCATTTTTTCAGCATTTTTTAGACAATACTCTTTTGCTTTTAATTTATTATTTGAATTTTCTAGATGAAATATTATTTCATCAATACTAGGATTTAAATATTTTCCATCTTCAATTAAATCAGCTGCTATTTTATGTTTTTCAATTTTTTCTTTTTTGTCCATTTTGTTATATACTATGAATTTAAGCATTTTATTGTTTATATCATAAACAAAGTGTTCATCTTTGATTATCTTATCTAATATTCCTTTATTGACTAATTTATCAATTAATTCTTTTAATTTATGCTTTTTTATATCAATAAATTCAAATATAATTTCTATGGGTATAGGATTATTAAAAATAGAGATTATTTTTAATATTTCATAACTAACATTATCTAAATCTTTTAATTGTTTCAATAGTACTTCTTTTATATTTTTAGGTATTTTTAAGTATTCATAATAAGAATCTTCATCTTCTGATTTTTTTATATCAATGTTCCATAGTCCATTTTTATCATTTATATATATTTTTTTACTGTTAAATAACTCTTTTAAAATTTCAACTGTAAAAAGTGGATTGCCTTTGGATTGAGCATATATTCTACTTGAAAAAAATACAGGTGTATAGTGCATAGACATTGTTTCTTTAATTAGTTCTCCAGTTTCTTTTAAAGTTAAGTTTTTCATATAAATAGTTTCAGAGTCTTTTCTATTGCTAATATTTTTAATAAATTTTAAAAATTCTTCACGTTCTAAAGCATTTCCTTCTTGGTAAGCAAATATTAACATTATATTTTTATTATCTAAAATAGTTTCACATAAATAAGTGAAAGTATTCAAAGTAAATTTATTTCCATAATTAATATCATCAATTATAAATACGGAAGGCTTGTTTTTTATGCTATCGTTTATGAATGAAACAATTCTATTCAATAATCTATATTCTACAGTAGAGTCCATTAAATATTCTGAATCAGCATAAGACAATGTATCCTGTTTATTCATTGTTTCAGGAAGAAATTTTATAAGTTCATGCTTATATTTTTCAATAGGTTCAGTATCAGATTCAGATATTAATTTTTTAACTAATTCAGTCCACAATTTATTATTGTTATCTTTTGAATTATTTAAAGCAAAGCTAGAGTAAACTTTTGCATTTTTTAATTCTAATAGAAATTGTATTTCATTTAAAAAACGAGTTTTACCTGTACCTAAATCTCCATTTATTAAGAAAATTTTTTTACTAGGCTTAAATTCTATCATAGAGTTATAGGCTTTTACTATTTTGTTAATCTCATCTTCTCTATTTATTAATTTTGTACGTAAATTAAGTTTTTCTAATTCTTTTTTACAAAAAATTTTATAATTTTTGTTTAAAATGTTATTTAATCTGGAAACAAAATTATATATGTAATCTTTTTTATAAGGTTCATTAGAGGTAATAAATTCTTCAATAACTGAAAGTATTTGAATTATATAATCAATTTCTTTAGAAGTATAGTTAGTATTATTGTTTTTAATTTCTTCCATAAAAGATTGCAAGTCTTCTTTTGGATTTAATTCAGGATTTTTCTTTCGAAGCATTGTTAGCAGTATAATAGATAGAGAATATATATCAGATTTTCTGCTGGAGTTATTTTCAAATAAAGCAGTAGGGGATTTAAAATATGAATTATGTATTTTATTGTCCATGTAATAATTTTTTTCTAATTCTACTGTGGCTAGATCATTAAGTTTTATTTCGTAGTCTTTATTTTTTTCTGCAACAAAAATATTGTTTAAATTTAATTCATTATAAGTATAGCCTTTTAGATGAAGATAATTTACAGCACTGCATATTTCAATAAACACATCTATAATTTCAAAGAGGTTCATATTTGAGATGAACTTTAATAGTCTCTTGGGTTTTTCAATGTACTCGTATGTATAAAAATATTGTTCTTCTTTGGCTTCTCTATTGTTAATTTTTAATACTCTATTAAAGTAGTAATCTTTAAGTATATTGCTACAATTGAGATTTACTAAGGATACAAATTCTTTTGAATAAAAATCTATCAATGAGCTTGGTGCAAAGTTAGCATTTATTATAGTTAGATTCATTTTTTTATTTTTATTCCATAGGTCTAAAGCTGTATAAGTTGAGAACATCATATTTTGTTCTTCAATTTTAATTATTCTATATCGGTTATTGAGCAGTTCCATAAAGGGTACCTCCTAAATAATTCTTTATAACATTATATCATAAATACAATACTAAAGTCCTATATAATATGAGACAAAATTACTAATTTAAAAAAATTATGATTTATAGTTAAGAATATTAAACATTTTATGTTTATATGTATTAAAAATATTAAATGTTATAATAATTCAATTTAAGCAATATGTAAAATATTAAAAAAATTTACAATTAATTAATTATTTGTCGAACTATTGAATTTTTTGTCGTTCACTTATATAATGTTAATTGTTATAAAACTAACTATCCATCCATTTCGTAATAATAGAATATAGTGCCGTTTCCAATAATGAAAAGGAGGTATAAAAATGGCAAAGAAAGATACATCAAAGCTTACATTAGTCTCATTAATTCTTATGATCTTTACTTCAGTATATGGATTTAATAATATTCCAAGATCTTTTTATAAGATGGGATATGCGGCAATTCCATGGTTTATTTTAGCTGGAATTACTTTTTTCATTCCTTTTGCATTTATGATGGCAGAATATGGTGCAGCTTTTAAGAATGAAAAAGGTGGAATTTATTCATGGATGGAAAAATCAGTTGGTTCTAAATTTGCATTTGTTGGTACTTTTATGTGGTATGCATCATATATAATTTGGATGGTAAATGTATCATCAGGCTTATGGGTACCGTTATCAAATGCTATATTTGGTGAGGATACAACTGCAAGTTGGTCAATATTTGGACTTTCTGCAACTCAAACCTTAGGAATATTAGGGATATTATGGATATTATTTGTAACTTATATATCTACTAAAGGATTGGATAAGATTAAGAAGATTAGTTCAGTTGGAGGTATTGCAGTTTCAGCACTTAATATACTACTTTGGGTAGGAGCAATTGCAGTATTGATATTAAATAATGGGGAATTTGCAGAACCTATAGTGGGTTTAAAATCTTTTACACAGCCTCCTAATCCAGAATATGCTGGAAATATATTGTCATCTCTTTCTTTTGTAGTTTATGCTATTTTTGCTTATGGAGGTATAGAAGCAGTTGGAGGTTTAGTTGATCAAACAGAAAATCCAGAAAAAACATTTCCTAAGGGTGTAGCTATTTCAGCCGTTATAATTTCAGTAGGGTATGCAATAGGCATATTATTGATTGGTGCATTTACTAATTGGGAAAACGTTATAAATCAAGGAAATGTTCATTTAGGAAATGCTAGTTATGTGGTTATGAGTAATTTAGGTATTGAATTAGGCAGAGCTTTAGGTGTGAAAGAGGCTACAGCTATAGCTATGGGCAAAGGGATTGCTAGATTCTTTGGATTTTCAATATTTTTAACATTAATGGGAGCTTTCTTCACATTAACATATTCTCCACTTAAACAATTAATAGAAGGTACACCAAAGGATTTATGGCCAGGTAAATTAGCTGAGACTAAAGATGGTATGCCAGTTAATGCTATGAAAGTACAAGCTATTATAGTTGTGTTTATAATAGCGTTAGTATCCTTTGGAGGAGATTCAGTATCTAAGTTCTTTGATATACTTGTTATAATGACTAATGTTGCAATGACATTACCATATATGTTTTTGGCAGGAGCATTTCCTTCCTTTAAGAAGAAAAAGGATATAGAGAAGCCATTTGAAGTATATAAGAGTTATAATAGTGCATTAATTTCTACAATAATAGTTGTATTAACAGTTGGATTTGCTAATTTCTTTACAATATTGGAGCCAGCATTAAATGGAGATATTAAATCTGCAGCTTGGTCTATTGCAGGACCAATTATATTTACAATTATGGCTTTACTAATGTATTCAAAATATGAAAAGAAATCAAATAAATTGAAAAAATGAAAGAAGTAGAATCATATAATTAATAATACTTTTATAAAAAGCACCTCACAGGTAAAATACTTGTGAGGTGCTTTAATATTTATTCATAAATTCCATTTACTATTCTTTTGAATCTGCTGAAAGGTACTTGAGGAGATATGCTAAATCTAGGTAATTCATATTTGTTTAAATCTTTAGTTACATATCCTGGTTTAATAGTAAATGCCATTTCGTAACCTGTATCTTTTAAGTATTTAATAGTGTTTTCATCATATACTCCATAAGGATATGAAAAATATTTAGCATTTAATAAATTTTTGCTCATAGTTAAGTCGTTTATAATAGTTTTTTTATCTGAAGCTAATAATAACTTGTTTCCATTTTTATCTACATCATGAAGTTTATATGTATGACTTTCATAATCAAATACATCTTCATATTTATACGCTTCATGTATGCTTAAAGATTGGGTACTACTTGGATTAAAAGATGCTTGTATATCATCTACTCTATATCCTAACATAAATATGGTGCCTCTAAAATTATATTTTTTCATTATAGGATAAGCATATAATGCATTGCTTAAATATCCATCATCAAAAGTTATAACTACAGTTTTTTCTGGGAAAGTAATTTCTCCATTTAAAAAGGATTGCAATTCGTCCAATGTTGCAGTATAAAAACCATTTTCATATAAATAATTCATTTGCTCTTCAAAAGTTTCTAAAGATAATACGCTATTATTTTCAGACCAATTATATTTATCTATGTCTTCTTGTTTTAATATGTGATGATATAAAAGTACTGGAATTTTTTCTGCCTTTTTTTCACTTATTTGATTTTTTAGTTTTAATATTTCATTACGCAATCTTTTATTTTCTTCATGGAGCAATTGATATTTTTCTTCTAAGTTTTCTATATTGTTTTCTGCATAGGCAATACCAATAGTTTGTCCTAATAAAATTATTGTTATTAGAAATATTATTTTTAATTTTTTCATATGAGCACTCCTTTTCTGTAAAATGAGTTGGAAAAACTAATGAATAATAGTACTAGAGATATATCTCTAGTACTATTAAAATTTTAATTATATTATTTCTAAATTATCAGGTTCTTTTGTATCTTCTTCTACTTTTTCTAATTCAACATCTTCTTCGATTGATTGTTCTTTTTCTCGAGTTTCGACTATAAGTCTCATAGCAGTTCTATTTTCTCCGTCAATTTCTACATCTACAAAAGCGGGAATAGTAATTAAATCCACTTCATCTGATGTAATAAAGTTTCTAGCTGATGCTATTGCCTTTATAGCTTGATTTACTGCTCCAGCACCTATAGCTTGTAAAGCTACTTCATCTTCCTTTTCAAGAGCAGCTAATAATGCTCCAGCAACAGAAGCTGGTTTTGAATCACTTGCTACTTTTAATATAGTCATTTAAAACATTTCCCCCTTTTAATATTTCATATTATTGCCTATATAAGAGTATATCATAAAAAAAGGGCTTAGTGAACTACTTATAAAGGATGAAATCAAATTATTTGAAAAGGTAAAAGACTATTGGTAAATATAATGATATAATTTACTTAGCATAGGTATATTCAATACTAATATGGGTATATAATTCAATGTCAGGAGAGATATATATGATATTAGGATGTTTAATTACAATCATAGTTTTTATATTTGTACTTATTATTTTTATTTTTACAGGTACAGCTATTACTTTTAGTTTAATGGCTAGAATATTAATTCCTCTGCTACTTATATGGCTAGGAATAAAGATTATTAAAAGCTTTTGTTAAAATTTTTAAATAATAAAAGGAGTGGTGTTAGTATGTTGTGGAATATATTACTATTGTTTTTTATGATTTCAGCACTTCAACCTGCAATTAAACAGGCAGTATTAAAAGCTTCTAGGCAAAATTTAATATCAAAAATAGAAAAGAAACGTAATTCGAGAGTTATTACCCTTATCCATAGACAAGAGACCATAAGTTTACTTGGATTTCCAGTTATGCGTTATATTGACATTAATGATTCAGAACGAATTATAAGTGTTATACAAATGACAGATCCTGATATGCCAATAGATGTGATATTACATACACCAGGAGGATTAGCGTTAGCTGCTTTGCAAATAGCCAGTGCTTTAAGAAAGCATAGAGGAAAGGTTACGGGGTACATGTACCTTATTATGCTATGTCAGGAGGCACTCTTATAGCTTTAGCAGCAGATGAGATAGTTATGGGAGAACATTCTACTTTAGGACCTGTAGACCCGCAGATTGGGCAGTATCCAGCTCCATCTATAGTTAATGTTCTAAAACAAAAAGATGTTTCAGATATTGATGATGAAACCCTTATATTGGCTGATATTTCACAAAAGGCAATAAATCAGTTGGAAGGTTGTATATTAAAACTTTTACCAGACAGGTATTCTGAAGAAGAAAAGAAAAATATTGCTGAAACATTAACTCAAGGTCGCTGGACTCATGATTTTCCAATTAGTGTTGATATAGCAAAAAGTTTAGGACTTAATGTAAATACTGATGTGCCAAAGGAGATATATGCACTTATGGATTTATATCCTCAACCAGTTAGAAGCAGTTCTGATATAAATTATCAGCCTAAATATAGAGAAAAGCAAGAAAATGGAAATTAATTGCTACAATTTTAAGTATAACTGGCTTATTTGCCTTTTGTAATCCTAATTTTCATGGGCTTTAAGCCAGTTTTTAAAATTTTCTTTTCAGTATTCACCTCCTATATGCCTAAAAATATTCTTTTATATAAAAAATTAGGAAGATTATTCTTTTTTATTTTCTGTGCAGTTTTTTCTATATCGTATGGAAGTCTAATATATTTTATGCTTTTTTCAACAGTATCATATATTACAAAACAACTTTTATTATTATAATCTCTAGGTTGTCCTACAGAGCCTATATTGAATATATAGCCTTTGTTTTCTTCTAATTGTATTTTATAATCGTAATCTATATGAGATGTCATCTCTATCGTTGCAGGAGAGTTACTTTTATCTAAAACATAGTATTTAGGAACATGGGTATGTCCTACAAATAATAATTTTGTTTCCATTACTTGAAAATTTTCGTATGCGTCATATATATTATATAAGTATAAAAATTCTTCTGGGTTTATCAATGTTCCATGAGATATGGTAAAGTTTTCTTCTTTATATAATTTTGTTAATGGTAAATTTTTTAATATATTTTTATTTTCTATTGTTAGTTCATTTATAGTCCAAAGCAAAGCTTCTTTAGCTATTGGATTAAAATAATCTAAAAATTCTATATGTGTTACAGCAAAATCGTGATTACCTTGTATGCAATCATATTTTTTTACAAGCTGTACACATTCGTTTGGATTTGCCATGTATCCTACTATATCTCCAAGAACTATTATATTATTCACTTTTTCTTCAGTAGTTAAATATTCTAATACTTTTTCTAGAGCTTCCAAATTTCCATGAATATCGCTTATTAATCCAATTTTCAATATAGTAGCCTCCTTATATTATAAGATAATAAGACCATCTTACAAGTAAAAGATGGTCTTATTATCTTATTAATTATTTTGCTAATTCGTATATCGCCTTTCCATATATTCTAGTTAAGAGCAATAGATGGTCTATAGATATAAACTCATTTGGCTGATGAGCTAATTCTTCTTGATCTGGAAGTACAGGTCCAAATGCTACTGCATTTTCCATAGCCCTAGCATAGGTTCCGCCACCTATAACTAATGGTTCATTTTCTTCATCTCCTGTTTCTTCTCTATATACTTTCATCAATTTTTGAACTAAAAAATGATCTTCTGGAATATACAAAGGCTTCATTTCATCGTCGTCTTCAATTAGTTCAATCCCTGTACCCTTTAAATTTTCTCTAATTCCATCATATACTTGTTGAGCTGTAAATGTAATAGGGTATCTTATATTTATGGATAGTACTATTTTGTCATCTTCCATGCGTATAACTCCTGGGTTGAAGTTTAATTTTCCAGATACTTCATCTTCAAATCCGCATCCTATTCCTTCGCCATGATGTTTAAAGGCTATTTTTTCATTATACATATTTATGAATTTACATATATCACATTCGCAATCTATTATGGTTCCTAAAAACTGCATTATATAGGTTATAGCATTTTTACCTTTTTCAGGAGTAGAACCATGAGCTGAAACTCCTTTTGCTTTTATTGTGAAAGTGAACCCTTTCCTTTCTAGAATCATTTGATATTGATTCTTTTCCATAAATTTATCAAAGGCGTCTTCCACTAGTTTACTATCTTTAGTTTCTAATGTAACTTCACAGTAGTCTGGAACCATGTTTACTGCACTTCCACCTTTTATATTTTTTATTACTATATTGTTTGCACAATTGGTATTTATGTCTTTAACTAAATCAAATTTGATGATCCCTTTTTCGCCATGAATAACAGGGAAATTAGCATCGGGAGTAAATCCAATATCTGGAGATTTTTCGTGTTCAAAATAATATTTCATACATCCCCAGCCTGTTTCTTCATTAGTACCAAATATAAGTCTTACTTTTTTGTTTAAAGGTACTTTCATATCCTTTAGTATGTTCATAGCATGTAAAACTGCCATAGCAGGTCCTTTATCATCTATAGAACCTCTACCATATAGTTTTCCATCATGTATTTCTGCTGCATAAGGTGGATATTTCCATCCATCTCCTTCAGGCACCACATCTAGGTGAACTAATATTCCTAATGTTTCTTCACCTTCACCAAATTCTGCATATCCTGCATATCCATCTAAATTTTTAGTTTTAAATCCCATTTGTTCTGCTAAATTTAGAGCATATTCTAGTGCTTTATAAGGACCTTCTCCAAAAGGCATACCTTCTTTTGGTTCATCTTCAACACTTTTTATTTTTATAATCTCTTGAGTTGTGGATATTATATCATCTTTTCTTTGTTCTACCATTTCTTTAATATTCATACACACTCCTGGTATTTATAATTACCAGGATTTCACCACCTTTCTTTTTTATTCAATGAATTTAATAAAATCATTGCTTTTTAATATATTAACATATTGTATCAGTCTTTCATATAAAGGCTCTGCTTTTTCACCAAATTTTTCTTCTATAAGTTTACCAATTTGATATATATTATTGTTACCATCTATGTTGCTCCATATAAAGCTACCTATTTCATCTAAATCGATTTTTAAATTTTCAGGAGCAAAGAATAACTTTATAGCTATTTTTTCAATAAAAGAGTCTCTGGGAACTATCAATTGAATATTACCATTACTTTTTACTTTATATTTAATTTTTTCCGATTTAATAGGTATAAGTGTTAAGTAGTTTTTATCCTTTTTTTCTTTTTTATTTCGTATCAATTTTATTATACACCTCAATTAGGAAAAATTATCTTGGGGATGTCCCCAAGATAATTTTTAGTTTTCTTCAGTTTTTTTCCATAGTGAATTTTTTAATAGACTTATTGCCAATAGTGTGAAAAATACTATTGCTCCGACCTTGCCTAAAGCTTCATTACCAAATGCTATTTTATCTGCTACTGTTAGTGCTTCTCCTTTAGCATTTGTTCCAGCTGGAATTATTGCAAGTACTGCAAGTATAATTCCTATAACGCCTTCTCCAGCTATAAGTCCTGAAGAATATAATACTCCGCTGTCAATTTTTTCTTGAGCAACTTTTTCATCTAATTTCTTGTTGTTTTTCTTACTATCTAATATACCTCTTATAATTCCACCTATCATTATAGGGGTACTTAAGTGGATTGGCAGATATAATCCTACTGCAAATGGAAGTATTTGAACTCCTAATAATTCTACTACTACTCCTATACCTACTCCCATAAATACTAATGCCCATGGAAGATTACCTTCCATAACTCCTTCTATTACAAGTCTCATCATAGCAGATTGTGGAGCAGGAAGTTCTTTAGATCCAAATCCCCATGCACTATCTAGTAGAATTAATACCCATCCTATTACTAATGCTGCTGCTACAACACCAATAAATTCACCAATTTGTTGTTTTTTAGGAGTTGCTCCTACTAAATATCCAGTTTTTAAGTCTTGTGACATATCACCTGCTATAGCAGAAATGATACATATAACTGTACCTACCATTAAGGCACCTATCATTCCTTCTTCGCCAGTAAATCCGATAGCTTTAAATATTATACTTGTAATTAGAAGAGTAGCTATTGTCATACCAGAAACAGGGTTATTACTACTTCCTATTAATCCCACAAGTCTAGCAGAAACTGTTGCAAATAAGAATCCAAATATTGCAATTATAATTGCTCCAGCTAGTCCAACAGGTATAACAGGGGTTATTGCTATGAATAATATTATTATTATTATACCAATTAATGCTGTTCTCATAGACATATCTTGTTCTGTTCTCAATGTTGAAATTTCACTATCTCTATTTTTTAAATCTGATAAAGATTCTTTAAAAGTTTTTACAATTAAAGGTAAGGATTTAATAAGGCTTAATATACCTCCAAAAGCTACTGCTCCTGCACCAATATATCTTAAGTAATTTTCCCATATTTCCCAATATCCTAGTTCAAGTAATGGTTTTGTTGCAGGATATATTATATCTGGTATATATTGTCCAAGATGTGCAAAGAGTGGCATAATTACAAACCAACCTAAAACTGCACCTGCAAGCATATATGCAGAGATAGCAGGTCCAACTATAAATCCAACACCTAATAGTGCAGGGAGTACATCAATTCCTATTGCAGAACCTTTATACGGTTTTATTTCCCATTCTATTTCGCTAGGGAATATTTTAAATCCATCAGCTATAAATTTATATAAAGCACCTATTCCTAAGCCAGAAAATACAGTTTTTGCTTTTACTCCTCCTGTTTCTCCTGCTTTTAATACTTCTGCACAAGCTGTTCCTTCTGGATAAGGTAAAGTACCATGTTCATTAACTATAAGAGCTTTTCTAAGAGGAAGCATGAAGAATACTCCTAGTATACCTCCTATAAGGGCAGTAATAGTGATTTCCATCATATTAGGTTCTGCCATTCCTAATTCTTGAGCCCATATAAATAGTGCAGGTAATGTAAATATTGCTCCTGCTGCTAAAGATTCTCCAGCTGATCCTATAGTTTGTACCATGTTGTTTTCGAGTATAGATTCTTTTTTCATTATGCCTCGTATAACACCCATTGAAATTACTGCTGCAGGTATGGAAGCACTAATGGTCATACCTACCCTTAATCCTATATAGGCATTTGCAGCACCAAATACTACAGACATTATAATTCCTAAAATAATTGATGTGGTAGTAAGTTCAGGCATTGTTTCATTTGCTGAAATATAAGGGGTAAATTCATTATTTTTATTACTTTCATTATCCATAAAAACGCCTCCTTGTTTAAATTTTATAAATAGTACTACTATTAAATAATATATTATATTAAAAAAAAATTGTCAAATACAAGGAGACAGTGAAACATATAGGAAAATTATAAAATTCTAAGAGCATTTTTTCCTAAAACTTTAGCTTGTTCAGTAGGATTTAGCCCTGAATTTTCAATTTCTTTAATGTAACGTTTCATAGATATAAGTGGGAAATCGCTACCAAATAATATTTTGTCTAAAATACCAATTTCTTTTGCAACTCTGTATATGCTTTTGTCATATAAAAAAGGGGATGCAGCAGTATCATAATATACATTTTTATTTTGTGCTTTTATTTCTGGCATTAATTCATAAAATAATAGTCCTCCACCCCAATGGGCAAATATTATTTTAAGATCAGGAAAGCTTTCAGCAAATTTATATGCTTTAACAGGTGTTGTATCAGTTTTGCCACTATAATAATGTCCTACTGGTTCATTTGTGTGAATTATTACAGGTAAATTTCGTTCTATACAAATATTTGCTAAATTTTTCATTTCATTAGGGTTTGATATATCAAATCCTTGACCATCGGGAAAAAGTTCTCCTATTCCACATAAACCTTTATCCATACATCTGTCTATTTCTTTTTCAAGTTGATTAGAATTTGGTACAACTGAAATATACCCTATAAATTTATTAGGATATTTTTTTATAGATTCAATTACATAATCATTTACATATTGACAAAGTCCCATGTCTTTAAAAGCAAAACCAAATATAACTGATTTGTCAACGGAAGACTTTTCCATTTCTTCAACTATATTTTCAGCTGTTGCAAATTTGTTTACTGGGCTTTCACTTAGAAGCTTAAAATAATCTTCTTTTTGAGCAACTTTTTCCCAATTTTCTATTATATAAGGTGGTGTTACATGAACATGAAAATCTATTCTCATACTTATTCCTCCATTTTTATTAATTTATTTATATAATTATAAAAGTTAAACTTAAAGCTTATATATATAGTATAATATATTTATAGTAGTAGGGGAAATTAAAAAATAACATTACTATTAGATTTAAATTTTAGAAAGAGGTGTTAATTAATGGTGGAATTAGAAAAATTAAAGATAGATTTTGCTAAAGCTGTAGAAGAATTATTAAAAGTAGCAAAATTAAAGGAAGAGGATATTTTAGTTATAGGCTGTAGTACTAGTGAAGTAGCAGGGAAATCTATTGGTTCTTCGTCTTCGC
Source organism: Keratinibaculum paraultunense (assembly GCF_016767175.1). Classification (GTDB taxonomy): domain Bacteria; phylum Bacillota; class Clostridia; order Tissierellales; family Tepidimicrobiaceae; genus Keratinibaculum; species Keratinibaculum paraultunense. Next base: position 215,217 of record NZ_CP068564.1, read on the forward strand.
CAGAAATGGGAGCGGAGTTTATAAAAAGTATAATGCCTATTATTGAAAGGGAAAATATTTTTCTAGCTGTCCAATGTTGTGAGCATTTAAATAGGGCATTGGTAGTGGATGAAAGATGTGCAGAAAAATATAATTTGACAATTGTTTCTGTAGTGCCTTATTCTGATGCTGGAGGATCTTTAGCATCTGCTTATTATAGATATTTAAAAAATCCTGTAGTAGTAGAAGACATACAAGCTCATGCAGGTATAGATGTAGGGGATACTTTTATTGGTATGCATTTAAAAAAGGTTGCTGTACCAGTTAGATTATCCAGTAAAAGTATTGGTTCAGCTCATTTGACAGCAGCCAGGACAAGACCAAAGCTTATAGGTGGGGAAAGGGCAAGATACAAGTAATTTATACTAAATGAAAAAATAAGAAAAAGCAAGAAATTTTAATATATTTCAAGGAAATCGAAAATATTTACACTATATCAACTTTATTAATACTTGAAATATTATCCATATTACGATATCCTATATATTGGATTGAACATTTGTATTAGCACTCACCAAATGAGAGTGCTAACAAAAAACAAATGGAGGTGGTAAACTATGGCAAGTTTATTACCATTTGATCCTTTTAGAGAATTAGACAGAATTCGTAAAGAAATGGATGATTTCTTTGACAGATCCCTTGTTAATTTACCAGAGGAAAGAGTGATGATTGCTGTACCAGAAGTAGATGCTTTCAAGACAGATGATAAATTACTTATGTATGTTGAGGCACCTGGACTTAGTAGTGATGATATAGAAGTTACTGCTACTGAGGATACTATAAATATTAGAGGAGAATTTAAATTACCAGAAGTTCCAGATGGTGCTGAAGTATTAATGCGTGAACGTAAATATGGTGAATTTAACCGTACATTTAAATTGCCAGTATCAATAAAACCAGAAGAAGTAAAAGCTTCTTACAAAAATGGAGTTTTAGAAATAAGCATACCATTAGCAGAAAAGCATAAGACTCATAGTATAGAAATTAGCGTAGAAGATGATGAAGATAAGAAAAAGATAAGTGGCAAGAAAAATTAATTTACGGAGGTGATGTTTGATGGCAAACATTACTAGAAGGGATCCAGTATTTGATGAAGGAAGATCTTTACTTTCATTGCAACGTAATATGGATAAATTATTTGACGAGCTATTTAGATGGAGCGAAAGTATGTGGCCTTTTGTAGAAAGAGGCGATGAAGGATATATATATGTTGATATAATAGATAAGGAAAAAGATATTGTAGTTAAAGCGAATGTGCCAGGATTTAGAGAAGAAGATATAAATATTGAAGTGGCAGAGGATAGCTTAATTATCAGCGGAAAGATTGAAGAAGATACAGATAAAAAAGAAAAAGAAAAAGAAGAAATAAGATATATACTTAAAGAACGTCCACAAAAAATGGCTTTTGAACGAGTAATACCTTTGGGCGTTAAAGTAATGCCAGATAAGGCTAAAGCTACATTAAAAAACGGAGTTTTAGAAATAACAATTCCTAAGGCTGAAGCAACTGAAAAGAAAACAATAAAGATTGAAGTAGAATAATAAAATATATTTAACCTCCCAATTTAAACAAAAGTTTAAATTGGGAGGTTTTTGTTTAAAAAATTCTACATATTTGCTATAATATAGTAAATAGATAAGAAGAAAGTAGGCGATAATATATGTTACCTCTTAGAGATACTGCTTCTAGGCGGAAATTGCCAGTTGCTACTTTAACTATTATAACTGTAAATGTGATAGTATTTATAAATCAAATGATATTACCTTATAATGAAGCATTGGAAATGATATATAAATATGCATTTATACCATCTAGATTTGTAAAAGGATTTAAACACATAGAATCCTATATTCCATTGTTTACTAGCATGTTTATGCATGGGGATATAGTGCATATTATAAGTAACATGTGGTCTTTATGGTTGTTTGGAGATAATGTTGAAGATCATATGGGAGCATTTAGATTTTTTGTTTTTTATATACTTACAGGTTTAATAGCAGGATTTGCTCATTTTATTTTTAATCCTATGTCTGATTTACCAACAGTAGGAGCCTCAGGAGCTATTGCAGGAGTAATGGGAGCTTATTTTATTATGTTTCCCCATTCTAGGATAATAAGTTTAATACCATTTTTTCCATTTTTCATAGGGGTGCCTGCTCCTATATATTTATTTATATGGTTTATAAGTCAACTTCGTTCAGGAATAATGTCAACTATTGTAGGAGTTATAGGAGGAGTGGCTTGGTGGGCTCATATATTTGGATTTTTAGCAGGCATGTACTTATATAAATACTTTATAAAAATAGATAGGAGATGGTAAATACTTCAAACTGTAGTTTGAAGTGTTTACCATAAGCTTTTGAAACCTAATTTTTAATATTTTTAAATATATATTAAATAGAGCTTCAAGGAGGATTAGTCTACAATTGCCTTATCTCTCCATTTGCCTTTTTTATAGAAGAATATATTAATTACTGCTCCAGATATCCAAGCAATTAATAAGGATACAAAAACTGATTCTGGTCTTCCTGCAGGATATTCTGGACTTTTTGTAAAGTGTGCAATTGTATATGCAATAGGTACTCTTAATACGATAGTGGTAATAAAGGATATCCACATGGGTGTTAAAGTATCACCTGCACCACGCATTACTCCTGATAGACATTGAGTTATTGCCATTGCAATATATCCTGCTGCAAGAATACGCATCATATGCATACTTAATTCAATAAGTTCATTGGTGTTAGTAAATAGAGCCATAAGATGTTTCCCAAAAGTTAAAAGAATTATAGTAATGATAGTTGAAACACCAACTGCTATTTTTAGACCATCTTTTACTCCTTTTTCAACTCTATCCATTTTATTAGCACCTATATTTTGTCCGACAAAAGTTGTCATAGCATTTCCAAAGGTAAAATTAGGCATCATGGCAAATCCATCTACACGCATTACAATAACATTAGCTGCAATTACCATCTCACCAAAACTGTTAGTAAGGGATTGTACAGCAATCATTGCAAAAGAAAATATTGCTTGAGTTAAACCAGAAGGTAAGCCTAACTTTATAAGCTTAACAACATACTCTTTTACTGGTTTTAACATCTCTAAATTTAATTCAAAAATATCTTTCATTTGTCTTAATTTTATAAAACAAAGTATTGCTGATATTCCTTGTGCAATTATAGTTGCTAAAGCAACTCCCCCAACTCCCATATTGAACTTTGCAACAAATAATATATCCAATACTACATTTATACTGGTAGAGATTAGAAGAAATACAAGAGCTGATATAGAATCACCTAAACCACGTAAAATTCCTGATAAAATATTAAAATAGGAAAATCCAGCTATACCTAAGAAAAATATTTTTAAGTATTCTTCAGCCCAATATATTATTGATTCTGGTGTATTTAAAAATGTGAGGAAGGGTTTTACAATCAATGTTCCTATTATCATAATTATAACTGAAACTATTGCAGTAATAGTTATTGAAACTCCAATAGAACGGGATAAGGATTCCTTATCTTTTGCACCAAAGTATTGTGCAACCATTATACTTGTACCTGTAGCAACTCCTACAAAGAAAACTAGCAACATGTGCAATACTGGTGCAGCACTTCCTACTGCAGCAAGAGCATTGTCCCCTATATATTTCCCAACTATTATTGAGTCAACAGTATTATATAATTGCTGAGCAATATTTCCAATTAGTAATGGAATTGCAAATTCAATAATTCTTTTCCAAGGGGTACCTTTAGTCATATCTTTTGGAGCAAGTAGCTGTTTAATATTTATCATACGCATCCCTCCATTTGCAATTAAAAAAGACCTAAAAAGGTCGCAACAAAAATTAAGTTTTATAAGTTTTATTTACTACATTATATAACATAAAAAAATAATTGTCACGTAAAATATTTCGATAGTCTAAAAAGTATATAATATGATATAATTCTTATTATGAGGATGTCTTATATATAAGTATAAAAATATTAATTTGTAGGTGATATACTATGAGGTTTTTTGGTGGTATTTTTTATGATATAGAAGATGAAAGGGTAATAGAAGCAATTAGATCTATTCCTAGGGAATTATTTGTACCAGATGAGTTTAAAGATTATGCTTATGTAGATAGTGCATTGCCTATTGGATATGGGCAGACAATTTCCCAGCCATCTTTGGTAGCATATATGACTCAGTTGCTTGAACTTGACAAGAACAAAGAGGTATTGGAGATAGGTACTGGCTCTGGGTATCAAACTGCCTTATTAGCAAAATTAGCTAAAAAAGTATATACTGTTGAGATTATAGAAGAACTTCAAAAAAGGGCAAAAAAGATATTGGATAAGTTAGGATTAGACAATATAAAATATAAAATAGGTAATGGATATGAAGGATGGGAAGAATATGCTCCTTATGATGCTATAATGGTTACAGCTGCACCGCCTGAAGTTCCAGAAAAACTATTGGAACAACTTAAAGATAGTGGCAAAATGGTTATACCAGTAGGGAAACCTGGTCATACTCAAGTACTTAAACTTATAATAAGAGAAGGAGATAAATTTATTGAAGAGGATCTTCAATATGTTAGATTTGTGCCAATGGTTAAATAATTAATTAAAGGGGGTTTTATATTGATACTTATAATAAATTGTTTATTGGAGGAAAAAAGCATTTTAAAATTTAATGAAGCTCTGAAATATAATCTAGGGGATTTACATATTGATTATGAGATTATAAGAGCAGTAAGTATGGATGAAATATCTGATTTAAATAAATATACCCATTTAATCATATCAGGCTCAGCAGCTTCAGCTAAAGAGGATAGACCTTGGAATTACAATCTAGAAAATGCAATAATACATTTTATAAATAATAAAAAACCAATATTGGGAATATGTTATGGACATCAATTTCTTGTTAGAGTATTAGCTGGAGTAGAACATGTAAGAGTTGCTGAAAGAGGAGAAATTGGTTTTGCAAGAATTGATATAGATGATAATGAATTGTTTGAAGGAATAGAAAATCCTGTATTTTGTGTATCTCATTATGAGGAAGTATTTGACTTAAACGATGATTTTAATATAATTGCTAGAAACAAAAATTGTTCTGTTCATGGATTTCAATATAATAATTTGCCAATTTGGGGTACTCAATTTCATCCAGAATATAGGGTAGAGGATATGATGGAAAGCATTAAAAAGAAGCAAAAAGAAGATCCTGATTTTAAAAAGTATTATATAAATGAATTAAAAGATGAACGAGAAATGCTACAAAATAAATTAATATTTAAGAATTTTGTAAATTCCAATAATATTTGTCTAAGACCTCACCATCTAATGTGTATTCAATCTTATGTAGGTAAAGGTTATAGTGAAAAATTTATAGAGAATATGGATACTGTAGTTGAGAATTTAAAGGAAAATCCAAATCAAATTATTAGGATAGTTAAGGGAAATGATCATATATGTAATTATTGCCCTCATAATTTGCATGGAGTAAAATGTGAATCAGATGATAAAGTAAATATCATGGATAAAAAAGTATTGGAATATTTAAATATTGCACCAGGCAAATATAGTTATAGTGAATTGCTCAATAGGCTGAAAGAAATAAGAAATGAAGAAGTTTTTAAGAATATATGTAGAGATTGTGAGTGGTATACTCTATGTTATTAAATATTAGGAGGTTTTAAAAAATGGGTAAAAAATCAATATCTAATGAGCTTATTAAGAAATGTTCTGAGTATTATAATTCTGATTTAAATAACAAGGTATATTCAGATGCTGTGATAAGAAATGGACTTGTGGATGTAGCATTAAGGCATGATGCCATTGCAAATATGCATTTTCATTTTTCTGAGGAAATTGATGTGGGAAAAGTTACAAATCAGAAGAAGACTGGAAGATGCTGGATGTTTGCTGGTTTAAATTGTATACGTCATAGTATTTCTAAAAAGTTACAAATGGAAGAAAAGGATTTTGAGCTTTCTCAAAATTATATATTTTTTTGGGATAAGCTAGAAAAATCAAATTTATTTTTGGAAAATATTATAGCTACTATTGACAAGGATTTAGAAGATCATGAAGTTATAGGATTACTAAGTTCACCTGTTCAAGAAGGTGGAAGATGGGGACTATTTGCAAAACTTATAGAAAAGTATGGAGTAGTTCCTAAGTATGCAATGCCAGATTCTAAAGCTTCAGAGGATTCAAAGATGCTTAACGAAATACTTAATTACAAAATGAGAGAATATGCTAAAATATTAAGGGGAATGTATAGAGAAGGTAAATTAATTGATGATATAAGGGAAGAAAAAGAAAGCATGTTAATTGATGTATATAATATTTTATGTCGATTTATGGGAGAACCACCAAAGACTTTTGACTTTGAATATAGGGATGTTGATGGAGACTTTCATAGAGAAAGGAATATAACACCTTTAGATTTTTATAATAGATTTTCAGATGTAAAGCCAAAAGATTATATTGTATTGGTAAACTATCCCACAGAGGATAAGCCTTTTGGGAAAACCTATACTTTAAAATATCATGGTAATGTAGTTGACGGTGAACCAATTAAATATTTAAATATGGATATAGATGTATTAAAAGAACTGGCTATAGCTCAAATTAAAGGTGGAGAACAGGTTTCATTTGGTTGTGATGTAGGTAAGATGTCTCATAGGGAATTTGGAATTATGGATACTAACTTGTTCAATTATGAAACTGTTTTGAATACTAAGTTTATTATGGATAAATCCGATAGACTTATGTATAGGGCTAGCGGTTCTTCCCATGTAATGACCTTTGTTGGTGTTAATCTTGTAGATGGAAAGCCTAATAGATGGAAAGTTCAAAATAGTTGGGGAGAATCAGAAGGAAATGAAGGGTTTTATGTAATGAGTGATGAATGGTTTGATGAATATGTTTTAAGAGTTGCTATAAATAAAAAATATGTACCTAAAGAAATAATAGAAGCTTATGAACAAGAGCCAATAGTTTTAAGTCCATGGAATACATTAGGTCCAGTGTTTTAGTTGTAATTCATAAAAATCAAATTGTTTATTAGATAATTAGATAAATTGGAGCTATACTTTATAGGCTTGATTTATATAGTGTCACCTGAGAGTATAGCTTTTTTATGCAAGTGTACTTTAATTCTATTATATTTAAGGAGGCATATATTTAAGTGGATACTTTGAATAAAAGAAAATTAATCATTGACACGGATCCAGGTATCGATGATGTAGTAGCTATTGCCATAGCATTATTTGATGAAACTTTAGATGTAGAACTTATTACAACGGTTGCAGGCAATGTAGATGTAGAGAGAACTACCAATAATGCGTTGAAATTAGTGGAGTTTTTGGGGAGAGATGTGCCAGTAGCCAAAGGAGCTAGAAAGCCTTTAATGGTGGACTTGGAAAATGCTAGTGAAATTCATGGGAAATCAGGATTGGATGGATATGAATTTAAAGAACCTAGTAGAAAGCCTTTAGAGGATAAGGCGATTGTAGCTATGAAAAATGTAATTATGGAGTCAGATAGTGCTATTACATTAATGGCTATAGGACCACTTACTAATATTGCTTTATTGCTAAGTGTATATCCAGAGGTAAAGAAAAATATTCAAGAGATAGTGTTTATGGGTGGTTCTACTACTCGAGGAAATAAAACACCTATGGGTGAATTTAATATGGTTACAGATCCTGAGGCAGCAGATATAGTGTTTAAAAGTGGGTTACCAATAGTGATGTGTGGTTTAGATTTAGGGGAAAAAGTTCTCATTTATTTAGAAGATAGCGAGAAGATAAGAAAATTAAATAAAACTGGTGAAATGATATATTCTTTATTTAAACATTATAGGGGAGGAAGTTTTTATAAAGGCTTAAAGATATATGATAGTTTTGCTATAGCTTATATATTAAAGCCTGAAATGTTTGAAACAAAAGATTGTTATGTAGCAATAGAAACTTTTTCATCTTTAACTAGGGGGTGCACAGTGGTAGATTTAAATAATTGTTGGAGAAAAGAGCCTAATGTGAAGGTATGTTTAAATGTGAATGAAAGTGAATTTAAAAAATGGCTTATTGAAGCTATAGCTAAATGTATATGAAATAAGAGTAATCTTATGGATAAAATAGCAGTTATAGGGATTTAGTGTAAGTTAATGAAAAATCTGAGAACTCTAGGAGAACGTATGTATTGATATATCTGATAAAATATGATAATCTATACTAAAAATGAATTAAAGAATAAGGAGAGGAGTATTAATGATTAATAAACAAGAAGAATTAATGACAATTCAAGAAGCAAGTGAATGGGCAAGTAATTATTTAGATAGAGAAGTAACTGCATCTAATATATCTTATTTAATACAATATGGACGAATAAAAAAAATAGAAAAGAATGGAAGAATTCAAATATCAAAAAAAGATTTAAAAAATTATTATGAATCTTATTTAGGGAAAAGAGAAATAAAATGGAAAAAACAATTAGGGGATGATTTAAATTGGGAATTATCTTTTGATAATTTAAAAGAAGCAGATACTACAAAACACGTACATAGGTTGCATCCTTATAAAGGGAAGTTTATTCCGCAATTAGTAGAATATTTTTTAGATGATCATACTGATGCGTATAAGGATGAAGTTTATTTTAATAAAGGTGATATTGTTCTTGATCCTTTTTGTGGTTCAGGAACTACTCTTGTTCAAGCTAATGAATTAGGTATACATGCTATAGGAATTGATATTTCAGAATTTAATACGTTTATTAGTAATGCTAAGATTACAAGATACAATTTGGAAGATATTGAGTATGAAACTAATAGAATATTAAAAATGTTAAATGAAATGGATGAATCATCAAATATAGTAAAGTTTGAAAATGAATTATCAGATGTGTTATCGAAATTTAATAATAGATATTTCCCTTCACCAGAATATAAGCGTAAAGTAAGAAACAAAGAGATAGATGGCAAAAAATATGGAAAAGAAAAAGAAAAAGAATTTTTACCTATATATTATAATTTAGTAAACAAATATGGAATAAAATTAAAACAAGATAATGATGAAACTTTTTTAGATAAATGGTATATAAGCAATGTACGTAAAGAAATAGATATGACTTTTGACTTGATTAAAGATATTAAAAATATAAATACAAAAAAAATAGTAGCTTTAATTTTAAGTAGAACCATGCGTTCTTGTAGAGCAACTACTCATTCTGATTTAGCAACATTAAAAGCTCCTGTATTAACTACTTACTATTGCCATAAACATGGGAAAATTTGCAAACCTTTGTTTACTATATCTAATTGGTTTTCTAGATATAGTAATGATACTATAAAGAGATTAAGAGAATTTGATAAATTGAGGACTGATTCATATCAAATATGTTTAAGTGGAGATTCAAGAAATATGGATATTTTTGAAGTAATAAAAGAAAAAAATAAGTTGTTTTATGAATTATTAAGGGAAAATAAAATAAATGGCATTTTTACTAGTCCCCCTTATGTAGGTTTGATAAATTATCATGAACAACATGCATATGCTTATGATCTATTTGGATTTAATAGGCGAGATGATTTAGAAATAGGACCTCTTTTTAGAGGAAGGGGAAAAGAAGCTAGAAAATTATATGTACAAGGTATTTCAGATGTGTTAATAAATTGTAAAAGATTTTTGGTAGATGATTTTAATATTTTTATAGTAGCTAATGATAAATATAATTTATATCCAGAAATTGCAAAGAAGTCTGGATTAAAAATAGTTAATGAATTTAAAAGGCCGGTTTTAAATCGAACAGAAAAAGATAAAAAAGCCTACTCTGAGATAATATTTCATATGAAAAGGAGATAAAAAATGAATTTACCTAAAGATAAAGTAGAAAAATTATCACATCTGGTAATAGAGGTGTTGTTTAAACGATTTGAGACTTTTCCTGATGATTCAATGAATAATAGAAATGCACCTTTTCATGAAGCTTTTTTAAAAGCATTTTCTGATAAGCTTAATGGTAAAGTGATTGATATACCTTTTTTTATAAGCCTTAGTAGTTGGTTACATGGGTTAAACACTACATTAGGACAGACTTTTTTTGAAAAAGCTGCTCATATATTATCAGATGGAGAAAAAAGAGAATATACTTCCAAAAAATTAGGGAATTTACAAATTTCAAAAGTACAGAAAGACAATATTAATAAGCTTATGACTGAATTAAGTACTTCTGTTAGAAAACCAAATTTGATAGAAGAAAATAGAATTCTTTTTGTTGAGGATTCTTCGGAAAGAGAAAATGCTAATAATTTTTCGTGTGATGTTTTTATTGAAGATGAGAATGAAATAATTGCTATTGAATTAAAATCTGTCAAGCCCAATTCTGGAGAAATGGCAGGAGAGAAACGTAAGATATTAGAAGGGAAAACTGCATTATTTGAGAATTTTCCAGGCAAAAAGATTAGATTTTATATGGGCTTCCCATTTGATCCAACGGCTATGAAACCTTTTGAAAATAATAAAGATAAATTTATGAATTCTATTATTAACTGTAGGAAATATTTTGATAGGGATGAAATTTTATTAGGGGATGAATTATGGGATTTTTTATCTGGAACGAATAATACTATGCAAGAATTAATAAACATAATAAATATAATTGCAACTACTGATTTTTTAGATAAATATAATTTTATTAATGATAAATCAAATATATGTTTAAATGGATATGAAAAACAGCTTAAAACATGGAATCTATTTTCAGAATTAGAGTTGTTAAGTAATAATAATATAATTAATGAGAAAATAAAAGGTAATAATAGATTAAATAGAATTTATAATCAAAAAGCTTTTAATAAGGGAAAATATAATTGGAATAGGTATTATACTTTAATGAAATTAATAGATAATGGCTAGCTAAATATAGTATTGAATAGTTTTAAATTTAATTTGTAGTAGATTTTTTACAGAAAAAAAGTCAAACTTTTAAGGGGGGTTCCACAGCATATGCGTTTAGAAATATTTGATTTTATTGATGATACCATTGAATTAGTTGAAAGTCATAACGCTATTCTTCATAAAGGTGCTAAAGAAATAGAAGATTTTTTTGAAGATATATTTTTAAGTTGTGATAATGTATTAAATATTACTTCTAGAGTTAAATCCTCTACAAGTTTGAAGGAAAAGATACTAAGAAATGACTTTTATTTGAAGTATAAATCCCCAGAAATCCTTTTTGAAAATCTATCAGATTTAATAGGAGTAAGAATAGAATGTAGATTTATTGAAGATGAAAAAAATGTGTACGAAAAATTATTAGAGTTATTTGATATTTCTTATGGGAAGGATTATTATTATAATGAAAAAAAGCCAAATATATTGTTAAAACTAGATGATACTCAACCTCAGCTGCAAAAAAATGGGTTTGAAATATATAGAATAGATGGAAAATATGTAAAGGGTGATATTGCTATTAATTTCGAATTGCAAATTCAATCTTTGGTAAATGTATTTTGGGGTGAAGTAGAGCATAAGGTACTATATAAAAATTATAAATATTTGCTTACAGAAGATTTTTTTAAAGATGTAATGTATTCTTTGAGGGAAAATTTAAATATGATAGATGGACAACTTATGATATTATATAATCATTTAAGAGATATGGATGAATCTAATGAACAAAAAAGAAGAGAACAGCTAGAGGCTCTTTTATCTAAAATTGTATATGAAATATATTCAGAAAAAACTAAAGAGGAATTTGGATTTATAGTAGATTATAGGAAGACTTGTGATGTTATAGTATCTTATGTTTTAAGAAAGAATGGTTCTTGCGAGGGAAACAATTACAATGATGTATTTATTAGGGTTTTAGAGAGAATATATGAAATTGAAGATCAAGAAGTACATTTTGATAGTTATATTGAATTTGAAAGAGAAATAAATTATGAGGATGAATTTTGTAAAAGAATAGGGGAAGGGATTTTAGAGATAATAAACAAAGATTTTAAATGGAATTTATTTTTTAAAATTATATTTCAAATTGAATTGGGGAATAATGCAGAAGCTTTTGAAGGATTTTTAATATTTTTAAGAGATAGATTTATTAATAATTTAAATGACAACCCAATACTAAATACTAGATTTAATAAAGAACAAAAAGAAGAATTTATAGATTATGTTATGGATCTTATAGCTAAAAGTTTTATAGAAAATAGGCATATAGAATTTATAAATGATGATAATATTGATTGTATAAATAGAAATATAAATGTTACTTTAAATAAAATTGCAAATTATGAAATGTGGAAAGAAAATATCAATTATTTTACAGATGAACTTTTAATGAAATTAAAAATTGATTCTGAAAATGTTAAATTATTAGTCGAAGTTTAAAAAGTGTTATAATATACTATAGTTTAATATTACATGAAGGGAGTCTTTTTAGTGAAAGATATTAGAGTTAGATTTGCTCCTAGCCCAACGGGATATTTACACATAGGTGGAGCTAGGACTGCACTTTTTAATTATTATTTTGCTAGAAAATATGGAGGAAAATTTATATTAAGGATAGAAGATACTGATAGGGAAAGGCTTAAAGAAGATTCTGTACAACAGATACTTTCAAGTATGAAATGGCTAGGAATAGATTGGGATGAAGGACCAATTTATCAATCAGATAGATTAGATTTATATAGAAAAGAAGCTAATAGATTAGTAGAAGAAGGAAAAGCTTATTATTGTTTTTGCACCCAAGAGGAGATGGAAAAAGATAGGGAAGAACAGAGAAAACGTAGAGAGCCTTTTAGATATTCTGGTAGATGTTTAAATCTTTCGAAGGAAGAAATAGAGAAAAATTTAAGAGAAGGAAAGCCCTATGTAATTAGAATAAAAACTTCAAAAGAAGGAACTACGGAAATAGAAGATTTGATTAGAGGAAAGGTATCTTTTGATAATAGCCAGATGGATGATTATATCATATTAAAATCTAATGGAATGCCTACCTATAATTTTGCTTGTGTTGTAGATGATCATCATATGGGAATTACCCATGTTATAAGGGGAGAAGAACATCTGTCCAATACCCCTAAGCAGGTATTGATGTATAAAGCTCTAGGTTATGATATACCACAGTTTGCTCATATTTCTATGATACTTGCTCCTGATAGAAGTAAATTAAGCAAAAGACATGGTGCTACTTCAGTAGAAGAATTTAGAGAAAAGGGATATTTAAAAGAAGCGTTGGTTAATTATCTTACTCTATTAGGTTGGTCTCCAGGAGATGAGACTGAGATATTTAGCATGGAGGATACTATTAGTAAATTTTCTTTAGATAGAATAAACAAAACAGCTGCTATATATGATATAGATAAGCTTACTTGGATGAATGGAGTTTATTTAAGGAAACTGGATTTAGATTATATTACTCAAGAGGCAATTCCTTATTTAATAGATAAAGGATTAATAAAGAAAGAAGAAGTTGAGGAAAAATACGAATATATTAAGAGAGTAGTAGATGCTGTTAGAGAAAAGGTAAAACTTCTTCCAGAAATAGCAGACGCTAGTGAATACTTTTTTAAAGATATTGAGGAATATGATCCAAAGGGCGTCAAAAAAAGGTTTAAAAAAGAAGGAGTTGTGGATCTACTTGAAAAAGGAAAGATTGCATTAGCAAATGCACCATCTTTTGATGTAGAAACTGTGGAAAAAGTTTATAGAGATTTAATTGCTGAATTGGGAATAAAAGGTGGAGATATTATTCATCCTACTAGATTAGCTATTTCAGGAAGAACTGTAGGTCCTGGACTTTTTGATATTATATCAATATTGGGAAAGGAAACTGTTATAGAAAGAATGGATAAAGCTATAGATTTTATTAATAAAAATTGTTGAAATTTATAGCAAAAAAGAGTATAATGTATATTGTTCAAATAATAGTTCCGGGATTGTGTAGCTGGTAGCACATGTGACTCTGGATCACAGAGCCTAGGTTCGAATCCTAGTCCCGGAGCCACTTTAAACATTTGGCCCCATGGTCAAGAGGTTAAGACATCGCCCTCTCACGGCGAAGACAGGGGTTCGATTCCCCTTGGGGCTACCAGTTAAATAACTATCAAAAAAGGTGCCAGGCACCTTTTTTGATAGTTATTTTTGTGAGGAGATATAATTTTAATTTTCACTCCGAACCTAAGTAGACATATAAAATTCCTTATGCTATAATTTTTATAATAAGTATAAAAATAGGGAAGCAGGTATAAAGTGGAATAATACAGAAAAATTGATAAAAATATGAAAATTGCTGTAAATAGTTTTTAAGGAGGGTTTTATATGTGTGGTAAATCTGGTATTAATGGATTTTTTGAAAGATGTTTTAAACTTAGTGAGCATGGTACTGATACTAAGACAGAAATTATGGCAGGAATTACTACTTTTATGACTATGGCGTATATTTTAATAGTAAATCCTAATATACTATCAAAAACTGGAATGGATTGGGGAGGAGTATTTACTGCTACAGCTATTTCTTCCATAATAGCTATACTTATGATGGCGTTTTATGCTAATTATCCCTTTGCTTTAGCACCTGGTATGGGACTTAATGCATTTTTTACTTATTCTGTTGTAGTGAAAATGGGTAAATCTTGGCAATTTGCATTAACGGCAGTATTTTTAGAAGGGATTATATTTATAATATTATCTTTTCTTAATGTAAGAGAAGCTATATTTGATGCGATTCCTGTGAATTTAAAGAAAGCAGTGTCTGTAGGCATTGGATTATTTATTGCACTAATTGGCTTTTCAAATGCAGGAATAGTACAAGCTGGAGACGGCACTATATTAGAATTAGGTAATTTAACTAGTAAAGGACCACTTTTAGCATTAATAGGTTTAATAATAATGGGAGTATTATTAGCGAAAAATATAAAAGGAGCTTTGTTAATAGGGATACTTGCAACCACTATAATAGGAATTCCAATGGGAATAACTCAACTTCCGGATGCAGTATTTAAATTACCGCCATCTATATCACAAGTAGCTTTTCAGTTTGAATGGGAAAATATATTTACTTGGGATATGCTAATTGTAGTATTTACATTTTTATTTGTTGATGTATTTGATACAGTAGGAACATTAGTGGGAGTTGCTTCTAAGGCTGATATGTTAGATGAAGAAGGTAAACTTCCAAGAGTTAGTGAAGCTTTGCTTTCGGATGCTGTAGGGACTGTAGTTGGTGCTTGTTTAGGGACTAGTACTGTAACTACTTATGTAGAATCGGCAGCAGGAGTAGCTGATGGAGGAAGAACAGGGCTAACGGCATTGTCTACAGCTGGAATGTTTTTTTTAGCATTATTTTTCTCTCCAATATTTGGGATGGTACCAGGAGAAGCAACTGCTCCAGCTTTGATATTAGTGGGATTATTTATGATAAGCCCAATTAAAGAGATAGATTTAGATGATTTTACAGAAGCAATACCTGCGTTTTTAACTATAGTTATGATGCCTTTTGCTTATAGTATTGCAGAAGGTATAGTATTTGGGATGGTATCCTATGTGATACTAAAACTTATAACTGGAAAGAGGAAAGATATATCAATAGTGATGTATATACTAGCAATATTATTTATATTAAAAAATATAGTGGGGATATAAGGAAAGTAGTATTTTTTATTTCGACAAATTGATCCTTTTTCAAATATATTTCCCGGGAAAAAATAAAATTTAAAAATTATGTAGAATAGTACAAATATTAAATGCTAGGTATTTTGGGGAGGGGTACTGATGGGAAGAAAGCCTAGAATTGAGTACTATGGTGCTATATATCACATAATTCAAAGGGGCAATAATAGAGAAGCAATTTTCAAAAGAGATGAAGATAAAGTATGTTTATTGAAAATTTTAAGTGAAACTAAAGAAATGTATGATTTTAAAATATTTGCTTATGTAGTAATGAATAATCACTATCACTTTTTAATTCAAACCCTTAATATACCTATTAGTAAAATAATGCATCAAATAAATACTAGATATGCTAAATATTATAACTATAGTACTGGAAATACTGGTCCAGTATTTGAAGATAGATATAAGGGAATATTAGTACAAGATGAGTCTTATTTATTAGCTCTTATAAGATATATACATAATAATCCAGTGGCTGCAAAAATATGTCCTATTATGGAACAATACAAGTGGAGTAGTGATATGTTTTATAGAATGAATATGGATAATATGGTGGATATAGACGAATTTTTAAATATATTATCACCTAATAGAGTAGAAGCTATTAGAATATATATAAAATTAATGGATAAAGATGATTTAGAATATCAAATTTTAGAAGAAATATATGAAAAAAATGATGTAATAGGAAATGAAAAATTTAGAAAGTCATTGGAAGGCACAATGGAAGTGTTAAGTTTGGATGAAATATTAAAAAAAGTATGCCCTACACCGGTAGAGTACGATTTAATAAAAGCTGGTTCAAGAAAAAGATATTTAAGTAAATACAAAAGGGAATATATAGTTTGGGGAAGGGAAGAAGGTTATTCTTACAGTGCCATAGGTAGTTTTATAGGCATAACTTCAGCAGCTGCTAGAAATTTAGTAGAAGAAGGGGATTAACATAATGAAAAATTGGGTAATGGAGGATTTAGATGAGTAAAAGGGAGAGAAAAGATTATATATACATATTTATCATATTATTGATAATATCATTTTTCATTTCATTTGGTATAGGAAGATATCCAGTATCTATTGATCAATTGTTAAAGGTTTTAAGTTCTAAAATATTTCCCATAGAGAAGAATTGGCCAGATACCATAGATACCATAGTATTTCAAGTGAGACTTCCTCGAATAATAGGGGCAATATTAGTTGGAGCTTCCTTATCCCTTTCAGGTGCAGTATATCAAGGCATGTTTAAAAATCCATTGGTTTCTCCAGACATATTAGGAGTTTCATCAGGAGCAGCTTTTGGAGCAGCTTTAGCTATCTATTTATCTTTTAATACAGTAGGTATACAAATAACTTCATTTATATTTGGACTCATAGCAGTTGGGTTAGTTTATTTGATTAGCAGTAAAATAAAAGAAGAACCTATAATATCTTTGGTAATTACTGGAGTATTAGTAGGTTCTATATTCACTTCTCTTACATCTTTAATAAAGTATTTAGCAGATACGGAAGATAAGCTTCCTACTATAACCTTTTGGTTGATGGGTAGTTTATCTAGTATTTCCCCTAGAGATATAAAAGTCATAGTCGTTCCTATAATATTAGGTATTATCCCTTTATTTATATTGAGATGGAAACTAAATGTATTATCTTTGGAAGAAGATGAAGCTAAAACTTTAGGGCTTGATACAGGAAAGACTAGAATAATTGTAATAATATGTTCTACACTTATAACGGCTGCTTCTGTATCTATATCTGGGATGATAGGTTGGATTGGCTTGGTGATACCTCATTTAAGTAGAATGATAGTAGGACCAGATTATAGGATATTGATTCCTACAACCTTATTATTAGGAAGTACTTATTTACTATTGATAGATAATATAGCTCGAGGATTGACAACGGTGGAAATTCCTTTAGGAATACTTACCTCATTGATAGGTGCACCTTTCTTTATATTTTTACTTTTGACCAATAAAAGGAGCTGAGAATATGATACATGTGGATAATTTAAGCTGTGGTTATAAAAATAAAAAAATATTAAAAAATGTATCTTTTCAAGGGGAATCAGGAGATATAATATGTATTCTTGGACCTAATGGCTCAGGAAAATCTACTTTAATAAAGACCATAGTAGGTTTATTAGAGCCTATAGAAGGGAAAGTGTGTATAGAAGGTGAAAATATAAAAGATTGGAGTTTTAATAGAAGATCTAAAAATATTAGTTATATACCTCAAACCTTTAGTTCTACTTTCCAATATACAGGTTTAGATATAGTACTTATGGGGCGTACTTCTTATTTAGGATTTGGTTCTTCTCCTACTGAAGAGGATGAGAAAATAGCACTAGATGCTATGAAAATGTTAAATATATTGGAGTTGAAAGATAAAATATATTCAAATATGAGTGGTGGAGAACGACAATTGGTTAAAATTGCTCAATCTATTGCTCAACAAGCTAAAATAATAGTGATGGATGAACCAACTAATAATTTAGATTTTGCTAATCAAGTAATTATGCTAAATTATCTTAAAGAGTGTGCTAAAAAAGGCATGATAATTATTATGGCTACTCATTTTCCAGAACAAGTATTGTCTTTTGGGACTAAAACTCTTTTGGTAAAAGATGGTATAGTCAAGGTAGTAGAGGATCCTCAGAAAAATTTAAAAGATAAAGATCTTAAAAATTTATATGGTATAGATATAAGGATAGTAGAGTTAAGTATTGAAAATAAAACTGTAAAGATGTGTTTACCTATATATTAAAAAACTAGGAGGATTATGATGAAAAAGAGAATTATATTCATATTACCTATTTTTATAATGATTTTTTCTCTAATAACAGGTTGTACTAAGAAATCTACCGAAGGTGAGGTTACTGAAAATTTCATAGAAATAGTTGATATGGCAGGAAGAAATGTTACTATACCAGCTAAAGTAGACACAATATTTTCTACAGGTCCAGTAGGTACTATTTTGATATATTCATTAAATCCGGATAAAATGGTAGGATGGAATTATGAGTTAAGAGAAGGAGAAAAACGCTATATAGATGAAAAATATCATGATTTACCTAATTTAGGTGGTGCTGGTAAAGAATCCATAAATGTAGAAGAATTAATAAAGGTAGATCCAGATGTATTAATAGCTATGGGTACCATAGATGATACTTTTATATCTCAGACAGATGAGCTACAGGAAAAGATAGGTAAATCAATAGTAATTTTGGATGGAGATATATATAAATTAGATGAAACCTATAAATTATTAGGGGAAATTATGAACGAAGAGGAAAAATCGAAACAATTAGGTAAATATTGTAAAGATACATTGGAGGATATAGAAAAGAAATCTATAAAAGTTACAGAGGATATGAAGGTTAGTATATACTATGCTGAAGGACCTAATGGATTAGAAACTGAACCATCAGGTTCTAGGCATGTTTATGTTATAGATATAGTTGGAGGAAATAATGTAGCTGAAGTAGAAATTAAAGGAGATAGGGGTAAATCAGAGGTATCTATAGAACAATTACTCTTATGGGATCCAGAGATAATTATATCTTGGGATGATGAAAGAGGAGGATATTATTCTGGAATACTTAAGGATCCAGCTTGGAAGGATATAAAGGCGGTTAAAGATGGAGAGGTGTATGAAATACCAAACAAACCTTTTAACTGGTTTGATAGACCTCCTTCTGTAAACAGGATATTAGGATTAAAATGGATTGGAAATCTTTTATACCCAGACATATATGACTATGATATGAGAAAAGAAGTAAAGGAATTTTATGATAAGTTTTACCACTATTCGTTAACTGAATATGAATTAGATGAATTACTTCAAAATAGTATAAGACATTAAGAACAATAAGTATCTTTTACGGTGCCTGGCACCGTAAAAGATACTTATTGTATTGATTAAATGAAGTTGGTATGGGTAATTTTAATATTAGAGGGAAAATTATATGAAGTTTTACAAATATTTTACGTATGTGTTTAACAAATTTTACAAGGGACTGTTAAACTTATATTAAGAATTACCCATAAATTTTATAAATGTAAGGGAGGAAGTTTAATGAATTTTAAAAATAAACGAATACTTAGTATCTTTCTATCTTTGGCATTAATAATATCTATATTATTACCTGTAGGAAATAAGGTTTTTGCCGAAGAAGCAAAGTCTACAAAGATTACTATTGTTCATACTAATGATGTTCACAGTAGAGTGGAAGGTGATGAAAAAGAGCTAATTGGTTATGCAAAGCTGGCAACTAAAATAAAAGAATTGAAGGAAGAAAATCCAAATGTATTGGTATTAGATGCAGGTGATACAATTCATGGATTGCCAATGGCAACTATATCTAAGGGTGAATCTATAATAAAGCTTATGAATCAAATAGGCTATGATGCTATGGTACCAGGCAATCATGATTTTAATTATGGCTATGAAAGATTACTGGAATTAAAGGAAATAGCAGAGTTCCCTATTTTAGCAGCAAATGTTGTTAGAGAAGATGGAACTAAAGATTTAGAAGAGTATATTATAAAAGAGATAGATGGAGTAAAAGTTGGTATATTTGGTTTAGCAACAGAAGAGACTAAATATAAATCCAATCCTAAAAACACTGAAGGCATAAATATTACTTCTCCTGTAGATACGGCTAAAGAGATGGTTAATAAATTAAAAGAGGAAAAAGTGGATATAATTATTGCACTAACTCATATAGGTTTGGATGAAGGAAGTGTTCCAAAATCTAGTGATATAGCAGATAAGGTTGAAGGTATAGATATTATTATAGATGGGCATAGCCATACTGTATTAGAGGAAGGCAAGATGGTGGGAAATACATTAATAGCACAAGCAGGTGAGCATTTAAAAAATATAGGTATAATTAATATTGATGTTGTAGATGGGAAGATAGCTGATAAAAAAGCAAAATTAATAAAGTTTGATGAAGTGGTGGATTTAAAAGAGGATGAAAAAATTTCTAATGCAATTGAAGAATTAAAGAAAAAAAATGAGGAAGTAACATCAGTTGTTGTAGGAAAGACTAAAGTAAGATTAGTTGGAGAAAGAGAAGCGGTAAGAACAGGGGAATCTAATCTTGGAAATTTAGCGACAGATGCTATGTTGGATTTAACTGGTGCAGATGTAGCTATTACAAATGGAGGTGGGATTAGAGCATCCATCGAACCTGGAGACATAACAAAAGGTGATATATTGGAAGTATTTCCTTTTGGTAATTATATAGTAGTAAAGAAATTAAAGGGAATAGATATATTAAATGCATTAGAGTATGGAGTAGATACTTATCCTGAACCAGCAGGAAAATTCCCCCATGTAGCTGGTATGACATTTAAAATAGATCCATCTAAAGAAGCTGGAAATAGGATAGTGGATTTAAAAATTAAAGGAAAGCCAGTAGATTTAAATAAAACTTATACTGTTGCTACCAATGACTTTATGGCAATTGGTGGAGATGGATATACTATGTTAGCTGAAGGAGAATTGGTTGGAGAATTTGAAGGATTAGATGAAGCGTTAATAAAGTATATTGAAAAAATAGGAGAAGTTGATTATGAGGTTGAGGGAAGAATTACAATTTTACAAACTCCTGTAGAAGAGCCAGATAAGGAAGTTGTAGTACCAGCACCAAAAGAAAAAGAATACACAGTAAAACCAGGAGATGTGTTGTGGAAGATAGCTGAAAAATTTGGTACTACATGGCAAAAGTTAGCAGAATACAATAAGTTAAAAAATCCACATTTAATATTTCCGGGACAAAAGATATTAATACCTACTAATTAAACAAATTAAGTCTCTGCTTTGGTATATACCTGAGCAGAGGCTTTTTTAATTTTATGATAAAGATTGGTAATATATGAAAAATAAGATATAATTAATATTATAAAAGTAAATGTATAAAGGAGCGATACAATGTTAAAAACTTTAGAGTATAGAGATGGAAAATTATATATAATAGACCAAACCAAATTGCCAACTGAAAAAGAAATAATAGCAATAGAAACAGTAGAAGAATGTTTTGATGCAATAAAAAAATTAAAGGTTAGAGGAGCACCAGCAATTGGAATTGCAGCTGCTTATGGTGTAGTTTTAGGAATAAAGGATTTAGAAGAAGATGATTTTAATAGTTTTTATAATGAATTAAAAAAGATCTCTAAATATCTTGGTTCATCAAGACCTACAGCAGTAAACTTATTTTGGGCGTTAGATAGAATGGAAAAAAAGGCTTTGGAAAATAAATATAAACCAGTAGAAGAAATAAAAAAAATATTAGAAGAAGAAGCTATTAGTATACAAAGGGAAGATGAAAAAATATGCAAGAAGATTGGAGAAAATGGAATAGAAGTATTAAAAGATGGATATACAATATTAACTCATTGTAATGCAGGTGTTTTAGCTACATCTAAGTATGGTACAGCTTTAGCACCTATTTATTTAGCTAAGGAAAGAGGATGGAATATAAAAGTATTTGCTGATGAAACAAGACCACTTTTACAAGGTTCTAGATTGACTACTTTTGAGCTAATGGAAGCAGGTATTGATGTTACACTAATTACAGATAATATGGCAGCAATGGTTATGTCAAAAGGGTGGATAGATGTGGTAATAGTAGGTTGTGACAGAGTAGCTGCAAATGGAGATGTGGCTAATAAAATTGGTACTTATGGTGTAGCACTACTTGCGAAAGCTCACAATATTCCTTTTTATGTAGCTGGACCAACAACTACCATTGATTTAAAAACTCCAACAGGAAAAGATATAGTTATAGAAGAAAGGGGTAGGGAAGAGATAATATGTGGTTTTGGAAAGCAAACTGCACCTTCCAATGTAAAAGTGTATAATCCTGCATTTGATGTAACTCCTAATGAATTAATTGATGGAATAATTACAGAAAAGGGAATAGTAAGGGCACCTTATGATATAAATTTAAAAACTATCTTTTCTGGTGCCGGGGGTGAAAATTGATAGTTATTTGTAATATTATTGTAATAAGAGGTGATAAGAATGAAGTGGGGAATTATAGCTACTTGGGAAATGGCTTTGGAAGGTGTTACTAAGGGATTTAACGGATTAAAGAATGGTATGTCATGTGACAATGCTATAGAAGAAGCTATAAAAATAGTAGAAGATAATCCTAAATATAAATCTGTAGGATATGGTGGTCTTCCTAATGAGGATTGTGAAGTGGAATTAGATGCAGCCTTTATGAATGGAGACACTTTATCCATAGGAGCTGTGGCTGGTATTAGAAATTTTAAAAATCCTATTTCCATAGCAAGGCAATTAAGTAATGAGAGATTTAATTGTTTTTTAGTAGGATTTGGAGCTGAAAAATATGCTTTGGGTAAAGGATTTGAAGAAAGAAATATGCTTACTAAAGAATCTATTAATATATATGAAGAAAAAAGGAGAAAAGTAATTGAAGAAGAGTTTAATCCTTATGAGGGTCATGATACTGTTGGAATGGTATCTTTAGATGTAGAAGGGAAAATGTGTGCAGGGACTTCTACTTCTGGTCTTTTTATGAAAAGAAAAGGTAGGGTAGGTGATTCTCCTATACCAGGATCTGGGTTTTATGTGGATAGTTGTATAGGTGGTGCTGTGGCTACGGGTCTTGGTGAAGATATAATGAAAGGGTGTATCTCCTATGAAATAGTAAGATTAATGGGAGAAGGTCATAGTCCTAGTGAAGCAGCAGAAAAAGCAGTAAAAGATTTAAACGACAGGTTATTAAAAAGGCAAGGTAAAGTTGGAGATATATCTGTAGTGTGTATGAACAACAAAGGTGAATGGGGTGCAGCAACTAATATAGAAGAGTTTAGCTTTGTAATAGCTACTAATGATTTACCTCCTACTGTATATTTGGTTAGCAATAAAGGCGGTGAATATATTGAAAGAAATAAAATTTATAGATATTGAAGGTATAAAGGTAGGGCATGCTCAAAATATAGAAGCAGGAACTGGATGTACAGTTATTATATGTGAAGAAGGAGCTACTGCAGGGGTAGATGTAAGAGGTGGCTCTCCTGGAACTAGAGAGACAGATTTATTAGATCCACAAAATTTAGTGGATAAAATTCATGCAGTAATGCTATCTGGAGGTTCGGCATTTGGATTAGATGCAGCTTCAGGCGCTATGAAATATCTAGAGGAGAAGGATATTGGATTTGATGTACAGGTAACAAAGGTGCCCATAGTGTGTAGTGCAGTATTATTTGATTTAGTAGTGGGAGACTATAAAGTAAGACCAGATTTTAAAATGGGATATGAAGCTTGTGTAAATGCTACAAATAAGGAATGCCCCAATGGCAATATAGGAGCTGGTACTGGGGCTACAGTAGGAAAGTTTTTAGGAATAGAGAGGGCTATGAAAGGTGGGCTAGGCTCTTATGCTACACAAGTTGGGGATTTGAAAGTAGGAGCTATAGTAGCAGTTAATGCATTAGGTGATGTTATTGATCCTGAAACAGGAAAGATATTGGCTGGATTATTAGATGAAAAGGGAAACACCTTAATTGGAACAGAAAATGCTATGATTAAAAAATATAATGAAAAGAAAAATATATTTAATGGAAACACTACTATAGGTGTGGTAGTTACCAATGGAATATTTACAAAATCTCAAATGAATAAATTAGCTTCTATGTCCCATAATGGCTATGCTAGAACTATACGACCAGCCCATTCTATATTTGATGGAGATACCATATTTACTATGGCTACATGTAAAGTAGAAGCGGATATAAATGTGGTAGGTTTTTTAGCAGCAAGAACTATGGAAAGAGCAATAGTAAATGCTGTAAAGAGTGCTGAATCTGCTTATGGTGTTAAAGGATATGATGATATATATATTCATAAGAGACAATAACTTTCAAAATAGGTGCCAGGCACCGACTTTAAAAGTTATTCAATATTCTGAAAATTATTAGAGAGGAGGAAGCCTATGTATTTAAATTGTTTTGATGAAATAAAACATATTACTAAAGAATTGGTAAAGATACCTAGCATTGTAAAAACTAGTGGGGAGGCAGATTGTGCTAAGTGGATATATGAATATTACAAAAAACTGACTTATTTTAAGGAAAACCCATCTCAACTTAAAATTATACAGACTATAGATGATGAAATAGAAAGATATATAGTAGTAACTCATGTAAAGGGAACTAAGGGAAATTCTAATAAGGCAGTGATACTTATGGGGCATTTGGATACTGTTGGTGTAGAGGATTTTGGATCTATAAAAGAATATGCTTTTAATCCTGAGAGGTTATTGGAACATTTAAAGGAAATGAATTTAGAGGAAGAGGTAATGGAAGATATAAATTCTGGGGAATATATGTTTGGACGCGGAGTTTTGGATATGAAGTCGGGACTGGCAGGACATATGTATTTAACTAAATATTTTTCTGAACATCCAGAAGAATTAAACGGACATTTGATAACATTGGCTGCTTGTGATGAAGAAGATAATTCTCATGGAATATTAACAGCATTAAAGGTTTTTAAGGAAATGCAAGAAGAAGGATTAGAATTTATAGCATGTATAAATGCTGATTATTCTACACCTTATTATAAGGGCGATGAAAATCGTTATGTATATTTTGGGACTGTAGGGAAGTTGCTACCTTCCTTTTATGTAGTAGGAGAGGAAGCTCATGTTGGGCAAGTATTTAGTGGATTAGATCCTAATTTGTTAGTGGCAGAACTAACTAGATTAATGTCTTATAATCCAGAATTATGTGATATATCTCAAGGTGAGGTTACTGTACCACCTGTATCTTTGAAACAATCAGATTTTAAGGAAAAATACACAGTTCAGACAGCTTTAACGGCTAATTCATATTACAATTTCTTTACCTATAGTATGACTCCTAAAGATGTTATGAATAAGATGAAACAAAAAGGAGAAGAGGCATTTGATAATGTAATAGAATATTTAAATAATTCTTATAGAAAGTTTTGTGAAAAAGCTGATTATCCTTATAGAGATCTTTCTTGGGAGAAAAGGGTATATGCATGGGATGAATTTTACAATGAATTACATACCATACATGGGGATAGATTTAAACTTTATATAGATAGTTTTGCGAAAGAATTAAATAGGGAAAATCCAGAACTAGACTTGAGAGAATTTAGTGTTAAAATAGTTGAGGAAGCTTGGAAGTGGTCAGTTGATAAGAGTCCTGCTATTATAATATATTTTTCATCTACTTATAGTGCAAGGATTGAAATAACTGGGGAAACAAAGTTAGAGAGAAATTTAATAGATAGCGTAAATAATTCTATAGAATTTGTTGGTAAATATTCAGATAAACCTATAGTAACTAAAATGTTTTATCCATATATATCAGATTTAAGTTTTATGTCTTTAAGTGATACTCCTGAAGATATATTATATCTAGAAAAGAACATGCCTGCTTGGGGCTCTAAATATTTTTATAATGTGGAAGATGTAATGGCAATGAATGTACCAATTGTAAATATAGGTAGTTATGGAAAGGATGGTCATAAGATGACAGAAAGAGTCCATATGAAGCATACTTTTGAAATTGTACCTAATATTACTTATAATACTGTAAAAACTTTATTAAGTTAAAAATTAGTAGTGCAAAAGGGATTGTCCCTTTTGCACTACCTTTTACACTAAAATTTGATATTCCCAATTAACATTTGTAATTCTTCCGCTAATTTTGCGAGACTTTCTGTAGAAGAAGTAATTTCTTCCATAGATGCCATTTGTTCTTGAGATGCAGCTGAAGAATTTTGAATTTGAGCTGCAATTTCTTCACTCATATTTTCTATGGAGGTGGAAGAGCTTACTAATGAATCTACATAGTTTTCTACACTGCCTATTGATTTTATGATTTCATTTATTGTATTATCTATTTGAACAATTAATTTTGAAATTTCATCAAATGTTTCTTTAGCTTCATTAACTCTATTAACTCCTAAATTTACTTCTTTGCTACTGTAATCCATTTTATTATTGGTTTCTTTAATTATAGTGTTATTATTAATCAATAAAGTATATATTTCTTTAGTTGAATTTTGGGTTTCTTCAGCTAATTTTCTTATTTCATCTGCTACTACTGCAAATCCTCTTCCAGCTTCTCCTGCTCTAGCAGCTTCTATAGCAGCGTTTAAAGCTAATAAATTTGTTTGTTCTGTAATATCTTGGATAACCTCTAATATTTTATTCATTTCTCTAGAACTAGAGGTTATATTATCTAAGGAACTTTTTACACTAGTAGTGCTATTTTCTATATTTCCCATTTGTATTATTACTTCATCCATTTTATCTTTTCCAACTTTAGTTTTTCCAAGCACATTTTTGGTAATATCTTCAGCATTGTTGGTTTCGGAAGAAACATGTTCTATTTGAGTAGATATGTTTTTTATGGAATTAGTTATATTTATAATTTCATTTAATTGATTATGAGAATTTTCAGCAATTTCACTAGAGCTTTCTGCTATATTAGTTGCTGCTGCGGTTGATTCTTCTGATATAGCTGCCAATTCTTCTGAAGCAGCTGCTACTTGATGAGAAGATTCTTGTATTTCTTTTGAAAAATTTCTCATATTGTCTATAACAATTTGTAAAGAATATGCTAACTTACCTAATTCATCTTTTCTTGATATTAATTTTTCATCTATATTTTCTCTTAAATTTAGCTGTGATATATTATAAGCTTGAGTTGTTATTTGAATAATGGGTTTTGTAATACTTTTACTAAATAATAAAGAAAAAACAATACCAACAATAATTGCAATTATTATTGTTATTATTAAAGTATTTCTCATAGAAGTTAATCCTGCTAATGCTTCTGATTGGCTTATATTAACTATAAGAGTCCAATTTTTAGATTTAATAGGCGCAAATCCTAGGTAAATTATTTCACCATCTTTATTCATATACTTGCCTATACCAGGTTTACCTTTCATTATCATATCTTCCATTTTTGCTATTTCATTTGAATATTTTTTAGATACTTTATTTTTTAAGTTAGTAAAATTTATGCTGACTTCATTATTTATATTTGTTTTATCAGTTATAGTAGGATGAGATATTACATCAGCTGAGTCATTTAATATATATGCAAAGCCTTTTTCACCAATTTTTATATTTTTTGCTATTTTATAAAAGTCTTCTGCTGGTTTAAAACCTACTATGACACCTAAATTAACTCCTCTATATTTTATAGGTGCTGATATGGCTACTTCTAAATTTCCAGTTAATTCATTGACAAAAGGTTCAGAAAAATAATATTTTCCAGCATAAGCTTTTTTAAAATGTTCTGTTTCACGTATATCCATAGTTTTTCCATCTTCTAAAACAAATTGACCTTTTATATCTGCTATGCCAATACTGGATAAATTTAATTTACCTCTTTCTTCTTTTAATGTCTGTAATTTTTCTTCTTTTGGAATATCGGGATTAGCGATTATTTCTAGGCTGCTTAAAGTAGCTATAGAGAGAGTGCTACTTTTAATTTGTTCATCTACTATGGTGGCAGAATCTACAGCTTTATTTAGCAACAGTTCTTCATTAGTTTTAATTAATTCATGTTTTGATATGAAATATGTAGTTATTCCTAGCACTAAAGTTAATATTATTAATATAGAAGTAGTGGATATAATCATATTTCTACTAATACTTTTAATCTCTTTTTTATTTCTATTAAACTTATTAAATTTAGGCAACTTTGGTTTTTTTAATTTAAATTTCATTTTTCCACTTCCTTTTTTAATATATTATATATTATTTTGTTTATTATTTAAATATATAGAAAGTATTTTATATTTTAAATATTAGACAAAAGTTTATAATATCCTTCATTTTTTTGAAAAATGTTTTTAATTAGAAAAAAATATTATTGTAACCATAATGTAATTTATTAAGCACATATATGTGATATAATAAAAATGAAAGTTATATAAAAAGAAGATTTGAGGTGTGATTATATGAGAAAAACATTGTCTATTATTTTAATATTTGTATTTATTTTATCCACAAGTAATATTGTTTTTGCAGACATAAATGACAAATTATCAAACCATTGGGCTAAGGATAAAATAAGGAAAGATTTTGTAATAAAGTATTTTCCTTATTTAGCAAATGATGATTTTAAACATTTTAATCCCAATGGAACTATAAGAGAAGATGAATTTTTATTATCTTTTTCATCTTTATTGAAGGATAAAGGGTATAAAAATTCTATAGTTGGTGAGAAAATTAATTTAAATAGGGCAAAGATGGCTAACATAGTAGGTAAGAAACTTATTGAAGAATCTATAATCCCAGTAAGCAACGAAAAAACTACTTTTAAAGATATAAATCAATTGTCTAAAGAAGAAAAAGAAAGTATAGCAGCATTGTATAGTAAAAATTTAATATCTGGTATATCTAATACAAAGTATGCTCCTTTTAGAAATGTAACTCAAGCAGAAGCAATAATATTTCTTGAAAGAGTAAATGATTTGCTAAATGATGTGTCTAATATTTCATTTAAAGTTTTAGGTAGGGCAGAATCTTATTCAGGTAAAGAAGGTATCACAGTAAAAACAAAAAATAATAAAGTTTTAGTAACAATAACAAAATCTTTTCCAACTTCAGGCTATGATGTAACAGTAAATAAAGTGATAAAAAGCGGTAATGATTTAATTATTAGCTTAAATATATCTCCCCCAAGTAAAGGTAGCGACCAATTACAAGTAATAACATATAAAATCATAACTATAGAAATAGATAAAAAAGATATTGGGAATCCCCCTTATAATTTTATAATGGGGGATATTTTTATGATATAATATATAAATGTAATAAATAATAAAGCAGAAGGAGAATTTAAATGACAAGACGTAAGAGAATAGAAGAGATAGATTATATTAGAGCTATAGCTGCCATAGGTATACTTATTATCCATGCAACTGGGGGCTTTGCTGTTCATTCAGAATATGGATCTAAAGCTATGTATCTTGGAATTTTTTTAAATCAGTTTTTTAGATTTGGAAGCCCTATATTTATGATGCTTTCAGGTTTGGTTTTGTTTTACAATTATAGATCCATAAATGAACTTGATATTGGTAGATATTATAAGAAAAAAGTAAAATTTATATTTTTGCCTTATATAATATGGTCTTCGAATAATCAATCGCTACTATTGGAAAACTTTATTTAGCTGGTGCTTTTATTTCATAGGGGGAGGAATAATAGGAATACATTACAATAAATTTGTGGATTTTATTGAAAAAAATATAAAGGGTATATTTATAGGATATATAGTTTCTGCTTTTCTTTATATTGGGCAAGTATATTATAATGGTAAATTTGGTTCTATTAGACCTCATACTATGATATATGCTTTATTTACTTTGCCTTTACTTATTTGGATTACTAGAAGGATGGTGGGTAAATATGGTGCTATAAAACAATTTGGCATTTATTCTTTTGGGGTATATTTTTCCCATCCAAAATATATACCAAGAAATCGAAGAGAGGAAGAATATGTATGACAAGCACTCGCAAAGTAGTACAATCAGCAGCCATGATTGCAATATTTACATTAATAAGTAAGTTTTTAGGTTTTTTAAGGGAAGTATTAATAGCTTCTACATATGGTTCTGGTTATGAAACAGATACTTACTTTGTAGCTATGACAGCAACAGTAATTATAATGACTACCATAGGTTCTTCTTTAAACACCACTTTAATACCTATATTTACAGAAATAGAGGAAAAAAGTGGGAAAGAAGCCAAACTAAAATTTTTAAATAATGTGTTAAATATGGTATTTTTTATAACTATTATATTGGCTCTTTTAGGTTTTTTCTTGTCTCCATTAGTTATAAAAGTATTAGCTAAGGGTTTTACAGGAGAACAATTTACTTTAGCGGTAAAATTAAATAGAATAGGTTTACCTATCATAGTATTTTTAGGATTTACCTATGTGTTTTCTGGATACCTTCATAGCAGTGAGATATTTGGACCTCCAGCTATAATGGGACTTCCTTATAACTTAGTATATATAATATTTTTACTATTTTTTGCTGAAGAAGGGAATATACAAGGATTGATGTTAACTAGTGTAATAGCAGCGTCTACACAATTTTTAATTCAAGTACCAGCTATAAAGCATCAAGGCTATCGCTATAGTTGTGATATTGATTTGAAGGATCCATATTTAAAAAAGACATTAATATTAATATTACCAGTAATGTTAGGTTCAGCAGTGCAACAGATAAATACAATAATAGATAAAACCTTAGCTTCTAGCTTGGTAGAAGGAAGTATTTCAGCTTTAACTTATGCTTCTAGGATAAGTGATATTATTATATCAGTATTTGTAATGGCTATAACGACTGTAATATTTCCTATGTTATCTAGAGCATTTTCTCAAGAAGACAATATGCAAATTAAGAAAATAATGGGACAAGGTATAAATATAATACTTATAGTAACGATTCCTGCTACTATTGGGATATTTATATTAGCTAAGCCTATGGTGAGGATATTTTTTCAAAGGGGAGCTTTTGATAAAGTAGCAACTTATATGACTTCTCAAGCATTGATTTTTTATTCTGTGGGTTTGGTAGGTTCCTCGTTAAGGCTTATGTTAAATCGAGTATATTATTCTTTTCAGGATACTAAAACTCCAATGCTTAATGGGGTTTTAGCCGTTGGATTGAATATAGTTTTAAATTTAATTTTAATAAAGCCTATGGGACATTCAGGATTGGCTTTAGCCACTAGTATATCTGCTACTTTTACTACTTTACTACTATTTATCGACTTGAAAAAAAAGTTAGGAAGGATAGGACTAAAAAGATATTTAAGTTGTTTTATAAAAACCTTAATTGCCTCTATTATAATGGGGATAGTAGTTTATTTTATGTATTTTGGTTTAGTAAGTTTATTGCCTAATAAATGGATAGTTGATCTATTAATATTATTGCTTTCTGTAGTAGTGGGAGTGTTTTTATACGTTATTGTATGCTCTGCATTGAGAATAAGGGAGATGCGAATATTATTGAGAGCTTTAATTAAAAAGATGAGATAGAAACTCGGTGAGATTTTCTTATTTAATTTTAATTTCATTATGATATAATTTAATAACTATTAACAATAGAATAATACTAAGGGGAGGGAATACTATGAGTATACTGACTAGGTTTAAGGAGATAATGTCTAGTAATATAAATGCATTATTAGATAAAGCTGAAGATCCAGAGAAAATGATAGATCAGATTTTAAGAAATTTAAACAGTGATTTAGGTAAGGTGAAGGCTGAAACTGCCTCTATCATGGCAGAAGAACAAAGAGCTAAAAGGGAACTAAGGGAATGTCAAGAGGATATAAGTAAAATGGAAAATTACGCCATAAAGGCTTTGGAAGCAGGAAATGAAGAGGATGCTAGAAAATTTTTAGAAAGGAAAGCTGAATTAGCAGAAAAAGAAAAAGGACTAGAAGAAGCCTACAATCTTGCTAAGTCCAATGCAGAACATATGAGAGAGATGCATGATAAGTTAATTTCTGATATTAATGAATTAGAAGCACGAAGATCCATGTTAAAAGGGAAAATGTCAGTAGCTAAAACTCAAGAAAAAATTAATAAAATTAGTTCTTCAGTATCAGATGCTAATCGTTCTATATCTGCTTTTGATAGAATGGAAGACAAGGTAAATAGGGCATTAGATGAAGCGAATGCAATGGCTGAGTTAAATAGAGGACCTAAAGATGATATAAAGGATTTAACTGCTAAATATGATAATAAAGATAATAATATAGATGAAGAATTAGCTATACTTAAGGAGAAAATAAAGAATAAGGAATAGTTTAATATTGAAGCTGTAGCCAAAGCTACAGCTTCAATATTGATTGTTTTTAATAAAGGGGGTTTTAATTTGGTAATCCACTATAAATGTCCTAATTGCGGAGCCGATATGGCTTTTGATGCTGAAACAGGAAAGTTATCTTGTTATAGTTGTGGTAGAGAAGATGATGTTGAAACTTTTCCTGATGAGTTTAGAAGTGCCCATTTTTCTGAAAATGAAGCAAAAGAATATCATTGTAAAAATTGTGGTGCAGTGTTAATTACAGATGCTGATACTATGGCAACTACCTGTAGTTTTTGTGGTGCTGGGGTGGTTTTGGCTGATAAATTGTCTGGGAATATGGCGCCTTCCAAGGTAATTCCATTTACTATAAGTAAAGAGGAAGCTATAAAAGCTTTTAGGAAATGGTGCCGAAATGGTAAACTTACTCCAAAGGGATTTATGACTGCTGATAGAATAAAAAATATTACAGGTATGTATGTACCTTTTTGGTTGTATGATTTAAATTCTAGAGTACAGGTAAATGCCCTTTGCACTAAAGTTAGAACCTATGTTAGAGGAGATTATGTATATACAGAAACTAGATATTATGATGTATATAGAGATATAAATTTAGATTATTTAAAAGTTCCAGTAGATGCATCAGAAAAAATGAATGATGAGCTTATGGATAAATTAGAACCCTATAACTATCAAGAATTAAAGGATTTTAAAACTCCTTATTTAGCAGGATATATTGCAGAAAAATACAATTATGATGAAGAAGAGCTTTTACCTAGAGCTAAAACTAAAATAGAAAACTATATAAATTCATATATAAATTCTACTATTACAGGTTATTCTTCCGTTAGATACAAGGATAAAAGGATTGATACTAGGAATACCCATGCTTATTATACTCTTCTCCCGGTTTGGATGCTTTATTATGATTATAATAAATCAGAGCATATTTTTGCTATGAATGGGCAGACAGGAAAAGTAGTAGGAAAACCTCCTATTAGCTTTGGAAAAGTTGTAGCTTGGTTTGGGGGAGTAGCTGGAGCTACATTTATAGTTCTTAAGATAATTGCTTTAATGCTGGGAGGTGGGCTCTAGTGAAGAGAAGATTTAGAGGTTATATTTTTATTATATTATTTATCATATTTATAAATTTAAGTGTTTCAATGGTATTAGCTAGTTCTAAAGTAAATAAAAGAGTATATGATTTTGCTAATCTATTAAATGTAGATGAAATAGAAAAATTAGAGGAATTATCACAAAAATATAGTGCTAAAAGGGATACGGATTTTATCATATTAACTACATATGATACTGATGGAAAAGATATAGTAGAATATACTGAAGACTTTTATGATGATAATGCTTTAGGTTATGACAAACCTTGTGGGAATGCAGTTATATTAACTATAGATATGAATAATAGAGGTATATATTTAGCTGGTTTTTATAAAGGGGAAGAATATCTAGATGATTATAGGCTGGATCTGATTCGAGATAATATAGCTTTGGATTTATCTAATGGAGATTTTTATAAGGCTTTTGAGAAATTTATAAAAACTTCTTATAAATACATGGGGATCAAACCAGGAGTTGATCCAGATAATATATTGTTTAAGACAAGTTTTCAAGTTGTTATGTCTTTAATAATTGCTGGAATAGTGGTAGGGTCTATGGCATATAATTCCGCTGGTAGATCAACAGTTTATGAAGGAACCTACAGGGATTTTAGTACTTCTAAAATTATAAATAGAAGGGACATCTATTTGAGAACATCTGTTACTAAACATAAAAGAGTATCTAATAATAACAATAATAGAGGTGGTAGCAGTGGAATTAGTAGAGGTGGTGGAGGAATAACTAAAGGAGGACATTCTCATAGTGGTAGTAAAGGCAATTTTTAGATAAATATCTAGGAAAGGGATGATGGTGTATGATATTTAAAGGGCAGTTTGCTAATGTAGTAGAATGGGAAGAGTTTAGAGATGATATGATATTTTGGAAATGGACTAATAAGGAGATAAAAAAAGGAAGCAGGTTAATTATACGTCCAGGGCAAGATGCTATATTTTTATATAATGGTAAAATTGAAGGGATATTTAAGGATGAAGGAGATTATGATATAGAATCAGAAATTATTCCATTTTTATCAACATTAAAGGGATTTAAATTTGGCTTTAATACAGGGATAAGAGCAGAGGTATTATTTGTAAATACTAAAGAATTTACTGTAAAATGGGGTACTAAAAATGCAATAAACATACCTACTCCCCATCTACCAGGAGGGCTTCCAGTTCGAGCTAATGGTACTTTTAATTTTAAAGTTGACGATTATATAGCATTAATTGACAAGATTGCAGGAGTTAGGGATTTTTACTTGGTGGAAGATGTAAAATTAAGAATTACTTCCATATTAGACCAGCTACTTATGAAATGGATTAGCATGGAAGGAAAAGATATATTTAATCTTCAAGCTAATGCTTATGAAATAGCTAAGGGTATAAAGGAAGATTTAGACATGGAAGTGTTGAATAGTGGTATAACTATTACAGGTTTTAATATAATGAGTTTTAATTATCCAGAGGAAATTCAACAGATGATTAATAAAGTGGCTTCTTATAATATGGTGGGGGATTTAGGTAAATATCAGCAGGTTTCAATGACTGATGGTATATCTTCAGGAAAAGTAAAGGGCGGTGGTACTGCCTCTGATGTAGCAGGTATGGTAATGGGGATGAATGTAGCTAAAGAAATGATGAAAAATGTAGAAAAAGATAAATCCGATGAAAGCAATGAGACTAAGCCAAATTTCTGTCCAAATTGTGGTGAGAAAACAGGAGAAGGTAAATTTTGTTCTAATTGTGGGCAAAAGCTAATATAAAAATATTATTACAAAAAGCACGTATCCCAGTGGAATCCGAAGATTCCACTGGGATACGTGCTTTGCTCCTATGGTTTAGTCAACCTCTTTAGTACGCACGATGCTGTTGTTTGCATTAAGTAGATCAGTACTTGTAATTTCATGCTATCACCTCCGTGATAACAGAATTACATTTCCTGTCTACCTTTTGCAACTATAGTATAACATATATATCATAGAATGTCAAGTGTTTTTTCATAAAAAATTATAAATTTTTTATACTATATTCTTTAGGAGGTTCTATTTTGGTTTTATATAACATTTCTAAGTCTACTTTATCACCTATTTGAAATTTTGTATTTTCTTTTCCACTTAAATTAACTTCAATATATTTGTCTTTTTTTGAAACTATATATTCAGTAAATTGTCCCATGAAAATTTTATCTGTTATAGTGTATTTACCTTGAGGATTTATATTCATACGAATATCTTCTGGTCTAACAAGAAAATTTTCGCCATTAATATTCACTATATTGGATTTTCCTATAAATGAAGCAACGTAATTATTTGAAGGAGAAAAATATACTTCCATAGGGGAACCAATTTGTACAACTTTACCCTTGTCCATAACTACTATTTTATCTGAAAGACTTAAAGCTTCACTTTGATCATGGGTTACAAATATCATTGTAATATTTAATTTTTTTTGTAATTCTTTTAACTCTTTTCTCATTTTTATTCTGAGAGAAGCGTCTAAATTGCTTAATGGCTCATCTAAAAGCAATATTTTTGGATTAGTAGCCATGGAACGAGCCAATGCAACTCTTTGCTGTTGACCACCACTTAAATGTCCTATTTTGTATTGTTCATAGCCTGTTAATCCAACTATATCTATATATTCTTGAGCGATTTCTAAAGCTTTTTTCTTATTTTCTTTCCTATAAAATCGTATTCCATAACTTACGTTTTCTATTACATTCATATGAGGAAATAATGCATAAGATTGAAATACTGTGGATACAGGACGTTTTTCAGGAGGTAGTTCTAATATATTTATTCCTTCTAATAGGATTTTACCGCTATCTGCTTTTAAAAATCCACCAATTAGGTTTAATGTAGTGGTTTTACCACAGCCAGAAGGACCTAGAATGGTAACAAACTCTCCCTCATTTACATCTATATTAACATTTTTTATTCCATTTTCTTCATCAAATAATTTAGTTAAATTTATTAATTTGAGGAACATAGTCTATACCTCCTTTTTATCGAGTAGTTTCATAGTGATTAAATTTACACTAATTGTGATTAAAACTAATATACTAGCCATTACAGCAGCTTGTCCATATCCGCCTCTTTGGATATCTTTAAACATTACAACACTGGCAACTACATTTTTTGGGGAAACTAGAAATATAATAGCTCCTACACTAGTCATGCAAGCGGTGAATGTATTTATAAAGCTAGTTAAAAATACTGGTTTTAGTAGTGGCAGTATAATATTTATGATAGTTTGTACTTTGGATGTTCCTAAATCTTTAGCAGCATCTTCTATTCTAGTATCTATGTTAGCAAATGCTGCATTAGCAGCCTTATTAGCTACTGATATATGTCTAAAAGTAGAATTTAATATTACAATAGCGGTAGTACCAGTAAGAAGTAAAGGTTTGTTGTTAAATCCAACTATATATCCTAATCCAAAGAATATGCCTGGTATAATATATGGTAGAGAAGATATAAATTCCATATATTTCATACCTTTTATATTTCTTCTATGAGTATAATAAGATAATAAAATTCCTAATATTGAAGATACTATTCCTGCAATTATGGCAAACACTATAGAACGAATAAACGTTGTTAGATATAAAGATTTTACTTTTTTAATATGATCTAGTGTAAATGTTAAACGGCCTGAAGCATTATTAGATATAGATAATAAAAATATGCTTCCATATTTTAATATGATTATTAAGAAAAAAATTGTAGTTATTAAGCCTAAGATTATATTTAAGCCTGAAGGAAGCTCAAAATGATATTCTGAATTATCAAGTACCTTATTCCCATTAGATTTATTATTAATGTTTTTCATATTTTTTCTATAAAACAAGAAAGCTAAAATAGCTGGAGGAATTAAAAGTACTGACATAGCAGCAGCTTTTCCTAAATCGGCACTAGCAAATATAGTTTTATAAGTCTCTGTAGCTAACATTTTAAATTTCCCACCAATAATAATAGGAGTTCCAAAGTCTGCTAAATTCATGGTAAAGTTTAAAAACAATACTGCTAATATTGTAGGAGATAGTGCTGGTAAAATTATATTTTTTAAAGTATCACTAGGACTTGCTCCTAAATCTCTAGAAGCAAGTAATTGCATCATATCAATAGAATTTAAAGCTGTGATTATCATTATAGTAGATAGTGGAATTTTCCCTAAAGTTTGAAGTAATATAATTCCTTGCCATCCATAAGGATTGACACTTAAACCTAATAGATTATGAGTAATTAATCCTCGTCGACCAAATAGTGCAATTAAAGCTAAAGAGGAAACAAAAGGAGGTGATATCATAGATATCATTAAGGCTTTTAGTATAATATTTTGAAATTTTCTTTTTTGATTAAAAGTGTATAAAGCTATACATAATGAGAAAATTGCAGCTAATATAGAAGATATACTGACTACAAACAAACTGTTTTTAATCAATTTTAAATTATTTTGAGTAAATAAATTTTTATAGTTTTCTAATGTAAAAGTACCTCTATAGAAGAAACTAGTAGATATTACCATAACTATAGGATATAAAATGAATAAAAGTAAAC
Organism: Keratinibaculum paraultunense; assembly: GCF_016767175.1. Lineage (GTDB taxonomy): Bacteria > Bacillota > Clostridia > Tissierellales > Tepidimicrobiaceae > Keratinibaculum > Keratinibaculum paraultunense. The sequence goes on from NZ_CP068564.1 coordinate 253,461, forward strand.
TAATAATAAGCGTCCATAGAATTAATAGGTCTAATATAGAGTCAAAGGAAAGAGTAAATTTTACCCTTTCCTTAATTCCAATTTTATTTATCACCGACTATTTCCTTCCACTTTTTTAAAATTGCTTCTCGTTCGCTACCCATTAATTCTAGGTCAAAGTCGATTAGTTTACTTTTATCCAATTCCTTCATTAACTCAGGAACTTCTACATCATCTCTGGCCATTATTCTAGCATCAGCTTCTCTTAGTATTTCTTGCCCATGTTTGGATAAATACCAATCTACAAACACTTTAGCTGCTTCAAGATTTTTAGTATTTTTAAATATAGCGATTGGTGCTGGTGTCCATGGAATCAAATCTTCTGGATATATAACTGATGTGGGACTTGTTTCTCCAACAGCATAGGTTCCACCAGTTATAGCTACTATGCCTATAGCAAATTCTCCAGCAGCTACTTTCTCTAGAGGTTCACCTCCGCCTTGAGCAAAGAAATCTATATTTTTACTAAGTCTTTCAAAATAGTCCCAAGCCTTTTCTTCTCCCCAAGCTTGTATAAGACCACTAACTATAGCATAATTAGTTCCGGAAATTGCAGGGTCAGCCATGATTACTTCACCTTTATATTTAGGATCAGCTAAATCTTCCCAAGTTTTAGGAGGTTCTAAACCTTTTTCTTCTAATATATCGTTGTTGACTATCCAACCTGCAGGTACTAGTGCCAGTCCTGAAAAATACCCATCTTTATCACAGTATTGAGGATTGATAGCCGATAGTTCAGGTGACTTATATGGTTCTAGATAGCCTAAATCTCGAGCGTTTAAATAACTGTCAACTCCACCACCAAACCAAATATCTGCTTCAGTTTTTCCATCTTCAGCTTGAAGTTTAGCAAGAGCAGATCCTGTAGACATACTTAAAAAATCTACTTTGATGCCAGTTTCTTCAGTAAATTTTTCAAAAGTAGTATCGGCTCCACCATAAGCTACCAATACACTTAAAGTAGTTCCTTCAAAAGGTTTATCGTTAGTTTTTTTTGAAACTTCTGTAGATGTAGTATTATTTTTTTGTGAAATATCATTTTTTTCACAAGCTACAAGTCCAAAAGAAAGGATAAAAATCATAAACAATGCAAATATTCGTTTTTCCATATTTTATCACTCCTCAATTTTTATGATTATACAATATTTTAATCATCAAAAGATAGGTTAGCATTGATAAGATATTGAGTCAAATAAATTAATTTTATGGAACAAAGAGCTATTATAGATAAATTTTATAAGAAAAATAAAAGCTTTGGTTATGACAAGATTAAGATAAAGATTTTATAACAAAGAAATTTGATTGATTTAAAAAATCAATCTGATATAATGAAATAAGGCAAATATTATCAATATTGCAAATAATAACAAAAATATCGACAATTTTTTTATTATAAATTTGTATTTTATTTTTTATATTTATGAATAAATTAAAGGGGGTAATAAAATGGATATTACATTAATTGGAGTTCCAATAATGTATGGTTCTGACAGAGATGGGGTACAATATGGCCCAGACAAGCTAAGGGGAAAAGGTATTATAAGTTTAATAACTCAAAATGACAAAAGATTATATGATTTTGGAAATCTATTTGTGCCATATATACCTCCTTCTGACAAATTTGTTTCTCATAAAAAAATTAAATATTTGGATGCTATAGTAAACACAAATAATAATTTAGCTCATTTAGTTTATAGTTCCTTAACTTCTAAATCTTTTCCATTTATATTGGGTGGAGATCATTCCATTGGATTGGGAAGTATATCAGGTGCTAGTAGGTATTTTAATGATTTGGCAGTAATATGGATAGATGCTCATGGTGATATTAATACCCATGAAACATCACCTTCAGGCAATGCTCATGGTATGCCATTAGCAGCAGCGATGGGGATAGGGGAAGATTCTATGGTAAATGTATACTATAAAGGAGCAAAGGTTAATCCAGATAATGTATATATTGTTGGAGCTCGTGATTTAGACGAAGGTGAAATAGAATTAGCAAAGATACTAAATCTTAATCTTTATACTATGAATAAAGTAAAAGAATTGGGCATTGAAAATGTAGCAGAAGAAATTTTAAACAAGATTATTACCTCTAACGTAAAAGGAGTACATCTAAGTTATGATATAGATGTACTAGATAAATCTATAGTGCCAGGAACTGGTACTCCTGTTGAAAATGGGTTTACCTTAGAAGAAGGTAAACGAGTATTGGAATGTTTTTTAAATACTGGTTTAATAAAATCAATGGATTTTGTAGAATTTAATCCTTTTCTTGATGAAAACGATATCACACTTAATACATGTATTCATTTAATAGATTGGATTTTCAAAGTAATTAAATAATAATTTTTATTAATATTAGATGATATCATTTATTTGATAGGTTTTTAAATATGTAAGTATATATAAGAAAATATTAAAGCAGAAATCTTTTAATAATTAGGATTTCTGCTTTAATAATATAAATTATTATATTTAATTAATTATAATTAATTAAATATAAGGATATTAAAATAGTATATGAGCAGCTATAGATATTATAGGTAATGTTATTAAAGTCCTTTCAATAAATATTATGAATAATTCTCCTAAGGATACAGGAATTCTAGAACCTAATATAACAGCTCCTACTTCAGATAAATAAACTAATTGAGTTACGGAAACTGTAGCTACTACAAATCGTGTCATTTCACTAGGAATAGCAGATCCTATAACTGAAGGTAAAAACATATCTGCAAATCCTACTACCATAGTTCTAGAAGCTTCAACTGCATAAGGGATTTTAAATAATTTTAAAATTGGAATAAAGGGCATCCCTAACCAATCAAATATTGGAGTAGATTCTGCAATAATAAGAGCTATAGTACCAAAAGCCATTATTACAGGTAATACTCCTAGCCACATATCTAAAACGGTCTGAAAGCCATTAATAATAAATTCTTTTATATTACTGCTTTCTTCTGCTCTTTTTACTGCTAAATAAGTACCCCATTGAAAACTTGTAAGTCCTTCTGGAATATCTTCTCCTATATCCATCTTTTTACCAGTATAGTACGTATCTTCTTTTTTAGACAAAGGTGGAATCCTAGGCATTATAATAGCTGCAATTATTCCAGAAATAAGTACTGTCAAATAATAAGGACCAAATAGATGAGTTAGATCAACTGCTTCTAAAACTACTAAGCAAAATGTAATAGATACAACTGAAAAAGTAGTAGCTATAACAGCAGCTTCCCTTGTAGTATAATATCCTTCTTCATACTGTTTATTAGTCAATGCTACACCAATAGTGCCGTCTCCTACAAAGGATGCAATACAATCAATGGATGAGCGACCTGGTAACTTAAATACTGGTCTCATTATAGGAGTAAGTAATGCTCCTACAAATTCTAATAGTCCAAAATCTGTTAAGAAAGGTAATAAAAATCCTGCAAATAGGAAAATAGAAAATAATCCTAATATTAAATCATGAAGTATTAATCCACCAGTATCTCCAGACCAAATCCATTCTGGACCTATTTCTAAATATACTAGAATAGCCAGTATTAATCCAACAATTCTAGTTCCAAGCCAAAAATTAGATACAGAAAATGTGGACTTCAAATATTCGTTATTTTCTATAAAATTAGGTTTGAATAGTTTATAAATTAAAGTCATAATACTGGAAAAAGCTATAACCAATAAAACAATTGTAGGTAAGACAGGTTTTAATAATTCTGTTAGCTTTCCAGCTAACAAAGCAACTACGATGGTTGTTTCTCCTTCATATTTAAAGGGAAACATTAATAAAACAATTCCAATAAGCGAAGGTAGAATAAACTTTAAATAATCAGTAACTGAAAAATTCTTTTCTTCATATGGATTACCCATTTAGTACCTCCCCCTTGTTTGTTTTTACTATATTTTAATCCATTCCTCCTTTCTTTTAAATTTATTAGAGATTTATTAAAATTATAAAATAAAACTTAACAAATGTCAAAATTGTTTTAATTTTCAATACAAATTTTGTGAGATGAACATATGATTTTATAGTATGTTATATTTTAATTTTATCTATTTATGTTTTTTTATTTGTGTAACTAAAATGTAATAATTAAATTATTATATTGACATATTTAAATGGTATAATTAAAAAGAGTAAATTGTATATTGAATGGAGGATAAGAATGAATAAGAAAAACATATTAAATATGGCGATTATGTCATTTATAATTATTTTATTCAATAGTACTTTTTCTTTTGCAATGGTTTCTGATATAGAAAGTCATTGGGCTAAAAAAGAAATTGCTTATTTAATTGAAAGAGGTGATGTACAAGGTTATAATGATGGTACTTTTAAACCTAATAAAAATATAACTAGAGCTGAATTTTTTAAAATGACAAATAATGTGTATGGATTTAAAGAAGTTAGCGAAGTATCTTTTAAAGATGTAAAAAAAGATGATTGGTATTTTGAAGAGGTAGGAAAGGCTATAGCTGCAGGATATATTGGCGGCTATGAAGACGGTACTATAAGACCTAATAAGCCGATAACTAGGGAAGAAGCAGCAAAAATTATAGTTATAGCTTCTGAGCTTAAAGAAAAAATAGAAGATATAGATTTAAATTTTGTAGATAGTCATGAAATAGGAAGTTGGGCTAAGAATTATGTGAAAACAATGAAATCTCAAGGATATATGAAAGGCTATGAAGATGGAACTTTTAGACCTAAGAGGCAAATAACTAGAGGAGAAACTGCTAAAATATTTGCAGATATCATAAAAAATGCGAATGACAATCAAACAGGAGATTTAGATATTAATGATACTTTAGAAATTGCAAATGAAGAAGATATGATTAAACCTGTAGAACCAATAAAAATAATTTCTAAACATGAAGAATTTATAAAATTAGCAAATGAATTGCCTAATCCTAATGATATAAAAGAGATAGTAGCTACAGATAAAATAAAAGTAGAAAATTTACGTAAATTATATAATAGTTTAACTCAAGAGGATATAGAAAAAATATCAAAAAATATAATACATAAATTTGAAGAAGTAGAGGCTAAAATCGAGTCGTTAAAGACTCCAATAAAATTGAAATCTCAAGTAAGTATGGAGCAAGCTCAAGTTTGGGCTATTAGAAAGGGTGCACATAAAAGATTTATAGATATAGCTCCATATTATTGGGAATATGGAAGACTTACAGGGATAAATCCGGAGATATTGTATGCACAAGCAGCAAAAGAGACTAATTTTGGAAGATATACAGGGCAAGTTAAGCCAGAGATGAATAATTGGGCTGGTATTAAAATAGCAGATTCTATAGGAGATAATACTTATGATCATGAAATATTTTCTACCCCAGAGGATGGTGTAAGAGCACATTTTAATCATATTGGATTATATTGTGGGATAGATCCTATAGGGGATCCTCATTCTAGATGGTATAAGACAAAAACTGCATCATGGGCAGGAAACATTCAATATGTAGAGGATTTAGGAGAACGTTGGGCACCACATCCAGACTATGGAATATCCATAATGAGAGATTATGTATCAAATATATATAAAACTTCTTTTTCTTCAATTGAGGATTTAAACATAGCATTGGAATTTAGTCAAAAATTTGACGAATTAGAAGAATATGATGAGAGCATTATAGATGAAGTAATAAAGCAATATAATTTTCTTACAGAAAATCAAAAAGCTTTAATACCTTACAATATTAATGAAAAAATAGATGAAATAAATAAAGTTAATATAAGTAAGAAATAATTTTTTATTTTACTTACCCCTTGCTATATTGAGCACTAAGGAAAATTACATATATTTTGGCTCGGTATGGCAAGGGGCTTTTTATAAACTTAGTCATCTTCTATAGAATCTAAGTCATGGGTTAATATTTCTTCAATTTTTGATTGAATTCTATCTAAATCTAAACCAGCTTCATCTAATATGCTTTTTCTTAACATAGGTCCAATTTGTTCAATATCATCTAATAGGTCTTGTAAAAGTTCTAAAGCTGCAGTAGCTTCCAATACATCTCTAGGAGTTTCAGACATATTGGCTAAAATAGAAGTTTCTGTTCTAGAAGCTATAATAGGTTCATCAAGACCTTCTACATAGACTAAAGTACGTCTTCCAGGTCCCCTATTATCTTCAATAGGAACTAGAGCTACAATTTTATCTGATCTTACAAATTTGCCATAACCTAGTGGGACGATAGTATTTCCACGAATTTCCAACATACCCCACCCCCTCGTTTTTTATTGATATATGTTTACTAATATTATATCATAGACATAATATGATGTATTATACGGAGGTGTAAAAAATGAATGTGACATTTACTCAAAAAGATAAAAATTCCATACTGGAAGATATAAAATCATTAAAAGAGACTGTATGGATAAATGAAAATTATAGTAAATTTAAAGATGTTAAAAAAGATTTGCCTTTATCCTATGAAGATGTATTAGAAGCAGAAAAAAGACTAACTAGATTTCAACCATTTATTAAAAGAGCTTTCCCTGAAACTAAAGATGGTGTTATTGAATCTCCTATAATGAAAATTGATAATATGAAAGAACGGATGGAAAAAGATTTTGGGAAAGAGATTAAAGGAACACTTCTATTAAAAAGGGATGATCTACTTCCTATAGCTGGTTCCATAAAAGCAAGAGGTGGAATATATGAAGTATTAAAACATGCAGAAACATTGGCTATAAATAATAATTTATTATCTATTGATGACGATTATTCTGTATTAGCAGAGGATAAATTTAAAGAATTTTTTTCTAACTATACGATACAAGTAGGTAGTACAGGCAATTTAGGGCTTAGTATTGGAATAATTAGTGCAAAGCTGGGCTTTAAAGTAAAAGTTCATATGTCTCAGGATGCAAAAAAGTGGAAAAAAGATCTTCTTAGAAGTAAAGGTGTTGAAGTGGTGGAATATACATCTGATTATTCAAAAGCAGTAGAAGAAGGAAGAAAAGAATCAGAAAATGATCCTAATAGCTATTTTGTAGATGATGAAAATTCCAAAAACTTGTTTTTAGGATATGCTGTGGGAGGAATAAGGTTAAAGAAACAATTAGATAATATGGGTATAGTGGTAGACAAAGCACATCCTTTATTTGTATATTTACCTTGTGGTGTAGGAGGAGGTCCTGGAGGGATAACTTACGGTTTAAAACTTGTATATGAAGATAATGTCCATTGTTTATTTGCGGAACCTACTCATTCTCCAGCTATGCTATTAGGGTTAATTACAGGATTACATGATAAGGTATCTGTAGAGGATTTTGGATTAGACAATAAGACTGATGCAGACGGATTAGCAGTAGGTCGCCCTTCTTCTTTTGTAGGGAAAATGATGGAAAGACTTTTGATGGGGATATATACTATAGATGATAGTAGATTATATAAATTTTTAAAAGCTTTATACGAAGAAGAAGATATATTTCTAGAACCGTCAGCATTAGCAGGATTTCTAGGACCTATATTATTTGCAAACGAAGATAATGCTACTCATATATGTTGGGCTACAGGAGGAAGTTTAGTTCCTGAATATGTAAGAAAAGAATATTTAAAGAGAGTATAATAAATGTATGTATAAAAGGGGGATATTGATGCTAACATTGATAAAAGGTGGAGAAGTTTATGCACCAAGTTATATGGGCAAGAAGGATATATTATTAGTTGGGAATAAGATTGGATATATAAAGGATGAAATATGTGTTCCAAAGGATTTTGTAGATATAAATATTATAGATGCTAAAGACAAATATGTGGTTCCAGGATTTATAGATTCTCATGTTCATATATGCGGTGGTGGTGGAGAAGGAGGTTTTAAAACTAGGACTCCAGAAATACAATTAACTGATATTACTCTTGGAGGAGTTACTACGGTGATAGGGGTTTTAGGTACAGATGGAACTACTAGAACTATGAGTAATTTAATAGCTAAAGCTAGAGGACTTGAAGAAGAAGGTATTACTACATATGTATATACTGGTTCTTATCAAGTACCTATAAGAACTATTACAGGGAGTATACAGGATGATATTATATTGATAGATAAAATAATTGGTGTAGGAGAAGTAGCTCTTTCTGATCATCGTTCTAGTCAACCAACGGTAGAGGATATAATGAAAATAGCAGCAGAAGCTAGAGTTGGCGGAATATTATCAGATAAGGCAGGAGTAATTAATATTCATATGGGAGATGGGGAAAGGCAATTGGATTTTTTAGAGGAAATAGTTGAAACTACTGAGATACCTATAACTCAATTTTTACCAACTCATATGGGTAGAAATACTAAATTATTTATAAAATCTATTGAATATGCTAAAAAAGGAGGATTTATTGATTTTACTACAAGCTCAAGTAGTGAAGAGAAAAAATCAAGGGATACAAAACCTAGCAGAGCTTTAAAGATATTGTTAGAGGAGGGAGTATCCCCTAAAAACATAACTTTTTCATCAGATGGGCAGGGAAGTTTGCCTAAATTTGATAATGAAAGAAATTTTATAGGTTTAGGCGTAGGAAAGGTAACCTCTTTGTATGAAGAGGTAAGAGATGCTATACTTGATGAAGGGGTTTCTATGGACAAGGCTTTAATGACTATAACCTCTAATCCTGCTAATATATTAAAACTTTATAGGAAAGGGTATATAAAGGAAGGCATGGATAGTGATGTAGTACTTATTGATAAAGATACATTGGAAATAGATACTGTCATAGCTATGGGAAGAGTCATGATATTAGAGGGAGAAATTATAGTTAAAGGTACTTTTGAGTAAATAGATGCTTCTTTGATGTAATGTATGAATAAATATAAAAATGTATATAGGAAGTGATATGCTATGAATAGAGAAGTTAAACTTACAGAAGGTAGTATATCAAGATCTATGATAAAATTAGCTTTACCAATTATAGCTAATTCATTTGTTCAAATGGCTTACAATTTTATGGATATGATTTGGTTAGGAAGAGTAGGAACTAAAGCTGTTGCAGCAGCTGGTACAGCAGGATTTTTCACATGGATTGGAGCTGCTATTTTATTAATTCCGAAAGTAGGGGCAGAAGTAGGGGTTGCTCAATCTTATGGGAAAAATGATATGAAAAAGGTGAAAAACTATATATCTAATACATTACAGCTAAGTATAATATTAGCTTTAGTTTATTCCCTATTTCTTATATATTTTAGGGAAAACCTTATAGGATTTTTTGGTTTGGATGATGTAGAAGTTGTACAGATGGCTATAGATTATCTAGCAATTGTTGCTATTGGAATGGTGTTTTTCTTCATAAATCCAGTTTTTGCAGGAATATTTAATGGTTTTGGCAATAGTTTAACGCCTTTTATAATAAATTCCATTGGATTAGGTTTAAACATAGTTCTAGATCCTATAATGATATTTGGATTAGGACCTTTTCCTGAAATGGGAATTAAAGGTGCAGCATTAGCCACTATAATATCCCAATTTATAGCTACAATAATATTTGTGAAAGTATGTAAAGATAAACCAAATATATTTTCTAATTTAAAAATGTTTAGTATACCTGATGTTCAATTTGTTAAAAGAATTTTTAAATTGGGATTACCTGTGTCTTTACAAGAATTTTTCTTTTCTATTATAGCTTTATTAATAGCTAAGATATTAGCTAAATGGGGTCCAACTCCTATAGCAGTACAGAATGTAGGTTCTCAAATAGAAGCTATATCTTGGATGACGGCAGGGGGATTTTCAACAGCCTTAAGTGCCTTTGTAGGACAAAATTATGGAGCAAAAAAAATAGGCAGAGTAAAAGAAGGCTATAAAAAAACTATGATTATGGTAGGAGTAGTAGGAATATTTGCTACTTGTTTACTTATATTTGGTGCAACACCAATATTTAGCTTATTTATACCTGAAGATGCAGAAGCCATAAAAGAGGGAACTATATATTTGAGGATTTTAGGAGTTTCTCAATTCTTTATGTGTATAGAAATAGCAACAGCAGGAGCATTTTATGGATTAGGGAAAAGCATACCTCCTGCTATTGTAGGAATTCTATGTAATCTATTTCGGATTCCTTGTTCTTTAATTTTATCCAACTATACATCGTTGGGATTAAAGGGTATATGGTGGAGTATTAGTATAAGTAGTATTCTTAAAGGCGTAATACTTACTATATGGTTTGTAATTGTGGTTAAAAGGGATCCAGAATTAAATGATTCATAATTTTAAATCTGAGGTGATAACATGGGAAAGGAATATTTAAAGGAAAAGGTCTGTAATTATATTGATGAAAAACAAAAAGAAATAATTCATATTGGGGAAACTATATTTGATAATCCAGAACTAGGCTTTAAAGAAATAAAAACAGCACAATTAATAAAAAAGACTTTTATGAGAATGAATATTGCATATGAGGATAATATTGCAATAACTGGTATAAAAGCAACAGTAAAAGGGAAGAAGCAAGGTCCCAAAGTAGCAATTATTGGAGAACTAGATGCAGTGAAGACTCCTGAACATCCAAGGGCAGATAAACTTACAGGTGCAGCTCATTCATGTGGACATAATGCCCAATTGGCTTCAATGATAGGGGCAGCATATGGTTTAGTATCAACTAATATTATAGACGAATTAGCAGGACAAGTTTGTTTTATAGCTGCACCCGCAGAAGAATTTGTTGAATTAGAATATAGAAAAAAACTAAAAGAAGAAGGGAAAATCCAATTTTTTAGCGGGAAACAAGAGTTAATAAGGATAGGAGTTTTTGATGATATTGATATAGCTATGATGGTTCATTCCCATGCAAATACAAAAGAAAGAAAAGTATTTTTAAATGGTAGTAGTACTGGATTTATTGCAAAAGAAATTAGATATATAGGGAAAGCAGCTCACGCAGGAGGTAATCCTTATGATGGAGTAAATGCACTAAATGCAGCTATAGTAGCAATTACTGCTATAAATGCACAAAGAGAAACTTTTCGAGATGAAGATGGAATTAGAGTCCATCCTATAATTACTAAAGGTGGAGATCTTGTAAATGTAGTTCCATCAGATGTTCGTTTAGAAACTTATGTTAGAGGGAAAAATTCTTCTTCTATCCTAAAAGCAAACGGAAAAGTTGATAGATCATTTAAAGCAGGGGCTTATGCTATTGGAGCAAAGGTAAAGATACTGGATATACCAGGATATTTGCCTTTATTTCAAGATACAAATCTTTCAAATATATTTGAGCAAAATGTATCTAATTTGGTTGAATACGAAAATATTATAAAAGGAGTAGATATGATAGGTTCTACAGATATTGGTGATCTTAGTCATATTATTCCTGTTATTCAACCTACTATGGGAGGATATGAGGGCTCTGCTCATGGTGCTGATTTTAAAATATATGATCCTTATATGGCTTATATAATTCCAGCAAAGGCAATGGCAATGACTGTTATTGATTTATTATATGAAGATGGGAAAATAGGGAAAGATATTATAAAAAATTTTAAACCAAAATTGACCAAACAAGAATATTTGAGATTATTAAATAATATAGGGGTGTAAAATTTGTAATATGTTTTAGAAATGTATTTTTATTTACAGTTATTAAATTTGCATATATTTAAAATTGATTATTAATAGGGGTAAAATATTTACCCCTATTTTATTGCTAGGTCAATACAACATTTTGCCAATATAGTCAGTGGATCAAAATATTGTTTGCTCGTTTTTATTTTTTCAAATAGAAATGATAACTCTGTACATCCTACAATTATTGGTATTTCTTTATTTGTCATATACTTATTAATTAATGATTCAAATTCTTTTAAAGTTACATTAAAATTTGAAGATTTTATTCCATATATCCATTTCATGATGATCTTTTTATCTTTGTCATTAGGAGTTAATATATTTAAACCAGAAGAATTAAAGGCTTTATCATATATTTTTGCTTGGTAGGTTCCTTCTGTAGCCAGGAGTAAATAATCTTTATTTCCTGAATTATTTGCTTTAAGAAAGTTTACTGTTTCGTATATCATATTTAATATTTTTACTTTAGTATATTTCACTATATCATCATAAAAATAATGAGCTGTATTGCATGGTATTGCAATATAATCTACACCCATTGATTCTAGCCTTATAGCTGATCTTATTAATTCGATTCTTGGATCTTTTCCTTTTCCTAATATATATTCTGTTCTGTCAGGGATATTTGTGTTATTGTCTATGATGATATGTAAATGATCTTGATCTTTTTCTGCAGGAGTTAATTCTATAATTTTTTTAAAGAATTCACAAGTAGCAAGAGGTCCCATACCGCCTAATATTCCTAAAATCATATTTATAACCTCTTTTCAAAATATAATGTTTTAGCAATTTGTCAAAGAATTAATGTCAAAAATATCCAATAAAGAGTATATAGTATTTCCATCTACTCCAGTAGTAGTATTGGAACACATTAAGGAGTTTAGTATGGCTTCTTCAGTTGCTTCTGATGTGGCTCTAAATATTACATTTATTTTAGATTCATCTAAAATTTTCATATTTAAAATATTTTCATTGGGATTATGTTCAAATATATTTGCTGTGGAAAAACCAATAGCTATTTCTCCACTACCATGACCAATAAATCCACCTGTTCTAGCAATTCCTGGATTTACCCTTTTTATAATTCTTTTTAATTGTCTAGATGAGAGGGGAATGTCTGTAGCTACTATTAGAATAATGGAGCCTTCATTTTTTGTTTTTTTCTCTTTTATTTTAGATGCTATTTTTTCTCCTACGAAGTTTCCGTTTATTATTAAATCATTTATTTTCCCAAAATTAGATAATACTAATACTCCTACAGTATAATTTTTATCATCTATATTCACTATACGGGAAGAAGTACCAATTCCCCCTTTTAATCCATAGCAAACCATTCCAGTACCTGCTCCTACATTTCCTTCTTTAAATTCTACAGATGCATTTTCTATGGCTTCAAATACATGATGTTCTTTAACATGGAGCCCTCTAATATCATTTAAGTAACTATCATTGCATTCACATATTATAGGATTTAGAGATTTTATATCTTTATCAACAGAAAGCATATATTTGACCAAAGCTTCATGTGCAGTACCCACAGACAGAGTATTAGTGAGAATAATAGGAGTTTCTATATTTCCCAATTCTTCAATTTGAATAAGTCCTGTACTTTTACCAAATCCATTTATTACATGACAAGCTCCTATGACTTTTTCTTTAAACATATTTCTTTCGTGAGGAATAATTGCAGTGACTCCTGTTTTTATATTTTCTTTATCTAAAGTGGAATGACCTACCTTAACACCAGGAACGTCAGTAATTGAATTATAATTTCCCGTTTTCATATTTCCAATGGATATTCCAAAATCTCTGACTCTTTTTTGATTCTTCATGATATTTCGCCTCTTTTCTTTCAATAGAAATAAGCTATAAAATAAGTATAAATTTTTTATTTCATGATTATTTATTATGTGTAATGTAACTTTAGTATAACAAATAAATAGATAAAATTCAATAAATTATAACACTAATAAATGGTATAATAAACATAAAGTTTTAGAATAAATATCAAAGGAGAGGGTATTTACAATGGCTACAAAAACTAATCGAAAACGGAACTCAATAGATAAAAAAGAAATAGTAAAGAAACTATTTTTTATAGTATTAGGGAATTCCCTATGTTCCATAGCTTTTAATTTATTTTTTATACCTAGCAAACTTTTAAGTGGAGGAGTAGGAGGGTTAGGTATATTAACTCAATACTTGACGGGAATTCCTTCTGGGATTGTAGTATTTATTTTAAATGTTCCTATATTTATTATAGGTGCAAAAATGTTAGATAGGGAATTTGCTATGTATGGCTTCATATCAATGTTTATATTTTCATCTTTATTAACACTAACTCGAAATATAGGGAATTATTTTGTAATAGATGATATATTATTGAGTGCAGTTTTTGGTGGAGTATTCAATGGTGTAGGTATGGGACTTATGTTTAGAAATAGGACTTGTCAAGGAGGATTTGATATAATAGCAGTTATTTTGAAGGACAGATATAATATAAATGTTGGCTCAGCATTGATGGCATGTAATACTATAATAGTTTCTCTTTCATCTTTATTATTTGGATATAAGCCAGCTATGTATACATTAATATCTATGTATATAGGTTATAAAATATTAGATAAGGTTCAAACTGGATTTAATGTAAAAAAGAAAATAGTAATAGTTTCTGACAAAGCAGAAGAATTAGCTAAAGCTATCATTCATAAATTAAACAGAGGGGTAACCTTTTTAGATGGTATAGGAGGCTATACAAAAGAGAACAAGAAGGTTATATATTGTATAGTTACTTCTAGAGAAACAGCTAAATTGAAAAGTATAATGGATGAAATAGATCCGATGGCTTTTTTTACAGTAAGTGATGTGGTAGAGGTAAGGGGAAGTGGTTTTAAAAATGTAGGAGTTTAAATCGTAATAAGTTTGTAACTTATATTTATTAATTTAAGTGTATACTATAAGTATAGACAGAAGATTTTTAAATTATTTTAAATTAAAGGAGGGGGATTTAAATGAAGAGGAGGATAAGTATTTTATTAACCTTGGTTATGATGGTGAGCTTGATTCCAATTACATCTTTTGCAGAATCAAATTTTGATAAAGAATTAAAAGATGCCATCATAAAAAGTAAAAAACTATTTAATATTGGAGAAGAATACGATAAGTTTGAACACAATATTAACACCCAAGATGGAGAAACTTATTTTTATCTAAATTGGTCGGATAGTAAAGGGAAAAATGGAAGTATAGATGTTGGTATAACTTCCGATGGTACAGTAGTTAGCTATGGGAAATGGAAACCAAGTTACCAAGAAAGTAAGCCAAAATTACCAAAAATAAGTAAAGAAGAAGGTTTAAAAAAAGCAAAAGAATTTATTAAAAAAATAACACCAGAATTTGCAGACAGTATTAAATATATAGAAAAACCAGAGTTATTAAATATATACTCAGATGTATATGATTATTATTTTGTAAGGGTTGAAAAAGATATTCCTTATTATATTAACAATATTTATATTAATGTGGATAATACTACAGGGGAAATTAGAAACTATTATGCAAACTGGGATAAAGATATGGTATTTCATGAAGTAAAAGAGCCAATTTCTTTAGATAAAGCACAAGAATTATATAAAGAAAAAATAGGATTAAATTTGTTGTATAAATTTAGTTATGCAGGAGATACACCAAAACCTTATTTAGCTTATGGACAATTAAATACAAACCAATGTATAGATGCAAAAGATGGTAATGTAGTAATTTGGACAGATTATTACCATCTTTATCAAAACGATTGTTGCGGATATGGAGTATCAGAGGAAGAGAAATCTTTAAATCCTAGTGAAGAGGAGGCAATACAGAATATTACTGGTATTATATCTCAAGAAGAAGCGGAAAAAATTGGCAGAGATATACTAAAATTGGATTCAAAATATAAGATAGGTTATATTTCTCTTTATAAAGATTGGAGAAATGATGATGTTTATTATTGGCAAATAGAATTTATGGAAGAGTCTGAAATGGATTATGCAAATATAAGTATAAATGCTAAAACTAAAGAGGTTATATCTTTTTATAAGTCTATTCCTTTTGAAGAAGGGAAAAAACCTAAATATGATGAAAAACAATCTTTGGAAATAGCTAAAAATTATATAGAGAAGGTAAATCCAGATAAATTAAAAAATGTTGAATTGAGAATTAGACCTGAAATGGAGAAAATTTCGTCTCAAAATAGTTATTATTTTGAATTTATTAGAAAGATTGATGATGCTTATGTAGAAGAGGATGGAATTTCTGTACGAGTTGATGCAATTAATGGAGAAATAGTAGAATATAATCTTAGTTGGTATAATGGAGATTTTCCTTCAAAGAATGATATAATATCTATAGATAAAGCTTACGATATTTTATTTAAAGACATTGGTATGGAATTAAAATATGTTACTCCTATGAGATATGATGATAGGAATAATAAAAAAGAAGCTATATTAGTATATGGCTTAAAAGAGGATAAACCAGCAATTATAGATCCTTATACTGGTGCTATATTAAATTATAATGGAAAACCTTTCAAAGAATTTAAAGCAGTTAGCTATAAAGATATAGATAATAGTTATGCTAAGGATAAAATAAATATATTAGCACAATATGGTATAAGCTTACCAGGAGAGGAATTTAAACCTAAAGAAAAGATTATTCAAAAGGATTTTTTATATCTGTTGCTGAAAGCGTATGATCCTTATATCGAATTTTTAGATATATCAATTGATAAATTGTATAATTATTTAATAAATGAAAGTATTGTAAAAGAAGAAGAAAAAAATCCGAATAAAATAGTAACAAAAGAAGAAGGAATAAAATATATCATTAGAGCACTAAAATATGATAAAATTGCAGATATAACCGAAATATATAAAGATTTATTTAAAGATACTAAGGATATAGATCCTAAACTAAAAGGATATGCAGCTATAGCTTATGGGCTTAATATAGTTGAAGGAAGTAATGGATATTTAAAACCTAAGGCAGAATTAAAAAGAGAAGATGCAGCTAATATGATATATAATTATTTATTTAATGGAAATTAAAACATTTATCAATAATAAGTCAGGGGATATCCCCTGACTCATTATTGATAAAATACATGCTCTCCAATTTTTGTTACATAGGTTTTATTTTTTACTATCCATGTCCCAGCTGTTTTATTTGGATTGAAAAAATAAGTGGAATTGCCAACGGGTCTTAAACCATTTATGGCATCCTTTGCAGCATTTATACTTTCTTGAGACGGAGTATTGTAAATCGTACCATTAGCAACAGGACTAAATTGAGGAATACTTCCATAGTAATCAAATATTACATTGTAAATGGTATTTGGAAACTCTTTAGAATTAACTCGGTTTAAAATTACATTTCCAATGGCTACTTTACCTTTATATGATTCTCCACCGGCTTCTGCTTCTATGATTCGGGCTAACCAATAAATATCACCGTCGGTATATTTTTTATTGCTTGTCCCTCCCGTTGAAGAAGTAGAGAAATTGCTATACAAAGTATTTATAGTTTCTGGTCCTGCAATACCATCAATTCTTATATGATTATCTATTTGAAAGTCGATAACAGTTCTTTCTGTTATGATTCCATATATTCCATCTATTTTATAATTATAGTAGCCTTTTTGATTTAGTATCCTTTGAAGCTCAATAACATCATCTCCCTTATGACCATACATTAGTGTTCTAGAATAACCACTAGCTGATGCTGGTATGGAGATTATTGTAAATATTAAAATTAATAATATAATATGTGTAATTTTTTTCATGTCTATAGCACCTCTTCCTAAACTTTAATTTTCAAGTTAGCATTTTACAAGGGGTATCCCCTTGTACTGGGTTCCTCGTACCTAGAAATTTAGGATTCAGTCCTTATGTCGATTTACAATAAACAATATTATACAAGAAGCTTTATATTATGTAAACATACTTTAGCCAATTACCAAAAGTTACATAAATAATTAATATTATTAAAGTTGCAATTTCACTTCGCCTATCTAAATAAATAGTGTATAATGTTTATAAGAGGAGGGGTAAAAATGGAATATGATTTTGATAAGGTAATTGATAGGACAGGTACTAACTGTTCTAAATGGGATTTACGAAAAGAGGTATTTGGTAGAGATGATGTACTGCCAATGTGGGTTGCTGATACGGATTTTGAAGCGCCAAAAGAAGTTATAGAAGCTATGGAAGAAAGGTTGAAACACGGTATATATGGCTATACATATAGACCTAAGTCTTTTAACAAATCTATAATAAATTGGATGAAAAAAAGGCATGGGTGGGATATAGAAGATGAATGGATAACTTTTAGTCCAGGAGTAGTTCCTGCTTTAAGTGTAGCTATAAATACATTTACACATCCAGGAGATAGAGTAATAATACAAACTCCAATTTATCCACCTTTTCAATCAATTGTAAAAGAAAATGGTAGAATTATAGTAGATAATGAGCTTATGCTTATTGATGGAAGATATCAAATGGATATAGAAAAATTGGAGGAGCAAATTAAAATTAGTGATTCCAGTTTTACTAGCAATACTATTAATGAAAATAGAGAATTTGATCAAAGAATAAAGCTTTTATTATTTTGTAGTCCTCATAATCCAACTGGTAGAGTTTGGACAAAAGAAGAATTATTAAAAATAGGAGAAATTTGCTTGGAAAATGATATATTAATTGTTTCTGATGAAATTCATTCAG
Organism: Keratinibaculum paraultunense; assembly: GCF_016767175.1. Classification (GTDB taxonomy): domain Bacteria; phylum Bacillota; class Clostridia; order Tissierellales; family Tepidimicrobiaceae; genus Keratinibaculum; species Keratinibaculum paraultunense. The sequence goes on from NZ_CP068564.1 coordinate 271,833, forward strand.
ATATCATATATAAAGGGTATAAGCATATTCCTATTGCATCATTATCTAAAGATTTGGAACAAAATACAATCACTTGTATTGCTCCTAGCAAGACTTTTAGCTTAGCAGGGTTGTCCTCATCAGCTGTTATTATACCCAATAAGAAAATAAGAGATTTATTTAATAATACTTTAAATAAATTAGCAATTGGTGGAGGAAATATTTTTGGAAATATTGCTTTAGAAGCAGCTTATAGCTATGGTGAAGATTGGCTGGAAGAGCTTTTAATATACCTTGAAGAGAACTTGAATTATCTTATGAAGTATTTTGAAGAAAAAATACCGGAAATTAAGCCGATAAAGCCAGAAGCAACTTATCTTGTTTGGTTAGATTGCAAAGAATTGGGGCTTGAGGGTAAGGAATTGGTAGATTTCTTTGTAAATGAAGCTAAAGTAGGTGTAAATCCTGGATTTACATTTGGAGAAAATGGAAGTAGTTTTGTAAGATTAAATATAGGATGTCCTCGTTCTATTCTTGAAGAAGGGTTAAATAGAATAGAAAAGGCTGTAAAAAGATTAAATAAGTAAGCTAAAGTTAAAAAGATAAATATAAAAGGAGAACTATGAAAATATGAATAAAAATGATTTTATTTCTTTGCTAAAAGAAGAGATGAAACCAGCTTTAGGAGTTACAGAGCCAAGTGCTGTAGCATTGGCAAGTGCAAAAGCTTATGAAATTATAGGTGGAGATTTAAATAAAATTAAGTTAACATTAGATTCAGGTTTGTATAAAAATTGTTATTCCTGTGCAATACCAGGAACAGATAAGTTTGGTATTGAAATAGCAGCTTTATTAGGAGTATTAGTTGGAAAGCCAGAATTAGAATTAGAAGTATTAAAAGAAGTTAAAGAAGAAGATGAAATTAAAGCTAAAAAGTTACAAGATGAAGGAAAAGTAGAAGTTAAAATTAAAAAAGGGCATGTAGGAATATATGTAGATTGTATAGTAATAACAGATAGAGGATATGGAAGAGTACTTATACAAGAGAGACATTCTAATATCACATTAATAGAAAAAAACAATGAAGTCTTATATGAGAAAAAAGGAAATTTAGCAAGAGAAGAGAATAAAGATTTTAGAAATATTAAGCAAAAAAAACTTATAGATTTAGTTAATTTTGTTCAGAATGTATCTTTTGAAGAGATTAAATTTGTATTAGAAGCTATAAAGATGAATAAAGAATTAGCACAATATGGGAAACAAGGTTCTGGTATGAAAACAGGTGTTACTTTGTTTAATTTAGTTAAAGATGGAATTTTGGCAAATGATATTATACATTATGCTCAAATATTAACTGGATATGCTATGGATGCTAGATTAGGCGGTATTCCTAAACCTGCTATGAGCATAAGCGGTAGTGGATCCCATGGCATAATAGCTACTATGCCTATTGTAGCTGTTGCTGAAAAAAAGCAAATAGATGATGAAAAACTTGCTAGATCCATAGCTTTAAGTTTTTTAATAACTATTTATATAAAGGAATATTCAGGTAGACTGTCTGCATTTTGTGGATGTGCAATAGCAGGAGGTATAGGGGCTAGTTCAGGTATAGTTTATTTATTAGATGGGAATTTAAGTCAAATAACTTATGCGATAAATAATATAGCAGGAAATATTACAGGAATGATATGTGATGGAGGAAATTATGGATGTGCTCTAAAAGCTATTACTGCTGCTAATGTAGCTGTGACATCTGCTATTTTTGCACTTAATAATATAGCTATACCTGAAAACTATGGAATAGTTGGTAGTACTCCAGAAGAAACAATTAAAAACATAGGCAAAATAGCATCGCCAGGCATGTTGGAAACTGAAAATGTTATATTGGATATTATGTTAAATAAAAATGTATAATTATTTTATTTTTTAAATAAAAAGAAGGGAGAATTTTAATGAAAACAAATAAAGAAAAACTTGTTATGCAATCGGTTTATGGTAAAGTTCATAGTCCTACAGCAGGAGGTAATTATTATGCTATTACTTCAAAAGGTAAGGGGTTAATACTTCCAAGTGTTGGAGGTATCACTTACAATTTTAAAATTGGAGATCCATGTATGGATTTAGTGGGAGATCATATAGAACCAGGAGTAAGTATAAAAAATGAAAAAAGAGAAGAAAACAACGCTTTAATGTTATTATCATGTGTTGGAAATGAAGCTATAGTTACTTCTGGAGATGCCAAAGGTGCAAAAGGATATGTAACTGGAAAGCATGGTGGTATTGAACATGTTATTATTTATTTCCCACAAGACGATTTAGAAAAAATGACGGTAGATGATAATATCCTTGTTAAAGCGTGGGGTCAAGGTTTAGCTATAGAGGGGCATGATGATATAGTTTGCATGAATTTAGATCCAGAATTATTTGATAAGATTGAATTTGTAGAAACTGAAGATGGTAAAATAGAGGTACCAGTGGTTACAGAAGTCCCAGCTTATTTAATGGGGTCAGGCATAGGTGCCTCAACGGGCTTTTCTGGAGATTATGATATTATGACAGGGGATATTGAAGCTAATAAACAATTTGGTATAGATAAATTAAAATTTGGTGATTTAGTACTTCTAAAAGATTGTGATAATACATATGGTAGACAGTATTTAGAAGGAGCTGTAACTTTAGGAGTTGTAGTGCATAGTAATTGTGTTTTATCTGGACATGGACCTGGGATAACTACTTTGCTAAGTTGTAAGACAGACAAAATAAAAGGTATAATTGATGAAAATGCAAATATTGCAAATTATTTGGGAGTTTAATAGTCTGTATGTAAGTAAATTAGGTATATAAAGAAAGTTATATATTTAAAATTTAATTGTATTATGCGAGGTGTTTATAAATGAGTTTTGATTATAAATTAAACTTAATAGACGTTTTAAATAGTTTGGAACAAAGAGGAGCTTTTTTAACTGTAAAAGATAATGAAGATAGAGTAAATACCATGACTATAGGTTGGGGAAATATAGGATACGAATGGGGTAGACCTGTATTTATTGTATTGGTAAGGGAAAGTAGATATACTCATGAATTATTAGAAAATGCTGATGATTTTACCGTATCTATTCCATTAGATGATAAAATGAATAAAGCTTTAGGATTTTGTGGAAGTAAATCTGGTAGGGATTATGATAAGTTTAAGGAATGCGGCTTAAATCTACTGGATGGTAAGAAAGTCAATTCTCCTGTTATAGGAGATTGCCAGATGATTTATGAATGTAAAATAATTTATAAACATGATATGGATTTACAACTTTTAGATGAAGTGATAAGGAATAAATGGTACAGTTCAGAAAGCAAACATACTATATACTATGGAGAGATAGTTAATTGTTATCAAAATAATTAAGCATGTAAGTATATAAGAGGGACAGATCTTTTTGCATGCAAAAAGATCTGTCCCTCTTGCATTTTTAAAACCTTTTCACAAAAGGACTTTACAAATAATAAAAAATAGTATATGCTTTATATAAAGCATGCAAGCGTTTGCACAAAAATATTAGATCAATTTGATACAAGGAGGCAAACATGAAGACATATGAACTAAAAAATGGAACAAAAGCTTTTAAGTATGGTTATCCCATAGAAACTGGTGCTATTATTTCAGGAGGTCAAAGGCAGAGGGTTGCTCTTGGGAGAGCCATAGTAAGAAAGCCTCAAGTATTTCTTATGGATGAACCATTATCCAACTTAGATGCTAAACTTAGAGAGCATATGAGGGTAGAATTAGTAAGGCTCCATAAAACATTAGGTAGTACTACTGTTTATGTAACACATGATCAAACAGAGGCAATGACAATGGCAACAAAGATTGTATTGATGAATGATGGTAAGATTCAACAAGCAGGTAAACCAGAGGAACTTTATAATAAACCAGCTAATATATTTGTAGCTGAATTTATAGGTTCTCCAACCATGAATATAATTGAAGGCAGTATGATTGATAGTAAATTTGTATCAAAAGATGGTATTATAAAGGTTAAGCCTTCAGAAGAAGATGGTAAATTATTAAAATCCTTTGAAGGAAAAGAAAAAATATTATATGCTAGGTTAGAAAATGGATATGAATTGACTATATCTGTACCAGGCCATTATGAGTATAATGAAGGGGAAAAGCATTCTTTTGGATATGATATTAGTGCACTACATTTCTTTAATAGTAAAAATGGGGAGAGAATAAACTAAAAATAAATAGAAAAGAGGTGAGATGTTGGATAAGAAAAAACAAGTTACGGCTAATGATGTAGCTAAAATGGCAGGGGTTTCACCATCTACTGTATCAAGGGTAATATCTAATAATCCAAGGATAAGTGAACCAACTAGGAGAAAAGTATTAAAGTGTATGGAGGAATTAGGATATTATCCCAATGCTAATGCTAGATCATTGGCTATAAAAAAGACAGGAACAGTTGGAATAATAATACCTACTACATCGGAAGATTATTTTTCCAATCCTTTTTTTGCTGAATCATTGAGAGGTATTATAAGAGGGGCATCTAAATCTGGTTATGATCTTTTATTGTCTACAAACACAGAAAAAGGAGAGGAACTTAAAATAACTAAAAAATTTGTCAGAGGTTCTAAGGTAGATGGAATAATATTGATGACTAGTAAGGTAGATGATGAGTGTATAGAATATTTAAAGAATATTGATTTCCCCTTTTCTATAATAGGTTCTACGGATGATGAAAAAATTAATCAAGTGGATAATGATAATGCTCTTGCAGCTTATGAATTGACCAAACATCTGATTGAAATTGGGAGAAAGCGAATTGCTATGATAGTTGGAGATATGAATTTAGTAGTAAGTAAAAAACGTATAAAAGGTTATAAAAAGGCATTGTCAGAAGCTAATATTGATTTTGATGAAAACTTATTATTTAGTGGAAGTTTTGATGAAAAAACTGGTTATGATTATGGAGTGAAAATATCAAAAATTAATCCTTTACCTGATGGATTGATAGTTGCAGATGATTTAGTAGCATTTGGGGCTGTAAAAGCCTTTGAAGATTTGGAAATAAATATACCAAAAGATATAGCAGTGGCAAGCTTCAACAATAGTGTTCTTGCAAAACATTCAAATATTCCCTTAACATCTGTAGATATAAATGCATTTGAATTAGGAAGGGAAGCTATGAATTTATTAGTAGATGCTATTGAAGATGAAGTACGAGGGGAAAAAATAACAATACCTTATAATATTTATAAGAGGGAATCTACAAAAGGATAATATATCATATAGTTATCTTTCATATAGTTATCTTGGACAATCCACTTCTAATTTAGTAAAATATATATAAAGTAAAAATTGAGGGGTGGGATTAATATGGATATGAAAGAAATTAGAAAAATTGCAAGGGAAAGAATGAAAGGTTATTGTAGAGTTTGCCCTGTATGTAATGGAGTAGCCTGTGCTGGGGAGGTTCCTGGTATGGGAGGTTCTTTGACAGGAGCTGCTTTCAAGAGCAATGTAGAAGATTTAAGTAAAGTGAAATTAAAATTAAGAACTATACATGATGCTAAAGATCCTAATATGGAGTTTCAATTTTTTAATGAAAAGTTAGATTTCCCTATAATGGCAGCTCCTATAACAGGAAGTGCCTTTAATATGGGAGGAGCTTTGACAGAAAAAGAGTATATAAATAGTGTAGTAAAAGGGAGCATATCATCAGGAACTATTGCTATGACTGGGGATTCAGCTGATTTAACTTTATATGAAGATGGACTAGAGGCTTTAAAAACTGTTGGGGGCAAAGGAGTACCTATTATAAAACCTAGAGAAAATCCTCATGTGATTGAAAATGTAAAAAAAGCAGAGGATATTGGCTCAATAGCTGTAGGAATGGATATTGATGGAGCAGGTTTAGTTACTATGGCCCTTAAAGGACAACCTGTAGGTCCAAAGACTGTAGAGGAATTAAAGGAAATAGTTTCTTCTACAAAATTGCCTTTTATTTTAAAAGGAATAATGACTGTGGAGGAAGCACAATTAGCTGTAGAAATTGGAGCAAAAGCTATAGTAGTTTCAAACCATGGAGGAAGAGTATTAGACCATACTCAATCTACAGCAAAAGCACTATTAGAAATAAAAAGAGTAGTTAAAGGGAAAATAATGATTCTTGTAGATGGAGGAATACGTTCTGGAGTAGATGTGTTTAAGATGTTGGCTTTAGGAGCCGATGGAGTATTAATAGGTAGACCTATAATTATAGGTGCTTTTGGAGGATATGAAGAAGGGGTATCATTAGTCCTTGATAATATGAAAAATGAATTGTATCAAGCTATGATATTAACTGGATGTAGAGATTTAAACTCAATTGATGAGACAAAAATTTCCATAGAGTGGTAATTTATATATAAAAAATTGTCATCGTCCTTAGGTAATAGAAACTTAAGGAATTAGATGGCAATTTTATTTTAAAAAGAGGAATTTGCAATTTTTTGTAGAAGTAATATATAAATATTTTTAGCATTTGGGGGTTTGACAATGAAAGAAATAATTACTTTTAATCCTATTGAATCTGATAAGGTGGTGTTGCCTATACAATATAATCATATGGTTCAAGCTATGATATATAGCTTATTAGATGAGGAACTTGCAGATTTTTTACATGAAGAGGGTTTTCAAAATAAAAATAGGACATTTAAGATGTTCACTTTTTCTAGAATAAATGGGAGATATATTTTAAAAAAGGATGATGGGTTAATAATATTTGATGGTCCAATAAAGCTTACTGTATCTTCTCATTTCGACGATTTTTCTAACTCTATAGGAAATAGTTTTTTAAAACGTCAAAGGGTACAATTAGGAAATAATTATTTAGAAGTGAAACAATTAGCAGTGGAAAAGGAAAATGTAAATAGCGAAGAAATAAAGGTTCGAACTTTATCTCCTATATCTACATATAGTACTTTATACAGAAAAGATGGCAAAAAGTTTACTTATTATTTTAATCCAATGGAAGAAGAATTTTCAGAGACTATAGAAAATAATCTAAAAAATAAGTATAGGGCTTTTTATTCAGAGGAAGCTCCTGAGGGAGAAATAAATATAAAACCCATAGGAGAACCTAGATTAGCTGTTGTAAAATACAAGGGTTTTGTAATAAAAGGATATACAGGCAAATTTTCCATAACAGGCCCAATTCCACTACTTCAATTAGGTATAGATACAGGATTAGGCAGTAAAAATAGCCAAGGGTTTGGCTGTGTTAAATTAATATAGAAATATATTAGGGAGGTGAGAAAGATTATTGAAGGAATAATTCAAATTGGAGATACACTGCTAAAATTTAATGATCCAGTACTAAATTTTATAGAAGAACTAAGACCTACTAGAAGGAATAAGCAGCTTAATGTATTAAAATTTAATTTTTTACCTGATGAAGGAAAATTAGAAATTGATGTAAAAGAAGAAATGGATGATAATACAGCAGAAAAATATACTTTTGTAGGTTCAGCTAGTGGCCCAAATTCTCCCCAATGGTATGTATCAAGTACATCTAGCAAGTATCATTTGACAGAAACTTTCTATAATTTATCTCAAATAAAATTTGGCGAAGAATTAGATGAAAAAATTAATAAGGTTTTTGAAAATTTTTATGTAGATCTTGGAGAGGAACTAAAAACCAAGTACAGATATGTTTTAGATCTATATAAATGTAGGATAATAGATGTACCAATGGAACAATTATTTGAAGAAGTAAAAAAAGAAGTTGGAGATGTAAAAGATTTAGGGAAAAATTTTTCAGATAAATTGTTAGAAATATTTGAAGATTATTTAAAAGAGGAAAAAGGGATAAATCCAAATGAAATAGGTTTATACACTATATTCATAGACGGAGTTCCTTTATCAAATTTTAAAGAATACAAGGAAGCTGTAGTAGAATCTAAAAAACCGAAATCTACAGGAAAAAAAGGGGATAAGGGAGTATGCAGTATTTGTGGTACAGATGAAAATGTATCATCAGATATGGCTAATACAAAAATTAAATATTACACTACCAATCAAGTTATATTTGCAAGTGAATTATCTAGGAATAATTATCATAAAAATATGCAAATGTGCTTAGATTGTATGTTTAAATATTTAGCAGGGGAAAATTACGTTATAAATAATTTAAAAACAAGACTTGCAGCGTTTGATTTATACATAATTCCCCAATTTATTTATGGACAACCTCTTACTGAAGAAGATTTGGATATTGCTACCAGTAGAATAATAAATTCCTTTAATACAGTAAAATCCTATGAAGGACTTGAGAAGTTAAGGGAAGAAATAAAAGGTTCCATTGATTTAAGAGGTGAAGATAGCTATTTTCTTTTGAATTTTATGTTTTTTAAAAGTAGCCAAAAGGCAACTAAAATACAGAGGCTTATAAAGGATGTGCAGCCTTCGATTTTTGAAGAAATTAGAATAGCTTCTAATAAATCTAGAGAGGATTTTCAAAATATATTAGGGAAAAAATTTGGAAGTGCTATAACTTTAGCTACTGTTTATTACATGAATCCCATAAGAATAAGAGAAGGGGAAGCTACTCAATATAGGGATGTACTTGAGACTTATGATGCGGTACTAACAGGGAAAAAATTGAACAAAAAACATCTTATAAAAAATTTAATAGAATGTATTAAAATAATAAAATTTGATAAGGGATCCTACAATATAAATCCTAGCGAAGAGATACTAGAATTTTATATGATGAGAGCCAATATGTACATTAAATTTTTAGAATATATGGGCTGTTTAGAGGAGGGGAGAAGTTTGGATGTATCTCAATTAAAAGTGAAAGATCATATAAAAAACTATATTGAAAAAATGGGCTATAATGAACAAGAAACAGCAATGTTTTTATTAGGTTATTTAATAGGAGAAATAGGGAATGTTCAATATAGGAAGACAGAAGAAGGGACAAAACCTATACTCAATAAGCTTAATTTCAATGGTTTAGATAGGCAAAAAATTATAAGGCTTACAAAAGATGTGTTTGATAAGCTAAATCAAGAAAAGATTAGGCAATACAATGAAGTTACCTTTTTTGAATTGAAAAGGCTTTTAGATTTAAATATTGATAATTGGAAATTGAACAAAGATGAAAGCTTGTTCTATGTGCTTTCAGGATATTCTTATGCAACTACAATACCAATGTTAAGGGAAAAGGAGGATGTTTCAAATGACAGTGACAAATAATGAAATCTTATATATTTATGATGCTAAGTTGACTAATCCTAATGGAGATCCAGATGAAGAAAATAGACCACGTATGGATTATGAAAGAGAGATGAATTTAGTATCAGATTTAAGACTTAAAAGATATATAAGGGATTATTTATTACTTAAAGGTCATGATATATTTGTACGTAGGGTGGATGATAAACCAGTAACAGCTGATAAGAGAATAAAAGATCTAGAGGATTCTTCAAATGAGTGGATATTGGAAAACTTAACAGATGTGAGAATGTTTGGTGCTACTATGACAGTTAAGGGAGACAATAAAACCTTTATAGGACCTATTCAGTTTAATTGGGGATATTCTCTAAACAAGGTGGAGCTTTTAGAAGCTAGTATTACTTCTCATTTTTCTACAAGAGAGAGTAGTACTCAAGGTACAATGGGGAAGGATTTTAGAGTAAAATATTCTTTAATTGCTTTTTCAGGAATAGTAAGTGGTAATAGAGCTAAGAAAACCATGTTAAAAGATGAAGACTTAATTTTACTTGATGAAGCTATGAAATATGCTATCCCAAATCTTGCTACAAGGAGTAAAATAGGGCAATATCCAAGATTTTATATGAGAGTAGAATATATAGACAATGAAACTGTGTTAGGTGATTATAGGGATTTTATAGAACTTAAAGAAGAAGTGCCTAATATTAGAGACATAAATGAATGTTCTTTAATAATAGATGAATTGGTAGAATTATTAGAGAAAAACAAAGAAAAGATAAATGCTGTACATTATTTTATAGATGAAAATTTAAAACTTACATTAGATGATAATTATGTTAGTTTTGAGGAGGCATTTGGTAAGTTACCATTAAAATTGGTAGAATAGGGTGATGATTATGACGATGATTATATTTGACCTTTGGGGGAAATTTGCACATTTTAGAAAATTTTATACTAATTCTTCTTCATTATCCTATTTAGTGCCACCTAGAACCACTATTGAAGGGATGGTAGCTGCACTACTAGGTCTTGAAAGGGACAGCTATTATGAATTATTAAGTTCTGAAAAATTACATATAGCAGTTAGAAAGATTGGAAAGTCAAAGAAAATAATGCAATCCCTTAATTATATAAGAGCTACTGGCCCTAAGGAATTGATAATTCAAAAAAATCATACACAAATTCCATTTGAATTGCTTACAGGATATGATAATTTACGTTATAGAATTTATTTAACCCATGAAGATGAAAATATATTAAGTGAAATAGAACAAAGGATAATTAACAATAAACCTGTGTATCCCCTATATTTTGGGAGTGCTCCTTTTAGTTGCTATATAGATTATATAGATAAAATGGAATGGTGTTGGAATGATAGTAGTGGATATGAAATTGTATCTACAGTTATTAATAATGATAAAATTGAAGAAATAGATATCAAAAATATAGAAGGGGCTTTGATTAAAGAAAGAATGCCAAGGGATTTTGAAGAAAATAGGATAATTAAAGAAGTAACTACCTATATTTATGAAGAAGAAGGTAAGCCTTTAAGAGTTAAAATTAATGGAAAATATGCACGGCTTTCTAATGGGGAAAATGTGGTATTTTTATAGAAGGTGATATGAATGAATTATTATTCCCATCCAGAAAAAACAATGTTAGAACATTTAACGGAGGTTAAAGAGCTTTCAATATCTAAAATTCCAAATGAGCTTAAAGAAGCATATGAAATAGTGGCAATATGTCATGATTTTGGGAAATACACTTCCTATTTTCAAAGGTATTTAAGGCATAATAAAAAATCTAAGTTATCTAATCATAGCTTTATATCTGCTACATTTGGAGGTTATATAGGATTAAAAAGATTTGGGGAAGGGAATATCCTTCCCTTGATCATATATAATACCATATTGCACCATCATGGTAATTTAAAAAACTTTTCAGTAAATCTTCCTAGTACATTTAAAAAGGTGTCCAGAACTGATTTTTCTGTAAATGTATTGGAAAAAGTAGAGATAGCTTATGAGCAAATTAATGATATGAAGGGAAATATAAATTTTATAAAACCAGATATGGAAAAACTGGGTATATTAGAAGAATTTATTAAGTTTACTCAAGAAAAAAATATAATAGAAGAAACACTAAGCAAATTAAAAAAATTAGATCTTTTATCCATTAGAGGATTAAAATCTGAAAAAAACTATTTTATTCATCAAATATTATATTCTGCATTGATTTCTGCAGATAAAATAAGTGCCTCTAATACTTTTTTGCCTAAAGAAATGCATGGTGATTATGAAATATTAGATTCTATTAGAGAAGATAAATTTGGCAAACCAACAAAGGCAATAGATAAGATAAGAACTGATATATACACAAAGGTAATAAAAAGCATTGAAGAAAATTATGACAAATCTAAAATATTTTCTATCACAGCTCCTACAGGAACAGGGAAAACTATAACAGGTTTTTTTGCAGCTTTAAAATTGAAAGAACTATTAGGAGATAATCGAAAAATTATATATTCATTACCTTTTACTTCTATTATAGAGCAAAATTATGATGTGTTGTTTGATGTATTCAGAGGAATAGAAGATTTCGAACAAAATTATAGTAGTTATATTATTAAACATCATAATTTATCTACTGTTGAATATGAAAGTGAATACAGGGATTATACAAAGACAGAAGCAGAATTATTAATAGAAAACTGGTCTAGTGGAGTTGTAGTTACTACATTTGTTCAACTTTTAGAAACTTTAGTTGGAGCCAGAAATCGTATGCTTAAGAAGTTTAATGCCATAAAGGGTTCTATAATTATATTGGATGAAATACAAGCTATAGATATAAAATATTTTGATTTAGTTGATTACATATTGAGAAAAGCATGTGAATACTTAGATATTAGAATAATCATAATGACTGCTACTAAACCACTGATTTTAACCGACGCATTAGAATTATTAGAAGACAATGAGAAGTATTTTAAAAAATTTGGAAGAACTAAGCTTGTACCGAAAATAGAAAAGGTAACTATAGATGAATTTGTAGATGAGTTTATTAGTAATATAGAAGAAAAATCCTACATGATAGTTTGCAATACAATTAGACAATCTTTAGAAATGTATGACAAATTAAAAGATATAGATAGAGATGTATACTATTTATCTACTAATATCCTTCCTATTCATAGAAGAAATAGAATAAAAGAAATAGAAAAAAGATTAAAAAATAATGATAATATAATTCTTGTTTCAACCCAAGTAGTAGAAGCGGGAGTAGATTTAGATTTTGATGTTGTTATAAGAGACATAGGCCCTATAGATTCCATTATTCAATGTGCTGGTAGATGTAATAGAAATAGTAGAAACAAAATAGGAAATGTATACATATATTTTATGATAGATGATAATGAAAATAATTTTGGGAAATATGTTTATGGGAATACAATAATGGATGTATCTAAAGAGGTTTTAGAAGGTAAAAAAGAAATATTGGAAGAAGATTATTTTAAATTAATAAATGAATATTTTAATGAAATAAAACAAAACAAATCCCAGAGAGTGTCAAATGGTTTAATAGATGCTATAGAAAAGTTGGATTTTTCTGAAGGAGAGTATTCCATAGACAAATTTTCACTGATTCAAAATAATCCTGGATATATTGATGTGTTTTTTATATATGATGATAGGGCAGAAACTGCATATGAAATTTTTTTGAATTTGTCAAACATTAAGGATTTTAATAAAAAAAGAGAACAATATTTGAAGATTCAAAGGGATATGAAAGATTACACATTATCTATTCCTAAAAAATATTTTAGAAGTTTTGTTGCAGATAGAGGTATGATTTTTCTCCCTAGAGAAGGGATAGAGGAGTTTTATGATGATGAAACTGGTTTTAAAAGGGATAAAGAGGATGAATGTATGATATTTTAGAGGTGATATATTGGAGGACTTAAATGTAAATGGAACGTTAATATGGTATTACTATATCTGTAAAAGAGAAGTTTGGCTTATGGCTCGAAATATTGTTCCTGATCAAGATAATATAAATATAGATATAGGACGTTTTATTCATGAAACTTCTTTCCAAAGAAAAAGAAAAGAAATTTCCATTGGTAATGTTAAAGTAGATTTAATTGATAAAAAAGGTGAATATTTGATGATTGGAGAAATAAAAAAGACTTCAAAATTTGTAGAAAGTTCAAGAATGCAATTAGCTTATTATCTATTGGAACTTAAAAGACATGGTTTAAAAGGAAAAGGGGTACTTACCTTTCCTAAAGAAAGAAAACGTGAGATAATAGAGCTTAATGATGAACTTATAGAAGAGTTAGAAAAGGTAGAAAAAGATATTTTAAGAATATGCTATGAGTCTTATCCTCCAAAACCTGTAAAAATAAATATGTGTAAGAATTGTGCATACAATGAATTTTGTTGGTCATAAAAAGGAGTGATAAGATTATGAAAAAAACTTTATATATTTTTAATGATGGAGAAATAAAAAGAAAGGACAATACTATTTATTTTGAAACGGATAAAAACAAAAGATATATTCCCATAGAAGATATAAGCGATATTTTTGTATTTGGTGAATTAACTTTAAATAAAAGTTTTTTAACATATATATCTCAAAAAGAGATACTTATGCATTTTTTCAACTATTACGGTTATTATTCAGGAACTTACTATCCAAGAGAACATTTAAATTCTGGGTATATGATACTTATGCAAGCAGAGCATTATTTAGATGAAAATAAAAGGATGATTATTGCTAGTAAATTTGTAGATGGAAGTAGTCAAAATATGCTCAATGTAATTAGATACTACAAAAATAGAGGGAAAGATCTAGAGGATATTGAAAATGCAATAGTATCCTTACAAGAGAAAATACCAGATTGTGAGGATACTAATCATCTAATGGCTATTGAAGGAAACATGAGGGATATGTATTATAAGGCTTTTGATGAAATAATAGATGATGAAGATTTTACATTTGAAAAAAGAACTAGAAGGCCACCAAAAAATGAGTTGAATGCATTAATAAGTTTTGGAAATTCCTTACTATATGTTTTGGTTCTAAGTGAAATATATAAAACCCATATAGATCCTAGAATAGGCTATTTACATACAACAAATTTTAGAAGATTTACATTAAATTTAGATGTGGCAGAAATTTTCAAACCTATTATTATAGATAGAATTATTTTTACTTTAATAAGAAAAAATATGATAACAAAAGATGATTTTGAACCTGATATGGGCGGTATATTATTAAAGGAAAAAGGGAAAAAGACTTTTGTGGAGCAATTTGATAAAAAACTGGTTTCCACTATAAAACATAAAGAATTAGGTAGAAATGTATCCTATAGACGATTAATAAGAATGGAATTATATAAGTTAGAAAAGCATTTAATCGGAGAAGAAAAGTATGAACCTTATATATCAAGATGGTAATGGGTGATATATGTGTTTGTTATTTTAGTTTATGATATAGAAGTAAAAAGAGTTGCAAAAGTTTTAAAGACTTGCAGAAAATATTTATATTGGGTTCAAAACTCAGTATTTGAAGGGGAAATATCTGAAGCTAATTTGACAAAATTAAAACTTGAATTAAAATCAATAATAGATGAAGAAAAGGATTCTGTAATAATATATTCTTTTAGAACTACTAAATATTCAAATGCGGAAATAATGGGTATAAAAAAAGGTGGAGAGGATAACTTCTTATAATATTTAGTTTACCTGTATAAATATACGATTTTGTCGTCGATCTAAAATAAATTCAGCCACTATATCATATAGCATGGAAATCCTTGAAAATACCATATTAGCAAGTTTTTAAATAAAAAATTTTTAATGTATTAAAATATAAAAGAATATATATATTTTAAATTATATCTTGTCATAATGGTGTATTAACAATTTATAAAGCTTATTACATGAAGGTATTTACTAGGACATATCAGGTTTATATGGAATATAGGCAAATATAATTAATATACTAAGAAAAGATATTGAAATGAATAAATATAAATTTGTGTCGTCGACCTTAGGTAATGCAAAAACCCCTGGAGATCGACGACATTTTATTTTTTGGAACAAATGTGTAAATTCCAATAGGTTTGCAGGAAAAGAAAGATAAATGTATTGTGAAAATCACAAATTTTTTGATTTGACAAAAAATGAAAAATGTAGTAATATCAATATGTAGGATGGTTTATAGTCTACCTATAAGGAATTGAAACCTCGGATTGAAGTAGCTTTTCTACTTCGTCTTGAGTGGTTTATAGTCTACCTATAAGGAATTGAAACCTTTTGCCATTTTGCCCATTTTGCTACTTTTTCTGGTACGTTTATAGTCTACCTATAAGGAATTGAAACATTGGTTATCTAGAATTTTTAATACTATAGCTGATTTGTTTATAGTCTACCTATAAGGAATTGAAACAAAAAATACTGAAAAAAACAATACACGCATACCTGAAGTTTATAGTCTACCTATAAGGAATTGAAACGATGTTACAGCAGAAATTCAATTTGGGGAGGGAATATAGTTTATAGTCTACCTATAAGGAATTGAAACTATAGTCTAAAATCATTGCTATAATAAGTATTTGTAGTGTTTATAGTCTACCTATAAGGAATTGAAACAAAACAAAAAACGTGTTTTTAAAATCTCCACCTTGACACGTTTATAGTCTACCTATAAGGAATTGAAACCCGCCTGGCTGGGTACCAGTCAACCATGTTTCAGGACACAGTTTATAGTCTACCTATAAGGAATTGAAACATGGATCATTGTCTGGGTCATCCACACTGTAATCAATGTTTATAGTCTACCTATAAGGAATTGAAACTGAATGTGTGGAAATGATAGAGAATTGGAGGAAGTCAGGTTTATAGTCTACCTATAAGGAATTGAAACATGGAGGAATATCAAATATACCTATAGGTGATGAAGAGTTTATAGTCTACCTATAAGGAATTGAAACATGAAATACACAGAGAAGTTAGGTTTAAAGAAACCCGGTTTATAGTCTACCTATAAGGAATTGAAACATATTGACATTTTTTGCTGCACTAATGGTTATTTCTCCAGTTTATAGTCTACCTATAAGGAATTGAAACTTAGCTCTTAAAATATATTTAAGTGTATCAAACATGGTTTATAGTCTACCTATAAGGAATTGAAACGCTGGAGATATAAAGCTGGTATCAAAGCAAACCATAGAGTTTATAGTCTACCTATAAGGAATTGAAACAAAGGAGTAAACCTTGATAGTGTAGTAATGGCTAAGGTGTTTATAGTCTACCTATAAGGAATTGAAACTAGCTGACAGAAAAATTAGTCCTGATGAAAATATTGGTTTATAGTCTACCTATAAGGAATTGAAACCAGGATTCATGAGAAGAAGTTGGTATACAACTCCTACGTTTATAGTCTACCTATAAGGAATTGAAACCCACTGCAACACTGGCACCTAACATACAGATAAGCTGTTTATAGTCTACCTATAAGGAATTGAAACTCTACCCCGGACAGAAGTTGGTGATACCAGCATGATGGAATGTTTATAGTCTACCTATAAGGAATTGAAACCTACATGGCCAATTGGTGCAATTCCGTAGCCTTTCCCCTGTTTATAGTCTACCTATAAGGAATTGAAACATGACGTACGTTGTATCTTCTAAGCCCCATCTTGTGCGTTTATAGTCTACCTATAAGGAATTGAAACCGGCTTTGGACCAGAGCGAATGGCCGGAAGGCGTGACAGGTTTATAGTCTACCTATAAGGAATTGAAACACATGGGAGAAGACAGTGTGCCCACATTGATAACCTCGTTTATAGTCTACCTATAAGGAATTGAAACAACCTCACTACATTGCCATTTTTGATAATCAGGTCATGTTTATAGTCTACCTATAAGGAATTGAAACTAATTATTCTTAAAATACCAGCTTAATCCCCCACTGTTTATAGTCTACCTATAAGGAATTGAAACATTCATTTTTCAGTAATTTTTTTATATTTGTTTTGGAGTTTATAGTCTACCTATAAGGAATTGAAACATATACCATCTACAGAAAAAGCGTCACGTGCCATAAGGTTTATAGTCTACCTATAAGGAATTGAAACTTGATTGCTATATCCAGCCGGTAGACAGCGTAGAAAAGTTTATAGTCTACCTATAAGGAATTGAAACTAGGGAGATGTCCAGAATGTGGTCATGATGTAATTGAAGTTTATAGTCTACCTATAAGGAATTGAAACATGGTCATGACTTTACTTTGTCTATAAGTTATTCCTGCGTTTATAGTCTACCTATAAGGAATTGAAACCTATAATGTATAAGTGGTAGATCTAGAATCAAAGTTTATAGTCTACCTATAAGGAATTGAAACTTGACGCAATCAATACAGTAAAAAATACTAGGTCATGGGTTTATAGTCTACCTATAAGGAATTGAAACTGTAGAATATTCCATCTTCATCTTCTCCACCTATAGTTTATAGTCTACCTATAAGGAATTGAAACTGGGAATTGGCAGAAGATGTGTATTTCTCACCTTTTGTAGGTTTATAGTCTACCTATAAGGAATTGAAACTCAATAATTGATATGAATGAAAACGGGGTAAATGTTGGGTTTATAGTCTACCTATAAGGAATTGAAACACTTGTGCCATATTTAATTCCTTTACCGCCGCTTCTAGTTTATAGTCTACCTATAAGGAATTGAAACACTTTCATACCTTTTTTAAAGTTAATGTCTCTAGCTTTGTTTATAGTCTACCTATAAGGAATTGAAACGCACATAAAAACGCAAGAAAAGGTAAGACATGGTATAAGTTTATAGTCTACCTATAAGGAATTGAAACCCTATTTTTTTGACGAAATTAACTTTACAATTCAATGAGTTTATAGTCTACCTATAAGGAATTGAAACAAGTTCTTGTATTATCTTTTGAGATAGTCATACTATCACGTTTATAGTCTACCTATAAGGAATTGAAACCAACATCCTTTCTATCCTTCTCAAACATTCTCTTATTGTTTATAGTCTACCTATAAGGAATTGAAACATGCTGATGTGTTTGTATCAATTCATACTAATGCGTTTGTTTATAGTCTACCTATAAGGAATTGAAACTTTTTACATAAATGGCTGTAGGTTAGTAATTGCAATGGTTTATAGTCTACCTATAAGGAATTGAAACAAAAAAGAAAATGATGATACAAAATTTGCTTTGGCGGAAGTTTATAGTCTACCTATAAGGAATTGAAACACCATATCCAAAAACCTCTGCCAACCCATATCTAGGTTTATAGTCTACCTATAAGGAATTGAAACTCGGGCGTGTGGGTCGGCTGCAGGGTTCGCTTATTTGGTTTATAGTCTACCTATAAGGAATTGAAACGTAGGTTCATTCTCGAAAACTCAGCTACAAAGCACGTTTATAGTCTACCTATAAGGAATTGAAACCTAACGGACCTATGCTTGCAATGGTAGGAGATAACCCTGTTTATAGTCTACCTATAAGGAATTGAAACCAGGAGAAAAAGTAGAAAATTATTTTATATCCACATCATGTTTATAGTCTACCTATAAGGAATTGAAACTGGTAAAACCAATACTTTCCAGTTCTCAAACTTTTAAAGTTTATAGTCTACCTATAAGGAATTGAAACCTACTGAAACCATTAATATAACGCAAGCTGCTAATACGTTTATAGTCTACCTATAAGGAATTGAAACCAGATACAGGCTTGAGAGTCATGCATGGTTCATCTAGTTTATAGTCTACCTATAAGGAATTGAAACTTGGCTTTGCTGAGTTAATTACATCTATATCTATGGTGTTTATAGTCTACCTATAAGGAATTGAAACGGTCTAGGTACTGTTTAAGATGACGTATTTCTGATTCGTTTATAGTCTACCTATAAGGAATTGAAACAACAATAGCAAATAAGCGAACCCCGCACTCGACCTACGTTTATAGTCTACCTATAAGGAATTGAAACGAGACACATAAGGCAGAAAGTGTGTATGAAGGTGCAGTTTATAGTCTACCTATAAGGAATTGAAACTCTACACGAACACCATAAATTTTTTGCGCCGTTGGAGTAGTTTATAGTCTACCTATAAGGAATTGAAACCCGAGGTACCTAGATATGCACCAATGTAGATTTTTCCGTTTATAGTCTACCTATAAGGAATTGAAACCAACATGAGACTTTTCTAAATTTTCAATGGTTCCAGGTTTATAGTCTACCTATAAGGAATTGAAACTTTACATCGCCAAATTGTCCCATCCACCAGCCTCTAGTTTATAGTCTACCTATAAGGAATTGAAACGCACCATTTGATGAATTGAATATCCTTCAACAGAATTGTTTATAGTCTACCTATAAGGAATTGAAACAAGCTATAGGAAAAATATACACAATGATAACTGGAAGGTTTATAGTCTACCTATAAGGAATTGAAACATCCTCCTCGCCAATAATTGGTACCTTGAGCATTTCTCGTTTATAGTCTACCTATAAGGAATTGAAACACATTTGCCCCGGTTGTGGGTGTTCAATTGAAGGAAGTTTATAGTCTACCTATAAGGAATTGAAACTAATATACCAAATATTGTATTCTGGAATGTAGACAGTTTATAGTCTACCTATAAGGAATTGAAACAAAATCTTTCACTCATTATAAACCCTCCCTTTATAATTTGTTTATAGTCTACCTATAAGGAATTGAAACGAGTTAAAAAAAGAACTAAAAGAGAAGTATACAGAAAGTTTATAGTCTACCTATAAGGAATTGAAACTAAAAAAATAAGGTAGTTTTTGCTAGAGATTTTGTTGGTTTATAGTCTACCTATAAGGAATTGAAACGATTAAGAACACCATCAGAAATATCATATTCAAAAAGTTTATAGTCTACCTATAAGGAATTGAAACAAACTGCCTCCTCTAATTCTGTTAATTCGATAAATCTGTTTATAGTCTACCTATAAGGAATTGAAACTATATTACACATTACCACTTAGTAGTGAATTATTTGAAGTTTATAGTCTACCTATAAGGAATTGAAACGAGAAAATACCATATACACCGGATAGTTGTTTCATTAGTTTATAGTCTACCTATAAGGAATTGAAACCGATTGGGCAAATAAAAGAATTGACGCCCCAGAAAAAGTTTATAGTCTACCTATAAGGAATTGAAACTTGCAACGGTAATTGAAAGGGCAGCAGATGTTTCACTGTTTATAGTCTACCTATAAGGAATTGAAACATAATAGGGAATTTAAATAAGTAGCCGGAAGTATGGAGGTTATAGTCTACCTATAAGGAATTGAAACATCCTTCCGCTGCCATAGATCTTATCTGCCCTATAGGTTTATAGTCTACCTATAAGGAATTGAAACGGGAAGACTGGCGTACA
The DNA here is from genome assembly GCF_016767175.1 of Keratinibaculum paraultunense. GTDB lineage: Bacteria > Bacillota > Clostridia > Tissierellales > Tepidimicrobiaceae > Keratinibaculum > Keratinibaculum paraultunense. The sequence goes on from NZ_CP068564.1 coordinate 292,481, forward strand.
ACATAAAGCAGGCGGTTGGAGTTTATAGTCTACCTATAAGGAATTGAAACTTTCTGTAGCCTTCAATGTATCACCCCCTTCCTCTCCCGTTTATAGTCTACCTATAAGGAATTGAAACTTTCGACTTGACAATATATCACAAATATCGCAAACTTGTTTATAGTCTACCTATAAGGAATTGAAACGCATATCTATTTCACTCATAAGCATAGATACCATCAATGGTTTATAGTCTACCTATAAGGAATTGAAACATTTTAGTCCCGCCTCTAGGTTGGTATTCTCTATTATCGTTTATAGTCTACCTATAAGGAATTGAAACAAAGTATTTTCTGAAAGCGAAAAAATCTATATCACCGTTTATAGTCTACCTATAAGGAATTGAAACTTTTTAGCTTTTTTAATGTTTAAAAGTTCTAATCCTGTTTATAGTCTACCTATAAGGAATTGAAACTTATACCAATGCAACCAGATTAATAACTAAAAACAGAGTTTATAGTCTACCTATAAGGAATTGAAACATTCTCCTTCTATGAAAATGACAACAACCGGGAAGAAGTTTATAGTCTACCTATAAGGAATTGAAACAATAAAAAGGAGGTGTGTTAAATTGGTTGAAAGACATGTTTATAGTCTACCTATAAGGAATTGAAACTACACTAGATGAAGTGCCAAAATTGTTCAACTTAAAAGTTTATAGTCTACCTATAAGGAATTGAAACAGGAAAATTGGCTCATATCCTACCAATGAGAATGAGTTTATAGTCTACCTATAAGGAATTGAAACTTTCCCATAGACAATATATTCCGTAAAATAAAAAAGAGTTTATAGTCTACCTATAAGGAATTGAAACTTGTACAATCTTACTTCCTCTATTTCCTCATCTGTGTTTATAGTCTACCTATAAGGAATTGAAACGTGAATGAATATCATGGAGTGAGGTTAGAAAACCTGTTTATAGTCTACCTATAAGGAATTGAAACTAGATAATAGGAATGAATTGTCTATTGAAGATATTGGTTTATAGTCTACCTATAAGGAATTGAAACCTTCCACTATATACATTACCATTGTTATCTACAGCAAGTTTATAGTCTACCTATAAGGAATTGAAACATTATATGTGCTAATATGATAGTAAGCAGAAATGTAAGTTTATAGTCTACCTATAAGGAATTGAAACTGGCAGACTTGGCTAGTATATTAGGCTTGGAAGTGGGGTTTATAGTCTACCTATAAGGAATTGAAACACTTACCATTTCATGTAGTTTTAATTTAGTATCTTTGTTTATAGTCTACCTATAAGGAATTGAAACTGTATTTGAAGTTGATGAAATTATAGAAATAGAAGAAATGTTTATAGTCTACCTATAAGGAATTGAAACAAGGTATCAGATGGAGGGTTTGAATGGAGAAATGCTAGTTTATAGTCTACCTATAAGGAATTGAAACTATTTGGATTTTTGAATTGAATTTTACTTTCTTTTAGTTTATAGTCTACCTATAAGGAATTGAAACTAGTGTATGGGAAAATTACGGAAAGTGTAGAATCTGTTTATAGTCTACCTATAAGGAATTGAAACACATGAATATAGAGGAATTAAAATTAAGTGATGTTGTGTTTATAGTCTACCTATAAGGAATTGAAACGATCATGACAATGCAAACCGTGAAAGCATAGTTATCTGTTTATAGTCTACCTATAAGGAATTGAAACTAGGAAGGTGATAAAGTGAAGAAGTCTTATTATGCAGTGTTTATAGTCTACCTATAAGGAATTGAAACCTCCAGTTAGTAAATCTTTAGCATCTCCCATTTTTTGGTTTATAGTCTACCTATAAGGAATTGAAACATATTAGGCCTAAGTATCAAAGGGAATTTATTTATAAGTTTATAGTCTACCTATAAGGAATTGAAACTACTACTACAGAGGCCCCAAATGGCTCTAATTTGACTGAGTTTATAGTCTACCTATAAGGAATTGAAACCTACAAAAATAGTAGTAAAAGAGGATGGAGAGATTATTGTTTATAGTCTACCTATAAGGAATTGAAACAGCTAACTGGCTTGTTGTTGTTCATGTTTTGAACATCTGTTTATAGTCTACCTATAAGGAATTGAAACTAGAAGGAATATCAGCAGGATCCTAGTAACAGGTGTGGGTTTATAGTCTACCTATAAGGAATTGAAACTGGAATAATTCCTCTTTCGATACCTCGTCCAAGGTGGGTTTATAGTCTACCTATAAGGAATTGAAACCTCTAGCTTCCATATCTTCTATTATTTCTATATAAGTTGTTTATAGTCTACCTATAAGGAATTGAAACCAGGAACATAGGCAATTTCTCAAAGTTTCCGTTATTTCGTTTATAGTCTACCTATAAGGAATTGAAACTCCTAGCCTTCTATTCCTGTTCCTACTTCTAGCACTGGTTTATAGTCTACCTATAAGGAATTGAAACTCCTGTTCTATTCTATCAAGCCTTTTACCATGTTCCTTGTTTATAGTCTACCTATAAGGAATTGAAACCTAATAGTATAGGAGGTGGCAGGATGGTAATAAAAATGTTTATAGTCTACCTATAAGGAATTGAAACTCTAGATTGCAGCCTGCTCTTTTTTCTAGTTCTTCATAGTTTATAGTCTACCTATAAGGAATTGAAACACAAATATAATAGCTAAAGCTGTAGGCGTATCAATGTTTATAGTCTACCTATAAGGAATTGAAACCTAATACATGCATTTTATAGTTTGGATTAATTTTGCTGTTTATAGTCTACCTATAAGGAATTGAAACAAAATATGGAAGTACGTGTTACAAAATCATTAGCAAAGTTTATAGTCTACCTATAAGGAATTGAAACTCATAGCTGGGGCTTTGCAAAGTGATACGCTCCAATAGTTTATAGTCTACCTATAAGGAATTGAAACAGTGGAACTCTATCTACTTTAAAATTAAATCTTCCTCCGTTTATAGTCTACCTATAAGGAATTGAAACACTGTAATTAAACCAAATATTAATGACAGGGTGGCGTTTATAGTCTACCTATAAGGAATTGAAACGAAGCAAAAGAAACACTAGACAAAGTAAAAGAAGCTTGTTTATAGTCTACCTATAAGGAATTGAAACTCAAACATTTGAGAAAGGTCAAGAAACAAAGAAACGTTTATAGTCTACCTATAAGGAATTGAAACTCCCTAACTTCTTGTAAGTCTCTCCAAAACTATCTCCGTTTATAGTCTACCTATAAGGAATTGAAACAGTGCTTTTGGAAGTGGATTTTTGAAAGCTAGTGCTGTTTATAGTCTACCTATAAGGAATTGAAACCACCTCCTTGTGTTTCCATTTTGAAACCTCTCAATTAGTTTATAGTCTACCTATAAGGAATTGAAACCAAAAACGGGGAATAAGTTAATTTATAGTAAGTATAGGTTTATAGTCTACCTATAAGGAATTGAAACTAGGTCTTCCTATTTCGTCCCTCAACGCTTGCAATTTAGTTGATAGTCTACCTATAAGGAATTGAAACAACTACCTCTTGGACAATAAATTTAGGTCTAAGTCTAAGTTGATAGTCTACCTATAAGGAATTGAAACTGGCAAAAAGGTGAGACGACTAAAATTAATACTCCGTTGATAGTCTACCTATAAGGAATTGAAACACGATGCCATGAAAGATAGCCAAGATGGAAAGGTTAGGTTGATAGTCTACCTATAAGGAATTGAAACATTCTTGGTTGCCGAATTTAAAGGCAGGGTGCTTTTTGTTGATAGTCTACCTATAAGGAATTGAAACCAAAAAATCCAGGTTCAGTAGGGTGATCTATAAATTTGTTGATAGTCTACCTATAAGGAATTGAAACTATAAAAACAAAAGAACTTCCTCCATTTATTGAAGGTTGATAGTCTACCTATAAGGAATTGAAACATATTAGGCCTAAGTATCAAAGGGAATTTATTTATAAGTTTATAGTCTACCTATAAGGAATTGAAACCTACAAAAATAGTAGTAAAAGAGGATGGAGAGATTATTGTTTATAGTCTACCTATAAGGAATTGAAACAGCTAACTGGCTTGTTGTTGTTCATGTTTTGAACATCTGTTTATAGTCTACCTATAAGGAATTGAAACAAAATAAACCACCTATGGATAAGTGGAAGTACTTCAAAGTTTATAGTCTACCTATAAGGAATTGAAACTAGAAGGAATATCAGCAGGATCCTAGTAACAGGTGTGGGTTTATAGTCTACCTATAAGGAATTGAAACTGGAATAATTCCTCTTTCGATACCTCGTCCAAGGTGGGTTTATAGTCTACCTATAAGGAATTGAAACCTCTAGCTTCCATATCTTCTATTATTTCTATATAAGTTGTTTATAGTCTACCTATAAGGAATTGAAACCATCACTCATTTTACTGCTCCTTTCTTATTACACAGTTTATAGTCTACCTATAAGGAATTGAAACACCCAACTTTCAATGTTGTCTACTCTACTTTGCAAAGAGTTTATAGTCTACCTATAAGGAATTGAAACAAAGTTTTCATATAGTTCTCACCACCTTGGAAGGTTCTGGGTTTATAGTCTACCTATAAGGAATTGAAACGGAAATCATTGTATATTTCTTCGTTATGTCGGTACTCGTTTATAGTCTACCTATAAGGAATTGAAACGAAGTTTTTAAAAAACTAGGTGTAAGTGAAAAACATAGTTTATAGTCTACCTATAAGGAATTGAAACACTTATAAAAGCTAAGTTAAGAGGGAGAGGAACAACAACGTTTATAGTCTACCTATAAGGAATTGAAACTAAAAGCAGGACCTTTTTTAATCAGACCTCCATACAAGTTTATAGTCTACCTATAAGGAATTGAAACTTTTGAAAAAGGAAATAGTACAAGCAGTATTAAATAGGTTTATAGTCTACCTATAAGGAATTGAAACTCAGAACGAATGTTCTGGGCGGTAGAACGTATGAACGTTTATAGTCTACCTATAAGGAATTGAAACGTGGGTAGGTCGTTCTACTGTTTTTTACATTAGGTTTTAGTTTATAGTCTACCTATAAGGAATTGAAACTATCTTTTTTTATTTATTAGACCTTTTTCTTTATAGTTTATAGTCTACCTATAAGGAACTGAAACCCTAACAAGATATAGTATGGAGGTGGGAGTTATGAGTTTCTGGGAGAAGTTTAAAGAAGATTTTAACAAACAAGTAGAAAATGAAATGGAAAAATCGGAGCAAAGAAAAAAACAAAAGAAAATAGAAAAGCAAGAATATAAAAATAGAATAAAAGAAATGAAAAAAGAAAACAAATACAAAAAGAAACAAATGGATATAGAAGGGATAGCTTATTGTCCTAAATGTAAAAGCACTTCTATTCAGTATATAGAGAGAAGAAAAAGATTAAGCTTAGGTAGGGCAGTAGTAGGTACAGCATTGTTCAGTCCTTTAGGTGGGGCAGTTGGAGCAGTAACAAGCAAAAAATACAAAGGTTTTATAAAATGCTTGAATTGTGGGCATAAATGGAAAATGTAAGTTAAAATAAACTAAGCACTTACTATTTAGTAGATGCTTTTTTTATGCCTAAAAAGGTGGTAAGTAAAGTTTATAGTCTACTTATAAGGAATTGAAACTTAAATTTCTTTTTCTTCTTCATAAGTCCATTTATTTGTAGGTTTATTATATGAATTTTTCTTATTCTGATTGTCTAATCCATTGATATATAGTAGTTCTAGGTATATTTAGCTTCCTTAAAAGACTTGTAGATGTATTATCTGTTGGTGGCTCCAGCTTTTTTAACACAGATGCCTTAAATTCTTTGGAATAGGTTCTTTTCTTATTATTTTTAGAAATAATCATTCTCCTTAGGTTATTATCGTAATTTCATTATACATTATTTTTCTATACGACAACCATCCTAACATATAGGGTCTTCTATTATTTCATGGGATATATAGTCTAAGTTTTTGTTTAATAATTTAATTAAAGCATCCATTTTGTGTCCCTCAAAATATATATTAAGAATATGGAGATATTATACTAAAAATTATATGCTAAATTAATTAACTTTGGGAAGAATCAGTTTTCGTTTGACATAAACAACAATTTTTATTCAATTTGAAATGGTGTTTTCTTTTAGCTTAATATAATGATTCATCTCTTAAATTGACAAATAGCAAAAATTATTATAACCTGATACATGATTAATAAATATTTATTTTTTAAACTTTAGAATATAATTAGGAGGTAATTATGAATATAATAAATGATTTAAGCAATGCAATTGTTTTATGTGATTTTGATGGGACAATAACTACTTTTGATACTAATGTTAGATTATTTGATAAATATGGGGAAGAGAATTATATAAATAAAATTAGAAAGAAGTATTATAATGAGGAAATTGATTTAAAAACTCTATGCAAATTGGAATTCAAAAGTATAAGTATGATGGAAAAGGATTATTTAAATTATATTCTTACAGAAGTACAATTACAAAAAGGATTTAGAACATTTTATAACAATTTACAGAAATACAATATTCCATTTGCAATAGTAAGTGGGGGATTTATAAATGGTATAAAACCTTTTATGAAAAAACATGGTTTTGAAAACATACCTATATATGCTAATAAGTTAATTTTCAATGATGGAAATATTGAGGTAGAATTTTATGATGAAAAGCATCTAATTTATGCAATTCATAAAGAAGATTATATAGATTGTAAGGTGGAAATTTTAAACAGATATAGGGAAAAATATAGGAAGATAATTTTTATTGGGGATGGTTCTACAGACAAGAATGTAGCAAAAGAAGCAGATATATTATTTGCTAAGGATTATTTAGAAGAATATTGTATTGAAAATGAAATAGATTATATAGGTTGGAAAGATTTTTATGATATTAATGAGTACTTTTTTGAGAATAGGGAAAAAGCATTATAGGTTAGTAGAATTAAGAATATACTTGAAATAAAAAACTAAATTGACTTATGGTATTTTTTGATAAAATATCATAAGTCAATTTAAGGAACTTTCAATTCCAAATCCTATAAGTCCACCTAATACTATTAACATAAGTATAATTATCATAAGCACCCTATCATATTGCTTATTCCTTATATTTATTAGAAGGGCTTTTATACATATAAAGTAGATACTTCCAACTATGATTATAGTATAACTAAGAAGACCATATTTTTGTATATACCATTTTATTATATTAGCAATAAGATCTAAATTAGGTGCTAATGAATCTAAATTCAATTTATTAACCTCCTAATGTGGTAGAGCAGAAAACTCCATTTATGCTGTGAAAGCCTTTTCTTTTAATTGACTAATTAGGTGTGTTAATAATATTCCTAAAATAGCAGGGAATAACCAACCAAGACCACTATCGGCTAAAGGAAGATTTTGTACAAAATCCCCTACAACAGATGTATTTACACCCATAGCGGATAATCCATCTATTAAACTTACACAAAAGGTTCCAATGGTAGCACCAATATAGATCTTCTTATTTTCAATTAAATTATCAAAAACATTTATAATTACCAATACTATAGCTATTGGATATACTATTTTTAAAATAGGGTCTGCAAAAGTTACAATGTTTTCTACACCAATATTAGAAATAACTATACTTATTAGAGTGGATATTATTACAATTGTTTTGTAACTTATTTTATCATTGCTTAAGTCATTGAAGAATTGACCTACAGTAGCAGTAAGTCCAATAGATGTAGTTATACATGCTGAATAAACACAAAGACTTAATATTATTTCACCAAAACTACCCATTAAAATATTTATTATATTGGTTGTTAAGGATACTTTTTCCATTCCTTGTGTGAAAACAGAACTACCTGTAGCTCCTAAATATAATAAACCTCCATATACAATGCCTAATCCAACACCAGCAATAAGGCCTGTTTGTGCAACGGTTTTGAATTGTTCTTTTTTACTTATTATACCTTTGTTTTTAATATCATCGGCTATTATGCTGCCAAATACTACTGCTGCAAGCAAGTCCATGGTTTGATATCCATTTTCAAAGCCTATAGAGAAAGGTTTAGCTATTTGAGTATTTACAGGCATTCCAATTGGAGTTAAAATTCCTTTAATTATTATAGCTGATATCATGGTTAAAAGTATAGGTGTTAAAAATTTACCAATGACATCTATAATGTCAGAAGATTTGATCGTGAATAATAGAGTTAAACCAAAAAATATGACAGAACCTAATATTGGATGAACTGATGGGAACAAAGGTTTTATTCCTAGTTCAAATGCAGTTGCCCCTGTTCTAGGTATTGCTAATAGTGGACCTATTAATATAATTATTAAAGTACTAAAAAATGTAGCAAATTTAGGTCCTACTTTATTCAACAAACTTTGAATAGACCCTCCTGAAACAGTTACAGCTAGTACTCCAAGTATAGGTAGGCCTATACCAGTTAAAGAAAATCCCAACAGAGCAGCTTTCCATTTTTCTCCTGCTATTAAACCAATAGAAGGTGGAAATATCAAGTTTCCTGCACCAAAGAACATAGCAAATAGCGCAAGTCCTATAATTAGGATTTCTTTGAAGCTAATTTTTTTCATTTGCTATTTTCCCCCTTTAAAATAATCCATTTATTTATATTTTCTATTATAACAGAATTTATCACAAAATTCTAATATATATTTATCTTCAGACATTTGTGAAATAATTATCAAACCTTTAAACTATTTGAAATATATAATGCTAATTATTATCTTATACTAGGGTTTAATATAGGATAAAGGATAAGGTTATATTTACTAGAGATTAAATGTATAATATAATTTTCAAAAAATTATCATTGAAAACTACATATATCTGTTATATAATATATATAACAAGTAGAAAGGGAGATTATCATGTTTATAAAAATAGATTTTGAATCGGATATGCCCATATATGAACAATTGAGGCGACAGATAATAAAAGGGATTGCTAAAGGTGATTTGGAAAAAGGAGAACAATTGCCTTCAGTCAGACAACTAGCAGAGGATATTGGAATAAATCTTCATACAGTAAACAAAACATACAATATATTAAAAGAAGAAGGATATTTAGCAATAGATAGAAGAAAAGGGGCAATGGTAAAGGATATTATGCCTATGGTAGATGAAGAGTATATTAATAACCTTTATTCTGAATTGGAATATATAATAGCTAATTCTTACTGTAGGGGAATATCAAAGGAAGAGTTTTTAAAGCTTTGTGAAGATATTTATGATAGATTGGAAAATAAACAAGGGGGGGAAAAATATGACTGAAAGAGTATATTTAATGATAATATATACTTCGACACTTTTAATACTACTTATACTTCAAATGCTTATGCCTAAATTAATTAGGAAAAATATATTGTTTGGAGTTTCAATACCAACGAATAAACTAGAGGATAAAGATATCAAGCTTATGTACAAAGGTTATAAAAAGGATAATTTAATCATAGGAGTACCAATGCTAATAATAGTTTCCTATTTGCTCTATATTTTCATAAATTCTAAACTACAAGTGATATTAATGTTTTCGTATATAGGAGTATTGTTTATCATCTACTTAAGATATAATTCTAAGGCTAAAAATTTAAAGAGAGCAAAGGGTTGGGATAAACTCGGTAGGAAAATAGTAGTGGTAGATATGAAATACAGCAGGGATAAATCTAAGGTAGGGAATATATCCCCTCTTTGGTTTTTAATCCCCTTAATCATTACCCTATTCAATTTCATACTAGCTTTTACTGTATATCCTTCTTTACCAAATAAGCTCCCTACTCATTGGAATTTTCAAGGGGAAATTACCACCTATAGTAATAAATCCTATGGTGTAGTACTTTTGCTACCAATAGTTCAACTGGGAATGGTAGGTATGTTCTATCTTATCTACTGGATGATAAAGAAGACAAAACAACAGATAGACCCAAATAATCCAGAAGAATCTTTAAAGAAAAGTATTATATTTAAAAAAGCTTGGTCTATATATCTTTTAATTCTTCTAATGTTGATTACAATAGAATTTAGCGTATTGAGTTTACTTACCTATGGAATAATATTTGAAACCACTAGAACGGTAGATGTTTTAAACTGGATTATACTAATATTTTCAATTGCAGGTGGATTTGTATTGAGTATTAAATTAGGCCAAGGAGGAGAAAAATTAAAACTAAAAGAAGAAGATAAGGAAGAAATAATCTATAGAAAAGATGACGATGAAATGTGGAAGCTTGGCAATACCATATATTATAATCCAGAGGATTCATCTGTATTTGTAGAAAAGCGCTTTGGAATAGGTTGGACAGTCAATGCTGGAAGGCCATTGGGACTGTTTCTCTTAATACTTCCCATTATCATGATAATTTTGACCTTTATATTTATTAGGTAGTAAAAAGAAGGAGGGGTAGCATGTTTTTGTTTTGTATACTCATGTTGTTAGTAGGTGGATATTTTATCACAATGGGAATATACTATTTAACTGCCAAAACCCCAAGGATTGCTAATCTATATGCAAATACTAGGAGATTGACAGAAGCAGATATAATAGACAAAGAAGCTTATAATAATATTTGTGGGAAGATATTTATCCTATGGGGAGTTTTGAACTCCTTAATAGGAATAGTTTCTAATTTTATGGGAGATTATTTTATTTTTGTGATTATATTAACACCCATTACCAATATAATTATGATGGGTATGTATAATATAAAAGCTACTAGATATATAAGGAGGGAAAGGGATTGCTAAAATTGCAAAATTTATCTAAAACCTATAGCAAAGGAACAGTTAAAGCAGTTGATAATGTAAACTTAGATATTGAACCTGGTGAGATATTTGGATTCTTGGGACCAAATGGAGCAGGAAAGACAACTACAATAAAGATGATAGTTGGATTATTAAAACCTGATAGTGGGAAGGTGTTTATCAATGAAATAGATGTTTGGGAAAACCCTATTGAAGCTAAAAGTCAGATATCCTATGTTCCAGATAGTCCAGAGATATATGATAAACTAAAGGGAATAGAATATCTCAATTTTATAGCAGATATGTATGAAATACCTAAGGATATAAGGCAAGAAAGAATGGAAAAATACTTAGAAATCTTTAATCTTAAAAATGCAGTAGGGGATATAATAGGGAGTTATTCTCACGGTATGAAGCAAAAATTAGTTCTTATCTCTGCATTGCTTCATGAGCCTAATCTATTTATACTAGATGAACCTATGGTAGGATTAGATCCTAAATCCTCCTTTCAGCTAAAGGAAATTATGAGAGAAAGATGTGATGAAGGAAAGACTGTATTCTTCTCTACCCATGTATTAGAAGTAGCGGAAAAATTATGCGATAGAATAGCCATCATAAATAAAGGAAGAATAATAGCTTTAGGCACTATGGATGAACTACGTAGTCATGCAGAAGAAAGGGAATCTTTAGAAAAAATATTCTTGGAGCTGACAGAATGATGAAAAAAATAATTTCTTTGATTAAAACAGATTTAAATATTACCTATGGACTTTCGGCTTTACAATACAAGTTTAATAATAAAAGGGATAGATTACAGACCATCCTGATAGCTATTGCTCTACTATCCCTTATACCTACTTATATTATGATAGTATCTGGACTTGTTAAGATATATGAAGCTTATATAGGTATAGGTCAAAAAACCATGTTTCTTTTAAATGGCTTCATATATGCTCAATTGATAGTATTATTATTTGGATTTTTATATGTCATGTCGAAATATTATTTTTCCAATGATTTAAATGTATTGGTTCCTCTACCTTTAAGGCCAAAGGATATTGTTGGGGCTAAGTTTGTTACATTGATGGTAAACGAATATTTGACATCTTTACCCATCATATTGCCTTTTATAATAATATATGGAACAAGGGGAAAAGAAGGCCTACTCTACTGGATATATTCATTTATACTGATAATATTTCTTCCGATAATACCTTTAGCATTGGCTTCTATAATAGTAATGCTATTTATGAAATACACCAATATAAAGGGAAGAAAGGATTTATTGAGAGTGGTAGGATATATTATCCTATTAATAGCTCTGCTAGGCTTCCAGTTCAAAATTCAATCAATTGCTCAACAATCCGTACTTAAAGGAGAAGACTTCTTTTTAGAAATGGCCCAGAATTCCAATATATTAGTGAGAAAACTAGGATTAGTATTTCCTCCTAGCATGTGGGCAGCTCTATCCTTGGGTAATTATTCTAGTATCGGGGGAGTATTTAATTTATTACTATTTGTAGGAACTTCTGTAATAGTATTTTGGATTATGATTCAATTAAGCGAAAAATTATTCTTTGAAGGATTGATTGGCGGATTAGAAGTAGCTACCGCTGGCAAACATAAAGAAGTTAAAACCGAGGATTTGAGCAAAAGCTCTCCACCATTTTTATCCATAGGATTAAAGGAAATAAAAATTCTTCTAAGAACTCCTGTATATTTACTAAATTCCGTACTAGGGGTATTAATACTTCCTTTGGTAATGGTCATATCCACTACTATGAATGGCAAGGAGGTTTTAGGTGAATTAAGTATGTTAACAGAAGGCAATTCACATATAGTCAGTCTAGTAGGAATTGGAATCATCACCATGTTTGGAGTGATGAACTGTGTAGGATGTACTACTTTCTCTAGGGAAGGGAAAAGTTTTTGGATTCAAAGGGTAATGCCCATAAAGGCAAGGGATCAGATTTTTGGAAGGATACTATCCTCCTTATTTGTTCAAATCATAGGAATTATATCTTTACTTGCCAGTCTAGCATTTATAATCAATATTGATTTTGAAAATATATTTTGGATTACCACTTTAGGCTTACTTGGCAGTGTAGCTATGACGGAATTAGGGATGGTTATAGACATATTTAGACCATTATTAGATTGGGATAATCCTCAAAAGGCTATGAAACAAAATCTAAATGTATTGATTGCCATGGGAATAGGCGCTCTTTACCTGGGGGGAGTGGGATTTTTAGTATATAAATTGTTTAAAACAGGGGTTAATATACTTGCTATATATGGTATTATGGGATTAATATATATAATCTCTTCCTATGGATTGTATATTTTGTTGAAGAATTTGATTATAAGACAATTTAGTATACTGGAATGATAAAATAATATTATTCCTATCTATTCTCATAAGGAGGAAATATTAATGACTAAAGACTTATTATTTGTAATGTACGGAGATGATCCTAAACATATGGTTCAAAAGATTTTAAACCAATTGAATATAGCAAAGGATATACCGAATAAGGATTCATTGATAGGGATTAAGCCCAATCTAGTAGTTGCTAAACCGGCGGAATTAGGGGCTACTACTTCTCCAGAATTAGTAGAAGGTGTAATAGAATACCTTAAATCCAATGGATACGATAATATAATAATACTGGAAGGATCTTGGGTAGGGGATAAGACTTCCTTGGCTTATAAAGTATGTGGGTATGAAAAATTGTCTCAAAAATATAATATCCCCTTAGTGGATCTTCAAAAAGATGGATATAGGGATTATCAGGTAGAAGGTGTTACTCTGTCTGTATGCAATAGGGCTATGGATGTGGATTATCTAATCAATATGCCTGTATTAAAGGGCCATTGTCAAACCAATATTACTTGTGCATTAAAAAATTTGAAAGGCTGTATACCTAATAAAGAAAAAAGACGATTCCATACTATGGGGCTTCATAAACCAATTGCTTATTTAAATAGAATATTGAAACAGGATTTAATAGTTGTTGATGGAATCATAGGGGATTTAAACTTCGAAGAAGGGGGAAATCCTGTTCAGATGAATAGGGTAATAGTAGGGAAAGATCCAGTATTAATAGATAGCTATGTAGCTCAGCTATTGGGATATGGTGTAGAGGAGATTCCCTATATAGAAATAGCAGAAGATATAGGAGTAGGTAGTAGTAGACTATTAGATAGCAATATAAAGGAATTAAATAAGGATACTTCTCCTATGACCATAACTAAGACTAGACTAGTTGAAGAGCTGGCAAGCTATGTGGAGGAGGACATGGCTTGTTCTGCTTGTTATGGTAGTTTGATCCATGCATTGGATAGATTGAAGGATAGGGGATATCTTGATAGTATAGATGAAAAAATACACATAGGACAAGGGTATAAGAACAAAGAAGGTGATGGTTTAGGCATAGGTATATGTACTAAAGGATTTGAAAGAAGCCTTTCCGGTTGTCCACCAAAGGCTAAGGATATAGTAGATTTTTTGAAAGAATATTATCTATAAAAGGAAAGCAGGATAGATTTTTCTATCCTGTTAAATATTACTTATTATAATTTTCCTTTGCTTTTTCTATAGCTCTATGAGCTTCCTCTACATCTGCCCATCCTCTAACATGTACTTCTTTTCCCTCTAGCTGTTTATATTCGGAAAAGAAATGTTCAAATTCTTTTTTCATATGGGAACCCATATCTTCAATGGTTTTTATCTCTTCATACCTGGGATCGCCTAAAGGAACGGCTATTATCTTTTCATCTTTCCCCTTTTCATCCTCCATTAAGAACATGCCTATAACCCTACACCTTATCATACATCCTGGAAAAGTAGGATTGGCCATTAGCACCATTATGTCTATAGGATCCCCATCTTCCGCTAAAGTATTGGGGATAAATCCATAATCAGCAGGATAGAACATGGGGGAAAACAATGCTCTATCTAGAACAAACACCTTTCTTTCTTCATCGTATTCGTATTTGTTGCTACTCCCTTTAGGTATTTCTATGAAAGCATCTACTATGATATCCAAATCATATTCCTCCTTTATAACAAGTATAATTATACCCTTTTCGTTTTCCATTTACCTTCATTATAGTGAATTAAAATAATAATTATTTCTGCTACTTCTGCAACAAAAAAACTAAGCCAAACCCATAGGACAGGAAGTTCTAATAATTTGGTGGTGACAAAGAGCATAGGTATTTGAACGGCCCATCTTGATAAGAAGCTGGATAATAAAAATGGCGTATTGTGGCCTGAACCAGTAAATACAGATCCAAGTCCCATAGCTAAACCTGCTAAAATCAATGAGGGCATCAGCAGCCTTATCATAGGTATGCCTATTTTTACTACATCTGGGTCCTTGATAAAAACACCCATAATTTGAGAAGGAAACAATATGGAGATAATAGTCAATATCCCCATCATTATCATATTGACTACTGAAGCAAATTTAGCAGTATCCCTTGCTCTATCAATATTTTCAGCTCCTAATGCCTGCCCAACAATGGTACTGGCCCCCATAACTATTCCTGCAATTGGCATAAAAGCAAAGCTAAACAACCTAGTGCCAATTCCTACTGCTGCTACTGTATTAGTTCCATAGTTGGATACGAATTTCAAAATGATCACTCCTGATAAGTTCCTCATAAGCACTTCCATTCCAGTAGGCAATCCTATGGTCAATAGTTTTTTATCGATTTCCCAATCCAATTGGAATAGTCCTTTAAAATCAATCTTTAGTTTTTCACTACCCTTAAGCAATATATAAAACCCCATACTGAAAGCTATTACCGTGGAAATAACCGTAGCTAATGCTGCTCCAAATACTCCCAAATTGAGCCCAGGAATAGAGGTCCCAGGAATTTTTTCAAACATGAATATAGGGTCTAAAATAATATTGGCTATAGAAGATACTATCATTATCTTCATAGGGGTTTTAGCATCACCCAAACATCTTAACGCAGTATTTACCGAATAAGAAGAAAACATAATAGGCAAGAAAAACATTCTAATATATCCATAGTCTAGTGCAGCTTTAAGTACTTCCTTATCCGTAGTAAAAAAAGATAGTAAGGGCTCTAAGATAATAGAAAAGATTAAAGCAGCTATGATAGCTACCAGTGCTTTGAAAGTCAAAGTCTGCTCTACAACCTTTTTAGTCCTTTCCATATCGTTTTTCCCATAGGATTGAGTAATCAATGAGATGGAGCTTGAACCTATTATCTCATTAAGGACACTAACTAACCAAAATATGGTAGAAAAAATAGTAACCCCTGCCACGGCAGAAGGGGAAATCTGGCCTATCCATATCATATCTACTATATCGTATATTGCTTGTAATAAAAATCCAAACATAGTTGGAAGGGCAAGCTTTAAAAGGTTTCTCTTTAAATTTCCCGTTATTAACTCATTTTGTTCTGTATTGTTCATATGTATCAGCCCCTTCAATTCCTAGTATACAAGTAAATCAATATTTCTAAATATCATATCTATATATTATTATATTCTTTATTATATATCAATCAAGATAAGGTGAAAAGATTAAAAAATACAACTATAGCAAATATTTCACAAAGAAAATATAATAATTGATTTTTAACTAAAAATATTCTCTAAATCCTGTTATAATTAGAATGAGAAACAATATAAACAGGAGGGATGGCATGAAAGTATATATTAGTGCTGATATAGAGGGGGTTACAGGGGTTACCCATTGGGATGAGACGGAGAAAACTAGAGCAGATCATAAGGAATTCGCTCATCAGGTGACCTTAGAAGTAAAAGCAGCTTGTGAAGGGACTATCAAGGGAGGAGCAGATGAAATATGGATAAAAGATGCCCACGACAGTGGAAGAAATATAGATCACAATTTGTTACCTAAAAATACTAAGTTGATCAGGGGATGGAGTGGCCATATATTTTCCATGGTGCAGGAATTGGATGAAACCTTTGATGCAGCAATATTTGTTGGATACCATTCATCTGGAGGGACTAATACCAATCCATTATCCCATACCATGAACACACAGGCTGATTATATAAAGCTAAATGGAGAGATTATAAGCGAATTTTTAATCCACGCCTACATAGCTAGCTATCTCAAAGTACCAGTGGTATTTTTGTCTGGAGATTTGGGGATTTGTGATGAAGCAAAAAGGATAAATGAACATATTATGACTATACCGGTAAAAGAGGGAATAGGGAATTCAACAATAAATATCCATCCTCAGTTAGCCATAGATCTTATAAAAAATGGAGTAGAAAAAAGCCTAAAAAGAAACCTATACCTTTGCAATATAGAGTTACCAGAAGAATTCGAATTGGAGGTTAGATATAGAGAACATGCTATTGCTTATAGGAGATCTTCCTACCCAAATGTAGAGCAAATAGGGCCTAAAACAATAAGATTTACTTCTAAGGATTATATGGAAGTATTAAAAGCTATAGAGTTTTTAGTGTAGAGGAAAGCATAATTTATGAGAAGAAATACTAATAATGGCGAGAATAAGATAATAAGAAAAAAAATACTTTCCATGATATTACCTATAACCTTAGAGAATATATTGCAAATGACTGCAGGAATTGTTTCTATGGCGATGGTAGGAAGGATTAGCCCTTTAGCAGTGGGGGCTGTAGGCATAAGTAACATTATTTTTAACATAATTTGGGCTATATTTAAGGGGGTGGCTACAGGTACATCTGTATTTGTAGCCCAATCCTATGGAGCAAAAAATTATAATAAGCTAAAGAGGATTGTAGAGCAAACCCTACTATCTTCAATTATATTGGTTATTATCTTTCAACAGTTGTTATTCTGGAGTGCAGGAAGTTTGCTAAAGATATTTGATCCAAGCCCAGAGTTGCTAGCAAATGGTACCCTTTATCTAAGGGTTATTTCCTGGGGGTTACCTTTTATTGCCATAGTCCTTATGGTAGCTGGAGTCCTTCAGGGAATGGGAGATGCTAGAACTCCAATGAGAATAGCCTTTATAATGAATATATTTAATATATGCTTTTCCTATATATTTATATTTGGCAAACTGGGGATTAAGCCTATGGGATTAAAAGGAGCCGCCTTTGGAATATTGATTGCTCAGCTTGTAGCTGCACTATTAGGATTTAAATCCCTATTTGGAAAACATGGTGTGTTAAAGGAGATGGGAGGCAACTCTAGCTTTAGCTTTAAGCTAGAGGAGGTAATACCTATATACAGGGTGGGCTTGCCTACATCTTTCGAAACTATATTTTGGGAGGTAGCAGCGATATTTTTAGCAAAAGCAATACTAACTTATGGTGAAATTGCCTACGCTGCATATCAACTGGGATTACAAGCAGAAGCCATTTCCTATATGCCAGCAGCTGGATTTGGTGTGGCAGCTACTACTTTTCTAGGCCATGCTATAGGTTCTCAGGATAAAGAGCAAGGGAAGAAGTACATAAGACAGTTAATCAAATGGACTAGCATACTAACTATATTTACAGGAGGAGTGCTTTTAATCTTCCCATCTCAAATAATGAGATTGTTGACCAATGATATCCAGGTAATTGAAATTGGAGCTATGTATCTATTTATTATGGGGATTGTTCAATTGCCTCAAAATATAAATGGAGTATTAAATGGAGCTTTAAGAGGTGCAGGGTATTCAAAGATACCTATGGTAGTAGCTATATTAGGATTATGGTTAATCAGGGTACCTTTATCCTTATTGGTAGCTTATGTTTTAAATAAAAGCATTACTTTTATATGGATAGCATTTGGCTTGGACTTAGTGTTTAGATTTATAGTGAGCTTAATAATATTTAAGAGGAAAAATATATATGAAAGCAAATCATTAATTGGAGTTGATTAGATGAAGGATATAGAATTAGCTAAAAAGTATTTGGAAGAAGATAATTTAGCTCTAGCAGTAGTTAAAAACGGGGAATTAATATACAAGAGCCAAGAAAAAGGCATAAAACCCATGTATTTTTTGGCTATTAATGAGAAGGGAATATTAAAAGGAACATCTATTGCAGATAAGGTAATAGGTAAAGGTGCTGCTATGCTTTGCAGCTATATAGGAGCTAAGGAATTATATGCCCAGCTAATATCGGAAGGTGCTATAAAAGTACTAGAAGAAGAAAATATAGTATACACATATGACAGGATTTGTCCTTATATAAAAAACAGGGAAAAGTCGGATATGTGCCCTGTAGAAAAGATTGCTACTAATGTAGATGATATGGAGACTTTGTTGGGGGAAATAGGTAAGTTATTAAAAGGTAGAGTTTGAGTTTATTAATAGGGGGTAGCAAGTAGTAAACAAGGATAATGGGGAAACCGGGGGGATATTGTGAAATATTACTATGAAATTATTGAGGGGGAGGAAGATTTACCTTTAAAGGCTATTATACATAGCGTTGATAGATTTCAATTTCATTGGCATAAGGAATTGGTAAAAACAATTCATGGAATTACAAAAAGAATATTTTGCTAAATGTTTTGGATGTATTAGACTTATCTATAATCAGATGCTAGAAAATAAAATTAAG
Organism: Keratinibaculum paraultunense; assembly: GCF_016767175.1. Taxonomy (GTDB): domain Bacteria; phylum Bacillota; class Clostridia; order Tissierellales; family Tepidimicrobiaceae; genus Keratinibaculum; species Keratinibaculum paraultunense. Next base: position 311,812 of record NZ_CP068564.1, read on the forward strand.
TATTACAAAGAAATAAGGAAAATGCTCAAAAACACTTTTGCACAGTACATAAAATTTTTACAATAACAAGCGAAGGTGAGGTATTTGAAAATCCTAAATGGTTAAGAAAAGTTTAAAAAAGATTAAAGAAATTACAAAAGTTTTATCAAGGAAAAGGAAAGGTAGTAAAAATATAGAAAAAGGAATACTTAAATTTGCTGAAATTAGCCATATAGTTTTGGTAATATTGGGGTAGGAACTACCCTTAGCGCTTGGGTAAACTGGGCAGGTTACTGCTATTGACCAAGAAGCTCCCACTTCAACGAACGAATGTGAGTAAGTGGCGTGTGATTCACATTTAGCAAAAAAATCTTCATTAAAGCAAAAAGTAAGGAGGGGGAATTATTTTCTTCATAATTTTTCCTCCAAGCATATGATATATAAATTATAGCAGAAAACTATAAAATTGAAACAATTAAATGGTAGTTATTACCAGATTTACTCTATGATTCTATAGTTTATCAGTTTCTTTATTTATTCTATTTTTATCATCTTTAAAATCCATATTATCTAATTTTTTCTCCAGTTTTAATACTTCTATAGCTGCATCCATTCCATATTTAAAAGATTTTTCAATGGCATCATTAGGAATAGGTTCATTTTCTTTAATTATACCTTCATTAATAAGTTTTTTTGTAAAGAATTCCTCTATTTTTGAGTAAGTTTCGTACTTTATTTCTTTATTATTTGAATCTATATTAGAATTTCTTTTCTTATTTGTTCTGCCTAGTAAGTAATCTGTAGATACATTAAAAAAATCAGCTAATTTATTTATTGTTTCAATATCAGGATTTCTTTTACCTTGTTCATAGTATCCGTAGGCACTAGTTGTAATATTTAAATATTCAGCTATATCTTTTTGTAGCAAATGATTTTCTTCCCTTAATTCTCGTAATCTTTTGCTTATCAAAGGGCTCACCCCTAGCAAGAAATTTTAAATAAGTATTATTGATTTAAAAAGATATCTTAACCAATATTTTCAATAATAATCTTTTTGGAAGTAAAAAAGTTTGTAGATAAATTATATAATAAAAGATTGTCATAAAAGGAGAAAACAACAAATAATCGCAGATATCGTTGACAAACAACAAATAGTTGGATAAAATATCATTATTAAGTTCCATATTGCAATTAAAGGGCTTAAACTCTTAAATAGAATTAAATATAAATCCTGTTTTAAGCATTAGGATTTGTATCGAAAAATACATTTACTTATAGCAAAAATAATCATGAAATATAATAGTTATATTGATAAAATCTTAAGTTATAGGTATTTTAAGAAAGGACGTCCAAATTGGTCAGTAAAGAAATGTTTTTACAAAAAATAATGATAGAAAAAAGCAAACAATTTGATAATCTAATGAAATATTCTCTAACAGAAGATGAAAAATATCTTAAAAAAATGGAAGAATTTTATCAAATGATAAATGAAGTTGATATAGGGTTTAAATATGGCTTGTTTGATAATTTATTAGAAGAATTCACTTCTTGTATTTCTAAAGAAAAAGAAAATACAGTCTCTAATATATTAAATTTATATGCTAGAACCTATTCTAAAATTGAAAATTTAAATAAAATGATATTAGACAAAAATTATAAAAAACAAGAAGATCAAGAAGTTAATAATTTGAATAAACATGAAGCCAAAGATATTTTAATTATTGATGATGATGTACTATTATTAAAATTAATTGAAAATAGTATGGAAGAAGAAGGTTATAATGCTACAGTATGCTCCAATCCCCTCCAGACCATTGAAATATTAAAAGAAAGAAAAGTATCTTTAGTGGTATTAGATATGATATTACCAAATATTGATGGCTTTGAAGTAACTAAAATGATAAGAGAAATAGATCCATTACTTCCTATAATTATAATATCAGTAAAAGATGATTTAAAAACTAAAATTAATGTGCTTAAATTAGGTGCTGATGATTATATAATTAAGCCTATTAATATGGAAGAGCTTTTTGCTAGAATTGATAGGGCTTTAGACAGGAATAAAGATTATAGTACATTATCCATTGAAGATGGATTAACTGGAGCTTATACTAAGGAACACTTTTGGAATAGGGCAAGTGAAAAAAAGGAACTATACAATAGAAATAAAAAAACATTTTCCATAGCTTTTATAGACATAGACAATTTTAAAGAAGTAAATGATAATTTTGGTCATCTAATTGGGGATCAGATTTTAAAATGTTTTATTAAGGCTTTAAAAAGCACATTAAGGTCTACAGATTTAATATTTAGATTTGGAGGAGATGAATTTATAATTATATTTCCAGAAACTGGAGAGATAGATGCAAAATTAGTAATGGAACGATTTAAAAGAAAAAAGAAATGTGGACATTGTGATAGTAAGGGATGTTTTACTTTAGATAATCTTAAATTTTCAGCAGGAATTACTGAAATAAAAAGTAAAAAGGATACTATTGAAAAAATCATAGAAAGAGCAGATAAAGCACTATATTATGCTAAAAGCAAAGGGGGAAATAAAATCTTTATATACAAAGATGAATAAGACTAGATAAAGTATTTAAGATTTAAATAAAATGTATCTAAAATTTTACAACAGTTTTTTTAATAGGACTGTTGTTTTTTGTGATATAATTTATCTAAATAATACTACATAAGGAGTGATAGAATGGGTCTACTTATTAAAAATGCAACCTTAGTACCTATGGATGGTAAAAAAGAAGTATTAAAAAATACAAATATCTATATTGAAGAGAACAAGATAACCCATATTGGAGAATTGAAAGACGATATAGAGGTTACTAGAGTAATAGATGGGAAAAACAAAGTTGCTATGCCTGGGCTTATAAATGCTCATACTCATGTTGGTATGTCTTTACTTAGAAATTATGCAGATGATTTACCGTTACATGAGTGGTTAACTGAGAAAATATGGCCAGTAGAAGCAAACCTTACAGCAGAGGATGTGTATTGGGGATCACTTTTAAGTATGATAGAGATGATACAATGTGGAACCACAACATTTTGTGATATGTATTTTTTCATGGATGAAGTGGGGAAAGGCATAGAAGAAGCAGGAGTTAGAGGGATATTAACACGAGGCATAATAGAAGAGTCAGGAAACGAAGATGAAAAGCTAGAAGATACAAGGAGACTTTACAATAATTGGAATGGGAAAGCAAATGGAAGGATTAAAGTAATGGTAGCACCTCATGCACCATATACTTGTAGTCCATCTTATTTAGAAAAAATAATAGATTTAGCTAAAGAATTAAATACAGGTATCCATATACATTTATCAGAAACCAAAAAAGAAGTTGAAGATAGTTTTAATGAATTTGGTAAATCACCTATTAAGCATGTATACGATTTAGGACTGTTTGAATTGCCTACAATAGCTGCTCATTGTGTTCATGTAGATGATGAAGATATTGAAATATTAAGAAATATGAATGTAAGTTCAGTAAATAATCCAAGTAGTAATTTAAAACTTGCTAGTGGATTTGCTCCAGTAGATAAGATGCTTAAAAAAGGCATATCTGTTGCCTTAGGAACAGATGGTTCTTCAAGTAATAACAATTTGAACATGTTTGAGGAGATTCATTTAGCAGCAATTGTAAATAAAGCGGTTAATAATGATGCAACATCTGTACCAGCTATAGAAGCTCTAAAGATGGCTACTATAAATGGAGCTAAGGCATTACTTTGGGATAGTGAGATAGGTTCCATAGAAGTAGGTAAAAAGGCTGATTTAATACTGATAGATATGGATAAGCCTCATATATATCCAATTCATAATACAATATCTGCTTTAGCCTACTCAGTACAAGGCTCTGATGTAGATACTGTTATAGTAGACGGGAAAATTATAATGGAAAATAGGGAGATAAAAACTTTAGATGTAGAAAAAATAATGTTTAATGCAGAAAGAATAGCAAAAGATTTAATAAGTAGATAAATGAAATTAGCACTATAATCTTATTAATTCCCCATTGTTTTTGTAGTATAATTTATTAAAGGGGGAAATGCGATGACCTATAAAGACATTGATCTAGATAAAGATATAATTCAAAAAAATAAAATACCTTTATTGATAGAAGATGAAAATTGGATAAAATTATTTGGAGATGTAAATGACAAAAATATTCAATATATTAAAGAAGAATTGATGGAGTTAGTAAAAAAACAAAAAGAGTTGGAAAGGCAAAAAGAAAAACTTAAAAAAGAAAAACTGCATGCTATGAAAATGATTTTAGGAATATCTGATACAATAAATAATGAGCATAAAGTGGAAAATATAGTTTTATTGGATGAATATAAACAAAAACTAGAAGATATAAATAAAGAATTAGAGGATATAATGTATCAATTAGAAATCATTCCTCAGGATATGAAAGATATGAATTTTGAACTTTTAAAAGCGACGGTAGAATATGGTTATAGAGAGTTGAAAACCAAAGAGAAAAAGCTAAATGCTGTTACAGAGGAATTGGAAACTTTAAGAGAAAAATTAAAAGATTTAATAAATGAAAAACATGATTATGAAGAATGGATAGATGCAACTTATTCATTTTTACATGGTATGTTAGGAAGTAAGGAAATGGAAAAACTAGATAAGCAAATATTGGATAGAGGAGAACCCATATGATTTTAAGTAGTGGAGTAGATATAGTAGATGTATATCGAATAGAAAATATTATAAATAATAAAAGGGATAAATTTTATAAAAAAGTATTTACCCTTATTGAAAAAAAATATATTGAAGAAAATAATCATAATCCACAAACTATAGCAGGTATGTTTGCAGCTAAAGAGGCTATAAGCAAACTTTTAGGCACAGGAATAGGTAAGGTTAATTTTCATCATATAGAGATACTTCATGATGAGAATAAAAAACCATATATAAATTTATATGATGAAGGTTTAAAAGTTTGCAGTCAATTAGGAATAGATAATATTAACCTTTCTATATCTCATGAAAAAAAATATGCTATTGCTTTTGCAATAGGTTATGGAAAGGATAAAAGAGTGCAGGTGCCGAAAGAAATAAAAAGGCTCTTACCCAAAAGAGATAAATCTTCTCATAAAGGTACCTTTGGTAGAGTTGGAATAATAGCAGGGAGCATGGGCATGACAGGAGCAGCTTATTTATCTTCCATGGCTTCTTTAAGAACTGGTAGTGGACTGGTATATTCTATTATTCCTGAAAGTTTAAAGGAAATATTATCTATAAAATTGACAGAAGCTATAATAAAACCTGTTGAAGACGATGGAACTGGACACTTTACTATGAATTCTTTTAGACAAATAATTGAAATAATAGAGGATATGGATATTATAGCTATAGGACCAGGAATAGGAGTTGATGATCAAAGACTTGAGCTTATAAGGAAAATACTTTTGGAATATAAAAAACCTGTAGTGTTGGATGCAGATGGAATAAATTTGGTTTCTTTAGATCCAACAATTTTATCTTATAGACAAGGTCCTACTATAATCACACCTCACCCAGGAGAGTTATCTAGACTATTAGGAGTAAGCATAAATGATATTCAAAAAGGACGAGAGGAATATTCTAAATTCACATCGAATAAATATAATACAATAACAGTATTGAAAGGGGCTAATACAGTAGTGACTGATGGTAAAGAAAAAATATATATTAATTCTACTGGAAATCCTGGAATGGCTACAGCTGGTAGTGGTGATGTGCTAACAGGTATGATTACTAGTTTTGTTGGTCAAGGGATGAGTCCATATGAAGGAGCAGTGTTAGGTGTTTATTGCCATGGTTTAGCAGGAGATTTAGTTAGTAGAGATAAAGGAGAATATGGTATGATTGCTAGCGATATATTAAATAACATTCCTTATAGTATAAAGAATTTAGAAGAATTTTATAATAATTAAGGTAAAAAAGAAGGATTTTGTCTCTAAAAGATGAATATATATAATATAACATTTATGCAACATGCCATTTAATAACAGGAGTGATATTATGCAAAAATTAAATGAAATTAGACCTGTGTGGGCAGAAATAAATTTAGATAATTTAATCCATAATATTAAGGAAGTTAGAAGAATTACAAAAAAGGATACTTTGGTTACTGCAGTAGTTAAAGCAAATGCTTATGGTCACGGTTCGGTAGAAGTTGCTAAAGCATTTTTAGAAAATGGTGCAGATAGATTAGCAGTAGCAACTTTATCGGAAGCAATTGAATTGAGAAAGGCTGATATACTTGCACCCATATTAATATTAGGATATACCCCTATATATCAATATCGTTTGGTTACAAAATGGGGAATTGAGCAAACTATATATAATTATGAAAGTGCTAAAGCTCTTTCTGATGTAGGAACAAAATTAGGGAAAAATTCTAAAATTCATATAAAAATAGATACTGGGATGGGTAGAATAGGTTTTTTACCAAATAAAAATTCAATAGAGGAAATTATTAAAATTTCTAAATTACCTAATCTTAAAATAGAAGGTATATACACTCATTTTGCAAAAGCAGATGAAAAAAATAAGGAATACACTACATCACAGTTTAAAAAGTTTATGTATGTAGTTAATGAACTAGAAAAAAATGGGATTAATATTCCAACTAAACATGTATCCAATAGTGCAGCAATTATAGATCTTCCCCAATATAATTTGGATATGGTTCGTGCAGGGATAATGTTATATGGATATTATCCTTCAGATGAGGTTGATAAAGACAAGGTAATACTCAAACCAGCTATGACATTAAAAGCAAAGGTTTCAAATGTAAAAATGGTACCTAAAGGAACACATATTAGTTATGGAGGAATATATACAACAGATAAGGAATCTCAAATTGCTACTATTCCTATTGGATATGCTGATGGATTTTCTAGACTTTTAACATCCAAAGCAGAAGCTTTTATTAGGGGTAAGCGAGTACCAGTAGTTGGCAAAATATGTATGGATCAATGTATGTTAGATGTATCAGAAGTGGAGAATATAAATATAGAAGATGAAGTAGTATTATTTGGATACGAAAAGGATTATCCTACTGTGGAAGAAATAGCTAATAAATTAGGTACTATTAGTTATGAAATAATTTGCATGGTAGGAAGAAGGATTCCAAGAGTATACATTAAAAATGGGGAAATAGTGAAAATAATAGATTATTTACTAGATTAATTAATAGAATAAACAATAGGCAGTGTTGACACAATGAGTGTAAAGAATATATAATTAATTATGTAATTTACAAATTTGTTTTATGCTTTGTTTATATGGACATTTATGTGGGGGTGCAAATTCATAATGGCTGAGACTAAGAAGATTACTGTTAGTTTACCAAATAGTTTGATTGAAGAAGTGGATTTTATAGTTGCTATGGAGAAAAAAAATAGGAGTGAATTTATAAAAGAAGCTATGAAACTATATATTCGTGAAAAACATAAAGTTCAAGTATATAAGCAACTTAAGGATGGATATGTGGAAATGAGTAAAATTAACTCAACCCTTGCTGAAGTAGGGCTAGAACAGGATATGGCTGAGTTAAACGTTTATGAAACAAGGCTTACGGGGTGTGAAAAAGTGTGATCGTAAAAAGAGGAGATGTTTTTTATGCTGATCTGAGTCCGGTAATTGGCTCTGAGCAAGGAGGAGTAAGACCAGTTCTTGTAATTCAAAATGATATAGGAAATAAATATAGTCCTACTGTTATTATTGCAGCTATTACATCACAAATAAATAAAGCAAAGTTGCCTACCCATGTTGAAATTAATGCTTCTGAATATGGATTACCTAAAGATTCAGTAGTATTATTAGAGCAAATTAGAACTATAGATAAAAAGAGACTTCGAGAGAAGATTGGCAGATTTAGTGATGAGATGATGGATAAAGTTGATGAGTGTTTAAAAATAAGTTTAGGTTTAATAGATTTATAAAAAAATAAGCATATTTCACATGCTTATTTTTTTATTATATAGTATAATTTAATGAAGGAATATTTGAATTAGTTTAATTGGAAGGTGGCTTTACTATGAAAGAAGATATTAATTATGTATGTAAGGTAAGTAGTGAATTTACACAAAGAGAAATAAAAGATTTTATAGATGTATTTAATGAAGTATTTCACTTAAATTATGACACAGATTGGTTTAAATGGAAATATTTAGATGACATATATGGAGATTCATACATAGTATTAGCTTATAAGGGTAATAAACCTATAGGGATTCGTAGTTTTTGGAGAAATGATATAGATGTATATGCTTGTTATCAACCTTGTGATACTGGAGTACTAAAAGAATTTAGGGGTAAGGGTATATTTACTAAGATGACATTAATTGCTCTTGATAAAACTAAAGACGGATTTATATACAACTATCCTAATGAAAATTCTAGACCAGGAAATTTAAAACTAGGATGGGAGATAAACAAATATTATTATATGAAACTGGTAATTAGTAGTAATAACTTAAAAGAAGAGACAAAATACATTGATGATGATTATTTAATGTGGAGATTTGTAAAGTGTCCGATAAATAAATATTATTATTATAAAAAAGATGGAGTATATTATTTACTTGTTAATCGTATAGACAATATATATTATGTATTAGGTAGATTTAATCCTGAGTATAGTAAACATTTTACGAAGGTAAAATATCCAATTTTGTTTAACTATACTACTGAAAAAACAGTTATGTATAGATTATTTAAAAATAGAGTTACAATACTATCTTTTGAAAGAGAAGGTCAGGATATTAGCAAAATTGATATTCCAATTTTTAAAGGAGATTATTTCTAGGTATTAGTAATATAAAGCAGATAATATAATAATCATGGGAATGTTTTAGGAGGTTGAAAAATGTTTAGAAATAAGTTTAAAAGAGTTACTGTATTTATGGTATTAATATTTTTAATGCTAGGTTCAATTGTAGTTTTTTCTGAACCCGGTTCAGAAAAAGATCCTTTAGTATCTTTAAGTTATTTAGAAAAGCGAATTAATCAATTAAAAGAGTATATCGATGAAAAATTATCTAATATTGATGGAAGTAATGGTTCACCCAGTGATTTTGAAGTAGTTGAAATATTAGCAGGACAATCCATTATAGGGAAAGAGGGTACTGAGATTATATTAAGAGGTGGAACAGGTAATGGACCTGGAAAAGCAAAAATAATAGCTTTAGGAAAAGATGGATTATCAGATCTAACAGTTGGGAAAGATTTAAAAAAAGATGAAGAAGTGCCTCTTAATCACTTATTAATAGTTCCTAGAGATGATGGAAGAGGAGTTTATGCTCTAAACGACTCTGTTTTTTTAGTCAAAGGAAGATATGAGATAAGATAATAAACTAAATAGAGGATGTGAGTTTATGGTTAAGAATTTAGCTAAATTAATACTTAAACACCCTATAAAATTGATTAATAATATATATACTTATTATTATTATAAAAATAGTGTTGCTAATGAAAATTTAAAAATAGATGATATGATTGGTAAAGATGAAAAAATTATGGTATTTTCTCCTCATGTGGATGATGAGACTATTGGAATTGGAGCTACATTATTAAAACATAAAAAAGAATCTAATTCAATGGCATTAGTATATTTAACTGATGGAGGTGGAAGTACATCAGATCTTTCTAGAGAAGAATTGGTAAAAGCAAGAAGAATGGAAGGAGAAAAGATAAAGGAGATATATAAATTTAATAGTATTTATTTTTTAGATGAAATAGATGGAAAATTGGATTCTTCTAAAGAGGAGTTAATAGATAAAATAATTAATTTATTATCTAAAGAAGAACCTACCATTATATATACTCCTTTTTTGTTAGATGGACATACAGATCATGTGGAAACTACCAGAGCTGTTATTAGGGCTTTAGAGAAATGTAATAATAGTTTTGATAGGATATACATGTATGAAGTAAATTGTCCTATAGATCCTAAAATAATAAATAGTATAAGTATTATGGATGAAAAACTGTATAATGAAAAAGGGAATATATATAATGTATTTAGTTCTCAATGGGCTATGGATTTTAGTGTATTTGAAATGTTAGACAGGAAAAAAAGATTTATAGTTAACGAAGGGTATGGAGCAGAAGTATTTGTTAGAGCTAATCTAGATACAATAGTTGAAATAGAAAAAATGTTATATAATTTAGGTTTTAAGCCAGAACAATTTAGACAATTGAGTAGTAGATATAATTTATTGCCTAGCTTTAGGACAAATAGGGAATTAAAGAAGAATTATGTATGTGGTATAAAAAATATATTAAATGGGAAGTTTCAGCAAAATAGTAATTTATTATAGGATAGAAAGGCTTATTATGATATAATACTTGTATTATTGATTCCCATATGGAAGGAGGGAAGCTCTAATTAAGAGCTATTATGATGAAAGTTCTTCACTTAATCAGTGGCGGAGACACAGGAGGTGCTAAAACTCATGTTATTTCATTGATAAAGGAATTAAATAAATTAATAGATGCTAAAGTAATTTGTTTTATAGAGGATATTTTTTACTATGATGCATTAGAAGCTGGTATTGATATTGAAGTATTTAAACAGAAAAAAAGAACTGATATATCTGTAGTTAAAAGATTAGAAGAGGAAATAATAAGAAAAGATTATGACATAATTCATTGTCATGGAGCAAGAGCAAATTTTATTGCTATGTTTTTAAAAAATAAAATAAAAAAGCCTATGATAACTACTATACATAGTGATTACAAGTTGGATTTTAAGGATAATTTTTATAAGAGAATAGTGTATACTACACTTAATTCTATAGCATTAAAAAAATTTGATTATTACATAGCTATATCTGATACATTCAAGGATATGATGGAATCAAGAGGATTTGAAGGTGATAAGATTTTTACCGTATATAACGGGATAGATCTTGAAAGTGAAATTGAATATGTATCAAAAGAAGAATTTTTAAAAAGATATAATATTTCAGGAGAAGGGAAGCTTATAGTTGGAATTATTGCAAGGTTAGATGCAGTTAAAGATCATGAAACATTTATTAAAGGAGCTTACAAGGTATTACAACAGAGAAAAGATGTAATATTTTTGATTGCTGGTACAGGAAGTGAAGAAAAAAGGCTTAAATCTTTAGTAAAGGAAATGAGAATTGAAGATTATATTCATTTTTTAGGCTATGTAAAAGATCCTTATTCTTTTTTCAATGCTATAGATATAAATGTATTAACATCTATTAGTGAGAGTTTTCCATATGTAATTTTAGAAGGTGCTAGACTTAAAAAAACAATTATAAGCACTAATGTGGGGGGTATAAATAAGCTTATAAAAGATGGATATAATGGCTGGTTAATAGATGTAGGAGATAGTAATGCATTAGCTGAAAAAATAATCTTTTTCATGGAAAACAAAGAAATGATAAAGACCATGGGAGAAAATTTGTTTAAAAGTGTAAAAGAAAATTTTTCTTCCAAGAACATGGCTGAAGAGCACTATAAAATATATAAACAAATATTGGAATCTAGGAGGTAATTTATATGAAGATTGTTGATGAAAAAGGAAAATTATTTGGCATAATAAATATAATTGACTTAATAGTATTACTAATTTTTGTTTTATTAATTGGTGGTGGAGTTAAACGTATGAAAAAAAATCCAGCTGCTATAGCAGAAACTAAGAAAGCTATTATTACTATAGAAGTTGCAGATATTAGAACTCCTACTGTAGAAGGGATAGTTATAGGAGATCCTTTGTACCATTATGATAAAGGTGAAAAAATTGGTGAAATAGTTGATAAAAAAGTTGAACCTTATAAAGAACCAGCAGAAAATGCAGATGGAAAATGGGTATTGTCAGAAGTTCCAGGAAAGTATGTAGTACTTATGACTGTAGAGGCAGATGTGAAGGAAAATCCAGATGTAGTAATTGCTGGAGGAGAACAGATTAGAATTGGAACTCAATTTAAACTAAAAAACAAAAATGTAGCAGTATTAGGCACTATACTAGGAGTAGAAGTACAATAAGGAGTAGGAGTGGTTTATATGTACAATAGTGTAGTAGTTAATTTATTTATGAATATATGGGATTTTTTAGAAAGATGCTATATATACAGCAATTTAAAAAAATTTAATAATTTTATAGGCAATGGAATAAAAAAATTATCCAAAGGTTCCAATTTGATTAAGTTATTTACTTCTAGTAGAAGTTTAATAAAGGAAAGCTTTTTTTATCGTATATATAGTAATATAATTGGTGGAATAAATAATTTATTTACAGAGTTAAGAAAAAGAATAGAGAAAAATAATGATAAAAGCATAATATATAATTTTTTTAATTCCTTATTAAAAGATAATATACATTTAGTAGTAAACCTTTGCGTATTTTTTCTATCCTTTGGTATAGGGATTATAATAAACAATATTATAAGAGGATTTTATGTAGGAAGATCCTATATAATGGCTTTAATATTTATATTTGTTTCTATTGTAATATTAAGCATTAGAGATTATAAATCTATTCTAAAAGAGAGCTACTTTTGTTCTTTTATTAGAAGTATATTTACTATTGACGAGGGAGTGGATCAATGGTGGTAGAACGTATAGAGAAAAAAGAATTAATTCTCCCTATAATTTTTGGTATTTTATTTTCTTTTATATATTATAAATTGCCATTAAAATATTTTATATTTTTGTTATTAGGAGCTATAGGAATAATATTAACATTTTATGATGTAAGAATAGGAACATATATTGGTGTACTTATATTACCTTTTATTCCAGATATGTTAAATCTAATATATTTTATATTTTTAATAGGAATCTACATATGTAAGAATTTATTTAAAGAAACGAATCCATTGACAAAAGATCCTGTCGATATACCTATTATAATGTATGCAATACTTATTTTGATTTCGACTATTACATCTATAGATCCTTCTGGTAGTTTTAGAGACTTAGCCATACATTTAACTTCCATAGGATTTGTATTTGTAATAGTTAATAATATAAAAACAAAAGAAGATTTTAATAAATTTGTGACTCTTTTGGTAATTGCTGCTACATTAGTAGCTTTGTATGGTCTATATCAGTATAAGGTTGGAGTAGAAATGGAAGATAAATGGGTAGATGTTTCAAGCAATCCAGATGTAAAGGCTAGGGTATATTCTGTATTTGGGAATCCTAATGTTTTAGCAGAATATTTGATTATGATTATCCCTATTTCTTTATCCTTATTTTGGTATTCGAAAAAAATTCATAAAAAAGGCATATTCTTGATTACTAGTTTAATATTAACCATAGTTTTAGTTCTAACATTATCCAGAGGAGGATGGATTGGATTTGCTTTTGGTATATTCATGTTTGTTTTGTTAGTTGAGAAAAAATTATTATTGGGTATAATTCCGATAGCTTTGTTAGGGTTATATTTTTTACCTCAAAATATTATAAATAGGATTTTAACTATTGGCAGTTTAAAGGATTCGTCTAATGCATACAGAATTAGATTATGGAAGATTACATTGGAAATTATAAGAGATAATTGGCTTATAGGTGTGGGGTTTGGATATATTCCTTTTAAGGCTACTTTTGAGACTTATATAAGAACTATGCCTGCTTATCATTCTCATAATACTTATCTACAGACTATGGCTGAAATGGGTGTATTAGGGTTAATAGTTTTTATAATATTTATATTCGTATTATATAAATATGCAATTAAAAGATTGATGAAAACTGAGGATAAATATATAAAAACTATGGCAGGAGGAGTTCTTGCAGGTTTATCAGCATTATTGGCTCATGGAGCTGTTGAAAGTGTCTTATATCTTCCTAAAATTATAATTACTTTCTGGACACTAGTTGCTCTTATATTAGCTCTTATGCGGATTTCCAATGAATCCAAGGAGATTAGTTAAAAAAGGAGAATAAATTATGGTTGTGAATAAGAAAATACTAGTTTCTGGTTATTATGGATTTGATAATAGTGGAGATGATGCTATTTTAAAGGCCATAGTTAAAGATATAAAAGAGCTTGAAAAAAATGTAAATATAATTGCATTATCAAACAATCCCTCTTGTACACGGGAAATATATAATATAGATGCTGTCAATAGGTTTAGTGTTAAAAGTGTAATCAAATCTATTAAAGATTGTGATTTATTTATAAGTGGTGGTGGAAGTCTACTACAGGATGTTACCAGTACACGTTCTCTGCTTTATTATGTAACCCTTATGAAAGTAGCTAAACTATTTAATAAACCTGTCATGGTATATGCTAATGGTATAGGACCAATTAATAAAAAGATAAATAGAATTTTAACTAGAAACATTTTAAACAAAGTGAATTTAATTACATTAAGAGATCAGGATTCAAAAATATTTTTAAAGGAATTAGGAGTTAAAAATGAAAACATATATGTAACTGCAGATCCAGTATTTAGTTTAGAGCCTACAGATAGAGCTACAGTACTTGATATTCTAGAAGAGGAAAATATACCAATTGATAAGCCATTGATAGGAATTTCAATTAGAGAATGGAAAAATACCTGTGATTTAGTAGAAAATATTGTTAAAGCTATAGATTATATTGGACATAAATATAATGTAAATGTAGTATTAATACCTATGCACTATCCAGAAGATTTATCTATTAGTTATGATGTATTAAATAAAGTATCAAATAGTTGTTATATATTATCTAATAAGCATAGTGCAGAGGATATTATGGGCATTATAAGAGAACTGGAGATTATAATAGCCATGAGACTTCATTCATTAATATATGCAGCTAGTCAATGTGTTCCAATGGTAGGTCTTATATATGATCCTAAAATTGAAAGTTTTTTAAAGTCTATAAATATGAACTATATGTGTAAAGTAGAAGATATGAAATATGATGAATTAATTGAAAACATTGAATATGTATGGAATAATAGAGAAGAATTAAGAAACAAACTCAATAGAATAGATAAATATATGAAAGAAAAAGCAGTTAAAAATGCTCATATGGCCTTAGAACTTTTAAAAAGCAGGTGATAATTTGGAGAGTATAAAAATATTTGGAGTTAGAGTGGATAATGTAAGTTTAGATGAAGCTACTAATAAAATAGAAGCTTTTTTAAAAGATGAAGGTTTAAAGACTATATATACCCCAAATACTGAAATAGTAATGGCATGTAAAGAAAATAAAAAATTGAGAAATATTGTAAATTCTGGAGATTTAATAGTTCCAGATGGTATAGGGCTTATATATGCTTCCAATATAAAGAAAAAGCCATTAAAGGAAAGGGTTACTGGATTTGATTTGTCAATGAAAATTCTTGAAATAGCTAATAGAGGAGGCTATAGCTTATATTTATTAGGAGGGAAAGAAGGAGTAGCTAAAAAGGCTAGTGAAAAAATCAAAGAAAAATATCCTAATATAAAAGTGGTAGGCTATCATAATGGTTATTTTAAAGGAAGCCATTTAGGTGAAAAGGATCATCCAGAGGAAATTGCTATTATAGATGAAATTTGTGGAAAAAAACCAGATATAATATTTGTTGGATTAGGTTTTCCTAAACAGGAGATTTGGATATATGAAAATAAAGGGAGACTTCCATCTAAAATTATAATAGGTAATGGAGGCACTATGGATGTGCTTTCAGGGAATACTAAGAGAGCACCAGAAATTTTTCAAAAATTAGGTTTGGAATGGTTTTATAGATTAATCAAAGAACCTTCTCGTATAAAAAGACAATTAGTATTACCTAAATTTATGATTCATGTGTTGTTCTCTAAAGATGTTATTGAATAATGGGGGGGTTAAATGAGAGAAAAAATTTGGTATAAGACTACAGTATCTATAGTAGGATTAACAGTTGGAGTATTTTTGTTAGCTATTGGATTAACTTTCTTTTTAGAACCAAATACAATAGCTCCAGGCGGTGTTACAGGATTTGCAATAGTATTTAAAAAAATTACTAATGTGCCTGTATATTTAACAAATTTAGCAATAAATATTCCTTTATTTATAATTGGGATTTTGATGCTTGGGAAAAACTTTGGTTGGAAAACTTTGTATGCTACTACATTATTATCTTTTTTTCTAAAAATAATTCCACCTCAAGCGGTAACACCAGATTTATTATTGGCATCTATATTTGGAGGATTGGTCTCTGGTATTGGATTGGGAATAGTGTTTAAAGCTGGAGGTACAACAGGAGGTACGGATTTAATTGGTTTTATATTAAATAAAATATTTCCTTCCTTGAGTGTATCTACTTTTATGATGGTTATAGATATGTTAGTTGTAATTTTTGCTGGTATAATAGATAAGAAGGTTGAAACATCTTTGTATTCTATAATAGCTTTATTTGTTACTGTGAAAGTAATTGATTTAATTTTAGAAGGAATAGGGTATTTAAAAGCTTTCCTTATAATTACCAATAAACCAGAGGAGATAAGCGAAAGGATAATGAAAGATTTAAATAGAGGAGCAACTTTGTTTAAAGGCAAGGGTATGTACACAAAAGAAGAAAGAGATGTACTTCTTTGTGTAGTAAATAGATCTCAATTTGCTAAAGCTAAGGAGATAGTAAGCAATATAGATAAAGATGCCTTCATTATGGTAACAGAAGTGTCTGAAGTGTTAGGAGAAGGTTTTGAAGAAATTGGAAAAGAAACAGGAGGGATATAATGTATAAAGATTTAGAAGACACTGCAAGACAAATAAGAATTGATATTATAAAAATGCTAGAAAAAGCTGGTTCTGGACATCCAGGTGGTTCTCTTTCAGCTGTAGAAATAGTAACAGCTCTCTACTTTAAAGAAATGAATATAGATCCTAAAAATCCCAATTGGGCAGATAGGGATAGATTTGTATTATCTAAAGGGCATGGTGCACCAGTATTATATGCAGCTTTAGCAAGGAAAGGATATTTTCCTAAAAAAGAATTAAATAATTTAAGAAGAATAAATTCTATGCTTCAAGGACATCCAGATATGAAAAGTACTCCAGGTATAGATATGACTACAGGATCTTTAGGGCAAGGTATAGCTGCTGCCAATGGAATGGCTTTAGCAGGGAAAATTGACAATAAAGATTATAGGGTTTATGCTTTAATTGGTGATGGTGAAGCACAAGAAGGAATAGTATGGGAAGCAGCCATGTTTGCATCTCATTATAAATTAGATAATATTACTGTATTTTTAGATCATAATGGATTGCAAATAGATGGATTTAATAAAGATGTAATGAATATAGAACCTATAGGGGATAAATTTAAAGCATTTGGATGGCATGTAATAGATATAGATGGGCATTCATTTGAACAAATATTTAATGCTATAGATGAAGCAAAAAATACTAAGGGGAAACCTACTATAATAATTGCAAAAACTATAAAAGGCAAGGGCGTATCTTTTATGGAAAATCAAGTAGGTTGGCATGGAAAAGCTCCATCAAAAGAAGAAGCTGAAAAGGCAATAGAGGAACTAGGAGGGATAATAAATGGCTAATATGATAGCAACAAGAGAAGCTTATGGAGAGGCATTAAAAGAATTAGGTGGGAAAAATAAGGATATAGTTGTATTAGATGCAGATCTTTCAGGTTCTACTAAGACAGCCATTTTTGCCAAAGCTTATCCAGATAGATTTTTTAATGTAGGTATAGCGGAACAAAATTTAATGGCTACTGCTGCAGGATTAGCAACAACAGGGAAGATTCCATTTGCTAGTACTTTTGCTGTATTTGCTACAGGAAGGGCTTTTGAGATAGTTAGAACTTCCATTTGTTATCCTAAATTAAATGTAAAAATAGCAGCTACCCATGCAGGCTTAACAGTAGGGGAAGATGGGGCAACTCATCAAGCATTAGAGGATTTAAGTTTGATGAGATCTTTACCTAATATGGTAGTATTAAGTCCTGCAGATGCAGTAGAGGCGAAACAATGTGTATATAAAGCAGTAGAACATATTGGACCAGTATACATAAGGCTGGGAAGAAGCAAGGTACCAGTAATATTTGATGAGGATTATAAATTTGAAATAGGAAAAGGAGTAAAGTTAAGAGAAGGAGAAGATATAACTTTAATAGCTACAGGAGTAATGGTAGCAAAGGCTTTAAGTGCAGCAGAGATATTAGCAGAGGAAGGCATATCTGCAAGAGTTATAAATATGTCAACTATTAAACCTATAGATAAAGATATAATAATAAAGGCAGCTAAAGAAACTAAGGGAATAGTTACTATAGAAGAACATACTATAATTGGTGGCTTAGGTAGTGCAGTATCAGAAGTAGTTTCTCAAGAAAGTCCCACCTATGTAGAACGAATAGGTACAATGGACACTTTTGGAGAATCAGGAGATGGAGAATCATTATTAGAAAAATATGGACTAAATGAACAAAATATAATAAAAAAGGCTAAAAAAATATTATCTAAATAAATAATTATTGAATATAATTAGAGCACCAATGAATATGTTGGTGCTATTACCATATTTTTGTACATAAACCCGTCCTTACTAGAATAATATATTATAAGTATTCCTTTAGGGGGGATGGATTTGAATAAGAAATATATAATTATTGGGATTATTATAGTTGTGTTACTAGGTTTTTTATTAATTCCCAAATATATGGATAAGGGTGAGATTAAGGTGAAATATAAGGTTCTTGAAAAATCGGAAATTCCAGAAAAAATAAGGGAGGTTCTTCCTAAATATTTGACAGAAGAAAGGGCACTAGCTTGTAGATATGATGATGAAATATATATAATAGTGACTAGAGGAGAAAAAAACACCGGAGGATATAGTGTAGAAATAGATAAAATAGTAAAAGAACAAAAAAATAAAGATCAATTTGATTTAATTGTATATGCTAAATTTAAAGATCCAGATGTTAACGATATTGTTACTCAAAATTTTACTTATCCTTTTGTAATTGCAAAGACAGATTTAAAAGAAATGCCAGAGAATATAAAATTAGAAATTGAATATGAGAATTAAGTTTATAGAGAAGTATAGCTTCTCTTTTTTTATCAAATAAGTAACTGTAAATTAATAAATACTTAATAAATACTAGAATATATCATGTATATCTGATAATATAGTATAAAATAAAACGGTTTAATACAATATTTTATGGGAGGTGTTTAGCATGGCAGAAAATTATTTAGTGCCTTTAGATAAACTTAAAAATAGATGTAATCCAGATATATTTAAATATGATACAACGGAAAAGCTTTCTGTATCTAGGGAATTAATAGGGCAAAAAAGAGCTATGGAAGCATTAAAATATGGCTTATCCATACCTAAAAAGGGGTATAATATATTTGTTTCTGGACTTATAGGTACTGGAAGAAATAGCTATTCCTACTTAGTTGCTAAAGAATTTGCATCCAAAAAGGTTCCTCCAAAGGATTGGTGTTATGTATACAATTTTAAGGATCCTAAATCTCCTAAAGCAGTTAGTTTAGAAAGGGGTCAGGGGAAAGTATTTAAAAAAGAGATTGAAAATATAATAATAAATATAGAGGAAGAAATTTATAAAGCTTTAACATCTAAGGAATATGAAAATAGTAAAAATTTAATATATAATGCTTATCAGAAAAAAGCACAGGATATATTAAGCGAGTTAAATAATATGGCTAAGGAATATAATTTTGTATTTAAACAGACAGAAAGAGGAATACTTAGCATACCTTTAAAAAATGGAAGACCTATAACAGAGCAAGAATTGAATGAATTATCGGAAGAAGAAATTGAAGAATTGATGAAATTATCGAATCAATTAAGTCAAAAATCCTTTGATTATATAAATAAAATTAAAGAAGTAGAAAAGGGATTAGTAGAGGCTATAACTGGCTTGCAAGAAAGTAAAGTTTCTCAGGTATTAACTATGCACATGGATTCTTTAATAAAAAAATATGAGGATAATCTTTCTATATATGAATATTTGAAAGATATGAAAAATGATATTAAAAATAATTATAATATGTTTATAACAGAGGATAGCAAAAACCCGATAGAAAATATATTTATGATAGGAAATAGAAAAGAAGATTTTATGAAAAGATATGAAGTAAATCTATTTGTTGATAATACAGATAAAGAGGAAGCCCCTGTTATAAAAGAAATGAACCCTACTTATTATAATCTATTTGGAAAAATAGAATATGTAAATGAGCTAGGAGGTCTTAGGACAGATCATACCAAGATAAGAGCAGGCTCTTTACATGAAGCCAATGGAGGATATATAATAATTCAAGTAAAGGATATTTTACAGAGTAGTTATTCTTGGGAAGGTTTAAAAAGAGCATTAATTACTGAAAAGATAGTGGTTGAAAATATTACTGGCTTAAATGTTATTTCAGAAACATTAAGACCTGAACCTATCCCTTTAGATGTAAAGGTAATAATAATTGGAGATTATATGATGTATCAACTATTATATAATTATGATGATGATTTTAAAAAATTATTTAGAATCAGAGCAGATTTTGATATTGAAATGGATAGAAATGAAGAAAATATTAAAAAGATAGGTTCTTTTGTAGCTTATCAGTGCAAGGAAGAACAATTAAAGCCTTTTGATAAAACTGCTTTAGCTGCTATTATTGAGCAGAGTAGTCGTATTGCTGAGCACCAAGAAAAATTAACAGCTAAATTTAGCGAGCTAGTAGAAATTTTATATGAAGCAGATGAATGGGCAAGTAAGAGAAATGGAGATATAATTACTAAAAAGGATGTAGATAAAGCAATAAAAAAGAAAAGGTATCGTAATGATGCTTATGAAGAAAAACTTATGGAGTTAATAGAGAAAGATTATATATTAATAGATATAGATGGAGAGAAAGTAGGAGAAATAAATGGATTATCTGTAATAGATTCGGGGCAATATATGTTTGGAAGACCAAGCAAAATAACTGTAAATACCTATGCAGGGAAAGGAGATATAATAAATATAGAAAGGGAAGTAGAGCAATCTGGAAGTATATATGATAAAGGAGTTTTAATATTAAGTGGATATTTAGGGGAAAAATATGCCAAAGATAATCCTTTATCTTTAACTGCTAGTATTACATTTGAGCAATCTTATGGAGGAATAGATGGAGATAGTGCTTCTAGTACAGAATTATATGCTCTATTATCAAGTCTTTCAGAAAAGCCTATTAAGCAGTATATTGCCGTTACTGGATCTGTAAATCAAAAAGGGGAAATACAGCCTATAGGAGGAGTAAATGAAAAAATAGAAGGATTTTATAAAGTGTGTAAACTGAAAGGATTAACAGGAAAACAAGGGGTAATTATTCCTTATAGGAATATACAAAATTTAATGTTAGAGGATGAAGTTATTGAAGCAGTGGAGAAAAATTTGTTTAAAATATATGCAGTGAAAACTATAGATGAAGGTATAGAAATACTTACAGGAGAGAAAGCCGATACAATTAATTTTTTAGTTCAACAAAAATTGGAGTACTATTCTAAGATAAGTAAAGAATATGAATGATACGTTGATAAAAACATGCTAGAATAATATTTTTTAATTTATAAATAAATTTAAATTATAGAGGGAGGCATAAAAAATAGAAAAAAGATTTAATTATTTAAAATTTTTTATATTGTTGATTATTTCCCTTTTAATATGGAAAGCAATTGATAGTACGCAACTTATTGAAACTATAGTAAAGGTATCTAAGCCATTTTTATGGGCATTTATAATAGCTTTTTTCTTAAATACTTTACTAAAAATATTAGAAAAAAATTTTAAATTAAAGCGGTGGGTAAATATACTCATAATATATTTAATATTTTATGGCACAATTGTGCTTTTTATTACAATAATAACTCCTAAAGTAGTAGATAGTATTAAAAATTTAACTAGAGAATTGCCTTATTATGCAGCTAAGACAGAAGAATGGCTATCTAAGACTCCTGATTATCTTAAAGGAATAGATAGTTATGGAATTCTAGATAATATAAAAACAGAAATAGATAATGTATTTTTAAAATTAGGTGAAAGTATTACTCCTATATTAAACAAGACAGTATCTCAATTATTATCATGGACTTCTAATTTAATTAATTTTATATTAGGTTCTATTATTTCAATATATATATTAAAAGATAAAGAATATTTTGTTAGAAATATTAAAAAGTTAATTTATGCTGTTTTTCCTATAAAACAAGCAGCAAGGGTATTAGAAATATTTGATGAAACTCAAAAAGCTTTTTCTAAATTTTTTGTAGGAAAAATGATAGATTCATTGATAATAGGAATATTGTGTTTTATAGGCTGTTCCATAATGAGAGTACATTATGCATTGCTGATTAGTTTAATAGTAGGAATTACCAATATGATTCCTTATTTTGGGCCATTTATTGGTGCAATTCCTTCAATTATAATAACTTTATTTTATAGTCCTTTTAAAGCTTTGTTAATTATGATATTTATATTTTTATTACAACAATTTGATGGACTTTATTTAGGACCTAAAATACTTGGAATACAAGTGGGGTTGAAACCATTTTGGATTATACTATCTATAATAATTGGTGGCGGATTTTTTGGAGTTTGGGGAATGTTATTTGCAGTACCAATTGCTGCAGTTGTAAAATCTTTGGTAAGTAAATATATAGATAATCAATTTAAACAAAAAAGAATTTCCTTAGATAAGAAATAGGACGGATTTAATCTCCGTCCCATTTTATTCTGTAGCATAATTATCAAAATATCCTTGTATAAGTACTATGGGGGTTCCCTTATCACCGCTACCGCTTACTAAATCACATAGGCTACCTAATAAATCGATTAAACGTCTAGGAGTTGTACCCATGGATTCCTCTTTTCCTATTAGATTATTATCTTTATTACTTATCTTATTTTTTATAATTTCTTGAGCTTTCTTTTCATCTAAATTCTTAAGTTCTGTATCAGCTAAATATTTTAATTTAATTTCATTAGGAGTTCCTTCAAGACCAGAAGTATAGCCTGGGGATACTGTAGGGTCAGCTAGTTCCCATATTTTCCCTACAGGATCTTTAAAAGCTCCATCTCCATATATTAAGACTTCTATTTTTTTGCCTAGTTTTTCCCACATATTTTTTTGGATTTCTTCTACATAATATTGAGAATCTCTTGGAAACAGTTTAACTTCATTTTCTGAGGCTAGATTAGAACCTAATAGCCCATATTCTGGATTGTATCCACTACCATTTATGGGTTGAGTTAATATATCATCTAGTCCATATACTTTTCTTGCTCCAGCTTTTTTTAGAATTTTTTTAGTTCGCTCTCTATCGTGAATATTAGCAACTAAAACATCATCTACATAATTTAGTATGTCACTAGGGTTATTTGATAGATAAATTTCTATATTATTATTAATTGCTAAATCTTTGTATGTTTTTACATAATCTATTCCAGTGAATGGATGGACTACTTTTTCGCCAAATAGTTTTCTATACTCTTTTTCTGTTAGCATATCAGTATAAGGATTAATTCCTAGTTCCTCCATTTTATCTATATCCATTAGTTGATTTCCTACTTCATCACAAGGATATTTAAGAAATAGATGAATTTTTTTACCAGTTAAAGCTATTCCTTTTAATATGATGGCAAATCTATTTCGACTAAGTATAGGGAATACTACACCTATATCACCATCAAATTTTTGAGATATGTCTTTAGCTATATCATCTACAGTTGCATAGTTTCCTTGTGCCCTAGCTACTAAAGACTCAGTAATGCCTATTATATCTTTATTTTCAAGTTCGAAACCTTCTTGTTTAGCAGCATTTAAAACGCAATCCATTACTATATTGATTAAATCGTCACCTTTTTTTATTATTGGTGCTCTTATACCTCTTGCTGTAGTTCCAACGGTTCTTACCATTAAAATTCCTCCTATAAAATTATATTACCCTTTAATATTATATCATTTTTATGGAAAATTAATAGGAATTGTTTAAGTATTTTATTTTTTAGTCCAGTTTTACCATAATTTACTATTCATTTATTACCCATTTTATATTATAATATATTATTAAAATGGATATAATAAAAAGTTTTTAAAAGAGGATTTTAAAAATAAAAATAGAATTTTATAATAGTTATGATATAATTTTATACATGAGATATAAGATTGATGATTATTCTTATACTAATGAGGTGAAAACAGTTGATTCAGTTTATCAATGTAAGCAAAGAATATAAAAATGGTGCAAAAGCATTATCTAATGTTAATTTATCAATAAAAAAAGGAGAATTTGTATTTTTAGTAGGTCCTAGTGGAGCAGGTAAATCAACAATTATAAAACTAATACTTAAAGAAGAGGATCCAACGGAAGGAAAAATATATTTAGGTGATACGGATATTACTAAAGTTAAAAATAGAAAGATCCCTTATATAAGGAGAAAAGTTGGGGTAGTATTTCAAGATTTTAGATTATTGCCCAATAAAACTGTATATGAGAATATAGCTTTTGCTATGGAGATAGTAGGTGCGCATCCAAAAGAAATAAGAAGGAACGTACCTATGGTGTTAAGCATGGTAGATTTAAGTAGAAAGGCGTATTGCTACCCTGATGAATTATCAGGTGGGGAGCATCAAAGAGTAGCTATAGCTAGAGCAATAGTTAATAGTCCTCCAATATTAATTGCAGATGAGCCTACAGGAAATTTAGATCCAGAAACTGCTTGGGGGATAATGGAGGTTCTAAGAGATATAAACAGGAGAGGAACTACAGTACTCATGGCAACCCATGCAAAGGATATAGTAGATGTTATGAAAAAACGTGTAATTGCTATTGAATCAGGGAAAATAGTAAGAGACGAGGAGAAGGGTGTGTATGAGCATGAAATTTCGCATATTTAAAAATATGATAAAGCAAGGATTCCAAGGTATGTGGCGTAATCGAGGAATGGGACTAGCTTCTGTTGGCTCGATTACTGCTGTGTTGATTATACTTGGAATAGTACTTATAATGGTATTGAGTATTAATAATGTTGTAATAGAAATTAAAAATAAATTTGACGAGATACAAATATTTTTGGAGGATGATATTACTGATGAACAGCTAGATTATATTGAAGAACAAGCTAAAGCAAATGAAGGAGTACTTTCAGTTATATATCAATCTAAAGAACAAGCTATGGAGATAATGAAAGAAGACTGGGGAGAAAATGCATATCTATTAGAAGGATTAGAAACCAATCCATTGCAAAACTCTTTTATAGTAAAACTTAAAGGAATAGAATATGCAGATTCAGTAGTCAATAAGATTAAGGAATTAGAAGGTATAGACGAAGTTAAATACTATCAAGATGTTATAGAAAAATTAGTATTGTTGGCTAAATATGTTAGAGGAGGAGGTTTGATAATAACTGCTATTCTTATATTAGTATCTATATTTATAATATCAAATACCATAAAGATTACAGTCACAGCAAGAGAAAGAGAAATTAATATAATGAAGTATGTAGGAGCTACTAATGGATATATAAGAGGACCATTTATAATAGAAGGTGTATTATTTGGTTTAGCAGGAGCCTTTTTATCTATTTTAATAGTAAATTATGGTTATAGATACTTTTTCAATGCAGTAAATGATAAATTATATGTATTATTTACTGTATATTTAGTTCCACCAATTGCATTGATGAAGGATATTTCTATCATATTTATAGCAATTGGAATGGGGATTGGAGCATTAGGAAGTTTACTATCCCTAAAGAGATTTTTAAATGCTTAAAGGGGGAAGGATATTTATGCATAGAAATAAGAAAGTTATATATCTGCTGTTAGCTTTGGTGCTTATTTTCAATTATGCTATAGTATTTGCAGATAATAATTTAAATAGTTTAAAGAAAAAACAAAAAACTACAATTCAAGAAATTAATAGAAAGAAAAAAGAAATAAATGATTTACAAGGTAAAACTAAAGATATACAATCACAAATAGAACAGTTGGATAAAGAAATGGAAGAGGCAGCTAAGGAATTAGAAATTGTTGAACAAGAATTGGACAAGTTGAACCAAAACATTGATACAACCATTAAAGAGTTAGAGGACGCAGAAGCTAAAATAGAAGATAAACAAGATGCATTTAATTCTCGTTTAAGGGTTATGTATAAGAATGGGAATGTAGGTTATTTGGAAGTTTTATTAGCATCGGCAGATATACGTGATTTTTTATCTCGAAAACAGATGATTCAATCTATTGCTAATCACGATGTAGAGTTGTTAAAATATATGAAAGAACAAAGGGATATTATAGAAAAGAAAAAAGTAGAATTACAAGCTCAAAGGGCTTCTGTTGAAGCAGCTAAATCAAAACTAAGTGCAAGAAAGGCAGATTTACAGAGTGCATCAAGATCTAAGGAAATTCTAATGTCACAATTGGAAAAAGATTTAGAAGCGGCAGAAGAACAGTATGATGAATTAAATAAATTGGCAAAAGATATTGAATCACAAATAGTAAAATTACAAAGAGTAGAAGGACCTTATTCAGGTGGAGCTATGAATTGGCCAGTACCTGGGCACACAAAGATTTCTTCACCTTTTGGGTATAGAATACATCCAATATTTAAAGTAAAAAAATTACATACGGGAATAGATATTCCTGCACCTATAGGAACTCCAGTAATTGCTGCAGCGGATGGTACAGTTATATATGCAGGAACTTTAGGAGGATATGGTAATGCTATAATGATAGATCATGGTGGTGGAATAGTAACTTTATATGGTCATAATTCCTCTTTAGTTGTAGGCGAAGGAGCCCAAGTATCTAAGGGTAGCACTATAGCTAAAGTGGGAAGTACAGGATTTTCTACAGGACCGCATGTGCATTTTGAAGTTAGGAAAAATGGTTCCTATGTAGATCCAATACCATGGTTAAAAGGGGAATAAATTCCCCTTTTTTTCATATAGTGATATGGTATAATGTTTAGGTAAAAATAATACAATAGAATACATGATTCATAATAAAAGAGGTGAAAAGTATGTCTAAAAAAAGAGTTATAACTATAACAGTTATATTATTACTAGTAACTAATATAGTTACTTTTAGTCTTACTAACAAGGTAGCTATAAAGCAAAAAGATAAGGTTATTATTCCAAAAGGGGAATATGAACAACTTATATCTTCTTATAAAAAATATTCTAAAGCTATGAGTCTAGAATCTTATGTTAAAAATTATTTTCTAAGAGAAGTAGATGAAGAAAATTTAATGGAAGGTCAATTAAAAGGAATGTTTCAGGCGTTAGAAGATCCTTATTCTGTATATATGACTAAAGAAGAATTTAAAGATTTTACAGAACATACTAAAGGAGTATATGGGGGCATAGGAGTAATAATAACTCCAGGAGAAGATAATTTGATAACAGTAGTAGCTCCTATTGAAGGTACTCCAGGAGAACGAGCAGGACTTAAAACAGGGGATAAGATAATTAAAGTAGAAGGTAAAGAGTTTACAGCAGATAATATGGATAAAGCAACAAAGCTTATGAAGGGGAAGCCAAATACAAAGGTAAATATCACTATATTAAGGAAAGATAAAGATGGGAAAAATGAATATATTGATATGGAAATAGTAAGAGAAGAAATAAGGCTAGTTACTGTAAAATCAGATATATTAGAAGATAATATTGGCTATATAAGGATTACATCTTTTGATGAATTAACTTATGAAGATTTTAAGAAGGAATTAAAAACTCTTATGGATAAAAAGATTTCTGGGATTATATTGGATTTAAGAAATAATCCTGGAGGTTTATTAGATGTTTGTGTGGATATTGCTGACGAATTTTTAGATGAAGGGATAGTTGTATATACTGAAACTAGAAATGGAGAAAGAACTTATGAAAAATCTTCAGCGAAACATGTAGATTTACCTTTAGTGGTATTAGTGAATGAAGGAAGTGCAAGTGCTTCAGAAATATTAGCTGGAGCTATTAAGGATAGAAACAGAGGTATACTTGTTGGAAATAAAACTTTTGGTAAGGGAATAGTTCAAAGAATTAAACAATTATCTGATGGCTCTGGATTTAAATTAACAGTATCAGAATATTTTACTCCCAATGGCACTAGTATACATGGTGTAGGAATAGAGCCAAATATAGTTGTTGATTTACCAGAAGGTGTGGATGAGATTGGGATAGAAAATTTAGAGAAGGATACGCAACTTAAAGTAGCCATTGAGAAAATGAAAGACATGATTCAATAATATGAAAGCTAAGGAGAATTTATTATGGATATTATTTTTCAAGTAATATATTATTCATTAAGTAATATACTTAGCATTTTAAAATCTCCTTTTTTTTGGGTTGTAGTTGGGATAATATATTTCCAATATAGAAAGATAAGTAATATTGAAAGAAATATTTTAGGGGAGAATAGAAAATCTCCCTTGTATAATACTTTAATATCTTTAATATTTGGATTAATAGGTGGTATATTAGGGAGTGTAATATTAATTCTTTCAGGTATTACTATTAATCCAAAGGATTTCTATTTGATGTTGCCTTTAGCCATAATACTTTCTTTGATTGATTCACGATTTATTTGCTTTTCCTATGCTGGTGGGATTATTTCGCTAATAAGTCTTGTGATTGGATATGGAAATATAAATGTATCAGGTATTATGTTTATAGTTGGAGTACTACATTTAGTGGAAAGCTTTTTAATCTTGTTAGATGGGAAACGGAGCAAAATTCCCATATTTGTAGAGAGAAAAGGAGAGATAGTTGGAGGCTTTATGATGAATAGATTTTGGCCTCTTCCATTTAATGTATTTATAAATAATAGTTATATATATCCTGCAATTGTTATAGCTATATTAGGCTATGGAGATTATGCACTTACCACTTATCCTGAGAAAAAAACTGTAAAAACTGCAGGACGGTTATCTTTATTTAGCATTATACTTCTTTTATTTGCAAATCTTTCTGTAAATTATCCTATTTTTAAATATATTGCAGCTTTATTTGCTCCTATAGGTCATGAAATAACTATAATGATAGGAAAACGAGAAGAAGAACGTGGGAAGTATTTGTTTAAGGCTAGTGATTATGGATTAAAAATATTAGATAGCTGCCCTAATAGTATTGGAGAAACTATGGGCTTAAAGCCAGGAGATATATTGTTATCTATAAATGGGCATAGAATATATTCTAAAGAGGATATGGAAGAAATCTTATTCTTTAGACCAAAATATATATGGATAGAAGTTTTTGATATAGAAAAAGGTTTAATTACAAAAGAGTACAAGGATTATCAAAGAGGAATTAGAAATTTAGGATTGGTAGTTGTGCCTAAATATCCTGTACATGGGATTATAGTAGAAGAAAAACAAACTCCTTTTAAATATTGGTTAGATAAAATTAAAAATAAGAAAGCACGATTTAAAAATTAGAGGACTTGATATCAAGTCCTCTAATTTTTATTATCTATTATATTTAAATTACTCATGTTTACTGAATAAATGATATTATCCTTTTCAATATCGTCAGGAGGTGTTAAACTTATATAACACCTTTCATTATAAGGATCAAAGAATATTTTACTGCTATTTATATCTGCGATAGGAGTTATATGTCCATTAGCTATATTATATTTATTCAGTGCAAAGTTATTGTGACCATTATTTTTTTCAATTAACATTAAGTTTTCTTCATCAAGTTTAAAGTAATTACCAATATCATAATCTAGCAAGTTATTTACTTCTTGTTGTTTTTCAATATCATATACATGGAGAATATTTTTATCTTCTTTTTCAATATTTTTTAGATATACTACATAATTTTCGTTGAAAAAGTTTGCTTTAAATCCTTGAGCTAATTCTTTTAGTTCTGTTCCCTTTTTTTTGAAATAGATGGTTTTATTTAGAGATTCGTCTTCATTGTTTTTAATAAATAGGAAATTATCTCCTAAAGCATCAAAATCTTCTACGCTTATATCCAAATTAAATTGTACAGTAGTATTATTTTTTTCAAGATCATATCTTAACAATGTAGATTTAGAACCACTGTTATCTATAAATAAAAGAGTATTTTCATTTATCCATTTCATCAAATTAGTATATATACAGTCTACAGCAGTTATTTTATAAGCAGTTCCATCTAATATATTTATCACATATAGATCTGTTTTATCGTCATTTAATTCAATTAATGAAATATATTCAGCATTTGGGTTAAAAATTGCCGATTGTATTTTACCCTTTGAGGTATATAATTTTTTCTTTTCCCCATTTTCTGTATTATAATACCAGAGTTTTTCATAAATATTATCTTCATCTTCAATCTGTTGTTTATATAGCAGATGATTAGAAGGTACATAATCTAATATGGTTCCATTATCTATATAGGTTGATATATTTTCTTTTTTAGAATCTAATATTTTACCAGTATTAGCATCCACTTTAACATGAAAATTAATTATTGGAGATTTATAGTTCTTTTTATCAAATATATTGTTAAAAGATATATCCCAAAGTAGTTGATTGTTTCTTTTTATTAAATTTACTATTGGCATGGTATTTGGAGAAATATTATATTGAGAACATATTTTATTTAAAATTTGGTTTTTATTAAATTTTAATGTTATTGTTTCATAATTTTGATTGATTATATTATAATTTAGCTTATCTAGTTTTTCTATTGTAGGTTCATCTATTGATATCATAATTTGAGGAATGGATAATTGAGTTTTACCCTTCTCCAATAGACGTTCTATATATATATTTATATCGTTACCTGATTGAGTTATTTTATCGATAGTAACTCCAGAACATTCTATTAAACCTACAGTTACTAATATTTTCAAATTGTTACCTTTATTTATTATTTCAGTATTAGGTTCTATTGATTGAAACCCTTTTGAGAGTACAATTTTTTCAATTTTATAGCTAAGAGGTTTTTCTTCTAAATTCTTTGTAAATAAAAAAGAATTTTTTTTGTTAGTACTACAACCAGTAGTGGATACTATTATTAATGTTATAATTGAAAAAAGGAATAATATTTTTTTCATAAAATAATCCTCCTTCCTTAATAGTTTATAATATAAAATTAAATTGTCAATTAAAAATTTTTATATGCGAAAAACTTTTGACATTTTTATATTATATAATATAATTATTATATGGAGCGAACAAGCGTTCAAAACGAGGTGAGTACTATGAATAAGTTTAAACTTCATTCAACTTTTAATCCTACTGGGGATCAGCCAGAAGCTATAGAAAAATTAGCTAATGGCATAATGAATAATTTAAAATATCAAACCTTATTAGGGGTAACTGGTTCAGGAAAAACTTTTACTATGGCTAATATAATTGAAAAAGTTCAAAGACCTACTTTAGTAATTGCACATAATAAAACATTAGCTTATCAATTGGCCAGTGAATTTAAAGAATTTTTCCCTGAAAATGCTGTAGAATATTTTGTTTCTTACTATGATTATTATCAACCAGAGGCATATGTACCTCAAACAGATACTTATATTGAAAAAGATGCTTCTATAAATGAAGAAATAGATAAACTTAGGCATTCAGCTACTGCTTCTTTATTTGAGAGAAGGGATGTTATAATAGTAGCTAGTGTTTCATGCATATATGGATTAGGGGACCCAATTGATTATGAAAATATGGTAATTTCTTTAAGACCAGGTATGGTAAAGGATAGAGATGAAATAATAAAAAAATTAATAGACATTCAATATATTAGAAATGATATAAATTTTGTGAGAGGAACTTTTAGGGTACGAGGAGATGTATTAGAGATATTTCCTGCTTCCTCTAGCGAAAATACTATTAGAGTTGAGTTTTTTGGAGATGAGATAGATAGAATAGTAGAAGTTAATTATTTAACAGGAGAAATTATAGGATTGAGAAATCATGTTTCCATATTCCCAGCTTCTCATTATGCTACTTCTAAAGATAAGATTGAAAGGGCTATTATAAGTATTGAAGAGGAATTAGAAGAAAGGCTTAGGGAATTACGTTCTCAGGAAAAATTATTAGAAGCTCAAAGGTTGGAACAGAGAACCAGATATGATATAGAGATGTTGAGGGAGATGGGATTTTGCCAAGGAATAGAAAATTATTCTAGACATTTAAGTGGCAGGGCACCAGGAAGTAGACCTTACACATTAATAGATTATTTTCCTGAAGATTTTTTAATAATTGTAGATGAATCTCATGTGACAATACCTCAAATAAGGGGTATGTATGAAGGGGATAGATCGAGGAAGATGAATTTAGTGGAATATGGATTTAGGCTTCCTTCAGCTTTAGATAATAGACCTTTAAAATTTGAAGAATTTGAAGAACACATAAATCAAATATTATTTGTATCTGCAACGCCTGGTCCTTACGAATTAGAGCATTCTCAACAGATAGTAGAACAGATTATACGTCCTACAGGCTTACTAGATCCAAAGATAAGTGTGAGGGATACTAAAAATCAAATAGACGATTTAGTAGGAGAAATTAAAAAACGATCAGAAAAAAATGAAAGAGTATTGGTAACTACTTTGACCAAGAAAATGGCTGAAGATTTAACTAGTTATTTTAAAGAAATAGGGATAAAGGTAACTTATCTCCATTCTGATGTAGATACAATAGAACGTATGGAGATTATAAGAGATTTACGTTTAGGGAAATATGATGTGCTAGTGGGTATAAATCTATTACGGGAAGGATTAGATTTGCCAGAAGTATCTTTAGTGGCAATATTGGATGCAGATAAGGAAGGTTTCTTAAGATCTGAAACTTCATTAATACAAACTACAGGTAGAGCAGCTAGAAATGTATCAGGTGAAGTTATAATGTATGCAGATACTATAACAAAATCTATGAAAAAAGCAATAGATGAAACCAATAGAAGACGTAAAATACAAAATGAATATAACAAGAAACATGGCATAACTCCTAAGACTATAACAAAAGGAGTAAGAGATGTGATAGAAGCCACTATTGCATTGGAAGAAGAAGAAAAATACATGGAAGAAGTATTTACGGCAGAAGAATTGGAAGCAACAATAGAAACACTAAGGGTTGCTATGCTTAAAGCAGCTGAAGAGTTAAATTTTGAAAAAGCAGCAGAACTTAGAGATAGAATGATCCAACTGAAAAAGATGCAAGATGTAGGACTACAATAGTTTTAAATTATTTGCAAAAGAAGAGGTGAAAAGTGATTGGTAAATGATAAAATAATAATTAAAGGTGCTAAGGAACATAATTTAAAGAATATAGATTTAGAATTGCCTAGAAACAAATTCATAGTGATTACTGGAATAAGTGGTTCAGGAAAGTCTTCCTTAGCTTTTGATACCATATATGCAGAAGGGCAACGAAGATATGTAGAGAGCCTTTCTAGTTATGCACGTCAATTTTTAGGGCAGATGGATAAACCAGATGTAGAATATATAGAAGGTTTATCTCCTTCTATATCTATAGATCAAAAGACTACCAGTAGAAATCCTAGGTCTACAGTGGGAACTGTGACTGAAATATACGATTATTTAAGATTACTGTATGCTCGTATAGGTACTCCATATTGTTATAAATGTGGTAAGGAAATTTCTAGCCAAACAGTAGATCAAATGGTAGATAGTATTATGAAATTAGAAGAAAGAACTAGAATACAGGTTTTAGCCCCTGTAGTAAGGGGTAAAAAGGGTGAACATCAAAGGGTACTTGAAAATATCAGAAAAGAAGGTTTTATAAGAGTAATAATAGATGATAAAATGTATGAAGTAACAGATGAAATTAAGCTAGAAAAAAATAAAAAGCATGATATTTATATAGTAGTAGATAGGATAATAGTAAAGGAAGGAATAGAAGGGAGATTGACTGATTCTATAGAAATAGCATTGAAACTTACTGATGGATTAGTAATGATAGATGTAATAGATGGAGAGCCTATGATGTTTAGCCAGAAACTTGCTTGCCCAGATTGTGGAGTAGTAATAGAAGAAATGTCTCCTAGAATGTTCTCTTTTAATTCTCCATTTGGTGCATGTCCTAATTGTAATGGTATTGGATACCATAAAGAAATCGATCAAGAATTGGTAATACCAAATCCTGATTTAAGTATAAATGAGGGAGGCATTGCTCCATTTAACACTTCCAACAAATCCAGTTATTATTATCAAATATTTAAGACTTTAGCACAAGAGCATGGATTTGATATGGATACCCCTTTAAAAGATGCACCTAATGAGTTTATAGATGAATTGCTATATGGAAGTAATAGGATTATATCCTTCCAATTTAAAAGCCCTTATAATGGTTTAAGAAATTATAGAGGGAAATTTGAAGGGGTAATTCCAAATCTTGAAAGAAGGTATAGAGAGACAAATTCCGATTATATAAGAAATTGGATTGATGAATATATGGCAGAAATACCTTGTCCTACATGTAAAGGTAGAAGATTAAAAGACGAAGTATTAGCAGTAAAAATAAATGGATTAAATATAGCAGAAGTGACAGATTTATCTATAACCCAAGCTATAGATTTTTTTGAAAATTTAAAGCTTGATAAAAAGCAACAAATAATAGGGCGACAAGTGTTAAAAGAGATAAGAGAAAGATTAGCATTTTTACGGGATGTAGGACTTGAGTATCTAACCTTGTCTAGAAGTGCAGGAACTTTATCAGGAGGAGAATCTCAAAGAATTAGGTTAGCCACTCAAATAGGTTCTAGTTTAGTAGGGGTAATATATGTATTAGATGAACCAAGTATTGGTTTACATCAAAGGGATAATGCAAAACTTTTAAAAACATTGAGAGATTTGACAGATTTAGGTAATACAGTAATAGTTGTAGAACATGATGAAAGTACTATGTATAATGCAGATTATATAGTAGATATAGGACCAGGTGCCGGAATTCATGGAGGTTATGTAGTGGCAGAGGGTACCATAGAGGAGATAAAGAAAAATCCAAAATCTATTACAGGTCAATATTTATCTGGCATTAAAAGTATAGAAATACCTAAAGAAAGGAAAAAGCCCAATGGGAATTGGTTAGAAATAAAAGGAGCTAAAGAAAATAATTTAAAAAACATAGATGTAAAAATTCCTTTAGGAGTGTTTACTTGTGTAACAGGAGTATCTGGTTCAGGGAAAAGTACTTTAGTTAATGAAATACTATATAAAAGTTTAGCACAAAGATTGAATGGAGCTAAAGTGAAGCCTGGAAAGCATAAAAAAATACTGGGGTTGGAACATTTAGACAAGGTAATAGTAATAGACCAATCTCCTATTGGAAGAACTCCTAGATCTAATCCAGCTACCTATACTGGAGTGTTTGATTATATAAGGGAAGTATTTGCAATGACCCCAGAAGCTAAAATGAGAGGTTATGATAAAGGAAGATTTAGCTTTAATGTAAAGGGAGGAAGATGTGAAGCATGTAAGGGAGATGGAATACTAAAAGTAGAAATGCACTTTCTTCCAGATGTATATGTTCCTTGTGAAGTATGTAAAGGGAAAAGGTATAACAGAGAGACTTTACAGGTTAAATATAAAGGAAAAACAATTGCAGATATATTAGATATGACTGTAGAAGAAGCTCTAGAGTTTTTTGAAAATATTCCTAGAATTAAAAGGAAACTGCAAACATTGTATGATGTAGGATTGGGATATATAAAGTTAGGGCAATCTTCTACAGATTTATCAGGCGGAGAAGCTCAAAGGGTTAAATTAGCTACTGAATTAAGTAAAAGAAGTACAGGAAAGACTGTATATATATTAGATGAACCTACTACAGGGCTTCATATGGCAGATATTCATAAGCTTATAAAAGTATTAAATCAATTAGTAGAAGGAGGGAATACAGTAATAGTAATAGAACATAATTTAGATGTAATAAAGACTGCAGATTATATAATTGATTTAGGACCAGAAGGAGGAGACAAGGGAGGAACTGTAGTAGCCACTGGAGCACCAGAAGAAATAGCAAAAGTAGAAGAATCCTATACGGGGCAGTTTTTGAAAGAAATATTATAAAAAAGTTCTTTAAGTATATTAAATATACCATTGAGTTTATTATAGGCAATTTAAAGATATTGACATACTTGTATATTAATAATATACTGAACTTGCAAGTAAAATTCGCAATAGGGAGGTTTTAAAATGGCTATAGAAGTTTTTAAAAGTACTGCCCAATTAACAGATGGCATGAGAGTTGAATGTGTGGCTAGAGACCATACTATTATATTGGATGAACCAAAAGAATTAGGTGGAACTGATACGGGGATGAATCCAGTAGAAGCAGTTTTATGTGCACTTGGTGCTTGTAAATGTATAGTAGCAAGATGTTTTGCAAAAGCTCATAGAATAGATTTGCAAGATTTTCGAGTAGAAGTAGAAGGTGATTTAGATCCAGATGGGTTTATGGGGAAAAATAAAGATGCAAAAATTGGTCTTTCAGAAATAAGATCTAAAATATATATTAAATCTAGTTCACCAAAAGAAGATATAGAAAAATTTGTTGAATTTATAGATAGAACTTGCCCAGTAGCAGATACATTAACTAATTCACCAAAGATGGTTACTGAATTGAAAATAGAAAGATAGTATATTAAAAGATTTAATTATCTAAAAGAGGTCCGTGAAATTTCAGGGACTTCTTTTAGATAAATATTATTATGTAGTTCACATTATTATTAATTTGTAATATAATAAAAATTGTTATTAATATATTCTATTAATATATTCTAAAGTTGGGGTGTTTTATGAGTGATATAGTTTTATGGGTTATGGTCATATTTTCTATTATCGGAGGCATAGACAAACTACTTAATAATAAGTACGGATTAGGTCGTAAATTTGAAGAAGGCTTTGAAGCTATGGGAGGACTAGTTCTTTCCATGAT
The DNA here is from genome assembly GCF_016767175.1 of Keratinibaculum paraultunense. Taxonomy (GTDB): domain Bacteria; phylum Bacillota; class Clostridia; order Tissierellales; family Tepidimicrobiaceae; genus Keratinibaculum; species Keratinibaculum paraultunense. The sequence continues at coordinate 348,663 of NZ_CP068564.1, forward strand.
AGGGATTATCAGCTTAGCACCAGCAATTGCACAATTTCTTATGCCAATATTGTCTTATTTATCTAAAATTACTCATGCAGATCCTTCAGTATTTACATCGAGTATATTGGCAATAGATATGGGAGGATATGCTATTAGTGTTGGAGTGGCTAAAGATCAAAATATAGCTAAATTTACTGGTTTAATATTATCATCTATGATGGGAGCAACAGTATCATTTACTATTCCTATAGCTATAAATATGATAGCTGAAGAAGACTTCGCTTATTTTGCAAAGGGTATATTAGCAGGTATAATAACTATTCCAATAGGTATGTTAATTGGTGGAATAGCTATGAAATTAGAATATAAGTACATATTCATAAATTTAATCCCTGTAGTAGTTTTAGCAATAATAATAGCAATAGGACTTGTAAAATTTCAACAGAAAATGATTCGTGTATTTGTTATAATTGGGAAAATTATTATAGCAATAAGTACTATTGGTCTTTTGATAAGCATATTAGGTTTTATATTTAATATAAAATTAATTTCTAATATGATGCTTTTCGAAGAAGGGTTAACAATTATAGGGAAAATAGTAGTGATATTATCAGGTGCTTATCCTTTTTTTCATTTTATTTATAAGATAATGAATAAGCCACTTAATAATATATCAAAAAAGTTGGGTATAAATGAATTTTCTTGTTTAGGAATAATTACTTCTTTAGCTAATTGTGTTCCTATGATTGGAATATATGATAAAATGGATAATAAAGGTAAGGTTATGAATGCAGCTTTTGCTGTTAGTGGAGCTTTTACTTTTGGCGGGCAGTTAGGATACATAACAACTATATCTAAAGATATGATTATACCTTTTATATTGGCAAAGTTATCTGCAGGTATATCTAGTATTGTACTAGCTAATCAATTAGTAGTTTCAGAAGAAAAATTGTAAAATAATTAAATCAATAGGAGGTTTTAATATGGAAGTAAAAGAAAGGATAAATAATTTAAGAAAATTGATGAAACAAAGAGGAATTACAGCTTACATAATTCCAACATCTGATCCTCATCAATCAGAGTATTTAGCAGATCATTATAAAACAAGGGTATGGATTTCTGGTTTTACAGGTTCAGCTGGTACTGTGGTAGTAACAGAGGATGAGGCAATTCTTTGGACTGATGGCAGGTACTTTATTCAAGCAGAAAAAGAATTAAAAGATAGCGGGATTAAGTTATATAAAATAGGTATTCCAGGTTTTCCAACTTATATTGAATGGCTTAAAGATAATTTAAAAGAAGGAGATACAGTAGGATTTGATGGAAAAACTTATGCTCAAAAAGATGCAGAAAAGTTAGAAAAAGAACTTGGGAAAAAAGGAATTAAATTGGTAGATGAATATGATTTAGTTGGAGAATTATGGGCTGATAGACCTGAACCTCCAAAGAGCAAGGTTTTTGTTCATGATGTAAAATATGCAGGTAAAACTGCTAAACAGAAGATAGAAGAAGTAAGAAAAGAGATGGACAAAGAAGGAGCTACTCATTTTTTAATAGGAAGCCTTGATGATATAGCATGGCTTTATAACATTAGAGGAAGAGATGTAAAAAATAACCCAGTAGTTATTTCTTATGCATTGATTTCAATGGATAACGCATGGTTATTTGTAGATAGTGATAAAATAGATGATGAGGTTAGGAAACATTTAAATGAAAATGGAGTAGAGATCGAGGAATATAATAAAGTAAAAGAGTATGTGGGAAATATAGAAAAAGGAAGCAAGATATTTTTAGATCCGGCAATGATAAATAGATGGCTTTACAAGGGGATACCTGAAGATTGTGAAATAATTGAAGGTACAAATATAACTACAAAGTTAAAAGCTATAAAAAATGATGTGGAAATAAAAAATCAGAGAAATGCTTATATTAAAGATGGAGTTGCATTAGTAAAGTTTATGTATTGGCTAGATAAAAATGTAGGAAAGATGGAGATTACTGAAGTATCTGCTGCAGAAAAATTAGAAGAATTTAGAAAAGAACAGGAAGGATTTATTGAACCAAGTTTTGATACTATTGCTGCATATAAAGAAAATGCAGCTATGATGCATTATAAAGCAGAAGAGGGAAAATCAAATTACAAGTTAAAAAAGGAGAAAATGTTTTTAGTAGATTCTGGTGGTCAGTATTTTGATGGAACTACAGATATTACTAGGACTATTGTATTAGGAAATATAACAGAAGAAGAAAAAAGAGATTTTACCCTTACATTGAAAGGGCATATAAATTTAATCAATGCAAGATTTTTATATGGTTCAACAGGTTCCAACTTAGATACATTAGCTAGATATCCATTGTGGCAAGAAGGTTTAGATTATAAATGTGGAACTGGACATGGAGTGGGATTTTTATTAAGTGTTCACGAAGGTCCTCATAGTATTTCTAGTAGACCAAATACAGTAACTTTAGAAGAAGGTATGATTGTAACAGTAGAACCAGGAGTTTATAAAGAAGGAAAACATGGAATTAGGATTGAAAATGTAGCTGTCATTGAAAAAGATATAAATACAGATTCAGGACAATTTATGAAATTTGAAGTCTTATCTTACTGCCCTATAGATTTAGATGGAATAGATGTAGAACTATTAACAGAAGAAGAAAGAAAATGGCTAAATAAGTATCATAAACAAGTATACGAAAAATTGTCTCCTTATTTAAATGAAGAAGAAAAAGAGTGGTTAAAAGAACAAACTAGAAGTATATAATATATATTAAATGATATTTTTGTTAGGGGATATATTAAGATAAAATAAAGAATTAAATAAGGGCTGTCAATAAATAGATAGCCCTTATTATGAAAGGAAAATTGATTATGAGTGATAATGATTTTGAAGATCTTATTTTGGAAATTATGGAAAGCATGGAAGAAGGTTTAATTGATTTTATAAAAAGCAAAGAGAAAGACTTATTTAAATATGTATTGGAAGTACCTTTAACTTTGGATAAAGCAATAAATACCCTTACTAAAAATGAAATGACGAGTATACGTAAAAAATTAAATTTAAAAGGTTTAAGTACTTTAAATAAAGATGAACTTTCCAAAAGACTTGTTGAGCTTATGCCTAAAAAAATTGAGGTCATATTAAATACATTTGATAAGGAAAGATATAATTTATTAAAGAAAATAATTATGAATAATGGCTATATTAAAGTTACAGATACAGATATAGATGTAAGTAAGATATATTATTTAAGGAGCTATGGATTGATATTTAGCGGTTTATTAAATGGTGAAAAAATATTAGCTATGCCAATAGAGCTAATGGAAGTTTTTAAAGCCTATGATACTTTGGAATATAGAAAAATAGTTAATAGAAATACTTTATGGATAGAGCTCGTTACAGGTATGTTGTTTTACTATGGATATATGAATGTAGAAACAATGATAGAAAAAATACAAGAATATACTGAAACGGAATGTGATATTTTACAGTTTTTATTAATATTAAATGAGGCAATAAATTATCATGGATATATAGAGAAGACTCAATTTGGCTTTAAAAACATATTAATTATAGATGAAAATCGAATTATTGAAGAACAAAATTTAAGAGCAAATATACCATATTACCCTTTTAAAAAAGAGGAATTATTGGATGCAGCAAAAGAGGATTTTGTATATAAAACTCCTCAAACTGCGAAATTTTCTCAATATATAAAGTCATTATATGATATTGATGATGAAGAAATGGATGAAATTTTAAGATTAATTTATTTTATTATAAACAAAGATTTTACATTTGAAGATATAATTGAAGAAATGCAATCTATATTTGAAATAGATACTATAAAGGAATTACAAACTATGGGACAAATGCTTATGGATATTAATAATAATACTAGAATGTGGATATTAAAAGGATTTACTCCTGAAGAAGTATCAAATTATAATGCTAATTTAGAATCTGGTAACACTAATATAATAGATATTAAGACAAAGAAAAAAATTAGTCCGAATGATCCTTGCCCTTGTGGGAGTGGGAAAAAATATAAAAAGTGCTGTGGTAAGAAATAAGCTGAGAATTATTCCTCAGCTTATTATTTTTTAATTTTATAAATGTAATTGTTTAGCTTCTCTAAAATCTTTAAATTTTAACATTTCTTTAATTTTTTCTACGCTATCTTCATTCTCAGAAGACAAATCCTCTTTTCTTTCTATTTTCATAAGTATTCTATCTAGTTCAGCATAGTCTATTCCTAGTGCAAATTCATCAGTAATTCCAGGAGCTATATCTGGACTAGGTTTTTTATCAATTATCTTTTGAGGTATGTTTAATTTTTTAGCTAACTCAAGTACCTCAGTTTTATATAGATGGCGTATAGGTTCAATATCACATGCTTCATCTCCCCATTTAGTATAAAAACCTATAGTATATTCAGTTTTATTGATGCAACCAATTACAGCATAGTTTATTTTTTCTGCTTCAAAGTATAATACAGTAGACCTTATTCTTGGCTTAGTACGATAATAAGCTAAGGCTTCTAGAAATTTTTCATCTCCTTGAGTAGTTAAATCTTGGATGAATGGATTTTTTTCTTTTCTCCATATATTTCTAGAATATATACTTTGGACTGACTTTGGAAAAGGGAAGGCAGGAGGTTTTAAAGAATATATTCCTAGTTTTCTCAATATTCCAGTTATATTTATTATTTTATATTCTATTCCCAAATAATCACATACTAGTTTAGCATCATCTACAGTTTCAGGGCTTGAATCCCTTTCAGGAAGTATTAGACCATATACTTTGTCTCTACCTATGGAGTCTACTAAAAGCTTTCCCACTACAGCTGAGTCAAGTCCGCCACTTATACCAATCACCGCTCCATTGAACATATATTTTTCTATATTAGTTTTAATAAAATTTTTTATTTCTTCCATATTTAATTCCTCCAATATTGTATTATAATATATAACTACCCTTAATAGACATAAGTAAGCTATGATATATCAATAATGAATAACTAAAAATATAGGGAATCATAGAATATATAATAATATTCCTTTATCTTAATTGTAAACAAAAATATATTTATAAAATTGTTTATAAAACTAATAATCAAATATTTCTAAAGTTCTATCTAATATATCATTTAAATAAGCAAGAAGTACCCCATAGTTGGTGATTGGAACTTGTTTTTCATTACATAACATAATTCTACTTTGTATTTCCTTTCTATTTACCATACATCCACCACAGTGAATTACTAAACTATATTTTTCTAGATTTTCACTAAAATCATATCCAGTTTTGAAATGGAAATTTAATTTTTTGCCTGTTTTTTTCTGAAGGAGAGTGGGAATTTTTACTCTCCCTATGTCTTCGTGAGTAGTATTATGGGTACAGTTTTCAGCTATAAGTATATTGTCGTTATTTTTTAATGTATTTATAGTTTTTACACCATCTACCAATTTTTTTAAATCACCTTTGTGTCTAGCAAATAAGATTGAAAAAGAAGTCAATTTTATATCTTTAGGTACTATTTTATCTACTTTTTTAAATATCTGTGAATCTGTTATAACTAAATCTACATCTTCTAAATCTTCTAATCCACTTTTAAGTTCTGTATCTCTTAATACATAGCATTTTATTCCATTATCTATACAATCCCTTATTACTTGAACTTGAGGAAGTATAAGCCTTCCTTTAGGTGCTTGTTTGTCTATTGGTACAACAAGTATAACTTTTCCATTATAAGGAACTAAATCTCCAACGATGGGAGGATCAGCTTCTACTTCTTCTATCTTTTTTATTAATTCTTGTTTTAATTTATCTATATTTATTCTTTTAGTAGATGATACAAATATGCCATGGGGATATTCCAATTTTAATTTATCTATATAATTTTCATCTACCATATCTATTTTATTTATGACTAAAATATATGGTATATTATATTTTTTAAATAATATTTCCATATTGTTTAGATATTCTTTGTCAATATCCAATATATCCATTACATATATTGCTATATTAGTTCTCCTTGCAGTATCTAGGCTTTTTTTAATTCTTAAATTACCTAGTTCTCCTTTATCATCAATACCTGCTGTATCTATAAATACAACAGGTCCTACTGGAGTCAATTCCATAGATTTTTTAACAGGATCTGTAGTAGTTCCTTCTATGGAGCTTACAATGGAAACTTCTTGTTCTGTTATGGCATTTAGTAGTGAAGATTTTCCAGCATTCCTCTTTCCATATATGGATATTGTAGGTTTATACATAAACATCCCTTTTACCCTCATCTATTAATTTTAATTTTTCTTCAATCATTTTTTTCTTTTCAGGATTTGTATTTTCTATTTTTTCAAGTTCACATTCAATTAATTTTTCTCCAGCTTTTCTTGTTTCTTCTGAAGCATAGTCTAATAAATATTCTTTAAAGGTTAATATTCCATTAGGTATACAGAAGTTTTGAATATTTCCTGGTTTTGCTATATCCATGAACTCATCTCCAGTTCTACCAGATCTATAGCAGGCAGTACAGAAGGATGTTAAATATCCAAAATCGCACATTTCCTTTATTACTTCATCTAAAGAACGCATATCCCCAAGTTGAAACTGTTCTTTTTCAGGTATATAGTCATCTTTTTTATATCCACCAATTCCAATTCTTGAGCCAGCATCTATTTGAGATATTCCAAGAGGAATCATCTCTTTTCTAACTTCGGGACTTTCTCTAGCAGTTAATATCATACCAGTATATGGTACTGAAAGACGAATTATAGATATTATTTTTTTAAAGTCTTCATCGGATACTTTGTATTTTGTTTGGTCGTAGAATTCTGTGTTTATAGCGGGTTCTATTCTTGGAAATGATATGGTATGAGGTCCTACTCCAAAGGTTTCTTCTAGATGGATTGTGTGGAATAATAATCCCATAACTTCAAATTTCCAGTAATATAGACCAAATAGTGCTCCAATTCCCACATCGTCAATTCCAGCTTCCATAGCTCTATCTAATCCATACAATCTCCAAGAATAATCTCCTTTAATGGTATTTTGAGGATGTAGTTTTTTGTATATATCATGATTATAAGTTTCTTGAAATATTTGGAATGTACCTATTCCTGCTTCTTTTAATTTTTTATAGCCTTCTACATCCATAGGGGCTGCATTTATATTTACTCTTCTTATTTCACCTTTATCTTTTTTAGTTTCATATACTATATTTATAGTTTCGGCAATAAAATCAGCATCATAGCAAGTATGCTCACCATAAACAAGTATTAATCTTTTGTGACCTTTGCTTTCTAAAATTTCTACTTGTTCTTTTAATTCTTCTGCTGTTAGAGTTTTTCTAACTATAGCATCATTATCTTTTCTAAATCCACAGTATAGGCAATTGTTTACACATTTATTTCCAATGTATAGTGGTGCAAAAAACACAATCCTATTTCCATATATTTCTTGTTTTAACTTTCTTGCAGCTTCAAATATTTCTTCTAATAGATCAGGATCTTCAACTTGAAGGAGTTTTGCTGTTTCTTGAGGTTCAAGTCTTACTTTATCAAGGGATTTGGCAATTATATTTCTTATTTCTGCTGGGTCTGGATTTTTCCCTTTTTCAAGAAGGTCAAATATCTCTTGATCATTTATAAAATCTTTATCATAAGTTTTAAAATTATACATAATGGTTTCCTCCTTTATTTTAACCAGTCTATATGGTCTCCACGACTCATATCAATAATATAACCAATATTGTTAATTCTTTTTTCAATACTTTTAATTTCACTAACATCTCTAGATTCTTTGTTTTTATAAATTTCATATTTATTTCTTACATGAATAGGGGAAAGATTTAGCATTAGTACATTACCTCCAGCTTTGATCCCTTTTTCAATTCCATCTTCATCAAGGGTATTTAAAGCAGTTGTTACTGGCATCAAAGCTTTTGGTACAAATAGTCTTGTTAAAGCTATAAACAGTAATGTTTTTTGAACAGAACCAGGTTTCATACGATGGAGAGGAGTTTGGGGATGAGGAACTAAGGGACCAATTCCTATCATTTCAGGATTTAATTCTTTTAAAAATAAAAGATTGTCTGCTATAACTTCATTATCTTCATAAGGAAGACCAACTATAAATCCTGCTCCTACTTGATAGCCTAGTTTTTTTAGATTATAAAGGCATGCTTTTCTGTTTTCAAAGCTCATATTAGGATGAAGCATACTATATAAATTTGGTGTAGCTGTTTCGTGACGGAGCAAGAATCTATCAACTCCTGCATTAAAAAACATTTCATATTCATAAAAATCTCTTTCTCCAATGGATAGAGTTAAAGCAGTATCAGGAAATTTAGTTTTAATTTCTTGTATAATTTCCACCATAAGTTCACTTGTATAATACATATCTTCACCACTTTGAAGCACAAAGGTTCTATAGCCTAAATAATGAGCCTCTTCAAGGGAATAAATAATTTCATCTTTTGATAATCTATATCTATCTACATATTTGTTGTCTTTTCTTATGCCACAATATATACAGTTATTTCTACAATAATTAGAAAACTCCATAAGACCTCTTATAAATATTCTATTTCCATATATATTTTTTACAGTATTTTGAGCCATTTCAAATATTATAGGGTACATATCTTTAGTTATATTATTTAGTAAATATATTATTTCTTCTCTTTTTAAATTGTTTTCATCATATAATTTTCTTAATAATTTTTTCATCTATCTATTTCCTTTTTAGATATAGAAGTTTTAACTATACAATTATCTAAATTTCCAAGTTTTCCTGTAAGGCTATTTATTTCATCTAGCGTTCCTACAACTATAATACAAATTACAGATATATTATCTTCATGAAAAGGGATTCCCATTCTTCCTCTGACAATATCTTTATAATTTGAAATTAATTTATTAAAATCAAATTGTATCTTCTCCGGTTCTTCTAATATAGCACTTATAATAGCTATTCTTTTTTTCAAAAAAATCCTCCTTTCTAAATAAAAAACTTCCTCGAAAGGAAGTTAGGTATATTTTCTAATCCTAAGTCCCTTTCAGAATAGATTGCTCTATATCTGTTAGGTATTAGTTTGCTTGTATTCCAATTAAGTTAAGGTTTCCCTCAAAATAATTGGATATGTATATTGTATCTTGATATAATATTAACAACAATAATGTGTAAAGTCAATAATAGTTATTTTTATTTTCCTTCTTCATCACAATCTTTTACTCCTGTACCTTTTGTTATGGAAGCATAGGCTCCATTTATTTCTCCACCTAGTACTATCATTATACTTGTTATATATAGCCATAGTAGCAGTACTATAATTCCCCCAATACTACCATAGGTTTTGGAGTAGTTGGCAAAATTGTTTACATATATGGAAAATATCATTGAAGCTATGATCCACCCTGTAGTTGTAAAAATAGCGCCAGGTAAGGTTTGACTAAATTTTATATTCAGTCCTTCTTCGGGAGTAGGGCTTAACTTATATATTAAAGCAAATATAAGTATCATAGATATGAAAGGAATTATAATCCTTAAAAGTTCCCATATATAATAAAAAACATGTGTAGCTCCTAAATATGCAAATATTTTTTTCCCTATTATTTCACCAAACACTAGCATGGTTAATACTAACATTAATAACAAGGCTAGTATTATAGTAAATAGAATAGATAACCCTTTAAGGCGCCAGTAAGGTCTTTTTTTCTTCACATTATATGCTTTATTTACTGCTCTTATTATGGATGTTATTCCTAAAGAACCAGTCCATATAGTAAGAATTATTCCCAAAGATAGTAGTGTTTGAGAACTAGAATTCATAATTTCATTTATTATACTTTCAAGTAAAATTTGAGTTTCTATAGGAAGTACAATCAATAGATTACTTAGTATTCCTTTTTGAGTAATGGAGGTATAGCTTAATAGATTAAGAAAGAATATTAAAAAAGGGAATATGGATAGTATTAAAAAATATGTAAGCTGTCCGCCTATAGCTGTTACTTCATCTTCTTTTATTCGACATAAAAGTTCCTCTAAAAATCTATACCATTTTTTATTTTTATGTTTACTTACATTATTTTTAAGATTATATATTAATTTCAAATTTCATACCACCTTTAAATTTATTTATCTATGATTAAAGAAAATGCAGAAATTCAAAATGTAATAATATTGCTAATATTATTATTTCTATATATAGTATTACCATAGAGGTATTTTATAAAAATAATTTTATCCAAATGGAGGGATAAAGAACATGAAAGGATATATACATATATATACAGGTAATGGTAAGGGTAAAACTACTGCTAGTTTAGGTTTAGCAGTAAGGGCAGCTCTTGCTGATAAGAAAGTGTTTATTGGGCAATTTATAAAAGGGATGGAATATAGCGAATTAAAGTTACCAGATTACATACCAAATATAAAAATATATCAATTCGGTAGAGATTGTTTTATTTATAATGAACCCACAGAAGAGGATATATTAGCTGCTCGTCAAGGTTTAGATATTTGCAGAGAAGTGTTAAAAGAAGGGGAATGGGATGTAGTTATACTGGATGAATTAAATATTGCCCTTTATTATAATTTGTTTCAAGTTCAGGAGGTACTAGAGATTTTAGACAATAAGAAAGAGAATGTAGAGGTAGTTATTACTGGCAGATATGCACCAAAGGAATTAATAGATAAGGCAGACTTGGTAACAGAAATGGTAGAAATTAAACATTACTATAATCAAGGAGTAGAAGCTAGAAAAGGGGTAGAATATTAATATATGAAAAAATTTAGAGGGGACTACCCCTCTAAACTATTTTAAATGCTTATTAAACCATTGGGTTATTTCTTTCAATCTTCTAACTCTATGTTTTGGCTTTCCAGATCTACTTAATTCATGATTTTCACCTTTAAATAACACTAATTTAGATTCTACTCCATGATATTTCAAAGAGGTAAACATCTGTAAGCCTTCTGCTAACCAGCAACGATAGTCTTCTTCTGAATGTATGAATAAAGTAGGAGTGACTACTTTATCTGCATATTTTAAAGGGGAGTGGAACCATAATTTTTCTACATCTTTCCATGGAGTACTTGCTTGTTGATCTTCCACAAAGAAGTATCCAATATCTGTAGTGGCAAATTTGGATATCCAGTTGGATATACTTCTTTGAGAGGCTGCAGCTTTAAATCTTTTAGTATGTCCTATAATCCAGTTGGTCATAAATCCGCCATAGGAACCGCCAGTAACTCCTAATCTATCTTCATCTATAAAAGGATATTTTTCTAAAACAATATCTGTAAATTTCATTATATCATCATAATCAATGGTACCATATTTCCCTCTTATGTCAGCAAATTCATTTCCTCTACCATCACTTCCACGAGGATTACAGAAAAACACTACATAGCCTTCATTAGCCCAATACTGCATTTCATGGAAAAACACTTCTCCATATACAGTTTTAGGACCACCATGTATATCCAATATACCAGGGTATTTTTTATTTTCATCAAAATCAACAGGCTTTAATATCCAACCTTCTATGTTTATTCCATTTTCAGTTTCAAAGTTTATTTTTTCTGGAGTAGATAGTTTTTTATTTTCCACTACCCATTCGTTAAAGTTAGTAAGTTGCTTTTCTTTGTAATTATTTAATGCATATAATTCCTGTAACTTAAGACCTCTAAGACCTATAAATATTATTTTTTCATCAAATACATCAAATCCATCAATAGAACCTTTTTCTATGGTGAGTTTTTCTATGTCTCCATTTCTATTTATTCTATTTATAAAAGAACTGTCATATTCAGTAGTAACAAAATATAAATATTTTCCATCAACTTTAATTGAAGTACTATTTCCATATCTACAATCAGAGCCTACGGAATTATATAGACTATAGTCAAAATCTGTGGGAGTTAACATATTTATGTCCCTATTTCCTTTCATAAGATATATATGAGGATTTTCATTAATTCCATAAGATTTCATATTGGAGCCTACAAATATTATTTCATCTTCTAAAAAGTCAGCATAGGAATAGCTAAATGGTTCTTCATGGGTTATTTTTTCTAAATGTTTTTCTTTTATATGGTATATGTATAGATCATTTGATAATTTCATTTTATCTATGAAAGAATTAGCTATAAGTACTACTTGGGATTTATCTTTATTTAAATTAAAACAACTTACATTAGTAAAATGATCAGTAATAGGTGTAAGCTCATCTTCTTTTATGTTATAGATATATAATCTGGCTCTTTTTTTGTTGGTAAAACCTTGTCCATTACTCCAAAATGGGATTTCATCTAATACTTCATAATCTTTTTCTTCTTTATATTTCTCTAATACTTTTTCTTTTTCTTCTTTAGATAAATTTTTTAAATTAGGTTTATTTATATCATATAAGGCTAATAATAGATAATTTTGATCATCTATTATTTTTATATCTAATACATTAAGGGGAATTTCAAAGATTTTATTAGCTTCTCCACCTTTTAGAGATATTTCATAAAAGGGGGTAAAATCTTCTCCTTTTTCTTTTCTTTTTTTATCTTTTTCATCTCTTATAGTTGGGAAAAGCAGGGTATCATTGTCTTTAAATATGAAACTATTCTCTGAATCATTAGAAGTTAGTTTCATTGAATCCTTTCCTTTAAGATCATATACATATATATTGGAAAGATACTTATTCTCCTCTAGATCCATACGATGCAGGGTGAAGGCTATTTTATCACCTTTAGGAGAATATTTAATATTGGATAAAAATTTATACTTAGTAAAATCTTCTAACAATAATTTTTCCACTATATATACCTCCTCATATTGTTTTAATATCTAATGCATTAGATATTAAACTTTGTATTTTAGACTAAAAATTAATAATTTTAATACTTATACATATATTATACAATAAAAAGAGGTAATAAAGTCGTTTATAATAAAAATATTTGTTTTCAGTAGCTTTTATTTTGTTGATAAATTTTTGTTCAAATGTTATAATAAATAAAAATAAATAATCCTTCAGGGCGGGGTGAAATTCCCCACCGGTGGTAAAGCCCACGAGCCTTAATAGGCAGATTCGGTGAAATTCCGAAGCCGACAGTAAAGTCTGGATGAAAGAAGGACAATATAGATATGATAATAACTATTGTTATATTTATAAAAAAATAGTTAATGAAGCCCTGAAATTTTTTCAGGGCTTTTAATAATTTTGGGGGGATTTTATGAATGATGAGTATTTTATGGAAATGGCTTTAAATCTTGCAAAGAAAGGTATTGGACTTACAAATCCTAATCCTTTAGTAGGAGCAGTGATTGTTAAAGATGGGAAGGTAATAGGGAAAGGTTATCATGAAAAATATGGAGAAAACCATGCAGAAATAAATGCATTAAATAATGCAAAAGAAGATGTTTATGGTGCTACTATGTATGTGAATTTAGAACCTTGTTCTCACTTTGGGAATGTTCCACCTTGCGTAAATAGGATTATAGAAAGTGGAATAAAAAAAGTTGTTATAGCTATGGAAGATCCTAATCCTGTTGTTTCCGGGAAAGGAATACAAATACTTAAAGAAAATGGATTAGAGGTAAAAGTTGGTGTTTTGAAGAAAGAGGCAGAAAAGTTAAATGAAATATTTATTAAATATATAAGTACAGGGAAGCCTTTTGTTATATTAAAAGTAGCGATGAGCTTAGATGGGAAAATTGCCACATATACTGGAGATTCAAGATGGATAACAGATAAAAGAGCAAGGGAATATGTACATATATTAAGGCAAAGGGTTTCAGCTATATTAGTAGGAGTAAATACTGTAATAGTAGATGATCCTATGTTAAATACAAGATTAAATAATATAGAATGTAAAGATCCTATAAGAATTATATTGGATAGTCATGGTAGGATTCCTTTAAAATCCAATGTGTTAAATACAAATTCTTCTAATACCATTGTTGTAGTTACTAATAATGCAGCAGAAGAAAACATAAAGGCAATTGAAAAAACAGGAGGGGAGGTGATGATAACTCCAGTTAAAGATGGGAAAGTAGATTTACAGTTTCTTATGGGGAAATTAGGAGAAAGGAAAATAGACAGTTTACTTATTGAAGGAGGTGGAGAAATAAATTTTAGTTTTTTAAAAGAGAAATTAGTAGATAAAGTTATATTTTTTATTGCCCCCAAAATTATAGGTGGAGAAACTTCAAAAACTCCTGTTGAGGGAAAAGGTGTAGAGTATTTAAAAGATGCTATAGATTTGAAAGATATAACAATGTGTAAAATAGGTGATGATATTATGGTGGAAGGTTATTTAAGTTAAGGAAGTGATAAAATGTTTACTGGATTAATTGAGGAGATAGGAAAAGTAGTAGATATATTTGAAAGAAACAAAATATGGAGTATTACTTTTGAATGTGAAAAGGTATTAGAAGATGTTGATGTAGGAGATAGTATAGCAGTTAATGGAGTTTGTTTAACAGTAGAAGAATATAATAAAAATTTGTTTAAAGCAAATGTAATGGCAGAAACTATGAGAAAATCTAACTTAAAATACTTAAAAAAAGGAAGTAGTGTTAATTTAGAAAGAGCATTAAAAATAGGAGATAGATTTGGAGGACATATAGTATCTGGACATATAGATGGAATTGGAATTATAGAAGAATATGAAGATGAAGGGGATGCTATATGGGTAAGTATATCTACCTCTAAGGATATATTAAAATACATAGTTTATAAGGGTTCTGTTGCTGTAGATGGAGTTAGTCTTACTGTAAGTTATGTAGATGAAAAAATATTTAAAGTTTCTATAATTCCCCATACTAATGAGAATACTACTTTAATTAAAAAGAATACAAAAGATGTAGTTAATATTGAATGTGATTTAATAGGGAAATATGTTGAAAAGCTACTGCTCCATGAAAAAGTAAAGAAGGAAAGCAGTATAGATATGAATTTCTTAATTCAAAATGGATTTATATAGGGGTGATAAAGTGTATAGGTTTAATACTATAGAGGAAGCATTAGAAGAAATAAAAAAAGGTAACTTTGTAATAGTTATAGATGATGAGAATAGGGAAAATGAAGGAGATTTGGTATTGGCTGCAGAAAAGGTATCAGCAGAAAAAATAAATTTTATGACTAAATATGCTAGAGGGCTTGTTTGTATGCCTATAGTAGGAGAGAGACTTGACGAGTTAGATATAGATCAAATGGTAGAAAAAAATACAGATAATCATGAAACAGCTTTTACTATTTCCATCGATTATAAGGGCACTACTACAGGAATTTCAGCTAAAGATAGAGCTCTTACTATAAAAAAGGTATTAGATCCTAATGTGTGTAGTGAGGATTTTAGACGTCCAGGACATATATTTCCTTTAAAGGGAAAGGAAGGGGGAGTATTAAAAAGGGCAGGACATACTGAGGCAGCAATAGATCTCGCTAGACTAGCTGGGCTTTATCCTGCAGGAGTGATTTGTGAAATAATGAATGAGGATGGTACCATGGCAAGGGTTCCTCAACTTATGGAATATGCAGAAAAATTTGGATTTAAAATAATAACTATTGCAGACTTAATAGCCTATAGAAGAAAAAGGGAAAAATTAGTAGTTAAGGTTTCAGAAGCCAAGCTTCCTACTAAATATGGAGATTTTAACATAATAGTTTATGTGGATAAAATAAGTGGAGAACATCATGTAGCATTGGTAAAAGGAAATATAAGAGAAGATGAACCAGTACTTGTAAGGGTTCATTCCGAATGTTTAACAGGGGATGTATTTGGCTCATTGAGATGTGATTGTGGAGAACAATTGCAAGAAGCCATGAGAAAAATAGATGAAGAAGGAAAAGGAATACTTTTATATATGAGGCAGGAAGGAAGAGGGATAGGTTTAATAGAAAAAATAAAAGCCTATGAGCTTCAAGAAAAAGGCTTGGATACAGTAGAAGCTAATCTAGCTTTAGGATATCCAGAAGATCTGAGGGATTATGGAATAGGTGCTCAAATATTAGCAGATTTAGGTGCAAAGAATATAAGATTGATGACAAACAATCCTAAAAAAATTCATGGTTTATCTGGCTATGGATTAAAAGTGGTCGAAAGAGTTCCCATAGAGATAAATCCAAATGAAAAAGATTATTTTTATTTGAAAACTAAAAAAGAAAAAATGGGTCATATATTAAATATAAAATAGGGGGATGAAATTTATGAAGACTTTTGAAGGGAAGCTAATTGCAGAAGGGTTAAAGTTTGCAATTATAGTAGGAAGATTTAATGAGTTTATAAGCAGTAAATTATTATCTGGAGCAATAGATGGATTAAATAGACATGGAGTAAAGGAAGAAGATATAGAAATTATATGGGTTCCAGGAGCTTTTGAAATTCCACTAGTTGCTAAAAAATTAGCTAAATCCAATAAATACGATGCTATAATTTGTATTGGAGCAGTTATAAAAGGTTCCACCCCTCATTTTGAATATGTATCAAATGAAGTGGCAAAGGGAATAGCCAATGTTTCTTTAAGTACAGAAATACCAATTATATTTGGGGTACTTACAACGGATAATATAGAACAAGCCATTGAAAGAGCAGGAACTAAAAATGGGAATAAAGGTTATGATGCTGCAATTACAGCAATAGAAATGGCGAATTTGTTGAAGAATATAAAATAAAATTAAATGTGGCGAAGAATCTTTATCCTATTCTTCTGTATCACGAATAGTACTTGCTTTTGTATAGATGATTCTAAAACTACTAAACGTAATAGCAAAGTACTACATTGTGATGCATTAGTGATGGATCCTTTTGCATCATTTTAATCTACTGACTTAACAAAAACATAAAAAACCCCAAAAACTTCTGTTTATTTTTTTAAAAATAGTATATACTTATATAATAATAAGCTTATTGTATAAGGAGAGGGAATTATGGATTATTTTTACAAAATGTATTATAATATTAAATCAATTGAGGATAGAGATAAAATTGCAAAAGAGAGATATAATTATCATAGTACCATTAGAACGGGTTTAGAAATCAAGCCTATTGATCAAGATAAGACATTTGAACTTTTTTATATTCCTACAAACAAGACTATAAATTTAATACAGAAGATAACTTTATACGATAAAGAATTAGAAGAAAAGTTTAATATACTTCCAGGGGTTGCAAAAACTAAATTTTTAATAGAAATAGTTGCAGATGAACTTTATAGTACAAATGAATTGGAAGGGATAAAAAGTTCTAGAAAAGAAATTGTAGAAAGTACAAAGTCTATAATTTTCAATGAGGAAAGTAAAAATAAAAGATTTAATAGAATTTATGAACAATCAAGATAGTGGATTAAATAATCTATTAAGAATTGCAATAGGTCATTATTATTTTGCTTATATACATCCTTTTTATGATGGAAATGGGAGGACAGGGAGATTTATTAGTAGTCTATATTTAAGGGAAAATTTTTCGGAAATAACTGCATTATCCTTATCTCGTGGATGTGATATAAATAGAACGAATTATTTAAAAATATTTGATATAACAAATAAAATTATATCTCGTGGGGAACTAAATTATTTTGTAGATGAATTTTTATATACTCTTATAGTGGGGCAAGAAGATTTGTTACTGGGATTAAACGAAAAGATAGAACTTATAAATATAGGGCATGATAAAATAAAAAATGATTCCAATATAGAAACTGAAGATGAATTAGATATTATGTTCATATTAATTCAAGACCATTATTTTAGTTTAGATACAAAGGGTATAACAGTTAAAGATATTATGAATGCATCAGGATATTCCGATGTAACTGTAAGAAGGAAACTAAAATCGTTGGAAAACAAGGGATTAATTAAAAGAATTAAGTCCAATCCTTTAATCTATGTTTTAGCAGATGGATATTTGGAAAACTGAATAGATGTAAGTGCACCAGGGACAGTTCTTTTTGCACTACCAATAATTAACATAAGATAAGGAGGTTTCTCACATGGATATAGCAGCACTATCAATGAACTTAAGTCAAATGAAAGTAGCTCAAGAAGCTAGTGTATCTGTAATGAAAATGGCTATGGATTTAGCAAAAGTGCAATTCATAGACTTAGCAAATATGTTAAAAGTAAACACACAAATTATGGAACAATCAGTTAATTCTCATATAGGAAAAAATATAGATATAAAAATATAGCTGGAGAAAACCTCCAGCTATATTTTTATAAAAAAGCATTTATCTTATTTAAACTCTAATACTGTTCCTGTGGAATTTACAAAGCTAATATTTGGAGCCATTTGTTCAAATATATTAACAGCTTTTTCTCCAGTACGATGAGATAATCCTAATCTGCTTCTATTAGAACAGCATATATATCTTTTCCTGTTTTTCGTGGATTGTATCAACTATATTCATCTTGTTCGTAACTACTGAAGCGTCTCCTATTATAAAATAATTCATTGTCTATTCTGTGACTACGTTTTTACTATTCCATTCTTCCATGGAGAATAAGGACGAATACGATTATGTTATATATCCATTTTTTCTAGATATTTTTCAAATCTAGTTTTTTTATTTGTGATATCTTGAGCATTAACAAATTCTATCCCATTAAGAATTCTTTGGCATTATCTCCTGCTTTACCAGATTTATATTTAGATATTCTTTGCATTAACTGAAGTGGAGTATACTCACATATATGATTTTGTGGTGTTTTTCTTATCTTCTTCATTTAATACTTGGACTGGGGTTTCATCAGCATGCGAATATTTATCATTAAATTTCTTGCTATCTCATTGAAATTTGATTTGCCAAAGTTATTTGTCTTCATAATTGTTCCAAGTTTCTTTAAATCTTTTACTGAATTAATTTCAATGTCCATTACTAATTTATATTTTATTTTTAATCACTCAATAAAATTGTATATTTTTATTTTAGCATTTATAAGAAGATTAAGATGCTATTACTAATAATTATTTAAGGAAACCACAGCATTATTCAGAGAAGATTTTTCAGAGGTCTGTGTTACATATGTTTGACTTCTCTAGAGAACTTTAAAGTGGTTCAGATATTGTTGTTTGCAATATTTCCAGATATTTGCTATAATATGTCTAAATATTACCAAAATAATATAAAGGGAGGACGATAGCATGACTTATATTATAGACTTTGCTAAAAATCTATTTAAAAAAAGCAATATTGGAATTATTGTTTTTCTAATATTAAATACAATTATTGTAGCTGCAATATTTAGCTCTGCATTTGAAGGTTTTGGTGGTGCTATACTTGGTATTGTCGTATATATTATTTCTTTAGCAATCGCACTATCCCCCATTGGAGAATGGATTTTACGAATTCAAACTGGGAGCAAAAAAATTAAAAGAAAAGATCATTTAGACAGACTAGAGCCACTGTTTCAAGAAGTCTTAACTAAAGCAAGACAACTAAATCCTTCAATTCCCGAAAATGTTGGGTTATTTATGAGTAACGACAAAGAACCAAATGCATTTGCAACTGGTAGGAAAACAGTTTGCTTAACCAGAGGTCTTCTTAATCATTCTGATGAAGAAATTAAGGCAGTTTTTGCACATGAGCTTGGTCATTTAGCCAATAAAGATACAGATTTAGTACTATTGGTAGCAATAGGAAACTTTATAGTAACAGCAGCATTTATATTATTTAGGATATTCTTTAATATCATAGGGATATTAACCGCTATAATTAGCGATAGCCTTGGTACTCTTATTACTACAATTTTAATTGACGGAGTTTTAGTGTTCTCTATGTGGGTATGGACTAAAATAGGAATAGCTTTAGTTATGCATTCCAGTAGACAAAATGAATATTTAGCTGATGAATTTGCTTATAATTGTGGATATGGAAATAGTCTATGTTCTGTGCTAGATACTTTTTATGGTGGCAATAGCAAAGGTTTATGGGCAAATCTTGCTTCAAGCCATCCAGATACAAATGATAGAATTGCTAGATTACAAGAATTAGGTTGTAATTATACTGCTTAATAGAGAATACCTAACAAATAAGAAAACAATTGTTATAAAAATCAACTATTTGGAAATTCTCTATATTTATTTTAAACAAAAGTAATCACATTATTTAAAATTAATAAAGCGCTTAGGAATTTACTTTTGTATTTTTACTTGTTTATAAAAAAATAGATTTGATGAGGATAGGTAAGAAGAGCGAGTGCAAATAGATGTGAAATATGTTCTAAATGAATATATTGGTTTTATTTTTCACAGGTAGCGGTTATACTTTTGAATATCCATCCTGGGGACTTCTGTGAATCCAGAATCTGCTCTTGCTGACGTAAGGAATTAATTTTAAAGCACATGATGATACTTCGTGGGCTGTAGGGCGAAATCCTAGGATTTCGCCCCATCATTATTTTATTTGCTGATTCAAAATCTGATTTTAGGAATTTATTTCAGGATGGAAATGATAGTTCGGATTAGAGTAATTGAAATTTACTTAAAGCACAAAATTAATTACAGTCTCAAATTAAATTTTTCATACTTATATCTAAGGGTTTGATTGTATGTGTAAGCATTCCTAGAGAGATAAAGTCAACTCCTGTGTTTGCTACAGCTTTTATATTGTCTAAATTGATATTGCCAGAGGCTTCAGTGATACATTTATTATCAATTAATTCAACTGATTTTTTCATCATTTCAATACTCATATTGTCCAACATAATAATATCAGCACCAGCATTTAATGCTTCTTTTACTTGATCTAAATTTTCTGTTTCTACTTCTATTTTTTTACCAAAAGGAATATTATTCCTTACTCTTGTGATAGCTTCTGTTATTCCACCAGCAGCATCAATATGATTATCTTTTATTAAGATGCCATCAGATAGATTAAATCTGTGATTGTATCCACCACCGACAGTAACAGCATACTTTTCTAGTATTCGTAAATTTGGAGAAGTTTTTCTAGTATCTAATATCTTAGCTGTGGTTCCTTTAATTAGATTAGTTGCAGTATAGGTAGTGGTAGCAATTCCACTCATTCTTTGTAAAAAATTCAAAGCAACTCTTTCTCCAACTAGTATATTATAGGCATCACCTTTAATATTACCAATTATGTCCCTATCTTTTACATAATCACCATCTTTTTTATAAAAATCAATATCAACTTTTCCAAGTATATCAAAAACTCTTTTAAAGACTTTTAATCCTGCTATTATACCATCTTCTTTAGCGATTAGTTGAATTTGATATTTTGTACCACTTTTTATAATACAAGAGGTGGTTATATCATTAAAAGAGCAATCTTCTTTTAATGCGTTTTTAATGATATTATCAACAATTAACCAATTCATAATAATGTCCTTTCTTAAGTAATTTATTTTGAAGCTAATTCTAACATGTTTATAAGAGCATTGTTTGCTTTTTTTATTAAAGATTCTTCAAGTATTATTTCATTTTTTTCATATAATAAGGAATTATATAAATCTTCAATAGTTGTGCATTTCATAGGTTCACATATGATATTCAAACTGTGAAATATTTTATCAGGATATCTATTTTTTAATTCATACATAATTCCTTCCTCTGTTAAAATTAAAAATTCTTTAGAATTACATTTACCAACATATTCAATCATTTGACCTGTGCTTCCAATAAAATCAGATAAACTTCGTACTTCTTCATTACATTCAGGATGAGCTAATATTGTAATTTTTGAATTGTATTTTTCTTTATAATTTAATACAGATTTTGCGTCTATATTTTCATGGACACAACAAAATCCATTACATAATATTATATTTTTCTCAGGTAATTTTTTCTGAATATAGTTTCCTAAGTTTTTATCAGGCACAAAGATTATTTCCTGTGCATCAATATTTTTTATAACATTATAAGCATTAGAGGAAGTACAACAAGCATCAGATATGGCTTTTATATCTGTAGATGAATTTACATAACTTACTATTTTTGCATTTGGATACTTTGATTTTAAATCTAGTACATCTTCTTTTGAAGCTAATTTAACCATATGACATTCAGCTTTAGTATTTGGTAACAATACTTTTTTATGAGGAGAAAGTATTTTTGCACATTCAGCCATAAAATTTACACCACAGAATACAATTATTTCAGAATCGAGTTTAAGCCCTATTTTACTTAAATAATAAGAATCGCCTACATAATCGGCTAATTCTTGTATTTCATCCCTTACATAATAGTGCGCTAATATAGCCACATTTTTTTCTTTTTTTAATTTAATAATTTCTTCTTTATAGTTCATTGTAAATAACCCCTTTTTAAAAAAATTGAATAAGATTTATTTTTTCAATGCAATTGCATCTATTTCTACATCAATACCTCTTAATTGAACTCCTATAGTGGTTCTAGTAGGAAATGGCTCATTGAACATTTCTCTATATATTGAATTCATTTCATCAAAATATTTAATATCAGATAAATATACAGTTGTTCTAACAACATCCTTTAATGAGCATCCTGCCTCTTTTAAAATGGATTCGATATTTTTTATTACTTGATAAGTTTGGTCTTTTATATCTTTTTTTATCTCTCCAGTAGCTGGATCTTGGGGACGTTGCCCAGATACAAAAACAAAATTATCGGTTATAATACCTTGAGAATAAGGTCCTGCTGGAGATGGTGCATTTTTTGTACAAATAGATTTAAAATTATTATTAAGCATTTTAAATTCCTCCTTTTAATTAACTTCTGTTAAAAAGAGTATAACAGATGTATATACACCTGTCAAGACATTTAATATATTAATAGTTTATTTACTTTTAATTATTTAAAGATCAAAACTATCTTCATCTATAATCAAATCATGAGATTGAGATATTAATCGTTCTAGATCATTAGGGGTTAAATTTAATTTTTCAAGAGCAAAAGGCGAGAAATTATATGCTAGACCATCAGCACCTATGCTTATTCCCATCATCATGGTTATAGCATCAGCAATATGCACTATAGAAACTAATATAGGATTTATAGTAGCTTTTTCAGGAGAATGATGCAGTCCTATTGCTTCTACTAATTCTTCAGGGAAATTCCATTTTATTGCGATTTTTTCACCTACTTGAGCATGGTTAAATCCTAGTATCTCTTCCTCTGCTTCTAAAAAGGGTATTTTTTCAGATTCTACTTTATTAATGATAGCATGATATTCTTTTTCCACATAGAAATTTAGTATGGTTTTCCCAATATCTCTTAGTAGTCCAGCTATGTAGGCAGTTTCAGGATTTGGGAATTTTACCTCTTTAGCGATATATCTCGATATGATGGCACAAGTTTGAGATTGAGTCCATAGATCATTTTTTCCCAATGCATATCCTTTGAGTTCATTAGACATCATTTTAGATACGGTAGAGGCTAAAGCCATACTTTTTATAGTTTGAAAGCCTAAAAGAATTGTAGCTTGAGACACAGTATCAATTTTTCTAGGATATCCATAATAGGCTGAATTGGCAAGTTTAAGTATTTTAGAGGTTAAACTTTGATCTTTTAATATCTCTTTTTCTAGGTCTTGAATGGTTGAATCTGGATCTTCAGTAATAGCTATTATTTTTTTAATTCTGTCAGGTAAAACAGGCATATCATCTACCTTACTAATTATATAATTTAATTTTTTATTCCCCATGATTTATATTCACCTCATTTTTAGTATATATTACTATTATACTAAATGATTTATTTATATCCTATAGATATAATGAATTATTTATATTAAAAAATATATAAAAAGGCAGATAGAAAACTATCTGCCTTTTAAATATTCATTAATTTGTATTATTTTTCCATAATGTTCACCTAATTTATTTCTATTAGATAATACATTAAACACTTTGTTTCCAAAAGGAGTTATAGCTATAGCTATATAAGGGTAATATCTATATTTTAATAATCCTATTAATTCTAGATATTTGTAATACACTAAGAAACATTCTGGATATTGAATATACTTAGGAGTTAATTCTTGATATCTATAATATACTTCTTGATTAGCTTTACTAAACAATTTTATCATATCATCTATTAAATTTTCTAGAAAGTTCAAATCTATGGTAGGAATTACTTTCTTTAAAAAGTTATGATTTAAAATATATTGTAGAAATATACTATATTTTTCTTCATCACCCATTTTTAAAAATAGTGGAGCTTTTTTAGTAGATATTATTTTATTATTTTTTATAGTGATTAAATCTGTATCTATGGAAAATTTATAAAAAATATGAAGCAATGGAAAGTCCTTTTGGTTAGGTGTTTTTTTTATAATTGTTTCCTTGTTTTCCATTATTTCATTAATTTTGAATAAATCTTTTCGCTTTATATATTTATTTTTATTTGTACTTTCTAATTCATTGCTTATTATATACAACAGAAATTTTTCAAAATCTATTAAAAAAGAAAAAGCTTGTTCATTTAGTGAATTATCAATATTATTTACTAAAACTTTATCTACACAAAACGGGAGTTCAGTATTTTCAATTTTATTTAGATATAAAAATCTATTTTTGCTTATTTCAAGTACTTGTTCATATGCTTTCTTATAAATATTAGACTTATTTTTTAAATAGGTTAAATATTTTTTAAGTGTAGATAAAAAAGAATTAAATTCTTTCTTATTATTGATAAAACCATTGTCTATAGCATCTTCTAATAATAATTTTAAATTTATTTGATCTAAATCAGATAATGTCATTTCTTCATCCATTAAATAATGTTCAAATAAATTTATTAAATTATTAATATGTTTTTTTATATATGTTTTCGACATTTGATGAGACAGATAGTTTTCAAATTCTTCTAACTCATCATATAATAGGAACATAAAATCTTCATCTAATTGAATAACGCTATATATGCATTCAGTATATATTCTATATACGTTTAAACTATATTTTTTTAAATATTTATCTATAGTTAATTGAGGTTCTTTTATTCTTATATAATTGTAATCTAGTAATATCTCCTGAATAAACATATCTTTTATAGAATTTGGAAGAAAGCTAATATTTCCAATAAATCCTTCATGCTCCAATATTCTTCCAATGCGTCCAAATATTAAAATATTTTCATTTAGTAGAGGTGCTAAATTAGGTTCCCATAGTTGATGATCTTTTCTTGTAAATAGGTCTATTAGATAAATGTGTTCTTCATCAGCTTCTAATATTTCAAACAAAGATATGTGAGATTTATTTCTTTCTATTAGTATTTGTTTCTCTATATTAGTTAGTTGATATGCTTTGTCCTCTAACATATGTTCAATAAAGCTTTTACCATAATGTGTTCTGTAATCTGTACTAACCCATACATTAAAAGCTATCATAGTTTTTTGTTCATCAAAATCGGGATAATAAAATTCTATGGATTCTAAAGATTTATCCTCATTTATAAATTCATTTATATATTTAATTAGTTTTTTAATAGTATTTTCTTGTAAGATTCTTATTTGTTCGTAACTAAGATTATGCATACATATATACCTCCAAATAAAGCAAGTAATTATTTTTATCTAATATATATATTATACACTAATATGGATTATTCTGCATTGATAAATGGAATTAGAATAAAAGGGGTATATACATTGTCGAAATATTTTGATATTATATTAATAAGTACATGTAAAGGGGGAGATGTTTTGAAATTTAAGGATTATGAATATGTTAGACCAGATTTAAAAGTTATAGGGGATGAATTTGAGAAATTACTAAATGATTTTGATCAATCAAGATCTTTTGAAGAACAAAATGAAATAATAGAAAGGATAAATCATATTAGATCTAATGTAGAAACTATGAGAAGTTTAGCTCATATTAGACATTCAATTAATACAAAAGATGAATTTTATGCCAAGGAAAAAGATTTTTTAGATGAAAACATGCCTTTATATCAGAATATGGTTATGAAATTTTATGAGGCACTGGTAAATTCTAAATTTAGAGAGGAATTGGAAAAAGAGTGGGGAAAACAATTATTTAATTTAGCTGAAATGCAATTAAAGACATTTTCTGAGGAAATTATAGAAGATTTAATTAAGGAAAACAAGTTAGTTACAGAATATAGCAAACTCATTGCTTCAGCTAAGATAGATTTTGAGGGAGAAACACGAAATTTGAGTCAAATGGCTTCTTTTATACAGTCAAAGGATAGGGCAATGAGGAAGAAAGCTTATGAGGCTTATATAGGATTTTTCGAGGAAAATGAAGATGAATTTGATAGAATATATGATGAATTAGTTAAGATAAGAACTAATATGGCACAAAAATTAGGGTATGAAAATTATGTACAGATGGGTTATTATCGCATGTTAAGATCTGATTATACTTCAAAAGATGTAGCTAACTATAGAAAACAAGTAGAAAAGGATCTGGTTCCATTAGTAGTAGAGTTGAAGGAAAAGCAAAGAAGACGTTTAGGTTTAGATGAATTAAAATACTATGATGAGCCCTTAGAGTATGTAACAGGGAATGCTAAACCTAAAGGAGGACCTGAATGGATTTTAGAAAAAGGTAAGAGGATGTATAGGGAATTATCTGAAGAAACTAATGAATTTTTTACATTTATGGTGGATAGGGAATTATTAGATTTAGTAAGTAAAGAAGGAAAGATGAGTGGAGGATATTGTACTTATATTCCTGATTATAAGTCTCCGTTTATATTTTCTAATTTTAATGGTACTAGTGGTGATGTAAATGTACTAACTCATGAAGCAGGTCATGCTTTTCAAGTGTATATGAGTAGAGATTTAGAAGTACTTGAATATATTTTTCCAACTATGGAAGCTGCAGAAATTCATTCTATGAGTATGGAATTTTTTACATGGCCTTGGATGGAGTTATTTTTTGAAGATGATGTGGATAAATATAAATTTAGTCATCTAGCAGGTGCTGTAAGTTTTATTCCTTATGGTGTTACTGTTGATGAATTTCAGCATTTTGTATATGAAAATCCAGAAGCTACTCCAGAAGAAAGAAAAAATAAATGGAGAGAAATAGAGAAAAAGTACATGCCATTTAGAGATTATGAAAATAACGATTTATTAAACAAAGGTGGATACTGGTTTAGACAAGGACATATATTTTCCACTCCATTTTATTATATAGATTATACATTGGCTCAAATATGTGCATTTCAATTTTGGATAAAGACAAGAGAAGATAGAGAAAAAGCCTGGGAAGATTATCTAAGACTTTGTAGAGCAGGAGGTAGTAAATCTTTTTTAGAATTGGTGAAACTTGCAGATTTAGAAAATCCATTTATAGATGGAACAGTAAAGAAAGTAGTAGGTCCTATTAAGGAATGGTTAGATTCTGTAGATGATAGTAAGTTTTAGAAAGAAATATTTAATAGATGAATTCTAATTAGAATTCATCTATTAAATATTCTATATGAGAAAAATTTTCTATGATTTTATTTAAATGGTAATTATATACTAAATCCAGTTCATCTTTAGTTTCACAATTATTATTTATAGGTATTTTTTTATTAAACAGTTTTTCTAATCTTATTTTGTTTTTATAATCTATATAGGAAGGTTTGTCCATTGTAGAAATTATACTTAAATGATTATAAGTATTTTCGAATAAATCAAATAATTTTTTAAAGTAATAACAGATATCTGATTCATACAGATTAAATTTTATTTCTTTTTTAAGAATATTATAGTTTTTTTCTATATCCACTATATCTTGTCTTAATTCATCTAAACCTGTAAATTCATTTTTATAAATTATATGTTCTAACATCTTTTTAAATTGAGAATATACGATTTCTATAGATGTTTTTATATTATTTTCAATATTTGGAGGAATTATAAAATAGTTTATTAAAGTACCTATTACTAAGCCTATAAATGTATCTAATGTTCTATAAAGAGCGTAATCTACTCTACTACCTTCTTCATAATTTAATAATATAGATAAAAAAACCATAGCTGAAAGTTGTATGGATTTTTTCCAATTAAATATATTACATAGATATATTATGATTATTATGCCTATGGCTATAAAAAAAGGGTTTTCTGGTGCAATTAAAGAAAACAATAATGCAATTATAGCTCCTAATATGGTACTAAGCATACGATTTTTAGCCATATTAAATGATTCAGAAACTGAAGATTGCATAGCAATTATAGCAGCTATTCCGGCAAAAAATGGACTTTGCAAATTAAGTAGTTGAGCAATAAATATAGTAAAACTTACAGCAAAAGCTGTTTTAATAGTTCGCATACCTATTTTTTCCAGTTTCATTTATTCATCTCATCCTTTAAACTATTGTACAAATATTATATCAATGAAATTTATATAGAACAAGTTAAAAAGATATTAAAATAATACTTATAAGGGAAATGTATTATAATAATATTAGTAATTTTATGGAGGTGGTAATTTGGGAAATAGAAATCGAAAGTTTAAAATTTTATTTGGAATTATATTTATATTGATGTTTACATATTTAATAGTGAGCTTAAATATATTTAATAAAGAAAATTTATTTGATTTTTTTACAACAGGCAAAGAAAGTAAAGGTTTTGGAATATTTTATATTGTTGCAATAACATTGCTAATGGTGTTTTTTGTTCCTATTTCTTGGTTTTCAGCTTTAGGGGCTTTTTTATTTGGATGGAGAGGATATATATATATCATAATTGGAGGTATGTTAGCATCTATTTTGGCTTTTTATATAGCTAAATTATTTAGAGAAGATGTAATAAAATTGGTTAGCAAGGTTTATTATAGAAAAGAAAGGGATGTAAGTCTTGAAGAAGTATCTAGGCAGATTGAAAAACATGGCATGGGATATGTATTCTTTATGAGAAGTATGCCTTTTATCCCCTTTAGTGTTGCTAACTATGTTTCAGGACTTAGTTCCATATCTTTAAAAGACTATATTTTAGGAACTATTTTAGGATTAGTGCCAGGTCAGTTTATTACAACATATTTTTTTGTAAAAGCTATAGATATAAAGGAAAATCCACTAGGAGCTGTAGTTGCTGCTGTAGTTAAAGGAGCTTATATATTGTTAGTTATACTATGGCAGAAAAAAAGTAAATATAGCACTAAAGAATAGATTTATTTAGCCGATATAAGATTTAGAAAGGTATAAGGGTAAGGGGGGAAATGATTATGCAGATAGAAAGGATGAGTAGCAATATAAACTTGAGCAAATATAGTGAAATAAAAAGTTCACTAGACTCTAATCCAATGATTGGGAAAGATGAAAATATAAGTCATATTAAAACTTTAGAAGAAAAAAGATATATTGAAGATGAAATAATAAAAAATATAGAATCTGCCAATGAAAAATTTATTGTTTTTGACAGGAGATTTGAATTTTCAATTCATGAGAAAACTAAACAAATTATGGTAAAAGTTATAGATGTAGCAACAGATGAAATAATAAGGGAAATACCTTCTGAAAAGATATTGGATTTAGTAGCAGCCATTTGGGAAATATCTGGCATATTAATAGATGAAAAGATATAGGAGGTGATAGTATGTATAATACCATGAGAATAGATGGATTAGCTTCAGGGATAGATACTGAAGAAATAATTAAAAATTTAATGCGGGCAGAAAGAGTTAAAGTAGATAGGGTAGAACAAGAAAAACAGATTGTTTTATGGCGTCAAGAGATGTACAATGATTTAAATAAAGATTTTGCAAATTTTATAATAAATACTAGAAAGATGTTTGGATTAACTTCTGTGACTCATACAGGAACTTTGGTACCTAATTCATATAAAAGTTTGAACTGGGTAAAAAAAGCGACTTCTTCCAATGAAAACATTGCTAAAGTTTCCACTACTGCTATGGCTGTAGATGGAAATTATAAGGTGAAAGTGGACAAATTAGCAGAAGGGGTAAATTTAGCTAGTGGTGTGGATATAAGAAAAAGTGAAAACAATCCAGGGTTAGTAGGCGAAAATGGAAAGATAGTTGATGAAGATGGAAATATTATAAAAAATATTGAATTTACTATAAATGATGGGAAAAATGATTTTAAAATAAAAATTTCAAAAGATGAAGGAATTACTATGAATGATGTAGTGAGAGCTATAAATTCTGCTAAAAAAACAATTGATGGGGAAGAAGTATCTATAGAAGCTAAAGCATCTTACGATGCAAATATTGGTAGGTTCTTTTTACAAACTACAAATACAGGTGCCGATGCTAAAATAAAAATAGATACTGAAGATGACATTACCAAATATTTTATTAATGGATTAAAGCTTACTAACGGAGAGAAAGATGAAAGTAATGAACTTAAGTTTTATACGGTAGGAGAAGAACTTGCAGGTCAAGATGCTGTAATTAATTTCAATGGTGCTCAAAATATAAAATCATCTACCAATCGAATTACCATCAATGGAATTACCATGGATCTTATAAATACTGGAGAATTTAATATAAATGTATCGGCAGATGTGGATGCTATATATGAAAAAATAGAACAATTTGTAGAGGAATATAATAAATTAATAGAAAAAGCTAACCAATTATTAGCAGAAAAACGATATAGAGATTATAAACCATTGACAGCAGAACAGAAGAAGGAAATGGATAAAGAGGATATTAAGCTTTGGGAAGAAAAGGCTAAATCTGGATTATTAAGATCTGATGATCTAATTAGTAGAACCATGTTAAATGTTAGACGTTCTTTGTATGAAAAATCTGCTGGTATAGAAGGCTCTTATCAGCTTATAACTGAAATAGGAATTTCTACAGAAAAATACGCAAGAGGTAGTGCAGGTGGGAAATTAGTAATAGATGAACAAAAATTAAAAGAAGCCATTGCTAAGGATTCAGAAGGAGTAATAGAGTTATTGTTTAAAGAGAGTAATCCAGAGCACAAAGAAGTGATTGATGGTAAAGAAGTTGTTCAAACTGGTGGTATAGTTACTAGAGTATATGAAAATTTAATGGCAGGAATGGAAGAGATAATTAAAAAATCTGGTACAGGTGAAAATGCAGAATTATACAGGGGAGTTAAACCTAATATACTATTAGAATTTGTGAGTAAACATGGTAGTATTAGTTTATTAGATGAGGACTTGATACAGTATAACAAAAAAATAGATGATTTAAATGAGATGTTATTTAGAAAGGAAAATTATTATTATAAAAAGTTTACTGCTATGGAGAAGGCTATTTCTAGAATGAATTCTCAAAGTATGTGGATGATGCAGCAATTTATGAATCAATAGAAAGGATGAGAAAAATGACATATAATGCCCTTAATCAATATAAACAAAATGCAGTATTTACTGCTACTCCTGAAGAATTAACCCTTATGCTATATGATGGGGGTATTAAATTTATGAATATTGCAAAGTATAATATAGAAAATAAGGATTTACAAAGGGCTCATGAAGCTTTAATTAGAGCACAGGATATAATAGTAGAGCTAAATTCATCTCTCAATATGGAATATGAATTATCCACTAATTTTAGAAAACTTTATGAATTCATACTAGATAGACTTATTGATGCTAATATTCAAAAAGAAATAAAACCTATAGATGAAGCATTAGAAATACTTATGGAGATGAGAGATACCTGGAAAGAAGCTATGCAGCAAGTGAAAAAGAAAATCTATCAAAATAGGTAGGTGCAATTATATGACTAAAGAAAAGATAGATGAATTAGTAACTATAAGTAGAGAAAAATATAAGCTATTAGAGGATATGTGTAAGTATACAATAGCTCAAAAGGAATATATAGAAAAAGAAGATATGGATAGTTTAAATGAACTTTTGGATAAAAAAGATACTTTAATAAAAAAAATAGATCAATTAGATATATCTTTTTTAATAATATTTTCTCAGGTTAAAAAAGAAGAAGCTGTTGAAAATATAGAACAATTAGATATTAAAAAGTATCCAAATTTAAAAGAATTAAAAGATGTAGTAGTAGAAATATCTTCAATTTTAATGACTTTATCTCTGCTAGATAAAGAAAATAGTGAAAATATTAAGCAAAAACTTAAAGCTACTAAGATGGAATTGAAAAGAGTAAGGGAAGGGCAAAGAGCATATAAAGGGTATAATAAAACTGAAGCTGGAAGTATGATGATAGATGAAAAAAAATAGGCATATATGCCTATTTTTTATTTTAGAGTTACAGCATGTTGTGTATGATAGTCTTTAATGCACAAGAATAAGAATAAGTATAAAGGAGAAAATTATCAAACAATATGCACAATTATGTAATAAAATAAAAAATAATGATATCAAGATTATATCAATAGATTTATCCACAAGTTTATAGGGAGATTAACAATAATCCACAGAGTAATCCACATTATCCACAAAAAATCAATTATGTTATCCACAAACTATCAACAAAAGCTTGTGAATATATTAATAAATAAATATTCAAATTTAGTAAATAAAATTCAATAAGCATTTTTTATAGTTTTTTGTTTACATACTTCATATTAGTGGGTATATTATAATAATAAAGGTATAAGTGTTTTGCCTATATGAAAGGAGTTGTGGTTTATGAAACTTACATTTGTTGGTAAGAATATTGAGGTAACAGAAGCTTTAAAAGATGTAACGGAAAAAAAGCTTGGAAAGTTGGAAAAATATTTTCAAGGGGATGTAGAGGGTAATGTTGTCTATAGTGTTGAGAGGAATAGAAAGATAATTGAAATAACCATAAACCTACCTGGAACTATACTTAGAGCTGAAGAATCTAGTGATGATATGTATGCAGCAATAGACAAAGCTGTAGATATATTGGAACGTCAAATACGAAAGCATAAAACTAAACTGCAAAGACGATATAAGAATGGGGAAACTATAAGATTTGAAAATATAGAACCGCTACAAGAGGAAGAAGATAGACCAAAAATAGTACGGACTAAAAGATTTGATATGAAACCTATGAGTGTAGAAGAGGCTATTTTACAAATGGAACTTTTAAGACATAACTTTTTTGTATTTATGAATGCAGAGTCAGGGGACTTAAATGTATTATATAAAAGAAAAGATGGAAACTATGGGTTGATAGAACCTGAAATATAATAGTATAATTGATATAGATTATATTTAATATAAATTAAAATTGCAGGATATATCCTGCAATTTTAATTTGTATAAAGGAGATGATTAAATGTTTGTTGAAGCTATATTATTTTCATTGATCATTGGTATTATTAGAGGAGGAAAACTTAAGAATTTTAAGGGAGTAAATCAAAAGACTTTATGGATGTTAATAATAGGAATATTAATGCAGTACATTTTAGTATTTTTGAATAGAATAGAACAAATGAAGATAGTAAATGATATACTTTCTTATACTAAAATAATCCTTATATTTTCCTATATATTAATTTTAATTGGAATATTTACAAATATTAAGTTTAAATCCTTATGGGCAGTATTAGTTGGATTTATATTAAATTTATTAGTTATGATAGCTAATGGTTGGAAAATGCCCATACTACTTGAAGGAGTAAATTTAATTGGATTTGAAACCTTATATGAATTAATAGAAAAAGGTAAAAGTAGTTTTTATGTGGCTATTGGAGAAAATATAAAATATTCAATATTAGGAGATATAATAATATTTGCAAATCCTTATCCAATTGCTAGAATAATAAGCATAGGAGATATAATAATAAGCTTTGGTATATTTGCTTTTATTCAAGAAGTAATGTTAAGAGAAACTTCTTTTATAGGAGGATACAGATGGTAATAAATGGTATATCGTTGTAAGAAAAATAAATAAGTGATAAAATATAATGATAAATATTATATTGGTGATGTTGAAAGGTGGTTTAAATGATGAAAAGCTTATTTGAAAAGGTATTTGGTTCATATAGTGATAGAGAATTAAAGCGTATTGAACCTTTAGTAAATAAAATAGAAGCATTAGATGAAGAAATGCAAAATTTATCTGATGAAGAACTTCAATATAAAACTATTGAGTTTAAAGAAAGATTAAATAAAGGAGAAAATTTAGACGATATTTTACCAGAGGCGTATGCAGTTGTTAGGGAGGCATCTGATAGAGTCTTGGGTATGAAACATTTTAGAGTACAATTAATGGGGGGAATAATCCTTCATCAAGGCAGGATAGCTGAGATGAAGACAGGAGAAGGTAAGACATTAGTTGCTACTTTGCCTGCATATTTAAATGGTTTGACCGGAGAAGGTGTCCATATAGTAACAGTAAATGATTATTTAGCTAAAAGAGATAGACAGTGGATGGGGAAAGTATATGAATTTCTAGGATTGACTGTAGGATGTATAGTTCATGGGATGAATAATAATGAAAGAAAAATGGCTTATAATTGTGATATAACTTATGGAACTAATAATGAATTTGGATTTGATTATTTAAGGGATAATATGGTTATATACAAAGAAGAGATGGTGCAAAGAAAATTAAATTATGCAATAGTAGATGAAGTGGACAGTATATTAATAGATGAAGCTCGAACTCCTCTTATAATATCTGGTAGAGGAGAGCAGTCTACTGAACTATATAAGATGGCAGATTCTTTTGTAAAAACACTAAAAGGAAGAGTTATAGGTCCTCAAGAGGAAAAGAAAGATCCATTTGATAGAGAAATAAAAGAAGAAGTAGTAGATTTTATAATAGATGAAAAAGCTAGGTCTTGTAATCTTACAGAAAAGGGCATTAAGAAAGCAGAAAGCTATTTTGGCTTAGAAAATTTAGCTGATCCCAACAATATGGAAATAGCTCATCATATAAATCAAGCATTAAAAGCTAGATATATTATGAAAAGGGATATAGACTATGTGGTACAAAATGGTGAAGTGATTATAGTAGATGAATTCACTGGAAGATTGATGTACGGTAGAAGATATAGTGAAGGGCTTCATCAAGCTATAGAGGCAAAAGAAGGATTAAATATAAAAAGCGAATCTAAAACATTAGCTACAATTACATTTCAAAATTATTTTAGAATGTATGAAAAACTAGCTGGTATGACAGGTACAGCAAAGACAGAAGAAGCTGAATTTACTGAAATATATGGAATGGATGTAGTAGAAATTCCTACAAATAGACCAGTAATAAGAGAAGATTTTCCAGATGTGATATATAAAACTGAAGAGGCCAAATTTAGGGCTATAGTAGAGGAAATAAAACAAAAGCATAGTACTGGGCAGCCTATTTTAGTGGGAACTATATCTATTGAAAAATCTGAATTGTTGAGTAAAATGTTGAAAAAGGAAGGAATACCACATCAAGTATTAAATGCTAAATATCATGAAAAGGAAGCAGAAATAGTAGCACAAGCAGGAAGATTTGGAGCAGTAACAATTGCTACCAATATGGCAGGTAGAGGGACTGATATTGTTCTTGGAGGTAATCCTGAATATTTAGCGAAACTGGATTTGAAGAAAAAGGGCTACTCGGAGGAAATAATTTCAGTTGTAGATAGTTTTATTGAAACTGATGATGAAGAGGTTCTAAAAGCTAGAGAGAAATATAAAAAATTATATGAAAAGCATAAAGAAGAAACAGACAAAAATGCTAAAAAGGTAATAGAAGTAGGAGGACTTCACATAATAGGAACCGAAAGACACGAATCCAGAAGAATTGATAATCAGCTTAGAGGACGTTCAGGACGTCAAGGAGATCCAGGTTCATCTAGATTTTATATATCGTTAGAGGATGATTTGATGAGGTTATTTGGAGGAGATAAAATTAAAGATATGGTTGATAGTCTAAATATGCCAGAAGATGAACCTTTAGAGCATAAATTACTCACTAAATCCATAGAAAATGCCCAGAAGAAAGTAGAAGGTAATAACTTTGCTATAAGGAAACATGTATTACAATATGATGATGTAATGAATAAGCAAAGAGAAATAATATACGGAGAAAGGAAGAAAGTACTAGAAGGAGAAAATTTAAGAGAGCACATATTGGGCATGTTAAAGAATATAATAGAAAATGCTGTAGATATGTATACTATGCAGAGCAAATATCCAGAAGAATGGGATATGGCTGGATTAGAAAACTATTTAGTTAACTTGTTTTTACCTAAAGGAGCATTAAAAATTAAAAACATAGAGTCTTTAGATAGGGATACATTAGTGGATAAAATATACAGTATTGGAAAGAAAATATATGAAGATAAAGAACAGGAAATAGGAGAAGAAACCTTTAGAGAAATAGAGAGAATTATACTTCTTCAGGTTGTAGACAGTAAATGGATGGATCATATTGATGCTATGGATCAGTTAAGGCAGGGAATAGGTTTAAGAGCTTATGGTCAGGAAGATCCAGTGAGAGCATATCAAATAGAGGGTTTCGATATGTTTGAAGAGATGAATCACAGTATACAAGAAGATACTATTCGCTATTTATTCCATGTGGAAACTCCAGATAAGATGGAAAGAAAGAGAGTAGCCATTTCTATGTCTGAGGATAAAAAATCTAATGAGCCTATAGTTAAAGGTAAAAAAATAGGTAGAAATGATCCTTGCCCTTGTGGTAGTGGCAAAAAATACAAAAAGTGTTGTGGTGCATAATAATTTACGTATAATAGAAAGGAGTAATTATGGAAGAAATTTATTTATATAAAGAAAAAGTAGAACAAATGGAACAAATATTAGACGAATTAGGTGTTTCCCTTTGACTTAGAGGGATTAAAAGAGAAAATAGTTAAATTAGAATTAGAAACTTATAAAGAGGATTTTTGGCAAAATGTAGATAAGGCTCAAAAGATAATGCAGGAACTAAAAGGTTTAAATAAAAAAGTAGAGGAGTATGAAAACTTAAAAAAATCTGTTGAAGACTTAAAAGTGTTAATTGAATTGGCAATAGAAGAAGAAGACTATCAAGTATATAAGGAAATAGAAACACATTATGATAGTATATCTGAAGAAGTGGAAACATTTAAATTATCTGTTCTACTTAATGGCCCTTATGATAAAAATAATGCTATATTATCTATTCATTCAGGAGCAGGGGGCTTGGAGGCTCAAGATTGGGCAGAAATGCTGTTTAGAATGTATAAAAGATGGGCTGATAGAAAAGGGTTTAAGGTAGAAATATTGGATTATATACCAGATACAGAGGGTGGAATAAAATCTGTAACTATGTTAATTAAAGGATTTAATGCTTATGGATATTTAAAATCAGAAAAGGGAGTTCATAGATTAGTACGTATTTCTCCTTTTGATGCTTCAAATAGAAGACATACCTCTTTTGCAAGCATAGATGTATATCCAGAATTAGATGATGAAATAGAAGTGGAAATAAATGAAGGGGATTTAAAGATTGATACCTATAGAGCTAGTGGTGCAGGCGGTCAGCATGTAAATACTACAGATTCAGCTGTAAGGATAACTCATGTACCGACAGGTATTATGGTTCAATGTCAAAATGAAAGATCACAACACAGTAATAAAATGACAGCTATGAGGATGCTAAAGGCAAAACTTATTCAATTAAAGGAAGAAGAAAAAAAGGAAAAAATAGAGGATCTTCAAGGTGAATATACTCAAATAGCCTGGGGTTCTCAAATACGTTCATATATTTTTCATCCTTATAGTATGGTAAAAGACCATAGGACTAATGTAGAAGTAGGTGACATAAATAGGGTAATGGATGGAGATATAGATGTATTTATAAACGAATATTTAAAGCAAAAGACCCTTTAAAAAAGGGTCTTTTTTCTAAAAATTGGCAGGATATATTGGCTGCATTATAGAATATACAAATGTAGTACATTAAGTGTAGGAAGGAGATATTATGAATATAATAAAAATATTAATGAATGAATTTAAATTAAAATCTTTTCAAGTAGAAAATACTGTAAAACTGATTGATGAAGGAAATACTATACCTTTTATTGCTAGATATCGTAAAGAGCAGACAGGAAATTTAAATGATGTTACTTTAAGGAAGCTATATGATAGGTTGAATTATTTGAGAAATTTAGAAAATAGGCAGGAAGAGGTAATTCGTCTAATAGATGAACAAGGTAAACTTACAGAAGACTTAAAAGAGAATATATTAAGGGCTGAAACTCTCCAAAGGGTGGAAGATTTATATAGACCTTATAAACCTAAGAGAAGAACAAGAGCTACAATTGCCAGGGAAAAAGGATTAGAAGGTTTAGCTAATACTATACTTGATCAAAATATAAAAAAAGGATTTTTAAAGAAAGAGGCATTAAAATATATAGATGAAGAAAAAGGTGTAAGTAGTGAAAAAGAAGCTTTAGAAGGCGCTATGGATATAATTGCAGAAATTATTTCTGATAATGCTGAGTATAGAGATTTAATAAGAAAAATAGCATATGAAAGAGGTATTATTCAAGTAGAAGCAGTTCAAAAGAATAAAGAATCTGTATATGAGATGTATTATGACTATAAAGAAGCTGTAAAAACTATTGTTAATCATAGAATTTTAGCTATAAACAGGGGTGAAAAGGAAAAAATTTTAAGAGTTAACTTAGTGTTACCAGAAGAAGAAATACTTTTAAAACTTAAATCCCTGATTATAACCAATAAAGAAGGAGATACTTTTCATTATCTAAAATTAGCTATTGAAGATAGCTATAAAAGACTTATATTTCCTTCAATAGAAAGAGAAATTCGCTCTATTTTAACAGAGAGAGCAGAAGAAGAAGCGATAAATGTGTTTGCATTTAATTTAAAACCATTATTGATGCAGCCACCTATAAGTGGGAAAGTGGTTATGGGAATAGATCCAGGATTTAGAACTGGATGTAAAGTAGCAGTAGTAGATGATACAGGGAAGCTACTATCTACTACTACTGTATATCCTACAGAACCACAAAAGAAGATAGAAGAGACAAAGAAAGAATGGAAAAAATTAATTGATAAATATGATGTAGATATAATAGCCATTGGAAAT
Organism: Keratinibaculum paraultunense; assembly: GCF_016767175.1. GTDB lineage: Bacteria > Bacillota > Clostridia > Tissierellales > Tepidimicrobiaceae > Keratinibaculum > Keratinibaculum paraultunense. Next base: position 387,535 of record NZ_CP068564.1, read on the forward strand.
GGTACTGCATCTAGAGAAACAGAATTAGTAGTAGCTGATTTAATAAAAGATTTAGATAAGGATATATCCTATGTAATAGTAAGTGAAGCAGGGGCCTCTGTATATTCGGCTTCAGTAGTAGGACAAGAAGAATTTCCAGATTTAGATGTGTCTCTTAGAGGAGCCGTATCTATAGCTAGAAGACTTCAAGATCCATTAGCAGAATTAGTAAAGATTGAACCAAGACATATAGGAGTAGGACAATATCAGCATGATTTAAATCAAAGTAAGTTAAATGAAGCTTTAACAGCAGTTGTAGAGGATTGTGTTAACACTGTAGGAGTAGATTTAAATACTGCTAGTGTTTCATTGTTAAAATATGTATCAGGAATATCTTCAAGAATTGCTTCTAATATAATTAAATATCGAGAACAAAATGGAAAGTTTTCTAGTAGAAATGAACTACTGAAGGTAAAGGGAATAGGGAATAAAACTTTCACTCAATGTGCAGGTTTTTTAAGAATTCCTGAAGGAGATAATATATTGGATAATACGGCAGTTCATCCTGAATCCTATTCTGTTGCAGAGGAGCTATTAAATATGAATTTTTATGAGAAAGATATAAAATACTTATCTAGAAAGTTAAATGTAGGATATCATACCCTTAAAGATATAATAGAAGAGCTTAAAAAGCCAGGTAGAGATCCAAGGGATAAGATGCCAAAACCAATATTTAGAACAGATGTACTAAAAATAGAAGATTTAAAAGAAAATATGGTACTTACAGGGACTGTTAGGAATGTAGTAGATTTTGGTGTTTTTGTGGATATAGGGATAGAGGAAGATGGTCTAGTTCATATATCGGAATTATCTAATAGATATATAAAACATCCAAAAGAAATAGTAAAAGTAGGAGATATAGTTAAGGTAAAAATATTAAATGTGGATAAGAGTAGGGGGCGAATTTCACTTAGTATGAAGCAACTTTAACTATAAGGGGGAATTATATTGTGCTACAAGGAGAATAAAAATGAAAACTATAGTTCATTAATTGGAATTATTAGTTCCAATTACCGGGGGAATGGTATAAAACCTTATAAAAAATATGTTCATGAATATTTTAGCCAAGGAGGAGGACTTTTATATATTTCTTCTAAATATAAAGAAAATGATACTGTAGATTGTTTAGCAAAACTTTGGGAACTAGATATTGTTTATCTGTGCAATAATGGACAAATTATTTTTATACCAAGAGAGGATTTTTTTGATAGAAAACGTATAAATGTCAAAGAATTTTTGCAAATATTAACAAAAGGGTTAAACAAATTAAATATAGAAGAATCTAAAAAAAAATCTATTTATTTAGCAGTGGATTCATTTTGGGTTGATTTTTTTAAAGAGGATTTTGGGAATTTATATAATAATCTATTAAAGCTATGTAGAACTAAAAAAAGCAGTGCAATTCTTAGGTACATAATAGAAGAATTACAAGAAGAATGCATATATAGCATATTTATCAATCATGAATATTTATTTGTAGATGGAGTAGAAGACTATAAAGTATATACCCCAAAGAACTTAATGTATGAGTCTATAAATATGGTATCTAAATATGATATTATGAAAAGAATGTATGAAAAAGAAATGATGAGAATAGAGCATTTAAAAACATTAGGTGAAATGATGGAAGGGACTGTTCATGATATAAATAATTTATTAGTTACTATATTGGGTTATGTTCAATTATCTATGAATATTAAAGAGCTTAAAGAGATAGAAGATTATTTAAGAATAATTTATAGGACTGTAATGGATGGACAAATAATTGTAGATAGGTTTAAACATCATATAAAGGGTAGTTATAATTCATTAAAGAATATATATAAATTTAATGATATAGTAAAATCTTGTATAGACATGACTGAGCATAAATTTAAATCTTCTATTGGTAAAAAAGGAAATTTAGAATTAATAATAGATTTACAATCAAAGGGTTTTGTGTATGTTAATGAATATGAGATAAGACAAGCTATAATAAATATAATATTAAATGGTATAGATGCTATGGATGAAGGTGGACAAATGGTTATAAGAACTTACGATATAGGAAATCAAGCAGTATTGGAAATTTCAGATACGGGAAAAGGGATGGATGAACAAACTAAATCTATGATATTTAATCCTTTTTTTACTACTAAGGGGAATGAAGGAACAGGTTTAGGACTTAGCATAGCTAAGAAAGTATTTGATAATCATAAGGCTAAAGTTTTTATAGATAGTGAATTGGGACAAGGATGTAAATTTACTATATATTTTCCATTAGGGAAAAAAATATATAAAGTTGCTGAATTGAATGATAGAGAGTATAATATTAATTAGAGTAACGAAATAATTTAAAGGGGGAGTAGATATGATTTTTATTAAAAATGGAAGAATATTTACTATGACAGGAGAAGTAATTGAAAACGGTAGTGTTCTAATTGATAATGGGAAAATAGCAGAAGTGGGGGAAGACTTAGTGGCTCCACTAGATGCAGAAGTTATTGATGCAGATGGTAAAATGGTATTGCCTGGTTTTATTGATGCACATTGTCATATTGGTATGTGGGAAGAAGGCATGGGATTTGAAGGTGATGATGGTAATGAGTGGGTAGATCCAGTAACTCCCCACCTTAGGGCTATAGATGCTATAAACCCAATGGATGAGGCTTTTAAAGAAGCTTATACAGGAGGAGTAACCACAGCTGTTACAGGACCAGGTTCTGCTAATGTAATAGGAGGTATGTTTGTTGCTATAAAAACTTGTGGTAAAAGAGTAGATGATATGATACTTAAAGAACCAGTAGCTATGAAAATAGCTTTTGGAGAGAATCCAAAACGTGTTTATGAATCCCAAAAGAAATCACCTATAACTAGAATGGCAACAGCAGCAGTATTGAGGGAAACTCTATATAAAGCTAAAGTTTATCAAGAAAAGAAAGAAAAAGCAAAAGATGATCCATCTAAGATGCCAGAGTTTGATATGAAGATGGAAGCACTACTTAAGGTGTTAAATAAGGAGATACCTTTAAAAGCTCATGCTCATAGAGCTGATGATATATTTACTGCCCTTAGGATAGCAAAGGAATTTGATTTAGATATAACATTAGATCATTGCACAGAAGGTCACTTAATAGCAGACTATCTAAAAGATGAAGGGAGAGGAGCTATAGTTGGACCAACTCTTTCTAATAGATCAAAAGTTGAATTAAGAAATTTAACCTTTGATACCCCTAGGATACTTCATGAAGCAGGAGTTAAAATAGCTATAATGACCGATTCCCCAGTAATACCTCTCCATTATTTACCTATATGTGCAGGATTGGCAGTTAAATCTGGATTAGATGAAATGGAAGCATTAAAGGCTATTACTATAAATCCTGCAGAAATTGTTGGAATTGATGATAGAGTAGGTAGTATAGAAGTAGGCAAAGACGCAGATATAGTAATATTTGATGGAAATCCTATTAAAGATATTGATTGTAAGACTTATACTACTATAATAGATGGAGAAATTGTTTATAAGATGGATAAATAATAAGTTTTGTAGGAAGGGTGTATGTTTTGAAATTAGGATTTATAGTAAACCCCATAGCTGGTATGGGAGGTAAAGTTGGTCTAAAAGGTACTGATGGTGCTGAAGTACTAAAAAGAGCCATTGAATTAGGAGCCTATCCTGAAGCAGGTATAAAAGCAAAAAAAGCATTAGAAGTCCTTGTTCCTTATAAAGAACAGATTGAAATAATCACATCTCCAGGCTCTATGGGAGAAGAGATATCCAAAGAAGTTGGATTTAAGCCCATAGTAATAGGAAAGATTAAAGATACTACAGGACCAAAAGATACGGAGATGGCAGCAAAAGAGATGATTCACAAGGGAATAGACTTACTCTTATTTGCTGGTGGAGATGGCACTGCAAGAAATATATATAATGCTATTGGGAATAAGATTCCAGTTATTGGAATACCTGCAGGAGTAAAAATTCATTCAGGAGTCTATGCTAATCATCCAAGAGCTGCAGGCGAAATAGCCTTGAAATACTTAAAAGGTGAAGAAATGGACGTAAAAGAAGTTGAAGTAATGGATATTGATGAGGAAGCCTTCCGGGAAGGTATAGTAACAGCAAAACTATATGGCTATATGAAGGTTCCTTTTGAACCAGATCTAATACAAAACCAAAAATCTGGTGGTATAGAAGGAGAAGAAGCAGCACTAGATGGTATATCTGATAGGATTATAGAAGATATGGAGGAAGATGTACTTTATATAATTGGCTCAGGTACAACTACTAGGCCTATTATGGAAAAACTTGGGCTTCCCAATACTTTATTAGGCATAGATTTAGTTAAGAACAAGAAATTAGTAGCTTCAGATGTAAATGAAAAGGAGATACTTCAGTATTTAAAAGATAATAAAGCTAAGATAATAGTTACCGTAATAGGAGGGCAAGGATATATATTTGGTAGAGGAAATCAACAGATAAGTGCTCAGGTAATTAAGAAAGTAGGCAAAGAGAATGTTATAATAATAGCCACAAAGAAAAAACTAATGTCCTTAGGAAGAAGACCTTTGTTGGTAGATACTGGAGATGATGAGGTAAATAAGATGTTTAATGGATATATGAGGGTTAGAACTTCCTATACAGAAGAAGTGGTTCATATGGTGAAAGGACTCTAGGTCAAATAAAAGGGATAGGTAATTTTGTTTGATTTGACAATATTAATGATAAATATTATATTGATATAACTAAATAAACATCTTCAGGGCGAGGTGCAATTCCTCACCGGCGGTATAGCCCGCGAGCTGGTAAATCCAGTTGACTTGGTGCAATTCCAAGGCCGACAGTGAAAGTCTGGATGGGAGAAGATTATACTTGAACTATGGGAGATAGATTTACTAACCATGTTTATCAATAAAGAGAATAAAAATTGTTTAAAATTAGCAGACAACCTTCATTTTATCAAAGAGAGTGAAGAAATAATATTGAGATTTGAACGTTTTTATACTGATAAGCTGCAGGACATCCCTATAGTTGAACTTTCATCTGATTATTATAGGGATGTGCAATTACTTCATGATAAAGTTTTTCCTAATACATATTATAGTGGAAACAAAATTATAGAAAGATTGAATGATCATAGAAAGGTATTTGTAGATAAAAAAGATAATAAATTAATGGGATATATTTATGTTGAAGTTAATCCAGCATTTGGGGAGGGAAGTATAGAATTTTTTGCTGTAGATGAGTCACAAAGAGGTAAGGGTATAGGAAACAAATTATTGATTATGGCGTTAAAATGGTTATTTACTTTTGATTCCGTAGATGATATTACCCTTTGTGTTAATTCAACAAATGAAGAGGCATTGAATTTATATAAGATGGTAGGTTTTAAGCAAGAATATCAGCTTTGCTATTTAACTAAGAACGTTAAAGAATAATATGGTTATATTATGTTAGGAGATAGATGATAATGAAAAACTATGTTCTTACAATTTTATCAGAGGATTATTCTAAAGAAATCTGTAGTTGGAGATATGAAGGGAATATTCATATATAATTTTTCAGACTGGAATACTGTAGTAGAAAACCAGTGGGATCTGTCCATAGAAGAAAAAAGAGAATCAGAATTTATGGCAATAATTTCAAACAATGAATTAGTTGCCTATGGTAGTATAAGTTTAAAAGGAGATATAGCATATATAGGAATTGGATTAAAACCATCTTTTTGTGGAAAGGGTTATGGGGAGATGTGATGAGCTTATTAATTGAGGAATGCCAAAAGAGGTTTCCTAATAATACAATAGGGCTTGAGGTGAGAAGTTTTAATAAAAGAGCTATTGATTGTTATAAAAGTGTTGACTTTGCGGTTAAAGAAAAATATACAAAGAGTACCTTTGATAACTCGATAGAGGAATTTTATTATATGGAATTCTGGGACCATTATGTTAGGGAAGTGGGGAATTTAGATAAAAAGATTAGGCCGTAAATCTAATATGATATATAAAGATAGGAAAGGGTGATTTGGTTTATGAATTATGAGGTAATTGAGGTACATAGGAGCAATTATCCAAATCCAATTACAATCAGAAAAGGTACGAAACTAAAATTAGGAAATAAATATAGTGGGACAGAAAATTGGGATAACTGGAGATACTGCTACACTTTGGATAATGGAGCTGAAGGATGGGTCCCAGAACAATTACTTATTGTTGAAAATGAGTATGGAGTAATACTTGAAGATTATACTGCAAAGGAATTAAATGTTGAAAAGGGTGAAATTATCAAAGGAATGAGAGAACTTAATGGATGGTTGTGGTGTATCAAAATTATAGATAGAGATGAAGGATGGTTGCCAAAGGATAAATTAAGAATTATATGATAAAATTTGGAATTTTATTTGAATTTTCAAATTAATCAACTTCCTGAAATGCGTATTATAGGAAAGGTTGTATATCCAAATATGGATATGAAAGAAAATCTAATTCCTGAGTTTGGGGACAAGTGTTTTGAAGACGGTACCTTTACTAAGTTAGAAGGGTTAAAGGAATATCATATTGATAGTTCTTATGTTGGGTGGATGAGTGATTGGGAAATTTATGTATATTTGCGTTATGATTATGAAACCAAACACTCCCGTACCAGAAGGATTTATCCATAGGGATGTTCCTACTTCTACAGTAGCCATAGGATGGATTCAAGGATTAGAAAAGGATATCTATTTAGTTTCTCATGAATTAACACAGAAAGAAATGGGAAAACGAGGATATAAGTTTGATGAAAAGGGTTCGCGGTGTATGGAGCTATATAACTGTCCACGATTTACAATACCGATGGACAATGGAGAAATAATTTTAGATTATTATTTACCATGTGAGTTAGTGAAGAAAGAAATTTAATTAAATTCTAATTTTGAAAGAATAAGTATAAATATAATAGGATAAGTAATTATAAAAAATGTTATCAATAATTTTTAGAAAGGAACCAAATCATGGGATCTAGATTGATGCATTATTGCATATCTACAATACTGAAACAAAACTTGAAATAAATGATAATCAGTTTTTATTAGGTGGGCTTGCTCCAGATGTACATAAAAGTAAAAGTAGATTAAAGGAAATATCACATTTTACGATGAAAGACAATTCTGGTATAGGATATGTGGACTATGAAGCTTTTTATACTAAATATTTGACTAAAAATAAGACGCCGTTTCATCTGGGATACTATTTTCATCTAATATCTGATTATATTTGGTTGGAGGGAATATACTATAAAAAAATCAAATGGTTACCTAAAGATATAAAAATTGAAGCCAAAAGAATGTATTATATAGATTTTTGGAGATTGAATTGGAAATTAATTGATTACTACTCCTTGGAATTAATCTCCTTGGAGAAACAACCAATTGACATTGATGAGATTGATGAAATGCTCCTAGATGAATTAATTAGAGATTTGGAGACAGATTTTAATATGGTTGACTCTACTAAGGGAGAGTCCTTGAAAATATTAGAGCTTGAAGAAGCTATAGGAACTATTGAAAAAACGGTAATAAGTTGTATAGCAAATTTTAAGAAAGTGCATGGCAAGGGGATGTTTTGCTTGCCACCAACCTCTGAAATAAAAGGGATAGCCCCTAAGGTTTGAAGGGTACCCTTCGTATTGTTCAATCTGATAAAATTGTTAATAGTTTCCAGCAAATTGGGTAATGAATTTATATTGAATTTAATAATTAAGTTTAAATAAACTCCGAAATATTTCGGAGTTTATTTATTTAGAAAAAAACCGTCTACATAAGAAGTATTAAAAACAGAAATTCATTTATAGAATAAGTTAATAAAAAGTTAGTACCCTATTATTAAATTCTATTTTACATTATAAATAATGGAAGTTATACTTATTATGGTTATAAAATAAGTTTTATAATATATAAGGAGGAGAATATTTATGAGCAGAGGTATTAAAAAGTTTATTTGCTTATTTTTATGTACTATTTTAGTCGGGTTAATAGTATGTGGATGTAGCAATGATACTAAGAAAACTTCTAAAGATGGAATAAAAGAGGAAAATGCAGAAAATGTAGAAAACGGAGAAATTCCAGAAATAAGTATATCTTGGGGTACTGCTTTACATGTGGTAATTCTTGAAGCACCAAGAAATAGAGTAGATGAATTTAAAGACAAAGGTATATATTTAAACCCATTATCTGAAGACAAATTTGAACTTATAGAGGATGGGAAAAAATTAGCTGTTTTAAGTTATATGCCAAATAAAGGAGCTTCAGAAGTAGCTACCCTTATGGGGCAAGGCCATTTAGATTCTGCTATATGTTCAAATACTGGGATGCTCACTGCAATAGATAGTGGGACTGATATAAAGATTTTATGTCCTGTTCACACACGTGGGATGGGATTAGTTTTTCCACCAGACAAAGATTTAAATAGTTGGGAAGACATAAAAGAATACATATTAAATTCAGAAGTTCCTGTAAAGTTTGGATATCATTCACCAGTGAGTGCACCTAGATTAGTTTTAGAATCAGTTCTTAAAGAAGAGGGATTAAAGGTAACTGAAGATCCTAATGATTTTGAAGCAGATGTTCTTTTGGTAGATTTAAAAGGAACTAATAATTTAATTCCATCATTGGCAAGTAAACAAGTAGATGCTTGGGTAGGGCCATCTGTATTTCCAGAGACTGCAGAATATAAAGGGTTAGGAAAATTAGTACTTAGATTAGAAGATTTTCCTCCTAAAGGAAAGTGGGACAATTTCCCTTGTTGTGTATTTTCAGCTAGAGAAGAGGTATTAAATAAATATCCAGAGGTATTTAAAGCATTGGTTCGTTTAATAGATGAATCTTGTAAATATTGTATGGAAAATAAAGACGATGCATCAGAAATAATATCAGAATATATTGGCGTAGAAAAAGAAATTGTTAGCAATACTACTATAAACTATACTACTGAACCTACTGATGAATGGTTAGAGGGGATTAAGATTTATGTAGATGTATTAAATAAAACTAATAAGTTTAATGGTAGGTTAAAGGGTAAACCTTTTGATGAAGTAGTTAAACAAGCATTTGATTTTTCATATGTTGAAGAAATAAAGAAGTAAAATAGTAAATAAAAAATTTTCCACTGAGTGGGAAATTTTTTATAGGGAGTGAAGTTTATGAATGAAGGTATAGAAAACGTTAAGAATATACAAAAAAAGAGAGAGAATAGACAAATAGTTAATTCTATGAATGAAAAATTAAAGAGAGTATTTATTAGTATAATAGTGCCTATATTATTTTTATGTATATGGACTATTGCTGCAAAAAAAATAGATAATCCTATTATATTGCCTCATATTAGTCAAGTTTTAGACAATTTTAGACATGCTACTAATGATTTTATAGGATTAGGCTCAATTCCTAAAAACATATTGGTAAGCCTTGTAAGGGTTTTATTAGGATATGTTATTGGTGTTATTATTGCTTTACCATTAGGAATATTAATGGGATATAAAGAAAATATAAGCTTGCTTTTTAGCACTTTTATAAATATATTCAGACCAGTACCTGCATTAGGTTGGGTTCCATTGATATTGGCTTGGTTTGGAGTTGCAAGCCTTGCTACACTTTTTAAAATCCCATATGGTCCCAAACAAGTATTTTTTGATAATTTTAAATTTGCTATGATATTCATTATAGGAATAGGCACATTTTTCCCTGTAGTATCAGGTGCTGCTTTTGGTGTAAAAAATGTACCTAATACATTAATCGAATCTGCAAAAGTTTTAGGAGCTAGCAATAAGGATATTTTTTTTAAGATACTTTTACCAGGGGCAGGCCCAAATATTGTAAACGGATTAAGAGGTGGATTGGGTAGTGCTTGGGGTTGCTTAGTAGCTGCAGAGATGTTACCAGGAAGTTTGTCAGGAGTTGGATATATGATAACCCATGCTTATGAATTAGCTAGGACAGATTTAGTTATAACAGGGATTATATGTATTGGATTAGTGGGAGCTTTGTTAGATTATATATTTATTTTAGTGGAAAGAAAACATTTTGTATGGGTGAGTAGGAGATGAATAGTATAATAAAGATACAGAATCTTAGTAAGAGATTTAATTCCAAAGAAAATATTACTGTGGATGCATTGAAAAATATAAATTTAGATGTAGAAGAAAATGATTTTATTTGTATTGTTGGACCATCAGGATGTGGAAAATCTACTTTACTTCGTATAATAGCAGGACTTGAAGATGCAACAGAGGGGAAGATAAATTATAAAGGTAAAGAATTATTAGAACCTACAAGTGAGATTGGGATGGTATTTCAAAACTATTCTCTTCTTCCATGGCGTACAGTAATCGATAATATATCTTTAGGTTTAGAATTTAAAAGGGAAGATAAAAGGACCAGATTAGAAGTAGCTTCTAAATACTTGGAACTTATTAATATGCAGAAGTTTGCAAATGCATATCCATATGAGCTTTCAGGGGGAATGCAACAGAGGGTTGCCATAGCTAGAGCATTAGCAAATGATCCACAAGTTTTATTGATGGACGAGCCATTTGGGGCTCTTGATGCTCATACTCGTATAATTTTACAAAAGGAATTATTGAGAATATGGGAACAAAACAAGAAGACTGTTCTTTTTGTGACACATAGTGTTGATGAAGCTGTATATTTGTCAGATAAAATAGTTATTATGTCTAGTAATCCAGGTGAAATAAAGGAAATAGTAAATATTGATATGGAAAGGCCAAGAGATAGAGGAGATATTGAATACGCTACTATAACTAGTCGAATTTTAAAAATGTTAGAAAGTAATTAATATAACAATAATACAAAAACAAACATCTCAGTCTTAAAGAGTAAATATTTTTCGGGCTAATTTTCCCAAAAGTTTAGTAATAAATGGTATAATAAAGGTAGCAAACATATTGATATTACTACATTATCAATATATCAATAAAATAATGGAGAAAAGATATTATTTGCTGGAAGAAGTAGATGGAAAATTGAAAGTGAAGGCTTTAAAGCTGGATTTTTATTTGTCAAGTTGACAATATTAATGATAAATATTATAATTGATATAACTAAATAAACATCTTCAGGGCGAGGTGCAATTCCTCACCGGCGGTATAGCCCGCGAGCTGGTAAATCCAGTTGACTTGGTGAAATTCCAAGGCCGACAGTGAAAGTCTGGATGGGAGAAGATTATACTTGAACTATTAAATGTGTTTGTCACGCCCCGAAGATTTTCCTCGGGGCTTGTTCATTTTTTAAAATATCCCTGAAGAAATAATTACTTGGAGGGATTTTTATGTATACGTTGAGGAAGGAAGATTTCAACACTAGAACCATGGTAAAGATTTCAGTACTTGGGGTGATAGCTTTTATACTTATGCTATTGGATTTCCCCCTTTGGTTTACACCACCTTTTTTAAAATTTGACGTATCCGATGTACCAGCATTAATTGGTTCTTTTGCATTGGGACCTATGGCAGGGGTTATAGTTCAATTGGTTAAGAATCTGTTGAAGATACTATTAGCTGGTACCAATACTGCAGTTGTAGGGGAGATTGCTAATTTTATAGTAGGTAGTGTATTTGCCTATGTGGCAGGTTTGATTTATTATAAGGAAAAGACCTTTAAAAATGCAGTAATTGGTCTAGTAGTAGGAACTATAGCTATGACTGTAGTTATTTCCATAGCTAATTACTATATTATGATACCTTTTTATGCAAAGGCCTATGGTATGCCTTTAGACAAGATTATCACTATAAGTGGAGCGGTAAATAAATATGTAGTGGATTTAAAAAGCCTTATCATATTTGCTGTAATACCTTTTAATTTATTAAAAGGAGTTGTAGTTAGTTTGATTACCATATTATTATATAAAAGGGTGTCACCAATATTAAAAAGTTAAAAACATATTATATAAATTATGTTTTATAAAATGCGGGTCTTAGACCCGTATTTTTAATTGTGCATTAGATGACTAAATGCTATAATAAAAGGTAGTTTAAGGAATAGGAAGGTTGATTTTATGGTAAGAATAGTATTAAAAGGATTAAAAGAAACAGAAGAATTTGGAGAGAAATTAGGCAGTATATTAAAACCTGGAGATATTATATCCTTAACTGGAGATTTAGGTGCAGGAAAGACTACTTTAACCAAATCAATTGGTAAGGGTTTAGGAGTAGAGGACTATATAACCAGCCCTACTTTTACTTTGATAAATGAATACAAAGGAAGGATAAATCTATATCATTTTGATGTATATAGATTGGAAGGTTCTATGGATTTATATGATTTAGGATTTGAAGAATATATTTATTCTGATGGTATTTCCATAATAGAGTGGGGAGATAAAATAGAGGAAGTATTACCAAAAGAAAGGATAAATATAAGAATAGAAAAAGGTGCAGAATTAGATGAAAGGATAATATATATATATGGAGAAGGAGAAAGATTTGAACAATTTATTAAGGAGTTGAATATAGATTGAAAACATTAGCTGTGGATACATCTACTATGATGGCTACTTGTGCCTTATTAGATGAGGATAGATTATTAGGAGAATTTTCGTTAAATCAAGATATGTCTCATTCGGAAAATTTAGTTCCTATGATAAAAAACATGTTGGATAATTTAAAATTTAAAATAGAAGATGTAGATATATTTGGAGTAGCAACAGGTCCCGGTTCATTTACTGGATTAAGAATTGGAATAGCAACTGTTAAGGCTTTTGCTCATGTATTTGATAAGCCTGTAGTAGGCGTTTCTACCTTAGAAGGTTTAGCTTTTAATTTTCCATGTGATAATGGCTTTATAGTACCTATGATAGATGCTCGTAGAAATAGGGTGTATTCAGGCGTATATAAAAGGATAGATGGTAAACTTAAAAAAATAGTGGATCCTACTATAATGGAAGTAGAGGAATTGTTGACAATATTGAGAGATGAATACGATTATATAATGATAAATGGAAATGGAACTTTAGTTTATAAGGATATTATATTAAATGTACTTAAGGATAAGGTAAATATAGCGCCTGTAAATTTAAATAGCTGTAGAGCGTCTAGTATTGGGGAATTAGCTTTTTTAAAATATAAGGAGGGTAAAAGGGATAATTATTATGATTTAGTTCCAAACTATCTTAGGGAATCTCAAGCTCAAAGAGAATTAAGAAAGAGGGATAGGTAGAATGAATGTATTTGTTAGAGAAATGATTGAATCAGATATAGATAGGGTTTTAGAAATAGAGAGGGAAAGTTTCTCTCCTCCTTGGTCAAGGGAGGCATTTTTATTAGAGTTGACCAAAAATATATTGGCAAAATATATAGTAGTAGAAGTGGATGGCAGAGTCGTTGGATATGGAGGAATATGGCTTATACTAGATGAAGGTCATATTACCAATATTGCAGTAGATAAGGAATATAGAGGATTAGGTTTAGGTGATAAGCTATTAGAAGGCTTAATTCAGTTATGTATAGATAGAGATATAAAGGTTATTACATTGGAAGTAAGAAAATCTAACGAAGTGGCTAAAGAGCTATATAAAAAGCATGGATTTAAAGAGTGCGGCATTAGACCAGGATATTATACGAATAATAATGAAGATGCAATAATAATGTGGAAAACTATTGAAGTTTAGAGAGGTGATGAAATGACTATAACATTAGCTATTGAGACTTCATGTGATGAAACCTCTTGTGCTATTTTACGAGATGGAAGGGAAATACTTTCAAATATTATATCTTCTCAAATTGAAATTCATAGAGAATTTGGTGGAGTAGTGCCAGAAGTAGCATCTAGAAAACATATTGAAAATATCAATATAATAATTCAACAGGCATTAGATGAAGCTAACATAAATTTTCATGATATAGATTTAGTTGGAGTTACTCAAGGGCCTGGACTAGTAGGTGCTTTATTAGTTGGAATATCTACAGCAAAAGCTATAGCCTATGCTATTGATAAGCCTATAGTTGGGGTAAATCATATTGAAGGGCATATATGTGCAAATTATATTGACCATAAAGATTTAGAACCTCCTTTTACATGTTTAGTAGTATCAGGAGGGCATACTTATTTAGTCCAAGCTAAATCCTATACCGAATATGAATTAGTAGGTAGAACCAGAGATGATGCAGCAGGTGAAGCTTTTGATAAGGTGGCTAGAGCATTAGGATTATCATACCCTGGTGGACCTTTGATAGATGAGCTATCTAAAAAAGGAGATAAATATGCTATAGATTTTCCACGAGTATATTTAGAACAAGATAGTTATGATTTTAGTTTTAGTGGATTAAAAACTGCTGTACTAAATTATTTAAATCAAAAGAGACAAAAGAATGAAGATATAATAATAGAAGATGTAGCTGCATCTTTTCAACAATCAGTAATAGAGGTTCTTGTAGAAAAGACTATAAAGTTAGCTAAAGAGAGAAAATCAGATAAAATAGTTATGGCTGGTGGAGTAGCAGCTAATGAAGGATTACGAAGTTTAATGAACTATAGAGGAAAAGAGGAAGGAATTAAGATATTATATCCTTCTAGAATATTATGCACAGATAATGCCGCTATGATAGGTTCTGCTGCTTATTTTCATTATATGGAAGGAGATATTTCAAATTTATATTTAAATGTAGAGCCAAATTTAGAGTTAAAAGGATAAATACAAACAGATTTTTCCACATTATTTCCACAAAACAAATTTGGTTGACAATAAAAATATGTGGATAATGTGGAAAACTCCTTATAAACCACAATAATTGGACAAACTAATGGGGATAAATTTGTGGATTTTGTGTATAACTTGTGGATAATATGGGGAAACTATTCTTCTGTTAATTTTATCCATTGATCATAAAGAGCATTAATTTTAATTTCTAGAGTTTCCCTTTTTTTAGTCAGCTCAATTACTTTTTCTGGTTTATCATATATATTTGGATCGCAAAGTAGTTTATCTATTTCTTTCATATTTGTTTCTTTTTGTTCAATCATTTTTTCTAACTTTATTATTTCCTTTTTCTTTTTTTTCATAGCTTCTAATTTTTCTCTTTGTTTTTTTCGTTCTAATTTTATTTGAGTTTTTGTTTTATAATCGTCATATTCTTTAATTGCTACTTCATTTTTCTTTTCTAAATAATAATTATAGTTACCTAGATATTCTTTTATGCCTTCTTCAGTTAATTCAAAAACTTTATTCACCACTTTATTTAAAAAATATCTATCATGGGATATAACAAATAAAGTGCCTTCGTAGTTCATTAAAGCGTCTTCTAATACTTCCTTTGAATCTATGTCTAAATGATTAGTAGGCTCGTCCATAAGAAGAAAATTAGCATTGGAAAGCATCATTTTTAGTAAAGCTAGTCTAGCTCTTTCACCACCGCTTAATTCACTTATTTCTTTAAAGATATCATCTCCAATGAATAAAAATTTACTTAATAGAGAGCGAATTTCATAATAATTTAGTTTAGGATTATCATCCCATATTTCATCTATTACGGTTTTATTTAAATTAAGTTTAGTTTGTTCTTGATCGAAATATCCAATATGGACATTATGTCCTAAGGATATAGTTCCACTATCATAAGGAATTTGATTTAATATAATTTTAAAAAGAGTAGTTTTCCCAACTCCATTAGGACCAATTAATCCTACTTTTTCTCCTCTATATATGGCAAAGCTTATATCTTCAAGTAGCTTATGTTCATTAAATGATTTATTTAAATTTTCAACTCTAAGTACATCTCTTCCACTTTTTATATTTGGTTTAAAAGTTATTTTAGCTTTTTTATTGTTTATAGGTTTATCTATTAATTTTATTTTATCTAACATTTTTTGTCGAGATTGAGCTTGTTTTATATAACGGCTATCGCCATAATTGGAAAATCTTTTTATAATTTCTTCCTGTCTTTTAATTTCTTTTTGTTGATCTTCATATTGCTTTTTTAATAGTTCTATGTCTTTTTTTCTTTGTTTCATATATTGAGAGTAATTCATATTATATATTTTAATCTCTTTATTTTCTAATAAAAATATTTTTGAGACTATATTATCTAAAAAGTATCTATCATGGGATATAACAAGTATTGCTCCAGTATATTCTTTAAGATAGTTTTCTAACCAATTGATAGCTTCTATATCTAAATGATTTGTAGGTTCATCTAATAATAGCAAATCTGGTTTTTCTAGTAACAATTTAGCTAGAGACAATCTAGATTTTTGACCACCACTTAATATATTTACTCTTTTATCCATATCTTTATCTTTAAATCCTAAACCTTTTAATACACCTTTGATTTCTGATCTATATCCATATCCATTGTTATTATCAAATTTTTCCATAATGTGAGCATAATCTTCCATTAGTTTTTCTAATCTAGTAGAATTAGTTTTACTTCCTTCTATGCTGATTTCTTGTTCTAATTTTCTTAGTTTTTTTTCCATTTCAAGTAAAGGTTTAAATACATTTAGGCACTCGTTAAATAATGTGTCATTGCCACTTATATAAGTATGTTGCTTTAAATAACCTATTTTTAAATCTTTTCGAATATATATTTCACCTGCATCTTTATGAGTTTCACCTGCTAATATATTAAAAAGAGTAGTTTTACCAGAACCATTAAGCCCTATAAGACCAATTTTATCACCATTTTCTACTGTAAAACTTATATTTTTTAGTATTTCATTTACCCCATAGGATTTAGATATATTATTACACGAAAGTACTATCATATTACATCACCTATTTTCTATGCATTATATTATTATTTTATCAAAAAAAATAGTCCTTTAAAAGTAAGGACTATTTTTTATCTAATTCCATTGCCATACTAGATAATACTTTATCGATTAAATTTATATCACATTTACCTTCATCAGTGAAATGAGTACAATTTTCACAGCTTTCATATTTTTCTTCGTATACACTAGAAGTTATATCTAATATACCTTCGTATTTGGGTGCATAAGAATTACAGTATATAGCTATTTTTCTAAGTTGTTCTTTACTAGCCATAGTAAAACCTCCTATGTAATTATGATGTATTAATATTATTAGTATTTTAAAAATTAATATACAAGTAATATTTTAAAATAAAGTAATATATTAAATGAGTATTCTAAATGCTTAAATTGACCTATTAATATTATTTTGCTATAATAAGAGCACAATAAAGATAGGATATTTAGATATGTGAGGGGAGTGAAATAATGGATAAAGAGAAAGAGAATAGAGTTTCAATAACAGTTATTCGGAGGCTGCCTAAATATTATAGATATTTAGGAGAATTACTAAAGAAGGGAATAAATAGGGTATCATCTCAAGAGTTGAGTGAATTAACTGGTTTTACTGCATCTCAAATAAGACAGGACTTAAATAATTTTGGTGGGTTTGGGCAGCAAGGTTATGGATACAATGTAGAAGGTCTATATTATCAGTTAGGAAAGATTTTAGGATTAGATAGAACCTATAATACTGTGATAGTTGGTGCTGGGAATTTAGGTCAGGCAATTGCTAATTATAAGGGATTTGAAGATGCCGGATTTAAAGTACTTTCTTTATTTGATAAAAATCCTAAATTAATAGGGTTAAAAATAAGAGATATAGAAATAAGAGATGTAGATGAGTTAGAAGATTTTATTAAAGAAAACAATGTAGAAATAGGAATTATAACTACTCCTAAAGAAAATGCTCAAGAAATTGCAGATATTTACATGAAAAGTGGAATAAAAGGAATTTGGAATTTTGCACCAGCTGATTTAAAAGTAGATGATGATGTAGTAATAGAAAATGTTCATTTAAATGAATCCCTGTTTACTTTATCTTATTTTTTAAAAAACAAATCCGATTATGTTAAGAATTGATTTTTAAGAAAGAGGTTGTAGTTATTTTACTATAATCTCTTTTTTATTTGTTTTTTTATAATTTTATTTGATGATTAATTTAAAATAAAAGTGAAACAGAAACAAAATTTGGTAATTAAACAGTCTAGAAAGATAAAAAATTAACAAATTTTATAGAAATAGTTTAACTAAATTGACTATCATATATATATTGATTACAATATATATATGGATATATAATGTATATTATGAAATATAGATTTAATTAATTATTAAAATTTTAGTCTAGTTATTGAAAAACATTTAACATATTTTTAATTTTAATTAAGCTTTCATTTTGGTTTATCTCTCCTAAGATTATATTGAAATAGGGGAGACATCCAAATTGATATAAAATATTTAAGGAGGGAAGTATATGAATTTCAATTTGACAAAAGAGCAGGAAATGGTAAGAGATGTAATGAGAAAATTTGCTGAAGAGGAAGTTGAACCTATAGCTGCAGAGATTGATGAGGAATCTAGGTTCCCGAGGGAAACAGTAGAAAAAATGGCTAGATACAATATGCTAGGCATACCTTTTCCTGTAGAGTATGGAGGTGCAGGTGGAGACGAAATAGCTTATGTTATAGCTGTAGAGGAGCTATCTAAGGTATGTGCTACTACTGGAGTTATTTGTTCTGCTCATACTTCTTTAGGATGTTGGCCAATATATAGATATGGCACAGAAGAACAAAAACAAAAATATTTAAGACCTTTAGCAAAAGGAGAAAAACTTGGAGCGTTTGCTTTAACAGAACCTAATGCAGGTACTGATGCAGCAGGTCAGCAAACCGTAGCAGTATTAGATGGAGATAATTATATATTAAATGGAACTAAAATATTTATAACTAACGGTGGACAAGCTGATGTATACATAGTATTTGCAATGACTGACAAGACAAAAGGTACTAGGGGAATATCAGCTTTTATAGTAGAAAAAGATTTTCCAGGTTTTAGTATAGGCAAGATAGAAGATAAAATGGGAATCAGAGCTTCTTCTACTGCAGAATTAATATTTAGAGATTGTATAGTACCAAAAGAAAACCTTTTAGGAGAAGAAGGGCAAGGATTTAAAATTGCTATGTCAACATTAGATGGAGGGCGAATAGGAATTGCAGCACAAGCATTAGGTATAGCGGAAGGTGCTTTAAATGAAACTATAAAGTATGTTAAGGAAAGAGAACAATTTGGGAGACCTTTGGCTAAATTTCAGGGGTTACAGTGGATGATAGCGGATATGGCAACAGATATAGAGGCGAGTAAATTATTAGTATATAGGGCAGCCTTTAATAAGGCTAATGGACTCCCTTATAATAAAGAGGCAGCTATGGCTAAATTATTTGCAGCTACTACTGCTATGGATGTAACTACAAAATGTGTGCAACTTCATGGAGGATATGGATATACAAAAGATTACCCTGTAGAAAGAATGATGAGGGACGCTAAGATTACTGAAATATATGAAGGAACATCTCAAGTACAGCAAATGGTTATTTCAAGTAATATATTGAGATAAAATATGAAGAAGGAGGTATTTTGATGAACATTATAGTATGTATAAAACAAGTTCCTGATACTAATGAAGTAAAAATAGATCCAAAGACGGGAACTTTAATTCGAGAAGGAGTACCTAGTATTATAAACCCAGATGATAGAAATGCTTTAGAAGAAGCTTTAAGAATAAAAGATGAGTTAGAAGATGTAAAAGTTACAGTACTTAGTATGGGACCACCTCAAGCTAAATTGGCATTAGTTGAGGCTATAGCTATGGGAGCAGATGAAGGTATATTGCTAAGTGATAGAGCTTTTGCAGGTTCTGATACATTGGCTACATCTACAGCGTTGGCAGCGGCAATTAAATTTTTGGGAGATTTTGATTTGATTTGCTGTGGTAGGCAAGCTATAGATGGAGATACTGCACAAGTGGGTCCTCAAATAGCTGAGCATTTGGGAATATCACAAATTACTTATGTAAGTGAATTAAAATTAGAAGGCAAAAAAATAACGGCTAAAAGGGTTCTTGAAGATGGATACTTTGTTATGCAGGCAGAATTACCAGCTTTAATTACTGCAATAAAAGAATTAAATGGACCTAGGTACCCATCTATAAGAGGGATATATGAGGGATTTAAAGGTGATAAAATAAGGGTTTTAACAGCTAAAGATATAGGTGTGGATGAAAATATTGTAGGATTAAATGGTTCACCTACACAAGTAAGTAAATCCTTTACACCTCCTGAAAGAACGAGAGAATTAGAAATACTTGAAGGAAGTCCTGAAGAACAAGCAAAGAAATTGATTGCAAGATTAAAAGAAGAAAAATTAATATAGTGTTTAGAGAGGAGGAAATAGAATGGCAATAAAAGTTATACAAGAAAAATGTATAGGTTGTGGAATATGTGTCAAAACTTGTCCTTTTGATGCAATAGATATGATAGATAAAAAAGCGGTGATAACGGACAAATGTACTATTTGTGGAAATTGTTTAGATGTATGCCCTAAAGATGCAATAATAAGAGAAGAGGAAAAAGAGAAAATTAAAGGCATGAATATAGATGAATATGAAGGCGTTTGGGTTTTTGCTGAACAAAGAGATGGTAATTTATTAAATGTGGTTGTTGAATTACTTGGAGAAGGAAGAAAAATAGCTGACGAATTAGGAACAGAATTAACAGCTGTTCTTTTAGGTAAAGATGTAGACGATATAGCGGAAAGACTTATTAAATATGGTGCAGATAATGTATTATATGGGGATTCAGAATTTTTAAAGGTATACA
This sequence comes from Keratinibaculum paraultunense, assembly GCF_016767175.1. Taxonomy (GTDB): domain Bacteria; phylum Bacillota; class Clostridia; order Tissierellales; family Tepidimicrobiaceae; genus Keratinibaculum; species Keratinibaculum paraultunense. Next base: position 408,227 of record NZ_CP068564.1, read on the forward strand.
CTACTGATGGATATACTAAAGCCATATGTGATTTAATTGAAGATCGAAAGCCAGAAATAATGTTAATAGGTGCTACAAATATAGGGAGAGATTTAGGACCAAGAATTTCAGCAAGGCTTCGTACAGGTCTTACTGCTGATTGTACTAAATTAGAAGTAGATAAAGAAAATAGGAGACTACTTCAAACTCGTCCAGCTTTTGGTGGAAATCTTATGGCTACTATTATTTGCCCAAATCATAGACCTCAAATGTCCACAGTAAGACCAGGGGTAATGGAAAAAGCTGAGTATAATGAAGATAGAGTAGGAAATATTGAAAAATTTACTCCAGATTTAAAAGAAGAAGATATTAAGGCTAAAGTATTAGAAGCTATAAAGGAAGCAAAAGCACAAGTAAAACTTGAAGAAGCTGAAATCATAGTATCTGGAGGTAGAGGATTAGGTAGTCCTGAAGGATTTAAGCTAATTGAAGAATTAGCAGAAAAATTAGGAGGAGTGGTGGGAGCTAGTCGTGCTACAGTAGATGCTGGTTGGATAGATCAGTCTCATCAAGTAGGGCAGACTGGAAAAACTGTAAGACCTACCCTTTATATAGCTTGTGGAATTTCAGGAGCTATACAGCATTTGGCTGGCATGCAGGAATCTGAGGTTATTATTGCTATAAACAAGGATAAAGATGCACCTATATTTAAGGTAGCAGACTATGGTATAGTAGGAGATTTATATGAAGTGTTGCCAGAACTTATAAAAGGATTAGAAAACATAGACAGTATATTGGAAAATGTAAATTAATAAATAAAAGGTGCGAGGCTGTTAAATTAGTCTCGCATTTTTTTAGTTTGTAAAAAATATTATATAATTCATATATTTTTTACAATTTGAATATTTAAATATTTTATGATAAGTTTATTTATATAAAGAGGTAAGCGGGTGAAATTTTTATGAGAAAAACTTTAGCTATTGTAAGCTATAGCATAGAGTCAGTTAATTCATATTATACACAGATAAAAGCTTTATTTTCGGGAAATATATTAATGCAAAAAATTACTATGAATGATATTAAAAATATTAAAATTATAAATGCTGATGTAGTGCTAGTTCCTTCATATGATATGTTTGGAAAAATAAAAAAACATATTAGTAAAGAGACTGATATAATATTTGCCAATAGAACTATATCTAGATCTGGTTTAAAAAAGATAATGGGAATTGAGAAAGGTAGTGAAGTAATTTTAATCGATGAGAGTCCAGAAATGACAGAACAAATGATATCAGTAATATATCAGCTAGGGGCAAGACATATTAATATAGAATCCTATTGGACAATTAAGAAAGAAGATATTTATAAAAAACCTTTAATTATATTAGGTCAATCTGAATATTTACCATCCTATTCAAAGGAAATTATTAATATAGGGAATAGTTTACTTGATTTTAATACTATAATAGATATAGGCATTAAGTTTGATTTAATGCATATGTTAAATAGACAAGATATTTCTAAAAGTTATAATGTAGAAGTAGAGACGGCTAATTTTGGATTAGAAGAGATTTTTGGACTGCTCAATAGTCGTGAAAGTCAATTGGAAATATTACTTCATACTATTGATGCTGGGGTTATAGGCATAGACTCTGAAGGAGATATATTTTTGTGCAATCACGATGCAGAAAAAATTATAGGTCTTAAGGAAAATGATATAATTAATAAAAATGGATTAGAATTATTTTCTCGTATACCATTTAAGCATGCTCTTAAAAAATTAGAACCTATAGAAGAAAAATTGATAAAAATACATGGAGAACATGTGGTAGTATCTGTGAACCCTTTAGTTCATTCAAGTAAATTATATGGTGCTGTTGCTATAATGAGGAGATATGATGAGACAGAAAAAAAACAACATAAAATAAGAAAACAACTAATTGGAAAAGGACATGTAGCAAAATATTATTTTGATGATATAATGGGTAAAAGTGATGTTATTAACAAAAGTAAAGATATTGCCAAAAGAATGTCAAAATCTAATTCTTCAATATTAATTACTGGAGAAACAGGAACAGGTAAAGAATTGTTTGCTCAAGCAATTCATAATAGTTCTCCACGAAGAAATTATCCATTTGTAGCTGTTAACTGTGGTGCTTTCCCGGAAAGTTTATTAGAAAGTGAATTATTTGGTTATGAAGAAGGTGCTTTTACTGGGGCACGAAAAGGCGGTAAACCAGGACTTTTTGAATTAGCTCATAATGGAACTTTGTTTTTAGATGAAATTGCTGAAATGCCTATGAATCTTCAGGTTAAACTTCTTAGAGTACTTCAGGAAAAGGAAGTAATACGTCTAGGAGGAGATAGTTTAATAAATGTAGATTTTAGATTAATAGCAGCTACAAATAAGAATTTAAAAGAAATGGTTAATGAAGGAAAATTTAGAGAAGATTTATATTATCGGCTAAATGTTTTGCCTTTAAAAATACCTCCATTAAGAAATAGAAAAGAAGATATATTGTTTTTATTTGAAGAAACAAAAAAACAATTTAATGGTGACTTTATATTGACAGAAAAAGCGGAGGAACTGTTATTAATACATAATTGGGATGGCAATGTAAGAGAGTTAGTAAACTGTGTGGAATATCTTGTTAATTTAGGTTCAAAGATTATAGATGCAGAAGATTTGCCTTTTATTGAGTATGAAAATAGTATAAATAATAAAATGGATACTAAAATGCAAAAAAATATTGTAATAGAATTTTTAGAAACTGCTGGTGACGATCTAAAGAAATATATTTTTGTATTAGAAGAATTGAAAAAAGCTTATATTAGCAATAAAAGATTAGGAAGAAGAAGTATTCATGAAATAGCAAAAATAAACGGAATTTTTTTAAGTGAACAAGAGGTAAGAAGAATATTAATAGAATTAGAAGAATTAGAAATGGTAAAAATAAATAAAGGACGTGCAGGTACAGTAATAACTAGAGAAGGTTTAAATATATTAGGTCATATAACAATGGGTTAAATGGTATCGTAAGTTTGTACCATTTAACCCATTGTTACTTAAAGTATTATATTTAATTGTTATTAATTATTAAAATATTATAAAAAATGTTGATAAGAATTTAATGTATTACTGGTGCTTTAGTGATTTGTTGGATATGGGATAAAGAAGTTGCCAGAAATGAAATAACTAATAATGGTAAAATTGAATTTAAATTATTTAATATTTGGTATAATTTAACTAAATATTTTGTTCCAATATTATTAATATTTGTATTTTTAACTGCTACTGGAATTTTAAGAATATAATATGGCATGTAATTTGCATTAATATATTATTGTATATTATAAGCTTAAGTTAATATATTGTTGTATAATATATATAAGGTCACTATTATAATATTATAATTTTAAATTTATTACTAAAAACAAATTGATGAAAAGGAGGATATTACATGAGAAAGCTATTGACAGGGAATGAAGCCATAGCTCTTGGAGCTTATGAAGCTGGTATTCACTACGCTGCTGCATACCCAGGGACCCCAAGTACAGAGATATTAGAAAACTTAGCTAAATACAAAGAAGAAATAATTGCAGAATGGGCACCAAATGAAAAGGTTGCAGTAGAATCAGCTTTAGGTGCTTCTATATATGGAGCAAGATCTCTTGCTGCTATGAAGCATGTAGGCTTAAATGTGGCTGCAGATCCATTTTTTTCTTCAGGTTATACAGGAGTTAATGGAGGATTAGTACTTATTACTGCAGATGATCCTGGATTACATTCATCTCAAAATGAGCAAGATAATAGGTATTATGCAAAATTTGGTAAGGTTGCTATGGTAGAACCAAGTGATAGTCAAGAAGCTAAGAATATGGTAAAGATTGCTATGGAAATAAGTGAAAAATTTGATACTCCTGTTTTAATGAGATTGACCACTAGGGTATGTCATAGTAAATCTTTAGTAGAAGTAGGAGAAAGGGAAGAAGTTCCTATAAGACCATACAAGAAGAATTTAGGTAAATATTATTTAGCTCCAGCAGTTGCTAAACAATTGCATGTAAAAGTAGAAGAAAGACTAAAAAAATTAGAAGAGTTTTCTAATGAAACAGATTTAAACTATGTTGAATGGAATGATAAAAAAATAGGAATAATTTCATCTGGTATAGCTTTTCAATACGCTAAAGAAGTGTTTAAAGATAAAGCATCCTATTTAAAACTTGGTTTTACTAACCCTCTTCCAATGGATAAGATAAAAAAATTTGCTGAAGAAGTAGAAACATTATATGTAGTAGAAGAATTAGAACCTTTCATAGAAGAACAAGTTAAAGCTGCTGGTATAGATTGTATAGGGAAGGATAAGATCCCCAATGTTTGGGAATTAAATCCGGAAATTGTAGAAAAATCTTTACTTGGTAAGGAACGTGAAGTTATTGAGTATGATAAATCTATTGTAGTAAATAGACCACCTACTCTATGTGCAGGCTGTCCTCATAGAGCGTTTTTCTACGAATTAAGTAAAAGAAAAGATACTATAATAACTGGAGATATTGGATGCTATACATTAGGAGGTGCAGAGCCTTTAAATGCAATGGATACCACAATATGTATGGGCGCTAGTATTAGTGCCGGGCATGGTATGGAGAGATTAATAGATGGATACGATGATAATAAGAGAGTAGTAAGTGTTATTGGAGATTCTACTTTCTTCCATTCGGGGATGACTAGTTTACTAGATGTAGTATATAACAAAAGTAATACAATTACCTGTGTACTTGACAATAGAATAACAGCTATGACTGGTCATCAAGATCATCCAGGAACTGGTTATACTCTTCAAGGCGAACCTACTAAAATGGCAAACATTGCTGAAATTGCAAAAGCTTTAGGAATAGAACATGTAAAAACTGTAAATCCATTGGAATTAAAAGAACTTAAAGCAGCTTTTGACTGGGCTTATAGCCTTGATGAACCTTCAGTAATAATTTCAAGATGGCCTTGTGCCCTTAAGAGATTGTCTGAATACGATAAGAAAGAATTTGACTATAAACCAGGGAAATGCGAGGTAGATCAAGAAAAATGTATTGGATGTAAAATTTGTGTAAATACTGGATGTCCTGCAATATATTTTGATAAAGAAGCTAAAAAATCTAGCATTAATGCTGCACAATGTGTAGGGTGTGAGTTATGTATGCAAGTATGTCCTGTTAAAGCAATAAGCGAGGTGGGTGAATAAAATGGCAGAAACAAAGAGTATATTATTGGTAGGAGTAGGAGGGCAAGGAACAATTCTTGCTAGTAGAATTTTATCTGAAGGACTTGTTGAAGCAGGTTATGATGTTAAAATGTCTGAGATTCATGGTATGGCTCAAAGAGGAGGAAGTGTTTCTACACAAGTAAGATATGGAGATGAGGTTTTTTCACCTATTATTGGTAGAGGAGAAGCAGATGTATTAGTTTCTTTTGAGGCTATGGAAGCTTTGAGATGGTTAGAGTATTTAAAACCAGATGGAAAAGTTGTAGTAAATAATTATAAAATTCCTTCAGCTCCAATACTTATGGGAAAAGAAGAGTATCCAGAAGGGGTAATAGATATTATAAAAAATAAAGCTGATACTAGTATTATAAATGCAGCAGAAATTGCAGAAGAATTAGGAAATATGAAGGTTATGAATATAGTATTGCTTGGAGCGTTAGTTGAAGCAATGAATTTATCTGATATTGATTGGGAAAAAACGATAAAAAATAATATAAAAGAAAAATTTATTGACATAAACTTAGAAGCATTTGAAAGAGGGAAAAATGCTATATAATTATTAACTTAAATTATAATATAAAAGTTTTGTAAGGAGAGTGATTATGATAATCAATAATTTTGATCAATTAATAAAAAAAGTTAGTAAATTTGAAAAAAAAAGAAAAGTAGCAGTAGCAGTTGCAGAAGATGCTCATACTTTAGAAGCAGTATTTAAAGCCAAAGAGGAAGGAATTGTAGATCCTATACTTATTGGGAATAAAAGAAAAATAGATGAGATTTTAAATAATACAAACTATTCTTTTGATGATAATCTTATTATAGATGCTAAAGATGAAAAAGCTGCTGCTTATAAATCTGTTGAATTAGTAAATATAGGCGAAGTTGATTTTATAATGAAAGGGAAAATTCAAACTGCTGATCTTTTAAAAGCTGTTGTTGATAAAGAAAAAGGAATTAGAACAGACAAACTTATGTCGCATTTTGCAATTTTAGAAGTTCCCACTTATCATAAATTATTGGTTATTACTGATGGCGGTATGGTAATGTATCCTGATCTTGAAGAAAAAAGGAAGATAATAGAAAATGCAGTAGATGTTATGCTATCCCTTGGTTACAAAGAACCTAAAGTTGGAGTTTTAGCAGCAGTGGAGAATGTTAATCCAAAAATGCCAGAAACAGTAGATGCAGCAGAATTAAAGAAGATGAATCAAAAAGGAGAGATAAAAAATTGCATTATAGAAGGTCCAATATCCTATGATTTATCTGTAAACAAAGAATCTGCAGAGATAAAGGGTTTTAACAGTCCAGTTGCTGGGGATGTGGATATATTATTGGCTTCTAATATAACTGTAGGTAATGTTTTGGCAAAGTCTCTTATATATTCAGGTAATTCTAAAATGGCAGGATTTATTGTTGGTGCTAAAGCTCCAATTGTATTAACATCAAGAGGTTCTTCAACAGAAGAAAAGTATTTATCTCTAGTTTTATCTGCAGCTTCAGTTTAAAATTTGTAATGGTATGTTTTATATTAAGTTATTACTTTGAATTGATATATTAAAATATAAAGGAGAATGATAATATGTCAAAAAGTTTATTTAGAAAAGAATTATCAAAATTACAACCTTATGTACCTGGTAAGCCTATAGAGGAGGTACAAAAGGAATACGGTTTAACTGATGTTGTAAAACTAGCATCTAATGAAAATCAATTAGGACCATCTCCAAAGGCAGTTGAAGCTGTAAAAAATGAGTTAAAAAATTTAAATATTTATCCAGATGCTGGTGCTATGGAATTAAGACATGCATTAGCTGAAAAATATGGATTAGAGTATGAAAATATAGTTGTGGGAAATGGTGGAGAACAAGTACTACAGATAATTGCTCAAACTTTTATAAATACTGGCGATGAAGCGATTATGGCTGATACTACTTTTGGTATATACTCTAATAGTGTAACTCATATGGGGGGAATACCAGTAGAAATTCCTCTTACAAAAGATTACAAACATGATTTTAAAGCTTTTGTTGAGAATGTAAACGATAAAACTAAATTAATATATGTATGTAATCCAAATAATCCTATACCAAATATAATGGCAAAAGAAGAGATTAATTATCTAGTTGACAATGTACCAGAAGATGTGGTTATTGTATTTGATGAAGCATATTATGATTTTGCTAGGGTTAATCCAGATTACCCTGAAACTTTAGAAATATTGAATAAAAGACCAAATACTATTATTTTAAGAACTTTCTCTAAAGTGAGTGGTTTAGCAGCTGTACGTGTAGGATTTGCCCTTACATCAAAAGAGATTGCTACAGAAATGAGTAAAGTTAAAGGTGTATTTAATGTGAATAGACTTGCTCAAGTTGCAGCCCTTGCTGCATTAGAAGATCAAGAGCATATTGACAAGACAGTTGAATTAAATTATAAATCTTTGAAAATAATGGAGGAAGCTTTTGACGACTTAGGACTTGAGTATGTAAAATCTAATGCTAATTTTACATGGGTTAATATTGGAATTAGTTCAAAAGATGTTTTTGAAGAACTTTTAAAACGAGGAGTAATAATAAGACCAGGACATTTATGGGGATGGGATAATTGGTTAAGAGTTAGTACTGGTACAGTAGAACAGACTGAAAAATTTATAACTGAACTTAAAAATATATTAAATAAATAAATTTAGTACTATAAGATATATGAAAGGAGTCAGATAATGAGCTATAAAATACTGGCTATTAACCCTGGTTCAACTTCTACAAAGATAGCTTTATATGAAGATGAAAAAGAAGTTTTTACTGAAACTATAGAGCATCCTGTTGAAGTTATTGAAAAATTTGAAAATGTTCAAGATCAATACGAAATGAGAAAAGACTTAGTGATGTCTTTTTTAAAAGAAAAAGGTGTTAATATCAATGAATTATCTGCTGTAGTGGGAAGGGGGGGCATGCTCCCCCGAGTAAAATCAGGTGCCTATGTAGTTAATGAAACAATGCTTGATACCCTTAAAAACAAACCAGCTATGGAACATGCTTCAAATTTAGGAGCACCTATTGCATATGCAATAGCACAAGCTGCTGGAGTTAAAGCATATATATATGATTCGGTAAGAACAGATGAATTGCATGATATAGCAAGAATTTCTGGTATACCAGAAATAGAAAGGACAAGTACTTCTCATGTATTAAATACTAGAGCTATGGCTATAAAAGCAGCTAAAAAATACGGGAAGAAATATCAAGACATGAATTTTGTTGTTGCCCACTTGGGGGGAGGAATATCTTTAAATGTTCATGAAAAGGGACAAATAGTAGATATTATTTCTGATGACGAAGGTCCTTTTTCCCCTGAGAGAGCAGGTAGATTACCTTGTACAGCCCTAATTGAATTGTGCTATTCTGGAAAATATGATAAAAAAACTATGCTAAAAAGAATAAGGGGAAATGGTGGATTAAAAGCTTATCTAGGTACAGTAGATGCTCGGGAAGTTGAAAAGATGATTGAATCTGGGGATGAAAAAGCAAAACTTATATATGAAGCAATGGCTTATCAAATTGCTAAAGGTATAGGAGAGCTTGCAACAGTTCTAGAAGGGAAAGTAGATTTAATTATTTTAACAGGAGGAATTGCTTATTCTAAATTAATTACTTCATGGGTTAAGAAACGTGTTGAATATATTGCACCAGTAGAAATAATGCCGGGAGAGAATGAAATGGAATCTTTAGCATATGGAATATTGAGAGTATTAAAAGGGGAAGAAAAAGCTAGAGAATATATCGAATAATATAATATTTCTTGTACTTGAACTTATACTAGTGCAATGATAAAATTAATGTGATAATTAAAATATTCACAAATATAAGTAATTGCTTTAAAAAGGTTTTCATTAACAAATCAAGGGAGGTAATATTTAATGTCAAAAGAAAATTTAAATCCATTGGAGAGTGCTCAAAGGCAAGTAAAAGCTGCTTGTGATGCTTTAAAACTAGAACCAGCAGTGTATGAAATATTAAAAGAGCCTCTAAGAACGATTGAAATATCTATTCCAGTTAGAATGGATGATGGTACTACAAAGGTATTTAAAGGATACAGGGCTGTACACAATGATGCTATAGGACCTGGTAAAGGTGGAGTTAGATTTCATCCAGGAGTAAATATCAATGAAGTAAAAGCTTTGTCAGTGTGGATGACATTTAAATGTGGAGTTATGGGCGTACCTTATGGAGGAGGAAAAGGTGGCGTAATTGTAGATCCTTTAAGCTTATCTCAAGGAGAGTTGGAAAGATTGTCCAGAGGTTACATACAAGGACTATATAAATATTTAGGTGAGAAAATAGATATACCTGCACCTGATGTAGGAACAAATGGGCAGGTAATGGCTTGGATGGTAGATGAATACAATAAATTAACTGGACAATCCTCTCTTGGAGTTGTAACTGGAAAGCCGGTAGCATGGGGCGGATCTGAAGGGAGAAATGAAGCTACAGGGTTTGGAGTATCTGTTATAGCTAGAGAGGCAGCTAAAAGATTAGGTATAGATATAAAAGGTGCTAAAGTTGCAGTTCAAGGTTTTGGAAATGTTGGTTCATATACTGTTAAAAATGTTCAAAAACAAGGAGCAAAGATAGTAGCTGTAGGTGAATGGGCACCATCAGTAGGAACTTATGCATTATACAATGAAGAAGGCTTAGATTTTGAAGATATGAAAGCTTATATGGATGAACATAAAAATTTAGTAGATTATCCAAAAGCTAAACAGATTTCTCTTGATGAATTTTGGGAATTAGAAGTAGATATACTTATACCAGCTGCTTTAGAAAATGCAATTACAGTTGAAGTTGCAGAAAAAATAAATGCCAAATTAATATGTGAAGCAGCTAATGGTCCAACAACTCCTGATGCAGATGAAATACTTAAAAAAAGAGGTATTCCTGTTACTCCAGATATACTAACAAATGCAGGTGGTGTTACAGTATCTTATTTTGAATGGGTACAAAATTTATATGGATATTATTGGAGTGAAAAAGAAGTAGAAGAAAAACAAGAAGTAGAAATGGTTAAAGCATTTAATGATATATGGGCATTAAAAGAGAAATACGATGTTACAATAAGAGAAGCAGCTTATATGTTGTCAGTTAAAAAAGTTGCTGATGTGATGAAATTAAGAGGTTGGTACTAATTTAATATATAATGGGATAATGAGGACGGTTTTTACCGTCCTATTTTTTTGCTTAATTTCTATATCCTTTATTACTTTTGTTTTTCAGCTTTACATTAAAAAAAGATGACAATAAAGGCGAAAAATATCAAAAAAAGGTATTTTTTATATAAAAATAGAATTAATAGAGACAATAAAAAGGAATATATTAGGCAATTAAATGGTAGCAAAAAAATGGACAAATTTAGTAAAATAATGAGTAGTAAGACGTATGGTAAAAAAATGAAAAGTAAAACTATAGGAATAATAATTATAAAATTCTTATAAATTTGTTAAGTTTAAATATTCTCCCACTAATTTTACTTGAAGACAAATTAGTGGGAGAATATTTAAATAGAAAAGTCAGATTATTTAAAACTTTAATGCATATATTCGACATACTAATTAGGAAACTTTATATTAAAATGGTAAGTTATAAAATTAATTTATAAACTTATTATAAGGGGAGAGGATGATACAGAAATGGCTACAGAATCATTAGAGGTGAAGGGGATTAAAGATTTAATTAAGTTTAGAAAAATTCATGATATTGTTATGACAGAAAAAAGTTTGCCTTATAGGATTTTTTTAGCTCAAATTGAAGGGAAACAATTTTTAGCTTATGAAGCTTTGGAGTTAGTATATGTAATTAAAGGAACGGTAAAAATTCAAACTAGAGAAGGGATTAAAAAATTAACGAAAGGAGATTTTTACATAATTGACAGCAGTAAAGCCTATAGTATACTTTCTGGAAATGAAGATACTATAATTATATTTTTACAAATAGAACCAGATTATTTAGAAGAAAAATTTGGTATATCAAAGAATACTACTTTTTTAGGAAATTTAGACAACATGGAAATTAATGAAAATATCATATATTCACTTGGACTTTTATATATAGAAAGTTTAGATGTTGAAAGTGGATATTATTGTTGCATTAATAGATTAACAGATTTAATTAATGATATTGAACCATATATGGTTGAAAGTACATGTGGTGAATATGAAAATAAAAAAGAAACCATTGAATCTATAATTTTTGATATTGTTGAAAAATATGCTCATAATGTTAATGAAAACATTACCTTAGAGAGAATGGCTCAAGAATATAATGTTAGTTATTCTTATTTGTCAAGAATGTTTAAAGAAATTACAGGCATGAATTTTACTAGATTTTTTTTAAATCAGAAATTATATAAAGCAATAGATTTATTATTAAATACAGAAAAAACAATTACAGAAATAGCTATTTGTAGCGGATTTTCTGATATAAAATCATTAAATAGAGAATTCAATAGGACATTTGGTATGCCACCTACTAGTTTTAGACGACAATATGAGTATATTAATAAAAATATAGAAAATTATATACAAAATATACTTTATTGGGATGAATCAGTACAAGAGTTTATTGAAATAATAAAAAAAGAAAAACGAAATAGGTATGTAAAAAAGGATGTAGAAATCAAAAATTATATCGTAGATATGTATTCTAATATAGGAATAAATCAAAGAACATGGGGAAATGTTATTGATTTAAATTGTATAACAGGTAATGATATTGAAAAATTAGACAATATTTTAAGGAAATTTAAACCCAAAAGTGTGGTTATTAAATTTAAGTTTGTGAATGATAATTTTTTATTAGTTACTTGTGATGGGGAATTAAGGAAATTATCAAAATTAGAATTTAATCAATTAATAAAAATATTAAATGATAATTATGTAAACCCTATTATTCAGATAGATTTTATGTCTCAAAATATGGGGAAATTTCTTAATGATGAATATGCTTTTCATCAAGAATGCTACTTTTCAATGATGAAAATGTTAGATATTATATCTGCAATTGTAGGTGTATCCTTATTATCAAAATGGAAATTTGAATTGTATATTCCTAATATAAATAGATTAATTTTAAATGATAATTTTTCAAAATTAATATTTAGTCATATAGATAATTTCATAAATATACTAGAAGATAAATTTGGACAAGCTTCATATAATTGGGGCCTATACATAGGAGAGATAAATATTTGTCATGAACATGAAGAAGAATTAGAGTTTTTAAAGAAACTCAGAAAAATATCAAATCAACCTCAATTTTATGATATAGAGTTAGTTTATGATGATTATATTATTGAAAAAAAGGGTTTACATTATTTAGGAGAAAAATTAAATTGCGTAGTGAAAGAGATTAATTCATATTTACAATATGATAAAAATATTAATGAGCAAAATATACTTGCTTCATTTAATCACATAGTTAGTGACAGTAAGTTTTTAGAAGAACATAGGAATTTTTATTATATTTTATTTTTAAACTTAGTGTTGCCTACTATGAAACAAAAAGATTTATATATATATTCTTATAATTTAATTGATGAGGAAGAAAAAACAAAAAGAACTCAAAGTATATTTTGTGAAGAATTTGGTATAAAACTGCCTTTTTATTATATTTTAGAATTTATTGGAGAATTGGGAGAAGACATATTGTGGATGGGAGACGGCTGTTTTGCTACTAAAAATGGCAGTGATATAGTAATACTTTTATATAGTAATTTCAATGAGTATAACAAATATGTTGATAATATATTTACTAGTACTAAAAATGGGAAAATAGGAATAGAAAAAAAGATGGTATTAGATATAAGAGGATTAAAAGGCAAATATAAGATTACAGAATATAGACTGGATCATAAAAATAGTATGTTTTATAAGGAATTTTTAGATAAAACAGGTTTAAATAGTTTAACAGAAGAAGAAAGAATATATATACAAAGTAAAGCTATACCAGAAATGAAAGTTAGCTCTTCTAATGGGAAAGACCGTTTGATTTATCAAACTAAATTAAAATTTTTAGATGTAGGGCTAATAAGATTACAGCAAATATGCACTAAATGTAAAAAATAGAAATTAAAAAAATTATGAATGAACAGTACAAAAGTAAACATTAATCGACAGCAATAAAGAATTAAAATATCAAAAAAAGGTAAATTTATGAAGAAACTAAAATAATTAAAACAAAAAAAGTAAATATAAAAGACAATAAACTGGTAGTAAAGATATGTATAAGTTTAGTAATATTCATATGGACATATGTAAGTATAAAAATGAATGGAATGATTAAATTATGATAAAAAAATTTGTAATACTTATATTAACTATATTGGGATTTATAGTAGGATACAATATGTCAAAAGTAATAAATAAGATGATTTTATGGAAAGAAAAAAAGAAAAATAAAACCTATACCATAAGTCGTCCAGAATATCCTAAAGACAAATGGATAAACGGGTTGGTAATTTCATTAGGCATATTTTTAGCATTTTATTATTTGGAAATATACGAAGCAGTATTAGCATCTATAATATGTATATCAGCAGTATTTGGTGTAAGAATTGATGAAAGGATTAGGATAATCCCCAATGAACTAGTATTGTTTATAATGATACTTGGAATTGTACATCAATTATTAACTAATGGAATAAGAGGATTGGGAAGTGGATTTTTAGCATTGATTATCACAGGGGCAATATTTTTCCTATCAGCTTTTGTAACAAGATTCTTTTCAGGTTCTATTGGTGTAGGAGCAGGAGACATAAAGTTGGCTATGGCATTATCCATAATTATGGGATTGGAAAACATGTCTATATTTCTAATAGGAATAGTACTATTTTTAGTAGTGTATTTATTAATTGGATTTTTTACCAAAACCATAGCTATTGGAAGTTCATTTCCAATGTGTATTCAAATCATGGGAGGTAGCATAATAGCAGTATATAAGCCTATTATCATGGAAATAATAAGATTTTTTAACTAAATATTAGCATAGGAAAGAGGGTGTTTTAAGTGATATTCAATATATTTTTCAAAGAAGAAAGTGGACAAGGTATGGTAGAGTATGGATTGATATTAGCTTTAACTGCATTAATAGTTGTGGGAGCTTTGAGGTCTTTAGGGCAAAATATAGTAAAACCTATGTATGACATGGTAAAAGATGTATTTCCTTAAAAACAAAAGTAGTATTTAAAGTTCAATATTAATTTGCCAAGTGTATACACTTGGAAATAAGTGTATTTTAAATATAAATAATTTCAAATGAAAGGAGGTTGTCAAATGTTAAACTGGTTAATGAATGAAGAAAGTGGGCAGGGAATGGTAGAATATGGCTTGATATTAGCACTCATAGCTATTGTAGCTGCTCTTGCTTTAAGTCCTTTAGGGACAAAAATAGCAGATGTATTTAAAAATGTAGAAGGAAAATTAGGAGAAATTACAGATTAAGTAGCAAAATAAACATTGCAAAAAAGGAAAATAGATAATAATAACACCATAAATGCTAAGAAGCCAAAAAGCCAAAGTAAAAAGGGGATAAAATTTTATCCCCTTTAAAACACTCTTAAGGAGAAGATGTGTATGAAAAGGTTAATTAAACATGAGAAAGGTACTAGCCTTGTTGAATTTGCCTTAGTTCTTCCAATTATGCTTATAATGCTTGGACTGATTTGTGATATGGGCAGAGCGGTTCATGCTAAGATAAATTTACAGCATTTAACAGGGGAGATTCAAAGGGCTGTTATATTATATGAAGAAGCAGGAGCAACTGATGGAATAAAAAGATACTCTAATTATAAAAATGCTGATCAAATAATAAGAAAAGTGATAGAGGAAAATACTAATTTAGATAAGAGCAAATTAAGATATACTATTTCAAGAAGTGAATCTATAAGAAGGGTTTATACTGGACATTATTATAATTATAATACAGGAAGATTTGATACTACTCCGAACTGGAATGATCTTTGCTATGTAACTGTATCTTTAGAATATGAATTGCCTTATATTATGTTTATAACTAAGACTATATTAGGGGATAGTATGATTCTTTCCGAAGCATATAAGGGAATGATGTATTTAGGAGGAGGATAAAACCTTGTTTTTCAAAGACAAACATTAGGTGGTGAGAGAATAAGTGTTTAAATTTATAAGAAGCGAAAAAGGTCAAGTTATGGTAGAGTTTGCTATCGTTATACCTATTTTTTTATTGCTATTATTTTTTCTTATAGATTTAGGTTGGATAATATATCAAAAGGTTACATTTGATTATACTTGTAGAAAAATGGCTTGGGATTTAAATCTTAGTTCAGATGAAGATTGGGTTATGTATACTAGACAGCCAATATATTATAGCGGATATAAAGCCAATAGACTACTTAAAACTGAATTTGACAAGAACATTAAAGGAACTCATATTGATAAGAATAAGGTGTCCATAACAGACGGTATGATAGCTATATACCCAGGGAGAAAATTATACAAACATAGAGGAGGAGCTACTACTTCTGGAAATGTAGATTTTAAGACTACCACTTTAGAAATTCAAGGCAAAATAAAATACAAAATAGAACCTCTTACTCCAGTTGCAAAGCCTTTCTTAAGGGATAGCATAACATTAAATAGCAATTTATATAAAGCAAGAAGAGGTAAGATGCAGACAAATTAATCATCTTAAAGAGGTGAAGAAAATGTTTAAAAAATTTAAGAAAAATGAAAAAGGTAATATAACAATATTATTTGCTCTTACTATAATGTTGTTAATGGTTTTATTAGGATTATCTATAGATGTAGCTCTTGCATTTAATAAAAGGGACAAACTAATAGAAGTAGGAAACTTAATTAGAGATGCAAGGTTTGATTTAAGTGAAGAATTGTGGCATGCATACTATCCTGAATCTGTGTTAAGAGAAATTGCTAGAGATATAGCAGTAAAAAATAATTTAAGTCCTAATCAAGTAGACGTAAAATGGAAAGAAACGACTTATAGTACATCACAGAGGGTAGCCCAAATTGATATTATTATGACAGATGTATATGAATGTACTATCCTAAAATTATTTGGGGTTAATGAGTTACCTATAAAGGTTATAATTCCTGGGAGTCAAGATAAAAAAGCTAATGTGGTTTGGCGTCCTGGTATGTGGTAATTATTCATAATTAAAACTAAAATTATAACTATAATATTAAAAAGGTAGGGAAGATTATTGAAAAAAACTAGATTAATAGCCATGATTATTGCAGCTTTAGTTTTTATGTTTATGATGATTAATCCAATGGAAAACAAAAAAGATAAGATACCAGAAGAAGACTTAAGGGAAGTAGTAGTAGCTAAAGTTGATATAGATGCTCAGACAAAATTGTCAAATGACATGATAGAAATAAAAAAGGTTCATAAAGAATTAATACCAGAAAATGCAATAACAACTGTAGAAAGTGTAGTTGGAAAGGCAACTATGGTACCTATGTTTGCAGGAGATATATTTATACCTAATAAAATAAAAGAAATAGGAAGTGCTGAAGCAGGTTTAGCTATGGTAATACCAGAGGGCATGCGTGCTATTACCATATATGTGGAACAAGATACTGGTGTAGCTGGTCTTATTAAGGTAGGTAATAGAGTAGACATAATATCTGTATTAGGAGACGAAATAGAAGAAAATGAAGACGGAAATAATAAAAACAATAGAGATACTAGTAAAGAAGAAAGGGCTATTTTATTATTACAAAACAAAGAGGTATTAGCTATTGATAAATCAATAAGTACTGTTTCTAATGAAAACAAAGATGATACTTCTATTTATTTAACTATCACGTTAGCCGTTACTCCAGAGGAAGCTTTAAAATTATCTTTGTCTCAGGTTATTGGGAGAAGCAATAGAGCAGTTTTGAGAAACCAAGAGGATTTAAAATTGCTAGAGATACCAGATGTGATGCCAAGAGATTTAATACATGAAGGAATAATAGGAGGTTAAAATGGAAGTTAGAGTTTTAATATTTGCTGATGAAGCAACTAGTCAAAAATTATATACAATGCTTAAAGATGATGATATACGAATAGTATATAGATTGTATGATGAAAATGAAGTTCTGGATCAAATTAGCAAAACAAGACCAGATATAGTGCTCGTTTCGTCTAATAATACTAATTTATTGTTAAGGGTATGTCAACAGATTTATTTATTAAGACCTAGGTCTACACCTGTTGCTATTATAGATGATTATAATCAGGAAATTATAGGTAAGATTATTCAAACAGGAGTTAACTATATACTACCTCTTCAAATAGATAATTATACTTTAGTAGCTCAATTGAAGGGAATATATACCAATGAATCTACTAGGCTTATGGCTTTAGAGAGTACTTCTATTACAAATTGGAAATCAAAAGTTATTACAGTATTTAGTTCAAAAGGGGGAGTGGGTTGTACTACTGTGGCTACAAATTTAGCTATAAAATTAGCTCAAAAGAAAAGAAAAGTAGCCATATTAGATTTTGATGTAGAATTTGGAGAAGTAGCATTTATCATGCGTGTTGATACAAAAAATACTATAGCTGAACTTTTACAAGAACAGCCAAGTCCCAATGCAGATGCCATTAGAAAGTATATGGTGGTGCATTCATCTGGTGTAAACATATTAGCTGCACCTTCTAGTCCTGAATATGCAGAACATATATCAGCATCACAGACGGAGAAAATAATTTCTGCTATTAGAACTCATTATGATTATGTGATTGTTGATACAAGTGTAGGGTTTAATGGTATAAATTTATCTTGTTTTGATGCATCATCTATGATTTTATATGTAACTGGTATGGATTTAGCAACTCTTAGGAGAACTAAGATGGGATTATCTATACTTAATTCTTTGGTTGGAAATGAAAAAATTCACCTTTTAGTAGGAAAAGAAGAACCTAGTAGGGTAAAGATACGAGATGTATCTAGGGCGTTAGAGTTTCCTTTATGGAAAAGTATTCCCTTTGATCAAAAATTAGCTTTAGAAGCAATAAATCAAGGAAGACCAATGGTATTAGAATCTCCATTATCTAAAGTTTCTAGAGTTTATCAAGATATGGCAAATGAAATAGATGAATCTGATACTCCAAAAGAAGAAAAAGAAAAAGCTGTTGGTTTTAACCTTTTTTCAAGAAAAAAAGTATAAAAGGGTGATGAAAAATGAAATTATCTGAACGATTAGAAAAAGCTAAAAAACCGGAAACTAAAGGAATAGAGATGCCAAATCTAATGACATTTAATCCAAATGTAGAAAAAACTGATAAATATGATAATATAAAAAAAATAGTTCATAGGAAAGTAATAGACGAATATAACAAAGAAATTCAAGAAAACGATGGGAATGAGGATAATGTAGATTTAAGGCAAATTATAAATGATATATTAATTGAAACAGGAGAGCCACTGCCTAAAATTAAAAGAGATAAATTAGTACAAGAAATATATGATGACATTGTTGGTTTAGGACCTTTAGAGCCTCTTTTAAGGGATAATGATATTACTGAAATTATGGTAAATGGTCCTAGAGATGTATATGTGGAACGAAATGGTAAAATTGAAAAAACAGGAGTATTTTTTAGGGATAACAATCATATATTACAAATTATAAATCGAATAGTATCTCCTATAGGTAGACGTTGTGATGAAGCTAATCCTATGGTAGATGCACGTCTTAAAGATGGTTCTCGTGTTAATGCTATAATACCACCTCTATCTCTTACGGGACCAACTATTACCATACGTAAGTTTAATGCTACTCCTTATCAAATAAGTGACCTAATTGAATTTAATTCATTATCATTTGATATGGCTGCTTTTTTAGAAGCTTGTGTAAAGGGAAGGTGTAATATTATAGTATCGGGAGGTACAGGTAGTGGGAAAACTACACTTTTAAATGTACTTTCAAGTTATATTCCTGATAATGAAAGAATAATAACCATTGAGGATTCAGCAGAGTTAAAGCTTATGCAAAGTCATGTGGTTACTCTAGAAGCTAGACCTGCAAATGCAGAAGGAGAAGGTCAAATAACTATTCGTGATTTAGTAAGGAACTCCCTTCGTATGAGACCAGACAGGATTATTGTTGGGGAAGTTAGATCTGGAGAGGCTTTGGATATGCTTCAAGCTATGAATACAGGACATGATGGTTCTTTAACTACTGCTCATGCTAATTCAGCTAGAGATTTGATAGCTCGTTTAGAAACTATGGTTATGATGGCAGGTATGGAATTACCTGTAAAAGCTATTCGACAACAGATAGCTTCTGCTATAGATATTATAGTTCATCAATCTAGGTTTAGAGATGGGTCAAGAAAAATTGTATCCATATCTGAAGTAACAGGTATGGAAGGAGATGTTGTTACTATTCAAGATATATTTGTGTATAAGCAAGAAGGTTATGATGGTACAGGTAAAATTAGAGGGAAATTTGTACCAACTGGAATTAGACCTTATGTAGCAGATAAATTAAGAGATAATGGTATTGTAGTAAAAGATGAATGGTTTTCAAAAAGATAGGGTGATAATATGAACTTAGTAATGGCATTATCTTTATCTATTTTGGTTTATAATATAACAGAAATATTATTAAGATTTATTAATAGAAAATATATAACTTATAAAAAAAGATTGGATATTATAAAAGAAGAGAGTTTATTGGGGTATGGAGGAAGGAAAAAGAAAAAACAAAAATTAAGAATAGCTGTTCCTGATAAATTACGAGAAAATTTAATGATGGCCGGTTTACAATTAAGACCAGAGGAATTTGTTATAATTTGGGCAATTGCAATGATTATACCTCCATTAATTGCAAGTATTTTAAATAAAGGGATGCTTCTTGTATTAATATTAATATTTTTTGGATTTATAGGTCCTCCAATGTTTATTTCTATTAAAACAAAGAAGAGAAAGGAAACATTTAATAATCAACTAGGAGATGTACTTATGTTATTATCCAATAGTTTAAGAGCTGGTTTTACCTTTGAACAAGCACTGCGTAGTGTAGCTGAAGATTTACCAGATCCTATTGGTACAGAATTTATGAGAATAGTGCAAGATGTAGAATTAGGAGGAGATTTAGAAAGAGCTATGGATGATGTGGCAAATAGAATGGAATCTGAGGATATGAAACTTATAAATACTGCAGTTTCAATACAAAGAAAAGTAGGAGGAAATCTTTCAAATATATTGGATAACATAAGTGAGACTATTTTGGATCGTATTATGATTAAGAAAAAAATAAACACTTTAACTGCACAAGGTAGGATTTCTGGATTAATAATATCTGTGCTTCCTGTTGTGTTAGTTGTACTTATATCTATTATTAATCCAGAATATATGGAGCCATTGTTTGCTACTACCTTTGGGCATATGTTGTTAGTATTAAGTGTAATTATGGAATTATTGGGCTTTATATTTATTAAAAAGACAATTGATATAGAAATGTAGGGGGTGTAATGTTGAAAGAACCTTTATTAATTTCAATTTTAGTATATATATGTATAGTACTTCTATCTAAAATATTTATCAATCCTAATAGAGAAATAAAAAATAGATTGAGTACTATTAGAAATATAGATAAGCCATTTTTAACCCAAGAGGATATATTGGAATTATCTTTTTTTGAACGTTTTGTAGAACCTCTTATAGATAGTTTTATTCGTTCTGTAGCTATATTATTACCTATTAAAAAGGAGTCTCAAGAAAAGCTAGGAGAGAGATTAGCACAGGCTGGTATAAGGATGAATCCTAGGGATTACAGAGCTATGAATTGTATAATTATAATAGGTTTTGGCTTATTAGGCGCTTTAATAGGAATAAGGAAAAAAGCTAGTATGCTTCAAATAATTACTTATGTTTTTTTAGGAGTTTTTGGAGGTTATGTATACCGTAGATATTCTCTAGAAAGCAAAATAACTAATAGAAAAAAGGCTATAAAAAGTCAACTACCAGAAGCATTGGATTTGTTAAGTGTAAGTGTAGTTGCAGGTTTAAGCTTTGATCAAGGATTAAGTTATTTAGTTGAGAAAGCAGAAGGTCCTCTTATAGAAGAATTTAATATAGTTAGACGAGAAATTAATTTAGGGAAACCAAGAAAGGAAGCCCTAGAGGCTTTTGCTGAAAGATGTGATATGGATGAAATAAGAACATTTACTAGTGCTATTATACAAGGAGATGAATTGGGTATATCTATGAGTAATATACTAGAGACTCAATCTAATATGATTAGAAAGACACATATCCAAGATGTAGAAGAAAGAGCTGCTAAAGTACCTGTAAAAATGTTGCTTCCTATGGTCATATTTATATTTCCTGTAATATTTATAGTATTATTAGGTCCAGCTATACCTCAAATTTTAGAAGCTTTGGGTAATTAAGGTGGAAAGCTTTATGATAAAAAAAATAAAAATAGCAGCAAATTTTTGGTCTAGGTTTAGAGGGCTAATGTTTAAGAATGAATTACCAGAGGATGAAGCTTTATTATTTTTAAATTGTTCAAGAGTGCATACTTTTTTTATGAAGTTTGATATATGTGTAATTTATCTAGATAAGGATTTTAATGTAATTGATTATGAGGTTTTAAAACCTTGGCAAATTGGAAGCAAGGTGGAAGGTGCAAAACATTTACTTGAGGCATCTTCAAAAGTTGAACCATATATAAAGGATATGACAAAGCTTACAATAAAAGTGGAGGGGGGATACAGTGAGTGATTTTTTTGATGATGGAAGTGGGAAAAAAGAAGATTTTGGATTTGGAATGGATTTTTCAAACAACAGTAGAAGTAGGATGGAGTCCAAGGGAGATTTTAGTGATGATTTAAAAAAGTCATTATTCGGTGGTTATTCCAAGAGAAGCGTTGATAACTATATTGCTGATTTAAAAAGTTCTGTAGAGCAAATGCGAGAAAATCTTGAATTGCAATTAAAAGAAATGATTTCAGAAAAAGAGTTATTGTCTCAAGAAAATGAATTATTAAAATCACAGCTTTCTGAAACTGAGAAAAAAATAGCAACGTTACAAGAAGAATATTTAAAATTAAAGGAAAAAAAAGAGCAGTTAGTTCACGATATTCAAGAAAGTAAATTACAACTAGAAAAAGAAAAAGAAGAAATGGAAAGATACTATTCAAAGCTAGAAAATGATTATTCAGAATTAGTAGAAAAATATGAAGCTGTAAAAGAAGAACTAGCTTCTAAAGAAGAAGAATATGCTCAATTGAATAGCCATTTAATAAAATTAGAAAATGAATTGGAGAATTCAAAACAAAAAGCTAAATTAACAGAAGAAAAATTAGAAATGATAGAATTAGAGTTGAAAGCAAAAGATGAAGAAATTAAAAAGTTAAATGAAATAATAGACAAAAAAGAAAACGAGGTAGAAAGTTTTAAAGGAGAAGTATCAGAATTAAAAAAAGAGTTAGAATTGGTATCAGAAGATAAAAAAGATATATTTAAATTAAAAGATAATATGCAACGGGCAATGGATGAATTAGTTGAAAAAGATAAAATAATATCTCGATTAAAAGATGAAATTTCTAACTTAAAATCTAAAATTGATGTTTTAAATAATAGTAAAGGTGAATTAGAAGAAGTTTCAAGATTAGAAGTTTTAAAACTTCAAGAGGAATTGAAAGAGAAAGAAAAAGAAAATGAAAAATTGAAAGAAGAAGTTAAGAATATAAGAAAAAAAGTATTGGCAGAAAAAGAAGATGAAATTTTAAAATTAAAAAAAGAAATAGAAAGCATGAAAAATCAAGTTGATGTTCTTAATGATAGAGTAAAAGAATTAGAATTGGAAAATGAAAATTTAATAAATGAAAATAAGTCTCTTGAAGAATTAAGAGTTAAATTTGATAAGCTTTATAATCACTGTCAAGAACTGCAGGTAGAAAATGAGCAGTTAACTATGGACAAAGAAGTGCTTAAAGAATATTTAGAAAAAAACCAAATAGAAGAAAGAGAATTTTTATTGTTAAAACGAAATGCAAATTTATATAAAGAGCAGGTTCATGCATTAGAGGAAGATATGATTGAAATACTATCTCAGATGGAACAGCAAGAAAAGGTTGTTCAAGAGTTTATGGCAAAATACGAAAGTAGTCAAGAGAAAATTAGAAAACTAATGCAGGAAAAAACAAATCTTCAAGCAAGAAATGTGGACTTATTAGAAGAAATAAGGGTTTTAAATAAAAAAGTATCTATTTTAGATGATGTGGATAAATTTAAAAACTTAGAAAATGATATTAGATATAAAGATATATTAGACAGTAATAATAAAAAAGATATACCCATAAAAATATATGATAAAGATACTGCTGAAAAGTAATTAAATTGGACAGAGGACGTGTAAATAGCCCTACTGTCCTTTTTTATAGTATTTTTATGGATAAAAATAGTTCAAGAATATAATATTAATATTTACTTAATGTGCAATCTATTAAATTATGATATGACGAAAATTATATATATAACTATTCTTTAACTTACAGGTGCTTTTTTGGGGTATAATATAAAAATGGGTAATATTTAATATACTAACAAAAGATGATTTAAATAATTTTAGAATTTAAAAGGAAGTGTTATTAAGATGGACTATAATATCATAGAAAGAAGCAATAAAGTAATAGTCAAAGATATGAATGATTTTAATCCCAAACATATATTTGAGTGTGGTCAAGCTTTTAGATGGCAAATAGAAGAAGACCGTTCTTATACTATAGTTCATAATGGGAAGATATTAAATGTAAAAAAAGAAGGAGAAGATGTGGTATTTTCAAACACAAATATTTTAGATTTTTATGATATATGGTATGATTATTTTGACCTAGGTAGGGATTATAGCAGGATTAAGGATGAATTATCTAAGGATCCAGTACTTAAAGAGGCTATTAAATTTGGAGAAGGTATAAGGATACTCAACCAGGATCCTTTTGAAACCACTATATCTTTTATAATATCTGCTAATAATCAAATACCAAGGATAAAAAGATCTATAGAATTGATTAGTCAAAATTATGGAAAGTTTATAGGCTTATATAATGGGAAAAAATATTTTTCTTTTCCAAGTCCCAATATTTTAGCTGAAGCCAAGGAAGAGGAACTAGAAAAAAACTGCAGAGTAGGTTATAGAGCTAAATATATAATTAATACATCCAATATGATTAATAACAAGAAAGTGGATCTAGATAAATTATTTAAAATATCTACAGAAGAAGCTAAAGAAACACTTATGCAATTACCAGGAGTAGGACCTAAGGTATCTAGTTGCATACTGTTATTTTCTTTAAATAAAAGTGATGCTTTTCCAGTAGATGTATGGGTAAAGAGAGTAATGGAGCACTTTTATTTAAAAGAAAATATAATGAATGAAAAAATTGCTATGTATGCTAAAGAAAAATTTGGTTCTTTAGCGGGATTTGCACAACAATATTTATTTTATTATGCAAGAGAATTGGGAATAGGTAGAAAAAGCAATAAAGGTAATATGTCTATATAATTTATTATTATCTTTTAGTTTATAGGCGAGTATTTTATATGTAAATAAAAAAATGGGAGAATTTAGAACATATTCAATGAATTACGAAGTAAAATAACAAAAAATATGCAAAAATAGAATATATGGTAAAAAATAATGAAATTTAGGACTTGATTCTATTATTTTTATTAAGTAACATATAAATGTACATATTAGCACTCATTATTAATGAGTGCTAATAACATGCAGGTAAATAATAAATTTTAATATAAGGAGGGCGTATATTATGAACCTTAAACCATTGGGTGACAGAGTTGTTATTAAAAAACTTGAAGCTGAAGAAAAAACTAAAAGCGGTATAGTTCTTCCAAGCAGTGCTAAAGAACAGCCACAGATGGCAAAAGTTGTAGCAATAGGTGCTGATATTTTAAATGATGAAAAGAAGAAAAATCAAATTAAAGAAGGGGATACAGTTATATTTTCTCAGTATGCAGGAACAGAAGTTAAGATTGATGGAGAGGAGTATACTATACTTAAACTAAATGATATTTTAGCAGTAGTAGAATAGTTTTAGAAAGGTTTGTATACTTATTGTATTAATATTAAAAATTAAAGGAGTGTGAATATAATGGCTAAAGAAATAAAATTCAGTGAAGATGCTCGTCGTTCAATAGAAAAGGGAATAAATAAATTAGCTGATACTGTAAAAGTAACTCTTGGACCAAAAGGAAGAAATGTAGTTTTAGATAAGCAATTTGGTGCACCTCTTATTACAAATGATGGTGTAACTATTGCTCGAGAAATAGAATTAGAGGATAGATATGAAAACATGGGTGCTCAACTTGTAAAAGAAGTGGCTACAAAGACACAAGATGTGGCAGGCGATGGAACTACAACAGCTACATTACTTGCTCAAGGGATCATAAGAGAAGGGCTTAAAAATGTAGCAGCAGGTGCAAATCCAATTATGCTACAAAGAGGAATTAGTAAAGGTGCAGAAGCTGCAGTAGAAGAAATTAGAAGATTTTCAAAACAAGTAGATTCCAAAGAATCTATAGCACAAGTTGCATCTATTTCAGCTGATGATGAAGAAATAGGTAATTTAATTGCAGAAGCTATGGAAAAGGTTGGGAACGATGGAGTTATAACTGTAGAAGAATCTAGATCCATTGGTACTACTTTAGAAGTAGTAGAAGGTATGCAATTCGATAGAGGATATGTATCTCCTTATATGGTAACCAATACTGAAAAGATGGAAGCTGAATTAGAGGAACCATATATACTTATTACAGATAAGAAGATTGCTAACATACAAGAAATACTTCCAATATTAGAAAAAATAGTTCAAGAAGGAAGACCACTATTAATTATAGCTGAAGATATAGAAGGAGAAGCTTTAGCTACATTAGTAGTGAATAAATTAAGAGGAACATTTGACTGTGTTGGAGTTAAGGCTCCAGGATTTGGAGATAGAAGAGCAGAAATGCTACAAGATATTGCAATATTAACAGGCGGTCAAGTAATTTCAGAGGATTTAGGATATGACCTAAAGGATGTAACCATCGATATGTTAGGTAAAGCAAGAAGGGTTAAAGTGGATAAAGAAAATACTGTAATAGTAGATGGTGAAGGAAGTCAATCCGCTATAGAAGATAGAATTAAACAAATAAAAGTTCAAATAGAAGAAACTGATTCTGAATTTGATAAGGAAAAATATCAAGAAAGACTTGCTAAATTATCTGGTGGTGTAGCAGTAATTAAAGTAGGTGCAGCTACAGAAACAGAACTAAAAGAAAGAAAATCAAGGATTGAAGATGCTTTAGCAGCAACAAAAGCTGCTGTCGAAGAAGGAATAGTACCTGGCGGTGGAACTGTTCTTATAGATAGTATATCAGCTGTTTCAAAATTATTAGATGAAACCGAAGGAGATGAAAGAACCGGAATTTCAATAGTGATTAGAGCATTAGAAGAGCCTGTAAGACAAATTGCAGAAAATGCAGGATTAGAAGGTTCCATAATAGTTGAAAAAGTTAAAGAATTAGAGAATGGAGTAGGTTTTGATGCATTAAGTGGAGAGTATGTAAATATGATTGATGCAGGAATAGTTGACCCAACAAAGGTAACTCGTTCAGCATTGCAAAATGCTGCATCTGTAGCATCTATGGTACTTACTACTGAAGCTGCAGTAGTAGATGTAGAAGAAGATGAACCAATGGCTGGAATGAATGGTGCAGGTGGCGGAATGCCAATGATGTAGTTATAAAAAACCTCTGAGCTTCCTCAGAGGTTTTTTTATAATAATTTTTCAAATTCTTTTATAAAGTATATCTTTATTTATCATTACTTTATAATATAAATTCTATATAAATTATTATTTTGTAATGATTTTATTATTAAAGTTTATATTTTATTAGACCGAGGACTAATAAATGTAAAGGATAAAAAATATAGAAAAGCCATTTAGAATTTTTGTTGCCTCCAGGTTTTCCATTATATTGTTTAAGCAAAGGTACAGCTAAAAGGATTCCAATATTAAATATTTGCTCATACCAATAATTATAGTTATTGAGAAGCATTAATAATGGAGACATTATTATAGGAATTGAAATAGTAATAAAACTTGACATTTGATTATTAAAGTCATTATGATTTATACCAAAAAATAATATCCATAATACTGTTATAAAACTCCAATCTCCTGGTATGGCAATAATACAAATTAAAATTATTAGAAGAATTTTTAATTTTTTATTTATCCTTTCACTATTCCATATTATTAATGAAATTAAACCAAGTAAAAGTGTGTATATAACACTTGTTTGAATTTTAAATTTAAATCCATTAGAAAAGGAAATAGGTAATTGTCCATTCATAAAATAATAGTATGGGATGTGTGAAATTATGGCAAATATACCTAATCTTAAGGCATATTTTTTTACACTACGGGTATAATAAAATCCCTCTGATATAAAATAAGACATAATCGGAGCTGTAATGCGACCTATTATATGCATTATTTGTCCTAAAATAGTTCCTGTTGGGACAAATGCCCAAGCTATATGATCAATTAACATTGCAATAATAGCTATAATTTTAAGAGTATATGCGGACATACTAAATCCATTAGTTTTGTTTATTGTATTTCCCATGAGACACCTCTTTAATATAAAATTAATAAATTTTAATAATAGCATAATTACAATATAATTTTTAAAATTCATATATAAGAATAATAAGTACAGACTTGCAAGTCTGTACTTATTATTATGATACAAATTTATATAATTTATAAAGCTTATATACCAAGTACTTCTTCTACTGGCGTATAAGGCATATCAAATGCGTCTGCTACTGATTTGTAAACGATTTTCCCGTCTATTACATTAGCACCTTTTCTTAATGGTTTATCATCAATTAATGCTTGCTTCCATCCTTTGTTAGCTATTCTAAGTGCATATTGTAAAGTAACATTTGTTAAAGCTAATGTAGAAGTTCTTGGAACTGCTCCAGGAATATTAGCAACGGCATAATGGATTACACCATGTTTAACAAATATGGGATCAGCGTGAGTTGTTGGATGATCAATAGTTTCTACGCAGCCGCCTTGATCAATTGCTACGTCAACTATTACACTTCCTGGTTCCATTTGTTTAACCATTTCTTCTGTAACTAGTTTTGGTGCTTTAGCTCCTGGAATTAGAACTGATCCAACTACTAAGTCCGCTGTTTTAACAGCTTGTGTTAGATTATAGTTATTGGAATAGAGGGTTTCTAATCTTCCCATAAATACTTCACCTAAGTAGCGAAGTCTGTCCACATTTATGTCAAGTACTGTAACTCTAGCACCAAGACCGATTGCTCTTCTAATAGCACCAGTTCCTACAGTGCCAGCACCCACAATGACAACATGAGCTGGAGGAACTCCTGGAACACCGTCTATTAATAATCCTTTACCACCTCTGGTTTTTTCTAAGTATATAGATCCTTGTTGAATAGCCATACGACCAGCGACTTCACTCATTGGAGTGAGAAGTGGAAGTGATCCATCTGGATTTTGCACTGTTTCATAAGCAATAGCGATAGCTCCAGATTCAACTAAAGCTTTTGTTAATTCTTCCTCTGCGGCTAAGTGTAGATAAGTAAATATAACAAGATCTTTTCTGAAATATTTATATTCTGATTTTAGTGGTTCTTTAACTTTCAATATCATATCTGCTTGTTCCCATACTTTTGCAGCTTCTGGTACAATTTCAGCTCCTTGAGCTGCATATTCTTCATCAGTAAAGCCTACTTCTATTCCTGCATTAGTTTCTACTAAAACTTTGTGACCAGCTCTAACAAATGCATCTACACCAGCAGGAGTAAGTGCAACTCTACTTTCTTGTTCCTTTATTTCTTTTGGGACTCCAATAATCATTTTTTATAACCCTCCTTGAATTTTGTATTTATTTTGTCAAATTATATTTTATCATATTTTTAAAAAAATTGCATGTTTTTAATATTAAGAGTTTTTTTATTTTGCATTTATTGGCTTCCTATAACTATTATAATGCATATATGAGGGTAGTTCAAAAATTTTATGTTGAATAGACTAATAAATTAATGGTATAATAAATGTAGTTTATACATAGGGGTGATAGGATTGGGTGAGGGTATATCTAATGAGCAATTATTTGAATTTATGACTAAGATGTATGGAGAAATGCAAGAGATGAGAGAGAATATGGCAACAAAGCAGGATATAGTTAGACTTGAAAATAAAATGGATATAAATCATAAGGCATTATATGATGGATATAAGCTAACTTATGAAAAATTAACTATGCTTGAAGAAAAGGTTAATGAAATTGATAAAAAAGTTGAAAAACAAGATGTTGAGATAAAGGTAATTAAAGGGGCAAAATAATGGGACAGAGGGTCAGACCTTCTGTCTCATAATATAATTATTGAAATATCATAACTAAAGTAATTAAGTATTTAGATATACCAGCATATACTATCCTAAAATTATGGAGTTTTTTACATTTAAATTTATTGATAAGGATGATTAAGGTGGTAAATATCAGAAATATTCTTAATCTTTATAATTATTTTGATAGCATTATCATAACTGATGATGAGGGAATAATACAATATTATGCAAATATGAGGACGGATATATTTGATTTAAAAAGAAATGATATTATTGGAAGTTCTATTTTAGACATTCATCCATATTTAACTGAAGAAACTAGTAGTATAATGAGAGTTTTAAAAGATGGAAAGCCTATATATGATCAAGTAGAATATCTTACTACAAAACATGGGCAAGAGATGACAAATTTATATAGTACTCTTCCTATAATTGATAATGGAAAGATAATAGGAGCTATAGATTTAGCAAGATGTATAGAAGAAAATGAGCGACAAAATATTGTATTGGCAGCTAATAATAATGAGGAAAATATTGGTCTTTATAATATTGATGATATTATTACTAAATCAGAATCGATGAAAGAGGTTAAATCTAAAATAATAAAGGTTGCAAACACTGATTCTCCTGTACTTATTTATGGAGAAACAGGTACAGGAAAAGAGTTGGTTGCACAAGCTTTACATACTTATAGTTATAGAAATAAAAGTAGATTTATAGCTCAAAATTGTGCGGCTATTCCCCATAATATGTTGGAGAGTATATTATTTGGAAGCGTTAAAGGAAGCTATACTGGAGCAGAGAATAGAAAAGGATTATTTGAAGTTGCAAATGGAGGGACTTTGTTTTTAGATGAAGTAAATTCTATGGATTTAAATATGCAATCCAAATTATTAAGAGCTATTGAAAATAAAAATATAATTAGAATTGGTGGAACAGAACCAATTCCTGTAGATGTAAGAATAATTGCGACATTAAACGAACCACCTTTAGAGTGTATTGAAAACAACAAACTTAGAGAAGATCTATTTTTTAGACTAACTGTGGTACAAATAGATGTACCACCATTAAGGGAAAGAGTTCCAGATATACTATATTTAACTGAATATTTTATTTCCATGTATAATCAAAAAATGAATAAAAATGTTGAAGGTATAACTGATGAAGTTAGAAATATATTTTTAAATTATAATTGGCCTGGTAATGTAAGAGAATTGAAAAATGTAATAGAAGGAGCATTTAATATAATTGGTTCAAGGTATATAAAATTGAAAGATTTGCCCCCTTATTTAGTAGAATCGGTACAAAAGTATATGATTGAGTTTGAAATTGAAGAGGAGAATGTTTCTCTTTATGAAAAGGTAGAAAGATATGAAAAACAATTATTAATAGAAACTTTAAATTCAACAACCACATTTGCAGAAGCTGCTGACAAATTAAAAATTTCCAAACAGTCATTAGATTATAAACTAAAAAAATATAATTTAAAATGATGAAAGAACTAAAAAGACAAAATATTTTGACTTAAGTCAAAATATTTTGTCTTTTTTTATTAAATAAAATAGCTATTAGTCAAATTTTTTTATTTAATATTATTTTCACATTTTCAAAGCCCTAAGAATGCACGTCTTATTTCTGGTATGATAATTGCAATAATTTATATGTAAAGACTATTTAAACTTAAGAGGAGGTAAAATATTATGTCAAACTATGGTATTTTAAGTTTATTACCACCTATAATAGCTATATTACTTGCTCTTAAAACTAAACAAACATTGTTATCTTTATTCGTAGGAGTATGGGTAGGAGCAACTATAATTAATGGCTATAATCCTTTGGTGGGGCTTACAAAAGTAGTTTCTGATTATATGATTCCTTCAATAGGAGATTCGTATAATGCTGGGCTACTAGTTTTGGTTACTTTAGCAGGAGGATTTGTTTATATGTTACAAAAAACAGGTGCGGCAGAAGCTTTTGCTAAAGTGGTTACAAAGAAAATAAATACTGCTAGAAAAGCACAAATAGCAACTTGGTTTTCTGCATTTTTATTTTCTTATACAGAACCATGTTTAATATTGGGTACTATCATGAGACCTGTTACAGATGCTATAAGAGTTTCAAGAGCTAAATTAGCATATATACTAGATTCAATGGGATGTAATCTGGCATCCTTTTCTCCTATAAGTAGTTATGGACCTTTTATAACTAGTTTAATAGCAACTCAACTAGCTGCAGCTTCTATATCAGCTAATGAATGGGGAGTATATATAAGGATGTTTCCCTTCAATTTATATGGAATTTTTGCTATGCTAACTGTTTTGATAGTTGCAATTGCTGGATTGGATTTTGGACCTATGTATAGGGAAGAAAAGCGAGCAAGGGAAACTGGTAAGTTATTGCCAGATGATGCAGAACCAATTATTTCTGAAAAAAAGGTGAGTTTTCCAAAAGATTATAATTTAACTATTAAAAACTTTGTTATTCCTATGTTATCATTATTTATATGTATATTTGCAACCATATTTTGGACTGGTGATATTGTAACTAATGGATTTAGAGGAGCATTTATAAATGGTGATATAACTTTGGCAATTTGTATGGGATTTATGGGTGGAGGAATTGGAGCTGCATTGACTGGAGTATTTACTGGATTATTTAATTTTACAGAAGCTTTTAATGGATTTATTAATGGGATGGAAGAATTAATTATGGTTCCATTTATATTGATTTTAGCTTGGTCTATGGGCGGAATTACCGCAGATATGGGAGTAGGTAATTATTTAACAGAGATAGTTCAAAATTATCTTGTTGGAGGGCTGGTTCCTGCATTGATATTTTTATTTGGAGCATTGATTTCATTTGCTACTGGAAGTTCTTGGGGTGTTTGGGCTATTATGATGCCGATAGCTGTACCAATGGCAATAGCATTTGATATTCCCATACCCTATATAGTTGGAGCAGTTATAGGAGGAGGTCTATTTGGAGATCAATGTTCACCAATTTCTGATACAACAATTATGTCTTCCACTGGAGCAGCTTGTGATCATATACTTCATGTTTCAACGCAATTAGTATATGGAATTGTTGTAGGAATATCTGCATTTATTGGTTTCCTGTTTGGAGGGCTAACTGGTAAATATTATTTAAGTATTGCAGTTACTGCAGTTGTTTTAATAATACTATTAATAGTGTTAAATAAATTATCCAAAAGAAAACAGAATGATTCAACGTCATTAGCATAATAAGAAAGGATGATATATCAATGAAAAAAGTGGACATGATAGTAAAAGCACCTCATTTTTATACTATGGGAGGAGAAGGTGTTGGTTATAGGTCAAATGTTGCTATGGTTGTTGATGGTGGCAAAATAATAGCAATGGAAGATATGGATGTTATCGATAAAGAGTATGTGGGAGAAGAATTATTAGAACTAAATCATCATGCTGTTTTCCCTGGTTTTATAGATGGACATATGCATACTGGATTAGCTATTATGAGAGGTTTAGCTCAAGATACTAATAATTGGATGATGTATGGATTACAGCCTTTTGATAATGTGGTGAAAAAAGAGGAGAAATTAGCAGGAAGTAAATTAGCTATAATTGAGGCAATTAAAGCTGGAACTACTACTTTTGGTGATTATGAAATTGATATGGATCCAGTTTGTGAATTTATGTATAATGTAGGGGTTAGAGGTAATATTGCATCCACTATAAGGGAAGCAAAAAGAAGAGTTTATGAACCTGGAGAATTGTATGAATTTGACAAAAATTTAGGAGAAAAATCATTTAAACAAAATTTAGAACTATATGACAAATGGCACAATAGAGGAAATGGTAGAATTAAAATACTTATGGGACCCCAAGGAGCTGATTTTCTAAGTAAAGAGCTTTTATTAGAAGTTCAAAAAGCAGCTAAAGAAAGAAATACAAAGATTCACATGCATGTACAACAAGGAGATAGAGAAACTTATCAAATAGTTAATCGATATAATAAAAGACCTATTGAATGGTTATCAGAAATAGGTTATCTAGATGAAACTTTAATTGCAGTTCATTTGACAGATGCCAATGATGAAGAAACTAAAGTAGTTGCCAATAGCGGTGCTTCCATGATAGTATGTCCTGGTTCTATAGGTATTATTGATGGGATAGTTCCCCCTTCAGTTGTTTTTCAAAGAACAGGTGGAAATGTAGCTTTAGGCTCAGATCAAGCACCTGGGAACAATTGTCATAATGTTATAAATGAGATGAAATTGGTTGCACTTTTTAATAAGATAAAGTATAAGAATCCAGAAATTATGCCAGCTTGGCGTGTGCTTAGAATGGCTACAATAGAAGGAGCAAAAGCTGTTGGATTAGGAGACTTAGTTGGTTCATTGGAAGTTGGCAAAAGAGCAGATTTTATAGCTATAGATTTGAAAAAGCCAACTATGTTGCCTGTATATACAAAACCTATGAGAAATATTATTCCCAACCTAGTTTATAGTGCAAGAGGGGATGAAGTAGTGCTATCAGTTGTTGATGGTAAAGTAATATATAAGGATGGAGTAATTTTAGGAATAGACGAAGAAGAATGTTTAAAAGAAGTTCAACTATATCCTGATAGTATAGGCAAGAGAGCCTCTAAGGAGTTTTTTGAAATAAATGGAACAAATGCAAAATTTATGAAACAAAATAAACTATAAGTTTTGTATCAAGTCTCAATAATACATTTAACTATTATAATGCTTGTGGAGGTATTTGTGTGGGACAGAGGGTCAGACCTTCTGTCCCATTAAAGACAAAGTTAAAAAATATGATATAGTGTTATAATTAAACTATGCGTGGAAAAGGAGTTAGAAAAATGACTAACTATTTAAAATCAAACTATATACTTGAAAAACATATATACATAGGAAATATTCCAGCTATACTTTTTAGATCTAAAGAAAACAAAGAGTTAATTCCAACAATAATATTTTATCATGGATGGAGTTCAGATAAAGAAACTCAGAGAATGAGAGGTTTTATATTATCATCTGTAGGGTATCAGGTGATTATTCCTGATGCTATTTATCATGGAGAAAGAAATGCACTTGATAACTATGATCTGGAGGATGCAGCAGAATATTTTTGGGATACTATATTTACAAATATTGAGGAATCAAGCATTATAATGGATGAATTAGTATCCAAATATGACGCAGATCCAAATAGGATTGGAGTTATGGGAAATTCCATGGGAGGTTTTACAGCAGCAGGAGTATTTGCCCATAATCCTGATATAAAAGCATTAGTAGTACTTAATGGCTCCTGTGCGTGGGAAATTTCTAATAAAATATTTAAAAAATCATTTGAGATAAAAACAACTGAAGAGCAGAAACCAGTTGAAGAAAAAATAATAAAAATGGATCCTATAAATAATTTAGAATCTTTAGTAAATAGACCTATACTTTTATTGCATGGGGATAGCGATACAGTAGTATCTGTTGAAGGTCAAACAGTATTTTATAATAAGATAAGGTCTATGTATGAAGATAAGGAAAAGATAAAGTTTATTCAATACCCAGACCTAAATCATTTTGTTACTACTAATATGATGGAGGAAAGTGTAGCTTGGTTTTATAAATATCTGTAAGTGTATGTATGATATGATAATAGGACTTGTTCCCAAGAAAGTTATTAATGGAGATAAAACATGTTAATAGAGTTAAGTTTATAGGAAATAATATACTATAATTCACTAGTTGAATTATAACTGAAATAAGGATTATTCTGAGGTATTAATATCTCAGAATATTTTTTAATAAACTCCTTGACAGTTATAAGATTCTCTGCTAATTTTAAAAGAAACATTATTCAGCGTAAATATTATGCATTCACATTTTTTAGAGTAAGTAATTTCTTCAATTGTGGTATACTAATAATAAAAAGAAAAGGAGGAGTTAGATTTGGAATTTGTTGGTGAAGGATTAACTTTTGACGATGTGTTGTTGTTGCCAGGTAAATCAGAGGTATTACCTAAGGAAACTCAAATAAATACTTATTTAACTAAAAACATTAAGTTGAATATTCCATTGATGAGTGCTGGTATGGATACAGTTACTGAATCTAAAATGGCTATAGCTATGGCAAGAGAAGGTGGAATTGGAATAATTCATAAGAATATGTCCATAGAGCAACAAGCCCTAGAAGTAGATAGAGTGAAACGTTCTGAGCACGGCATAATTACAGATCCTTTCTATCTTTCAAGAAATCATACAGTTTCAGATGCTTTAGAGCTTATGGAAAGGTATCATATATCGGGAGTGCCAATAGTTGAAGAAGATATGACATTGGTAGGTATTATTACAAATAGGGATATTAGGTTTGAAACGGATACTACTCAATTAATTGATGATGTTATGACTAAGGAAAATTTAGTAACAGGTACTAGAGAAACGACTATGGATGAAGCATTAGAGCTTATGAAACAGCATAAAATTGAAAAACTTCCTTTAGTAGATGATGAGTATAAATTGGCAGGACTTATTACTATAAAAGATATTGAAAAGTCTATAGAATATCCAAATTCTGCCAAAGATGAATCGGGAAGGTTATTAGCAGGTGCTGCAGTAGGAGTTACACATGATATGATGGAAAGGATTAGCCATTTGGTTAAGTCTAAAGTAGATGTAATTGTGGTAGATACGGCTCATGGTCATTCTAAAGGAGTAACTGATGCAGTTAAGAGGATAAAAATAGAATATCCTGATTTGCAAGTAATAGCTGGAAATGTAGCTACTGCTGAGGCTACAGTGGACTTGATTAAAGCAGGTGCTGATGCTATAAAAGTAGGAATTGGTCCTGGATCTATATGTACTACTAGAGTAGTTACAGGTATTGGGGTACCTCAAATTACTGCCATTATAAATTGTGCGAAGGCTGCAAAAGAATATGATATTCCAGTTATTGCAGATGGAGGAATAAAATATTCTGGAGACATAACAAAGGCTATTGCAGCTGGTGCTAATGTTGTTATGATAGGTTCTTTATTTGCGGGAACAGAAGAAAGTCCAGGAGAAGAGGAACTATATGAGGGTAGAAGGTTTAAGGTATATAGAGGAATGGGTTCATTAGGAGCGATGCATTCAGGTAGTAGTGATAGATATTTTCAAGAGAATGTTAAAAAATTAGTGCCTGAAGGAGTTGAAGGAAGGGTACCTTATAGAGGACCTTTAGGAGATGTAGTTTATCAATTATTAGGTGGATTAAGATCTGGAATGGGATATATAGGAGCTAGAAATATAAAGGAATTGCAGGAAAAAGCTAAATTTATTAAGATAAGTAATGCATCTTTAATTGAAAACCATCCTCATGATATAAGTATTACAAAAGAAGCTCCAAATTATAGTAGAATATGATGGAGGAGGTTTTATATTGATATTAATTTTAGATTTAGGTAGTAAATGTTCAAGATTTTTAGGTAGGAGTATAAGAAAGTCTAAAGTTTACTGTGAAATAGTTCCATACAGTTATTCTATAGAAAAAATTAAAGGCAAAAATCCTGAAGGAATAATAATTTCTGGTGGGAAACCAAATGAGATGATATCTATAGAAAAATTTGATAAACAAATATTTGATTTAGGAGTTCCCATATTAGCTATTGGATATGGAGCAGATATTATGGTAGAAATTTATGGTGGAAGTTCAGTAAAGCCTAAAGAATTTAGCTATAACTTTGAAAATGTAGATGTAGTTACAGAAAGTTTACTGTTTGATGGATTAGGGGAAAATGTATCCTTATGGTTAAATAAGCAATATGCGTTTAAAACTATTCCAAATGGATTTAATCCTATAGCTAAATATGAAGATAAAGTAATAGCCATAGAGAATAAAGAAAACAAAAGGTATGGAGTGATGTTCCACCCAGAAATAAAAAATTCAATAGAAGGTAAAAATATAATTGATAATTTTCTATTTAAAATATGTAACTGTGATAAAAAATGGACTATGGAACAGTTTATTGAATATAGTATAGAAGAAATTAGAATGCAAGTAGGAGATAAAAAAGCCTTATGTGCATTATCAGGTGGAGTTGATTCTTCAGTAGCTGCCGTATTAGTCCACAAAGCCATTGGAGATAATTTGGTATGTGTGTTTGTAGATCATGGACTTTTAAGGAAAAATGAAAGAGAGCAAGTGGAAAAGGTATTTAAAGATCATTTCAAGATGAACCTAATTGTTGTAGATGCAAAAGAAAGATTTTTAAATAAATTAAAGGGAGTAACAGATCCAGAACAAAAGAGAAAGATAATTGGTGAGGAGTTCATAAGGGTATTTGAGGAAGAACAGAAAAAACTTACTAATATTCATTTTTTAGTGCAAGGAACCATATATCCAGATGTAATAGAATCTGGTATAGATGGGAAAGTAGCAGTAAAAAGTCATCACAATGTAGGTGGACTTCCTGAGGATATAGATTTTGAATTAATAGAACCTTTAAGGCAGTTATTTAAAGACGAAGTTCGTGAAGTGGGAAGATTACTTGGAATTAGTGAAGATATTGTAAATAGGCAACCTTTCCCAGGACCTGGTTTAGGAGTTAGAGTTTTAGGAGAGATTACAGAAGAAAAATTAGAAATTGTAAGAGAAGCAGATTATATATTTAGAGATGAGATTAAAAAAGCAGGTTTACAAGATAAAATATGGCAATATTTTGCAGCTCTTCCTGACGTTAAATCTGTAGGAGTAACTGATGGCAAAAGAACCTATAACTATACTATAGCTTTAAGAGCAGTAAATTCCATAGATGGCATGACTGCAGAATGGGCTAAAATACCATTGGAAGTATTGGAGAAAATTTCAAATAGGATAGTAAATGAAGTAGAACATGTAAATAGAGTAGTATATGATATAACAAACAAGCCTCCAGCAACTATTGAATGGGAGTAATTAAAAATAAAGAGAAAAACTTGTTAAACCAATGTTTGTAGAGATTGAAAAGACTTAACTGGAACGAAATTGGATAAAAAGTTTTTAAGAATAACTTAATAGATAATACCAATTAGTTTACAAATAGAAACACCATAGAAATTTGAATAAGAATCTATGGTGTTTTTTAATGTAATTATTTATTTTCCAAATCTGGGCTGGGTTTTACGCTGAAGAGATAAACTGAAATATTTTTATGTTTATAATTAAGTTTTAAATAGAGTTTCAAGCGTATAGATAATAAGATATAATGTAAATAACTAACTAATTATATGATGTAATTATAAATATATAAAAATTAAGGAGGTGGCAGTTATATTGTTACTACAAAAAGAGAGAGAAGAGATTGTTCAGTATGGGAAAAAATTAGTTACTAGCAATCTTACTAAAGGGACAGGAGGAAATTTAAGTATTTATAATCGTAAAGAGGGGCTTATGGCTATTAGTCCTTCAGGTATAGATTATTTTAAGATTAAACCAGAAGATGTGGTAGTTCTTGATCTAGAAGGGAAAAAAATAGAAGGAGATAAAAAGCCTTCCAGTGAATATGAAATGCACAGAATATTTTATGCTAATAGAGTCGATATAAATGCTATTATACATACTCATACTATGTATGCTACTACTATTGCATGTTTGAACTGGGATTTGCCTCCAGTACACTATATGGTGGCTTTAGCTGGGTTAAATGTAAGGTGTGCTAAATATGCAACCTTTGGAACTAAAGAATTAGCAGAAAATGCTTTTGAAGCCATGAAGGATAGAAAAGCAGTGTTACTTGCTAATCACGGATTATTGGCAGGGGATAAGGATTTAGCCAATGCCTTTAATATAACAGAAGAAATTGAATATTGTGCAGAACTTTATTATAGGACTAAGTGTATAGGGGAGCCAGTTATTCTATCAGAAGATGAGATGAGAATAATGTTAGAAAAATTTAAGACTTATGGACAGGTTAAAAAGTAATAGGAGGTATAAATATGGAGAAGGCAATAATTGGAGGTACAGGAGTATATGATGCTGGAGATGGATATAGCAAGAAGGTAAAAACCAAATATGGAGAAGTAGAATTGGATATTTTAAATATAGATGGAGAAGAAATAATTTTTTTACCAAGACATGGAAAAGGTCATTCAGTGCCTCCTCATTTGATAAATTATAGGGCGAATATGATGGCTTTAAGAGAAATAGGAGTAAAGTATATTTATTCTACAGCAGCAGTAGGTTCATGTAATGATAAATATGAACCAGGGGATGTAGTAGTTATAAAGGATTTTTTGGATTTTACTAAATCTAGACCTGTAACTTTCTTTGAAGGAGGAGATGAATCAGTAAAACATGTGGATATGAGTGATCCTTATTGCAGAAATTTAAGAGAAAAATTTTATGCTACTGCAAAAGAGCAAGGATTAAGTATAAAAGGGGATGCAGTATATGTGTGTACAGAAGGACCAAGATTTGAAACTGCTCAGGAAATAAATATGTTTAAAAAAATGGGCGGAGATGTAGTAGGAATGACTAGTGTACCAGAAGTGGTATTGGCTAAGGAATTGGGAATGTGTTATGCAACTGTTGGAATAATTTCCAATTGGTGTACAGGGGTAAAAGAAGAGATTACATTACATGATATACAAGGTACAATAGAAAAAAACAAGGAAAAGATAACAGATATTTTTATAAAAATTTTTCAGCAAGAACTACATCAGTCTAATTGTAATTGTAATAATGCTATAATAGAATTATAAATTTTATTAAGGAGGATTTTATGGATAAAGACTATTATTTTGATACTAAAACTATACATGCTGGAAGTACAGGAAAAAATCCAAACAATGCACTAAATCCACCTATATTTCAAACATCCACTTTTGTATTTGATGATATAGAACATGTAGAGGAAGTTATGAGTTTTCAATCTAATGATTATGTGTATACTAGAGGCAATAATCCTACATTAAGATTATTTGAAAATAGAATGGCAGAATTAGAAAAAGGGAAAGGAGCTGTGGCTTTTGCTTCGGGTATGGCAGCCATTAGTTCAGTATTGTTTAGCCTTTTAAAGCCAAAGGAGAGTGTGATAGCCCATAGGACATTGTACGGTTCAAGCTATAATGTGATAACCAAGATATTACCAGAATATAATATAGATTACAAGATGATAGATTTAACAGATATTAATAAATTAAAATCCAACATAGATGAGAATACAAAAGTAATATATTTTGAAACTCCATCCAATCCAGATCTTTCCATAATAGATATTAAAAAAGTAGTAGAAGTGGCAAAAGCAAAGGATATCAAGGTGGTAGTAGATAATACCTTTGCTACTCCATATTTTCAGAACCCTCTTGTATTAGGAGCAGATGTGGTAGTTCATAGTGCAACCAAATATATATGTGGTCATGGAGATGTAGTAGGTGGAGTAGCAATTGCTAAGGATATGGACTATATACATTATTTAAAATTTGATTATATGTGTGAATTTGGAGGTGTAATGAGTCCTTTTGATGCATGGCTATTGCTAAGGGGCTTAAAGACTTTAGGGATTAGAATGAGACAACACGAAAAAAATGCCATGGAAATAGCAAAATTTTTAAAAACTCATCCTAAAATTAGAAATGTAAAATATCCAGGACTTGAGAATTTTAATGGACATGATATAGCTAAAAGACAGATGAATGGATTTGGAGCTATGATTAGTTTTGAGTTAAATGGTAGCTTTGAAGATACAAAGGAATTTGTTGAGTCTTTAGAACTAATCCAATTAGCTGTAAGTTTAGGAGACTGTGAAACATTGATAGAATTACCTGTAGCTATGACCCATAGAGGATATCCACGAGATAAATTGGAGGAATTTGGACTTACAGAAAGTATGGTAAGGCTTTCTGTAGGGTTAGAAGATTACAGAGATATAATAGAGGATTTAAATAAAGCTTTATCAGCAATATAATTGACAGTATTTTGTTATTTTGATATCATTAATTTAGTTAAATATTGTCCTTATGGTGCATTATATGCTTAAAAGGGAAATTTGGTGAAAGTCCAATGCGGTCCCGCCACTGTAACGATGAGTAGA
Source organism: Keratinibaculum paraultunense (assembly GCF_016767175.1). Taxonomy (GTDB): domain Bacteria; phylum Bacillota; class Clostridia; order Tissierellales; family Tepidimicrobiaceae; genus Keratinibaculum; species Keratinibaculum paraultunense. Next base: position 449,937 of record NZ_CP068564.1, read on the forward strand.
CTATAAAATGCCACTGAATATTTTGGGAAGGCATAGTCTATGATGAGTCGGAGCCAGGAGACCTACCATAAGGTTCTACTTACTTATCCCACGGAGGATGGGAAGGTGTAAATTTTTAATATTAAAAACGCTGACATCTTTCCTTCTATTTTATAAGTGGGGGAGATGTTTTTTTATATTAAATTAATTAAAGGAGGAGGATATTGTGAAAAAATTTAACAGTAATTTAAAAAGATTAATATCATCATTAATGATATTGATGATGATATTAACACTAATACCTTTAAATGTATTTGCAGATAAGGAAACTAAAGGTATTGATGTTTGGATTAGGATTGAAGGACATGATAAGAGTTTAGTAGAGTTTAAAAAATTAAATGTAGAAGCTTACGATATAAGCTATGTAGATGGATTAGAAAATTTTAAATCTGAAAAACCATTACTTATTCATGCAATAGTTAAGGCATTGGAAGAAGCTAATATAGATGTAAAAGATCCAAAAGTATTTTCTGCAGCAGGTGGTTTTATAAGTGGAATAGGTGATTACAGGAGTGAAAAAGGAGGATGGATGTATAAAATAAATGGAGAATTTTCATCCTCTGGAGTTACAGAATATGAACTAAAAGAAAACGATGTTATAGACATGTTCTATGTATTGGATTGGACAAACTATTATTCTGGGAAACTTGAAGCTACATCAGAAATAGCAAATGTGGGAGAAGAAGTAATTTTGAAATTTACGGCAAAAAAAGAAGAATATGGTGTAGAACATGATTATAAACCAGTTAAAGATGGAGTTATAAAAGTTAAAGGTGAAAATGAAGAAAAAGAATATGTAACTGATGATAAGGGACAAGTTAAAATTGTTTTTGATAAGCCTGGCAAATATAAGATATTGGCTGACAAACAATTGAAAGAAGGTAATATAGTTCGTCCAAGACCTTTAGTAATTGAAGTAAAAGAGAGAACAAAAATAGATAAATCAATAGACGATGCTATAAATTGGTTATTAAAAAATGATGAAGTTGATGAATGGACAATTATGGATTTGGCTCGTGCCAATAAAGAAATTCCTAAAATTTATTTGGATGAATTTAAAAAAGAGATTGAAGATAATAAGGGTAAATTTGATAGCATAACGGATTATGCTAAATATTCAATTGTGGCATCTTCATTAGGATTAGATGCAATAGATTTATTTGGATATAATCTTATAGAAAAAATATATAATCATGAAGATATTTTTGCCAAAGGATATAATGGAGGAATATTTGCTTTATTGGCATTAGATTCTAAGAATTATAAAATACCAGAAGATGCAAAATGGACTAGAGATAATATAATAAAAGGTTTATTACAAGGGCAAAAGAAAGATGGAGGATTTGCTTGGGCAGAAAATTGGGATAGTGATGTTGATTTAACTGCTATGGCTTTACAAGCATTATCCAATTATAAAGATAGAGAAGATGTAAAGACTTGTATAAAAAAAGGGTTAGATTTCTTATCGAAAAAACAACAAAAAGATGGAGGATATGTAAGTGAATTTACTGGAGATTCTAGCGAATCTGTAGCACAAGTTATATTAGCATTAACTAGTTTAGATATAGATCCTCTTAATGATAAAAGATTTATAAAAGATGCTAATTTATTAGAAAAACTATTATCTTTTCAAACAAAAGATGGAGGATTTGAACATAATATAGGGAATGGACCATCAGCAATTTCTACTGAACAAGCTTTAAGAGGACTTATTGGATATCAAAGATTTACAAATGGAAAAAGTAAGTTTTACGATATGAGAGATGCAAAATTAGTAGAATTTCCAGCAGAAACAAAAGTTAGTTTTGATGATATAGATAAAGCTTCTAATTGGGCTAAGGAATATATCATAAAAGCTAAAGAGTTAAAATTAATGGAAGGAAAAGGAAATAATAAATTTGATCCAAAGGCTGATATGACAAGAGCTGAATTTGCTACTTTATTGGTTAATTTATTAAAACTAGAAGATTCCGATATCAATGATAAAGAAAATATATTTATAGATGTTAAACCAGGTGTTTGGTACTATGATTCAGTTATGAAAGCCTATAAAGAGGGAATAATTAAAGGAAAAGGAAATAATAAATTTGAACCAGATAGTCCTATTACTAGAGAACAAATGGCAGTAATGTTAGATAGAGCTTTAAAATTAGAAACTAAAGTAGAAAAGCAGAATATAAAAGATATAGATAAAGTTTCTGATTGGGCAGTTGATTCAGTAAATCTTGTAGTTCAATTAGGCATAATGGAGGGAGTAGGAGGTAATATATTTAATCCTAAAGGAAAAGTAACTAGAGAAATGGCAGCTGCTATTATAGTAAGGATTTACGAATTGGACTAAGGTTTTTTAAGGGAGGAGCATAAATAATTGAAAAACAGAAAAATATTTGTTTTAATTTCATTAATCCTCATTTTAAGTTTAATATTTGTAGGATGCAGTAAAAAATCAAATACAGAAAAAAATAATAAAATAGAATTAAAAGAAAGCACTAAGAACGTAGAAGTGGAGGATGAAGAGAAAGAAGAAAATACAATAGAAGTAGAAAATGAAGAATCTTCTGCTACTGAGGATAAAGAATCACCTAAATCTACTACAAAAGAGGAATCTAGTAAACCAAGTACAACAAACACAACAGAAGTTAAAAAAGAAAAAGAGGCAACTAGTAAAACTGAGAAAGATAGCACATCTACCCCTGTTGTAAACAAAAAACCTACTGTTACAATAACTATAGTTGGTCCAGAAGATGTAGGAACTATATTGGGTTTAACTGAGGTGGAATTAAATGATGGGGACACGGTATTTGATGTATTAAAGAGAGTAGTAAAAGATAAAGGAATTCAAATGGAATATAAAGGTAGGAAATCTAGTGTATACATTCGAGGAATACACAATATATATGAATTCGATAGAGGACCTGAATCTGGATGGGTATATAGAGTAAATGGTAAAGTTCCTCAAGTTAGTTGTGGTGCATATAAATTAAAAGATGGGGATAAAATAGAGTGGTTATATACAACAAATTTAGGGAAAGAATTTGGTGCTCCAGGAGGAGGAAAATAATGGGCTATGGATTTTCCTCTATCCATCCCCTCCCTTCATTTTTATATTATATTGGTGCTATAATTTTTACTATGACTTTCTATCATCCTGTCTTTTTACTTTCAGGTCTTTTTATTTTAATTATTATAAATCTTATTCAAGATAAAGGGAAAAAATTAAAATCTTATAGTAAATTTTATTTATTCATGGGATTGATTATAGTAATATTAAACCCAATAATTTCAAGCAGGGGTGAAACTGTGCTTTTTTATGTATTTGATAAGGTAATTACACTGGAATCTTTTTTATATGGTATTTGTACTATGCTTTCTTTGATAAGTATAATGATACTTTTTTTATCCTATAACATTATAATTACTGATGATAAATTTATGTATTTATTTTCAGGTATACTTCCAAATACTAGTTTTCTAATAATGATGACTATGCGATTTGTTCCATTGTTTAAAAGCAGAGCAGAGGAAATAGCTATTGTTCAAAAATTAAAGGGTGGAGAATATTATAAAAATAGTTTTAAAGAAAAAATAAAAGAAGGTATGCAGATATTAAGTATACTTGTTACTTGGTCTTTAGAAGATTCTATACAAACAGCAAGATCAATGAGATCTAGAGGATATGGAATAGTTAAAGATAGATCTTTTTATTTTAATTATAAGATGAGTGCATTAGACATAATAGTTCTTATAGCTATTATAATACTAATATTTATATTGCTTATTTCTTGGAATATGAATTTGTTTAGTTATCAAATATATCCAAAAGTACAGTCTATTAAATTTGACTTTAAAACTACATTATTTTTTATTTTATACTCATTATATATGGGTATTCCTATAATCATAGAAGGGATTGACAAGATGAAATGGCACAAATAGAATTGATAGAATACTCTTTTAAATACCCAAGAGAAGATAAAAGTGCTTTAGATAATATAAATTTATCCATAGATGAAGGAGAATTTGTTTTAATCTGTGGTCCTTCAGGTTGTGGAAAAACTACACTACTGCAGCAACTAAAAAAAGAGATAATACCAGAAGGGAAAATAACAGGTAGAGCTCTTTATGAAGGTGTTCCTATAAAGGATTTAGATGATTTTATAGCTGCTTCAAATATAGGAATGGTGTTTCAAGAGCCAGAATCTCAAATAGTTACTGATAGAGTAATAAATGAATTAGCTTTTTCTATGGAAAATTTAGGATTTCCATTAGAAAAAATGGGTAGAAGAATGGGAGAAATGGTACATTTTTTTGGGATAGAGGATAAATTATATGAAAAAATTCATAACTTATCAGGGGGACAAAAGCAAGTTTTAAATCTTGCGTCAGTATTGCTTTTACAACCAAAGGTTCTATTATTAGACGAGCCTACTTCTCAATTAGATCCAGTATCCTCAAAGGAATTTATTCAAATGGTTCAAAATTTAAATAGGGATTTTTCAATAACAGTAATTATTACTGAACATAGATTGGAGGAATTATTTCATATAGTAGATAGAGTAGTTATGCTGGATGAAGGACAAATAAAATATGATGGGAAACCTAAAGATGTAGCAAAAGAGATATATGATAATAATGATGAAATATTTTTCAATTATCTCCCATCTATTTCTAAATTATATTTTAAATTAGATAAAGAAAAGGATAATGTTCCTCTTACCATAAGAGATGCAAAAAAATGGATAAAAAATATTTCCATAGATAAAGAAATGCAAGAGAAACAAAAAATAGAAGATAAGAAAAATATTAAAAATACTATTATTAATATTAAAAATATATCTTTTAGGTATGAAAGAGGAAAACCTTTGGTACTTGATAAATTAAGCTTAGAGATAAATCAAGGTGAATTTTTATCTATTTTAGGAGGGAATGGTTCAGGGAAATCTACATTATTGAAGGTAGTTGCAGGAGCATATAAACCTCAATATGGGAAAATATATGTAAATGGTAAAAAACTTCATAATATAGATGAAGATAAAAGATTTAGATATATAGGTTATTTAGATCAAAATCCAATGCTTTATTTTTTACATGATAGGGTACAGGATGAAATATATGATAGAGCAGAAAAAATTAATGCAGCGGAAAAAGATGTTCAATATATTATAGATTTATTTGAATTAAATAACATACTGCATAGGCATCCTTACGATATAAGTGGGGGAGAGAAACAAAAAGTTGCATTAGCTATTGTATTGTTAGCTAAGCCTAAAATATTATTGTTAGATGAGCCTACTAAAGGGATAGATCCAATTTCTAAAAGAAATATTGGAAATCTTTTAATAAATTTAAAAAAATCGGGAATTACCTTGGTAGTGGCTACTCATGATATAGAATTTGCAGCTAGATTTTCAGATCGCTGTGCTTTATTATTTGATAAGGATATAAGAGCGGTTGAAGAACCTAACACTTTCTTTAGCCAAAATTATTTTTATACTACTTCTATAAATAGAATAATAAGAGATAAAATACCTAATGCAATTATTTGGGAGGATGTGGTTAACCATGTATATATCTAGAAAATATGCAGGGTTGACCATAATAGTGTTTATTATATTATTAATAATATCAACTTTTTGGGCAGATAAGCATTATCTTACTATTAGTTTTATAATGCTATTAGTTATTATGGCTCCTTTTTTTATAGGATTTGAAAGGAAAAAATTAAAAGCAGAAGAAATGGTGATTATAGCCATGTTGTCTGCTATAGCTGCTATAGGTAGAGTCCCGTTTGCAGCCATACCATCAGTTCAACCAACTTCTTTTGTCATTATCATGTCTGCTTTTACTTTTGGTGGAGATGTAGGTTTTATGGTAGGAAGTATTGCAGCTTTAGTATCCAATATGATTTTAGGGCAAGGACCTTGGACTCCTTGGCAAATGTTTTCTTGGGGTATGATGGGATTTACTGCAGGAATACTAAGAAATACCAAATTTATGAATACTAAAATTGGAAGGTGTATGTTTGGAGCTATATGGGGATTTTTATTTGGTTGGATAATGAACTTATGGGGAGTACTGTATTTAGATTCCAGTTCACTTACTTGGAAGGTATATTTAGCTTCTTGTATAGCTAGTTTCAAATTTGACTTAAATCACGCTGTATCAAATGTAGTGTTTCTATCTTTATTTAGCACTAGATGGATAAAGATACTAGATAGGATAAAAATTAAATATGGACTTATGAAGTAAATTTCATAAAAAATATTCCTTGACAATTTTAAACCTCATTGATACTATAAAATTAGAAAATCGAATAATTAGCTCATATAATTCTCATAATATGGATGAGAAGTTTCTACAAAATGACCGTAAATCATTTGGCTATGAGCGAAAGTGTACCTAGGGTTCCGGAGATTATAATCTTGTCTGGTCCGAGCGGTACAGGTATTGTTGTTATTTAAGTACAATATTACACCGAAGGGATAAAAGCCCAGTCGGGTAGGTTTCGCTTGACCTACCTGACTGGGTTAATTTTTTTAAGGGAGGGGAACCGCTTTGGACTATAAAAGAATATTTATAGAAAAAAGAGAAGAGTTTAATATAGAAGCAAAATTATTATATAAGGATGCAAAGGAATATTTAAAGATTGAAAATTTAAAGAATGTTAGAGTAATCAATGTATATGACCTTATTCAAGTATCCAAAGAGGATTGTGACTTAATAGTTAAAAATATACTTAAAGATGGAGATTTGGATTATGTATATGAGGAAACTTTCCCCATGGATAAAGAAGCAAAATATTTTAGAGTAGAATATCTTCCTAGTCAATATAATCAAAGGGAAGATGCTTTAGCTCAATCCATAAGAATATTGTTGGGGAAAGATATAAAGGTAAAGCATTCATTGCTGTTAGTGTTTGAAGAGATTAATGAGGTAGAATTGAACAAGATAAAGGATTATTATATAAATTCCGTTGAAATGAGAGAAATAAGTTTAGATTATTTTAGTTGTAGGGAAGAAGAAAATATTGTAGATGAAGTTGAGATTGTAGATGGTTTTATAAATATGACAGAGGAGGAAATTGCTCAAATTAAGTCAAGGTATGAATTGGGAATGGATATGGAAGATATGCTATTCTGTCAAAAATACTTTAAAGAAGAAGACAGAGATCCTACTATTACAGAGTTAAAAGTAGTAGATACATATTGGTCAGATCATTGTAGACATACTACTTTTATGACAGAAATAGTGGATATACAATTTGATGAAAACAAGTATAAACCTTTGATAGAAGAAGCTTTTAAAGAGTATTTAAATTCAAGGGAGTTTGTATATAAAAACAATGAAAAACCTATATGTTTAATGGATTTAGCAACTATAAACAAGAAAGAAATTAAAAAGAAGGGTATGCTAAATGATTTGGAAGAATCAGAAGAAATAAATGCAGCTAGTATAGAAATAGATGTGGATGTAGATGGAAAGATGGAAAAATGGCTTTTAATGTTTAAAAATGAAACTCATAATCATCCAACAGAAATAGAGCCTTTCGGCGGGGCATCTACTTGTTTAGGAGGATGTATTAGAGATCCACTATCTGGCAGAGCTTATGTATATCAAGCTATGAGAATTACTGGTGCAGCTGATCCTAGAGAAAGTTTTGAAAATACATTACCAGGGAAACTTCCTCAAAGAAAGATTACCCAAAAAGCTATGGAAGGTTATAGTTCCTATGGAAATCAAATAGGAGTACCTGCTGGATTTGTTAGGGAAATATATCATGAAGGATATGTGGCTAAAAGAATGGAAGTAGGTGCAGTAGTTGCTGCTGCTCCTAGAGAAAATGTAATAAGAAAATCCCCTGAACCAGGAGATATAATCCTACTGGTAGGCGGTAGAACTGGAAAAGATGGATTAGGTGGCGCTGTAGGTTCTTCTAAAGGTCATACAGAAGAATCCTTAGAAACTGGCGGTGCAGAAGTTCAAAAGGGAAATCCTCCTTTAGAAAGAAAAATACTCCGTTTGTTCAGAAATGAAAAGGTAAGTAAAATGATTAAAAAGTGTAATGATTTCGGTGCTGGAGGAGTTTCTGTAGCTATAGGAGAATTAGCTGATGGGCTTTTTATAGATTTAGATAAAGTACCCCTTAAGTATCCAGGATTGGATGGAACTGAAATAGCTTTATCTGAGTCTCAAGAAAGAATGGCAGTAGTTATAGATAATAAGGAATTAGATGAATTTATGAAGTTTGCTAAAAAAGAGGATTTGGAAGCAACAGTTGTAGCTGAAGTTACAGATGAAGATAGATTGATTATGAATTGGAAAGGCAATACCATAGTAAATATTTCTAGGAAATTTTTAGATACCAATGGTATAAGGAAAAAAACACAAGTGTTGGTAGAAGGTCCAGATGATAAAAATTATTTGCAAACACAACCAAACCATGTGCAAGGAGATAACATAAAAGAAAAATGGATAAAAAACATGCTTCACTTAAATACTGCTAGTCAAAAAGGATTAGTAGAAAAATTTGATCATTCTGTAGGAAAAGGAACAGTTTTAATGCCTTTAGGTGGAAAATACAAACTAACCCCTACAGAGGGTATGGTTGCTAAAATACCAGTGCTTCATGGTGACACTAACACTTGTTCATTGATGAGTTATGGATATGAACCTAATTTATCAAAATGGAGTCCTTTCCATGGAGGAATGTATGCAGTGATAGAATCTTTAGCGAAAATAACTGCAATGGGGGGAGATTATAGAAAGGTTAGACTAACCTTCCAAGAATATTTTGAAAGATTAGAGAAAGATGATAAAAAGTGGGGAAAACCTTTTGCTGCACTACTGGGAGCATTTGTAGTTCAGAAAAATTTAAATATTCCAAGTATTGGTGGTAAGGATAGTATGTCTGGAAGTTTTGAAGACATAGATGTACCCCCTACATTAATAAGTTTTGCAGTAACCTATGATAAGATTGAAAATATTATATCTCCTGAGTTTAAGAAAGTAGGTAGTAATATAATACTGATTCCACTAAAAATAGATGAATATGGCATGGTGGATTTTGAACAATTGAATATAAACTATATTAGGATAAAGGAATTGATAGATGAAGGTAATATAATTTCTGCATCTTCCATAAAATTTGGTGGTATTAGTAGAAGTATATCAGAGATGTGTTTTGGAAATAAAATTGGATTTAAATTTGTTTCAAATATAGATGAAGAAAAGTTGTTTTTACCTATGTATGGTTCCATTATAGTTGAAATGGAAAAAGGAAAAGAGAATTTATTAAAGGGCATAGATTATAAATTATTAGGTGAAACCATAGAGAGAGAACATATTGAAATATTAGATGAAAAAATAGATTTGGATTATCTTGTAAAGGAATGGACTAAACCTTTAATAGATGTATTCCCTATAGAAGATGGTAATTATGATTCAAAAGAAATTAAATATACCGATGTCTTAAATAAACGTTCAAATATTAAGATAGCTAAACCTAGAGTATTTATACCAATATTTACAGGAACTCATGGGGAATATGATATGGAAAAATCATTTAAAAAAGCAGGAGGTAAAGTTGATTCCTTTGTGTTTAGAACTATTACACAGGAGGATATAGATTTTTCTTATAGGGAAATGGCTAAAAAAATTAGAGAATGTCAAATATTAGCAATACCCGATGGTGCAGTTTTAGGCAATGAACCAGACGGTGGGGGAAAGTTAGTAGCTAATATATTGAAAAATCCTTATATAGAGGAAGCAGTAATGGATTTAATAGAGAACAGAGACGGATTGATTTTAGGAATAGGAAGTGGATTTAAAGCTTTAATAAAAGCTGGATTATTACCTAATGAAGGGGTAAATATTACTTATAATAATTTAGGATATCATATATCCACTATGGTAAATGTAAAAGTTGTATCCAATTTATCTCCTTGGTTTAGCAATAGGAAAATAGGAGAGGAAATAATTCTTCCATTATCCACTAAAGAAGGCAAAGTAGTTGGAACAAAAGAAGCCATAAGTAGATTGATAGAAAATGGGCAAGTTGCCACTCAATATGTAGATTATAATCCTACAGGTTCTGTAGAAGGTATAGAAGCTATAACCAGCTTTGATGGTAGGATACTAGGAAGAATGGCCAATTCTGATAGAACAGGGATGGGATTATATAAAAATATAGAAGAAAATAAAGAAGATATGATATTTAAAGCTGGAATTGATTATTTTGCTTAAAATAAAGAGAAGTTTAAGGAGAGTGTTTTTAAATGAAAGTTGCAGTTGTGATGGGAAGTATATCTGATAAAGAAATAGCGGATAAATCTGTTGGTATACTTAAAGAATTTGGTGTAGAAGTAGAAATGAGGGTTATTTCAGCTCATAGAACTCCTTTTGAAGCTCTAGAATTTGCTAAAAATGCAGAAGAAGAAGGTATAGAGGTCATAATTGCTATTGCAGGGAAGGCAGCTCATTTAGCTGGTGTTATAGCTGGCGTAACTCCTCTTCCAGTTATTGGGCTTCCTGTAAAATCATCAACTATGGATGGTATGGATTCTTTGTTATCTACAGTTCAAATGCCCAAAGGGGTGCCAGTAGCTACTGTGGCAATAAATGGGGGAGAAAATGCAGGATTATTAGCCGTGCAAATATTGTCAGTAAAATATCCTGAGTTAAGAGATAAGTTTAAAGAATATAAGATAGAACTGGGCAAACAAGTGAAAGAAATGGATGCTGAGGTAAAAAAATAGATTGAAAGGATGACTACTTTTGTCAGGAGTTATTGGAATATATAGTAAGGAAAATAAGGATATATCCGAAATAATGTATTATGGATTATATGCATTGCAACATAGAGGAGAAGATAGTGCTGGAATTGCAATAAATAATAATGGATATATAGATTATCATAAGGATTTAGGATTGGTTCAAGAAGTGTTTGGTAAAGATGAAATAAATAGATTGAGGGGTAATATAGGAGTAGGACATATTCGTCAATCTACTGTTGGAGGAAATACTATAGCTAATGCTGAACCATTAGTTGTAGGATATAAAAAAGGTGCATTGGCTTTAGCATGTGATGGTTCTTTGATAAATTTTAATGAATTAAGGGATAAAATGGAAGATTTAGGAATTATATTTCAAACTTCCACAGACACGGAGATTATTGCTAATTTAATTGCTAAATACCATAAGGATGATATTGAACAAGCTATAATAAATGCAGTAAGAGATGTAAAAGGTGCCTATGCGTTGGTGGCAATGACCAACGATAGATTGATTGGTATAAGGGATCCTTATGGAATGAAACCTTTATGTATTGGGAAGTTAGGGGAAAAGTATGTACTAGCTTCAGAAACCTGTGCATTAGATACAATTGGTGCTAAGTTTGTTAGAGATGTAAAACCAGGTGAAATGGTAGAAATAGTAAATGGAAAACTAAAATCAATAATGACTAAAGAGCCTGAGGATAAAAAGATATGTTTATTTGAGATAATCTATTTTGCTCGTCCAGACAGTAAGTTAGACGGAAGAAGTATATATCTTATACGACGGGAAGCAGGGAGAAATCTTGCTAGAGAGTGCCCTCAAGATGGAGATATAGTAATATCTGCTCCAGATTCAGGAACAGTTGCAGCAATAGGGTACGCAGAAGAATCAGGTATACCTTATGATGAAGGTTTAATAAAAAACAGATATGTGGGAAGAACTTTTATACAACCAAGTCAAGAATTAAGAGAACAAGGAGTTAGAATAAAGTTAAATGTACTAAAGGAAAATGTGGAAGGTAGACGGGTGATATTGGTAGATGATTCCATAGTTAGAGGTACTACCATGAAAAGAACTGTGGCTATGTTAAAAGAAGCAGGAGCTAAAGAAGTACATGTAAGAATATCTGCTCCTCCAGTTATTCATAGTTGTAATTTAGGCATTAATACAGCTAGAGGGGATAATTTGATAGCAAGAGGAAAAACTGTAGAAGAAATAAGAGAAGCAATAGGTGCTGATTCATTATGTTTTTTATCATTACAAGGGCTTATAGAAGCAGCAGGAGGAGAGGATATATATTGCACTGGTTGTTTTGAGGGTGAATATCCTTTTTAATTTTTTAGAAAGAAAGGAGAAATATTATGACTATTAGTTATAAGGATGCAGGAGTAGATAAAGAAGCTGGTTATAAACAAGTAGCACTTATAAAGGATATAGTAAAAAAGACTCATTCTAAAGATGTACTGACAGGTATAGGTGGCTTTGCAGGATTATTTCAATTGGATATAGATTCTTATAAGGAACCAGTATTAGTTTCTGGAACTGATGGAGTAGGAACTAAATTGAAGATAGCATTTATGATGGATAAGCATGACACTATAGGTGAAGATTGTGTAGCCATGTGTGTAAATGATATATTGTGTCAAGGTGCTAGCCCCTTATTTTTTTTAGATTATATTGGGACAGGGAAGTTAATTCCTGAAAAAATGGCAGAGATTGTAAAGGGAGTTGCTAATGGATGTATTAAAGGAGAATGTGCATTAATTGGAGGAGAAACGGCAGAAATGCCTGGATTATATGAGGAAGAGGAATACGATTTAGCAGGATTTTGTGTAGGAATAGTGGATAAGAAAAATATAATTGATGGTTCCAATATTATGGAAGGAGATGTTTTAATAGGTATTCCTTCTTCTGGAGTTCATAGCAATGGTTATTCCCTAGTAAGAAAGATTGTATTTGAGAAGCAAAATATGAATGTAGACAAATATATACCAGAATTAGAAACTACTATTGGAGAGGAACTATTAAAGCCTACTAGGATATATACAAAGGTAATCAAACCTTTAGTAGAAAAATTTAACATAAAGGGAATAGCTCACATAACTGGTGGTGGGTTTTATGAAAACATACCAAGAATTCTTCCTAAGGGACTGACAGCTCATGTTTATACTGACAAAATAAATATCCCAAAGATTTTCAAACTATTACAGGAGTGGGGAAACATCAATACAGAGGAGATGTATTCTACATTTAATATGGGGATTGGAATGGTTTTAGCAGTTTCTAAAGATGAGGGAGAAGAGATAGTTGAGCATTTAAGAGATAATGGAGAGAAAGCTATTTTATTAGGTGAAATTAAAAAAGGGCAGGAGAAGGTAGTACTATGGTAAACATAGGAATTTTGATTTCTGGAAGTGGTACAAATCTTCAAGCTATTATAGATAATATCAATGAAGGAAACATTGATGGAGAAATAAAACTAGTTATATCCAATAAAAAGGATGCTTATGGATTAGTAAGGGCAGAAGAAGCAGGTATAGAAACTTTATATTTAGATAGAAAAGAATTTTCAACTGACGAAGAATATAATAAAAAGATTATGGAAGAGTTTACCAAGCGAGATGTGGAATTAGTAGTACTTGCAGGCTATTTAAGGATATTATCTAAAGAATTTGTACAAAAGTATAAAAATAGGATAATAAATATACATCCTTCATTAATTCCTAGTTTTTGTGGGGAAGGTTGCTATGGAGAGCGAGTTCATAAAATGGTGTTAGATTATGGAGCAAAGATTACAGGAGCAACTGTTCACTTTGTAGATGAGGGTACTGATACAGGTCCTATTATTTTGCAAAAAGCAGTAAAAGTAGAAGATGACGATACAGTAGAAAGTTTAAAAGAAAAGGTACTTAAAATAGAGCATGAATTGTTGCCAGAAGCTATAAAGCTTTATTGTCAGGGAAGATTATCTGTAGAAGGGCGAAAAGTAAAAATTATTGATTAGGAGTGATAATGTGAAGAGGGCATTGATAAGTGTCTACAATAAAGAAGGGATTGTTTCATTTGCAAAGGAATTAAGTAGATTAGGATGGGAGATAATTTCCACAGGGGGTACGTATAAGGTATTAAATGAAAATGGAATAAATGTAATAGACATATCAGAAGTGACTAAATTTCCTGAAATACTAGATGGTAGAGTAAAAACTCTTCATCCTAATATTCATGGAGGAATTTTATATAAACGGGACAATATAGAACATGTAGATAAATTAAAGGAATTAAATATAGGTTCTATAGATATGGTAGTAAATAATTTATATCCGTTTGAAGAGACTGTAAAAAAGGAAGGGGTAAGTCATAAAGAGATAATAGAAAACATAGATATAGGTGGTCCTTCCATGATAAGGGCAGCAGCTAAAAATTATGAATATGTAACAGTGATAGTAGATCCTAATGACTATGAACGGGTATTAGATGAAATTCAACAAAATGGAGAAACTAGTTTAGAAACTAGAAGATATTTAGCTATGAAGGTTTTTCAACAGACAGCTTATTATGATTCTTTAATAGCAAACTATTTTAATAAAATGGAATCAGTAGAGTTTCCAGATATATTAACTTTAGCTTTTAAAGATAAACAAAATTTGCGCTATGGAGAAAATCCTCATCAAAAAGCAGCTTTTTATAAAGAAATAGATAAATTAGAAGGAACTGTTGCAGGGGCGATCAAACTTCATGGAAAGGAATTGTCTTTTAACAATATTAATGATAGTAATGGAGCTTTGGAAATACTAAAAGAATTTGATGAACCTACAGTAGTAGCAGTGAAACATGCTAATCCCTGTGGTATAGGTAGTGGTGAAAACCTATTAGAAGCTTATAAAAAAGCTTATGAGTGTGATACAATATCTATATTTGGTGGGATATTAGCAGCAAATAGGAAGATCGATGAAGAAGTAGCAAAGTTAATAAATGAAATATTCATAGAAGTAGTTATGGCTCCATCCTATACAAAGAAAGCATTGGCTATTTTAACTTCTAAGAAGAATATAAGAGTTCTTGAAGTTCCTGAAATAGAGAAAAAAGATTATAATTCTTATGATGTAAAAAAGGTTTTAGGCGGAATACTATTGCAAGAAAGAGATACAAAATTACTGGGAGAAGAACTTAAAGTAGTAACCAACAGAAAACCAACAGATAAAGAAATGGAAGATTTGTTGTTTGGATGGAAAGCGGTAAAAGGAGTTAAATCCAATGGGGTACTTTTAGTAAAAGATAAAGCTACTATAGGTATAGGTTTAGGAGAAGTAAATCGAATATGGGCTGTAGAAAATGCTATTGAAAGGGCAGGCGATAAGGCTAAATGTGCGGTATTAGCTTCTGATGGATTTTTCCCATTTAAGGATTCAGTTGAGGCTTTAGCAAAAGCAGGAGTTACTGCTATAATTCAACCAGGAGGTTCTATAAGAGATGAGGAATCTATAGAAGAAGCAAATAAGCACGATATAGCAATGGTGTTTACAGGCATAAGACATTTTAAACATTAATATTAAAGAAAAAGAGGTGATATAATGAAAGTATTGGTCATAGGTGGTGGTGGTAGGGAACATGCTTTATGTTGGAAAATATCACAAAGCAAAAGGGTATCAAAAATTTTTTGTGCTCCTGGAAATGGAGGTACAGATGAAATAGCAGAAAATGTGGACATAGGTGCTAATGAAATAGATAAATTAGTGGATTTTGCTTTAAAAGAATCTATAGATTTAACTGTAGTGGGTCCTGAGGAGCCTTTGGTAAAAGGCATAGTAGATAAGTTTAAAGCTAAGGGACTTCGTATATTTGGACCAAATGGTAAAGCTGCTCAACTAGAAGGAAGCAAGGTTTTTTCTAAACAGTTCATGGAAAAATATGGTATACATACAGCTAAGTACAAAGTTTATGATAATGTAGATAAAGCTATAGAAGGGTTGGATGAGTTTGATTATCCTGTTGTGATTAAAGCTGATGGACTATGCTTTGGAAAGGGTGTAATTATATGTAATACTAAAAATGAAGGAATAGAAGCTTTAAAGCATATTATGGTGGATAAGGCATTTGGCTCCCAAGGGAATACTATAGTATTAGAAGAATATTTAAAAGGCATTGAAGCTTCTTTATTATGTTTTGTTTCTGGAGGCAAATTATTTCCTATGGAATCAGCTAAGGATTATAAACGAATATTTGATGGGGATAAGGGGCCTAATACAGGAGGAGTAGGTTGTTTTTCTCCTAATCCTTTAATGAAGGATAAGGATTTACAAAGGGTTATAAGAAGAGAAATACTATTACATATAGAAAGGGGTTTGGAACAAGAACAAATTGATTATACTGGGATTCTTTACATAGGTTTGATGTTAACTAACGCAGGTCCTAAAATATTGGAATTTAACTGTAGGTTTGGAGATCCAGAAACGGAAGTGCTACTTCCACGACTTGAAACGGATATAATAAATATTTTTCAAAAAACAATAGATGGTAATCTAAGGGAAGAAGATTTAGTATGGACTAAAAAACCATGTATCACTGTAGTAGCTACATCAAAGGGATATCCAGGAAAATATGAAACAGGAAAAGAGATAAAAGGATTAGAGGATATAGATGAAGATATAATATTATTTCATAATGGAACCAAAAGAGTAGGAGATAAGTTATATACCGATGGTGGTAGAGTTATTTCAGTAACAGCATTAGGCGATACTTTAGAAGAAGCTAAAAACAAGGTTTATGATAATATAAGAAAGATTAATTTTGAGGGAATTTATTATAGAGAGGATATTGGTGAAATATAAAAAAAATCTATAGTCCTCCTTTGTTTATAGAAAAATTTTATGGGTAAATTATAATTAGCTCAATAAAAAATGAATAAACAAAGGAGGAATGAAGATGTTAGTTGGAAAACAAACACCTAATTTTAAAGCAAAAGCTTATCATAAAGGTAAAATAGTAGATGTTAATTTAGAAGATTATAGAGGTAAATGGGTAGTATTATGTTTTTATCCTGGAGATTTTACTTTTGTCTGACCTACAGAATTAACTCAAATAGCCGTTGGCTATGATACATTACAATCTTTAAATGTTGAAGTATTATCTGTATCAGTAGATAGTGTATATTCACACAAAGTATGGGATGAAACAGAATTATCTAAAATGGTAGATGGAGGAATACCTTATCCAATGGTATCTGATCCAGGTGGAAAGATTGGAAAATTATTTGATGTATATGATGAGGAAGAAGGAGTAAATGTTAGGGGTAGATTTATAATAGATCCAGATGGTATAATACAAGCTGCTGAAATACTAACACCACCTGTAGGAAGAAACCCAGAAGAACTATTAAGACAAATAAAAGCATATCAACATCATCAAAAAACAGGAGAAGTAATACCTTCTGGTTGGCATGAGGGAGATTCCACATTGAAACCATCACCTCAATTAGCTGGGAAGGTATGGGAAGTATGGAAACCAAAAAAATAAGGGACACATGTCCCTTATTTTTTTAGTTAAATTTAAAATTGCCTTTACTTGACACTATCTCAGCTTGTGGAATTATTTAAATAAAATATAGCGTATGATATAATATAAATTATCCACTAGGGAGAAATTAAAAGAAGGTGAGACTGTGGAGAAAATATTGATTATTGAAGATGATGCGGATATAAGAAATATTTTAAAAATCTATCTTGAAGGAGAATCTTATGAGGTTTGGGAAGCGGAAAATGGTGCTGAAGCTATGAAACAATTGGCTAAACAGCCTGATCTTGTTATTTTAGATTTAATGCTTCCAGTCAAGAGCTTGAATTAATATTTCAAAAATTTTATCGTAGGGATAAAGCAAGGGGTCAATCATCAGGTTCAGGATTGGGACTTGCAATTGCAAAAGAGATTGTTGAAAAACATGATGGGAAATTATATGCAGAAAGTGTAAATGGTCATACTACATTTATTATCAATTTGCCTAAATCTTAATAAAATCTTTATAAATTCTATATAAAGTATAAATAAACCTTTGTCAAATCATTGATATATTGATGATATGATAAAGGTTTATTTATTTTTAAGGAGGGTTCAATGTGGAATTAAGGATTGATAAAGTAACAAAACAATTTAAAGATTTAAAGGCTGTAAATAATGTTGACTTAAATTTCACTCAAGGTATATGGGGGCTTTTAGGACCTAATGGTGCTGGAAAAACAACATTGATGAGAATGATGGTAGGTAATTTAAAGCCTAGTAAAGGAGAAATCTATTTTGATGGTCATACAATTTCCAGTTTAGGTGATAAGTATTTGGATAGGATAGGGTATTTGCCTCAGCATTTTGGGTATGACAAGAATCAAAGTGTAGAAGATTTTCTACATTATATAGGATGTTTAAAGGGGATTGACAAAGTTACAAGGCATAAACGTATTGTGGATTTGCTGGAGCAATTTAATCTATCAGATGTAAAGCACAAAAAAATAGATAAACTCTCTGGTGGGATGAAAAGAAGAGTAGGTATTTGCCAGGCTATGCTCAATAATCCAGATATACTTATTGTTGATGAGCCAACAGCAGGACTAGATATTGAAGAAAGAAGAAGGTTTCGTCAGTATTTAGCAACAATAAGTAAAGAAAAAATTGTCATTCTTTCAACTCATATTGTGTCAGATGTTGAATTTATTGCAAACTATCTAATACTTATGGAAAGTGGGGAAATTATTGAAACAGGAGAAAGCAATACCTTAATCAATTCTATTGATGGCATGGTTTTTGAATCAGTTGTAAAAGATGAAGAAATGAATATTTTAGAACAGAAGTATCGTATTGTTAATTTTCACAATGAAGGAGATGGCAATGTAAGAATTCGATATATTGCAAATTCACCACTAAAAAATTCTAAACTTGTGAAACCTAATTTAAATGATTTCTATCTTTCAAAGATAAAGGGGGTGAAATAATGGATATATTTGTTTCTGAATTGAAACGTCAAATGAGAGCAAAGAGGTTCATATTATACATTTTAATTGCTATTATTCTTGGAGGATTATGGGCGTGGTTCATTATAGGTGGGCGAACAGAAGGGTTTATGATGACTGGATGCTACAAAGAGCTTAAAGGAATGGAGGCTATAGAAACTGCTGCAAAGGATAGAAATATATATGCAGGGGAAATGACTGTAGATAATTTTCAAAGAAGTTGTGAAGTATTTTTAGACTCAATAAAAGAAAAAGATGGTGAAAGCGATATTATAATGAATGATGAACTGTTGAAATTAGCAGTTTACGCTGATACTTTAATTATGCAAGATTATCGATTAAAAAAGATGTTTGGAGATGACAATCTTGATTCATGGTTTCCTAGAGACTTTGGTTCTCATTTTTATGAAAATGAAGAATTATATTATCAAAAATTAATTGATATAAATACAAAAAATCAGGCAGAAAAAGAGTTAGCTTTGAAAATGTGGAATGAAATAGAAAAGCCATATACATACTATGGTGGGTTTGAAGTATGGAGGGATGGCATTGAACATATTCAGTTATTTGGTTTTGTTTTATTAATAATGGTGGGGTTTTTTTCAAGTGGAATTATTGCAAAAGATAAGGAATGTGGCTTAGATGAGATAATATCTACAACAAGTGGAGGAAGAAGAAAGCTATTATTTGCAAAATTGTTTATTCCAATAATTATGGGATTGTTAATATATACTGTGGGAATGGGGACATATATTGGGATTTTGAAATACTATCTTCCAGCCAATGCTCTTAAAACATCAATCCAAGTATGTGGTGGAGCAACTATACTACCTTATAGCTTGGGTGATTTAATTGGCAAGATGACTCTATTTGGGACAATTGGAGTAGTTACAATTGCTGCATTTACTACTTTTATTTCATCCAAATCAAATAAGACTCAGGTAGTAATGAGCATTGCCGTGTTGATGATTATTAGTGGATTTTTATTGTGTTTGAAAGGAGTTTCAGATAATTCTTCAATAATGAAAACAATTAGTTGCATTCTTCCAGGTAGTGTGGCATTCGCAGGGCTTTGGTTTGGTATGGTACAAATAGTTTCTATCTTTGGGAAGGCAATGCTATTTTTTAATTTTCATTTATTTGTTAGCGTATTAGTATTTTTCATAAGTTTAATGATAACTTCATGGAATTATGTTAGGAGGTAGAAAGATGCTACTTTTAGAAATGAAACGCCGTTTATGTACAAAATATGTATTGTTTTCTTTATTGGGTATTATAATTATAACTATAGGTTTAAATTTAATTATAGTAAGTGACCAAAAAGATATTAGCCTTAGCCTACAAGAAGAAGCTATATATGAGGGTGATATTAAAGAAGAAAATCTTCTTCTAGCGTTAAAGAAGGTTCGGGATGAAAAGTCAGAAGATTTTCGTTATAAATCACAGGTGCTTATTATTAGTGGGCTTGTTAATAATTATCCTGGAGTTTTATATACAGAAGATAGAATTGAAGATTATCCTGATGAGTATGCAGCGGAGTTTTATCAATGCTGGAGAAATAAATTTGAGTTTTTAATAGAAAACAAGCTTCCAATAGAGGAACAGAAAACTGCATTAGACAAACTCAATGAAGTAAAGACTCCCTTTGTTCGATATCCTGGATACTATCTTTATTATACTGCTCTTGACAATATACAGGTGATTTTTATAATCATTTTATTTTTAGTTACTTTTTTTGCCTCAGGAACCTATTCAGAAAGCTTTGAGGATGGAAGTATGGAAATTATAAAAACTACAAAAGCTTATAAAAAGAATATGCTGATTAGGATTCTACCAGTTATACTTTATGGAATTTTGCTGACACTAATTGCCACCTTTGTAACAATAGGGATGACAAGTTCTGTCATAGGATTTAAAGCATTGAAGAGTAGTTTCAAGATGATTAGTTTATTTTCTTTTCTTTTGGAAACTTCTCTATAGGGCAAGGTATTATGATTATGGTATTGGCGGAGATTATTGGGATACTTGCTTTGGCAACTTTGATGGGATATGTTTCTTTCAAAACAAAGAAAACAACTGTAGCTATTGGTATGGGAGTTAGCTTGAGTGTATTTTATATGATAGGGAGTAAATTTGTTTCACTTCCGGCTGTAAAATATTTATTAAATGCAATTCCTATGGCGAGTTCAGATGTATTGCAAAGCATGACTGGTTTCTCTATTAGCCTTGGGAATTGGGAACCATATTCAATAATGTTGGAAAATTCAATTGTATTTATAGTATTCACCATAGCATTAGTTTTTGATATTAAATTTAAAGCATGACATAACTTCATTTAAAATGACAAACTATTTTTAAAAATCTTATTTATTTTATATAATATATAATGCTATTTAATGATATAATTAGAATGTAGTTAACTCTAAAATAAATATTAGATGAGAAGGAGGAATAATTTTGAAGACAGATGTTCAAATTGCTCAGGAAGCAAAGATGTTACCTATCACTGAAGTAGCAAAAAAGCTAGAGTTAAAAGAAGACGATTTAATACAATATGGTAAATATAAAGCGAAGATTAAACTAGATGTGCTTAAAAAATTACAAGATAAAAAAGAAGGTAAATTAGTTTTAGTAACAGCAATAAATCCAACTCCTGCTGGGGAAGGTAAAACAACTATTAATATAGGTCTTTCTATGGGTCTAAATAAAATAGGTAAAACTGCCATAACAACCCTTAGAGAACCATCCCTTGGACCAAGTTTTGGTATAAAAGGTGGAGCTGCAGGCGGTGGATATTCACAGGTAGTGCCAATGGAGGATATAAATCTTCACTTTACTGGAGATTTTCATGCAATAACTACTGCACACAATTTAATAGCTGCTTTATTAGATAATCACATGCATCAAGGTAATGAATTAAATATAGATCCTAGAAGAGTTGTGTGGAAAAGGGTACTAGATATGAATGATAGAGCATTGAGGAACATTGTAATTGGGCTTGGTGGAAGAACAAATGGTGTGCCAAGAGAAGATGGATTTGATATAACTGCCGCTTCAGAAATAATGGCAATTTTTTGTTTATCAAAGGATTTAGAGGACTTTAAAAAAAGAATTGGTGAGATTGTGGTAGCTTATAGATACGATGGTAGTCCTGTATATGCTAAAGATTTAAATGCAGAAGGTGCGGTTGCGGTACTTATGAAGGATGCAATTCAACCAAATCTTGTGCAAACATTGGAAAATACTCCTGCATTAATTCATGGTGGACCTTTTGCTAATATTGCTCATGGTTGTAACTCTTTATTAGCAACAAAAATAGCTTTAAAACTAGCAGATTATACTGTAACAGAGGCAGGATTTGGTGCAGATTTAGGAGCAGAAAAATTTTTTGATATTAAATGTAGATTTGGCAACTTGAAACCAGATGCAGCAGTAATAGTAGCTACAGTAAGAGCATTAAAGTATAATGGAGGAGTTAGTAAAGATAAATTAGGAGATGAAAATTTAGAAGCATTAAAAGAAGGATTTGCAAATTTAGAAAAACATATAGAAAATATAAATAAATTTGGAGTTCCTGCTGTGGTAGCTATTAATAAATTCCCAACAGATACTGAAAAAGAATTAAATTATGTTCTTGAAAGATGTAAAGAATTAGGCGTAGAAGCAGTATTATCAGAAGTTTGGGCAAAAGGTGGAGAAGGGGGTATTGAATTAGCTGAAGCTGTAGTAAAGGTATGTGAAACTAAAGAGTCTAATTTTGTTCCATTATATGATGTAGAAGATTCTATAAAAGATAAAATTGAAAAAATAGCTAAGGAAATTTATGGTGCAGATGCAGTAGATTACACTAAAGCTTGTGAAAAGCAAATAGCTAATATTGAAAAATTAGGATTTGATAAGATGCCAATATGTATGGCAAAAACTCAATATTCTTTAACAGATGATCCAACGATATTAGGTAGACCAAAAGGATTTAGAATTACTGTAAGAGATATAAAGGTATCTAAAGGAGCTGGGTTCTTAGTTGCATTAACTGGCAATATAATGACTATGCCAGGTCTTCCAAAAGTTCCTGCTGCGAATAATATAGATATATTAGAGAATGGAGAGATAGTAGGTTTATTTTAGAACAAGAGAAGTCTGGTAGGTTAATTCCTCCAGACTTTTTATAAAATTTATGCTTGACGTTAAATTATGTAGGAGGGATTTTAGTGGCAGAATATGAATCTAAATTGAAAAGTGAACAAATAGATGATTTTTTTGAAGCCGTATTACAGTTAGAAACCATAGAGGAATGTTATCGCTTTTTTGAGGATATATGCACTATAAAGGAAATTCAATCTATAGCACAAAGGTTGGAAGTTGCTAAATTACTAACGTTAAATAAGACATATAATGAAATAGAAGAGGAAACAGGGGCTAGTACTGCTACCATAAGTAGAATCAATAGAGCATTAAATTATGGAGCAGGTGGATATAAAATTATATTAGAAAAACTAGGATATATAGAAGAAAACAATGAGAAATAACTGAAGAGTATAGGTATATACAATTATTTAATTTGTATAGGAGATTATGTAAGGATTATAAAAGAATTTTATATATGTTATTAAATAAAATACTAGGTGAAGTTTCATCTAGTATTTTATTATATGTGATTGAATAAATTTTTAAATTAAAAGGGAAAACTAAATTTATTATAATTTAATTGTTTAAATTTTAAAATTAATAAATATTGTTTTTTTGTAAAATATATGCTAGAATAAATCAAAATTATTAATAGGGAAGGTGGGATTTTAGGATTGAAAGAAAAATTAACATTATATGGGTTTAACAATTTAACAAAAACTCTTAGCTTTAATATATATGACATTTGCTATGCTAAAAGTGAGAAAGAACAAAAAGGCTATATAGAATATATTGATGAGCAATACAATTCTGAAAGATTAACGAATATTTTGTGTAATGTAACAGAGATGATTGGTGCCCATATACTTAATATTGCTAAGCAAGACTATGAGCCACAAGGAGCTTCTGTTACTATTCTTATTACTGAAGAAGCTTTACCTGTTCATTTAATAGATAAATCCTGCAATATTGGAGATATTTTAGCTAAAAGAGATTCTGTTGTAGGGCATTTGGATAAAAGTCATGTGACGGTGCACACCTACCCTGAATACCATCCAGATAATGCTATATCAACCTTTAGAGTTGATATAGATGTATCAACCTGTGGTACCATATCTCCCCTTAATGCGTTAAATTATCTAATAGGGAGTTTTGATTCAGATATTATTACAATTGACTATAGAGTTCGAGGTTTTACTAGGGATGTAAAGGGTAAAAAATATTTTATAGATCATGATATTAGTTCAATTCAAGATTATATAGACAAGGATACACTTGAAAAATATGATGCTATAGATGTAAATGTTTATCAATCAAATATATTTCATACAAAAATGTTAATTAAAGAAATAGAGCTTCAAGATTATTTGTTTAATAAGGATGTGCACGAATTTTCACCAAAGCAGAGGCTTGAGATTATAAATAGTCTTAGAAGAGAGATGATTGAAATATTTAGTGGTATGAATATTTATTAGTTATGAGGTGTTAATAATGAATAATATTTCACAACAAAGAGCACCTATATTTGAAGCCCTCAAAAAATATAAAGAAGATAGAATAGTTAGATTTGATGTACCAGGGCATAAAGGGGGAAGGGGCAATAAAGAATTAACGAATTTTTTAGGACAGGATTGTCTTTCGGCTGATGTAAACTCTATGAAGCCTCTAGACAATTTAAGTCATCCTACATCAGTTATTAGGGAGGCAGAAAAAATTGCTTCAGAAGCTTTTGGTGCAAAGAATACTTTTTTCATAGTCAATGGGACTACAGCTGCAGTGCAAGCTATGATAATGTCTACTTGTAAAGCAGGAGATAAAATTATAATGCCTAGAAATGTACACAGAAGTGCAATTAATGCACTAGTAATATGTGGAGCAATCCCAGTTTATGTAGATCCTGGAGTTGATAAAGAATTAGGTATTTCTTTAGGAATGCGTTTTTCTGATGTAGAAGAAGCAATTTTAAAAAACAAAGATGCTAAAGCAGTATTGGTTAATAATCCAACCTATTATGGAATATGTTCCAATTTAAAAAGAATTGTAGAAGTGGCTCATGAAAACAATATGTTGGTATTAGTAGATGAAGCCCATGGAACTCATTTTTATTTTGGGGAAAATATGCCTATATCTGCAATGAAAGCAGGTGCAGATATGGCTGCAGTTAGTATACACAAAACTGGAGGGTCTTTAACTCAAAGTTCATTTTTATTATGCGGAGAAAATGTAAATTCTAATTATGTTAGGCAAATAATAAATTTAACGCAAACTACTAGTGCCTCTTATTTATTATTGGTATCCCTTGATTTAGCAAGAAAGAATTTAAGTATTAATGGAAAAGAAATATTTAAGAAAACTGTAAATTTAGCTGAATATGCTAGGGAAGAGATAAATAATCTAGGGGGATATAATGCTTTTTCAAAAGAACTTATAGACGGGGATAGGGTATTTGACTTTGATGAAACTAAACTATCTATAAATACATTGAATATAGGTTTAGCTGGTATAGAAGTATATGATATATTAAGGGATGAATATGGTATTCAAATAGAATTTGGTGATATAGGTAATATACTTGCCATTATATCTGCTGGAGATAGAATATTAGAGATAGAAAGATTAATATCTGCCTTGTCTGAAATAAAAAGACTTTATTCAAAAGATAAAGCTGGAATGCTTGAATCTGAATATATAAATCCAGAAGTTGTTTTACCTCCTCAAAAGGCATTTTATAGCAATAAAAAACCTATGCCTTTAGATAGCAACAGTATAGGAGAAATTTCTACAGAATTTATTATGGCTTATCCTCCAGGTATCCCAATTTTAGCTCCAGGAGAGAGGATTACACAAGATGTGTTGGATTATATATATTATGCAAAAGAAAAAGGTTCCTTATTAACAGGAACTCAAGATATGAATATAGAAAATATTTATGTGGTGGAGGGATAAAATGGAACTTTGGTATACTGAAGAGCACACAGAGGATGTTCGGTTTTCAATAAAGGTAGATAAAGTATTATATAGTGGTGAAAGTGAATTTCAAAGGATAGATGTTTTTTATTCAAAGGAATTTGGAAAAATTTTAACATTAGATGGGCTTATGATGTTAACAGAAAAAGATGAATTTATTTACCATGATATGATAGTTCATGTACCTATGGCTACAAATCCAAATATAGAAAGGGTATTAGTTATAGGGGGCGGAGATGGAGGTACTGTTCGTGAACTAACTCGATATCAAACCATTAAAAAAATAGATATGGTTGAAATAGACGAAGAAGTGGTGAAAATTTGTAAAACTTATATTCCACAAACTGCAGGTAAATTAGATGATTTAAGGGTACAAATATTCTTTGAAGATGGATTGAAGTTTGTACGTAAGCAAAAAGATGAATATGATTTAATAATAGTAGACTCTACAGATCCTTTTGGTCCAGGTGAAGGTTTGTTTACTAAGGAATTTTATGGGAATTGTTACAAAGCATTAAAGGAAAATGGTATTCTAGTGAATCAACATGAAAGCCCTTATTATTCTAATTATGCAAATTCAATGATAAGAGCCCATAGAAGAATAAAGGAGTTTTTCCCTATATGTAAAGTATATCAAGCTCATATTCCTACTTATCCATCAGGTCATTGGCTATTTGGATTTGCATCTAAAACTTTTGATCCTATTGAGGATTTAGAAGAAAATAAGTGGAATAGTTTAGGTTTGAAAACAAAATACTATAATACGGAACTTCATAAAGGTAGTTTTGCTATTCCTAATTATGTTAAGGAGCTGTTGGACAGTGAATATGAATAGAAATATTCAAACATTTATTGGTTGTGATGATGAATATGAAGAAAGTGAAATAGTTATATTTGGTGCACCTTTTGATGGTACCACATCCTACAGACCAGGAACTAGATTTGCTAGTTCCCATATGAGAAATGAAAGTTATGGAATAGAAACCTATAGTCCCTACTTAGATTTGGATTTAACGGATTTTAAAATATTTGATGGAGGAGATTTAGAACTACCTTTTGGAAATACTGAAAGAGTAATTGGAATAATTGAAGATTATGTAGCAAAGCTAATAGAAGATAATAAAATTCCATTTATGATAGGAGGAGAACATCTAGTAACATTAGGAGCAGTAAGGTCTATATCTAAATATTATCCCAAACTTCATATAATCCATTTTGATGCCCATATGGATTTAAGAGATGAATATATAGGAGAAAAGTTATCTCATGGAACAGTTATGAGAAGATGCTGGGAAATTGTTGGTGATAATAAAATATTTCAGTTTGGAATAAGAAGTGGAGATAGAACTGAGTTTTATTGGAGTAAAGGGCATCTTTATACGAATAAATTTAATTTTGAAGGGATTGAAAAATTAGAAGAAGAACTAAAAGATAAACCAATATATCTAACCATAGATTTAGATGTATTAGATCCTTCTGAATTTCCAGCTACAGGAACACCAGAAGCAGGTGGGGTTTCATTTAAGGAATTATTATTTGCAATTAATAAGCTTTCTAAATTAAATATAGTGGGACTGGATATTGTAGAATTATCACCACCTTATGATTTAAGTGGGATCTCTACAGCTTTAGCTTGTAAATTAGTGCGAGAGTTGTTACTGATATTAAATTTAAATAAAATATAGAATTGTAACTATAGTGGATGGCAAATTGAAATTTATGCCATCATTTTTTGTTATATTAAATAATATTTTTGAAAGCATACACTGTATTTTTAGATTTGGTTTTGGAATTTAGTAATTTTTGTGTTTTTTAAGAGGGTTTTTGGAAATTTTATAGAATCTACTATATACTATATAATATAGTATTAAGAAAATATTATGACAAGGGCGGATATTATGTTAGATAATAATACAATATGTAAAATAAAGGAAATGCCTTACAATTACCATAAATTATTTTTGATAATTGGTCAAAGCAATAGTGGTAAAACTAACTATTTAAAAGAGTTATCCAATAAATTTGGTAGTAATATTATTAATTTAAATTAGTTATTGTGTAATATAGTAAAGACTACGGCTACAAAAATATAATTTTTGTTATTGGTAGTGGAATAAATAATGGAGATGATATTGTGTCCTTGAAGGAAATATTTATAGATATTATGGACAATTACATTCAAGAAAAGATGAATTTTTCCTGTGGTAAAGAAAGTAGAATTTACAATTTAATTAACTATACAGTTGTAGATTATTTAAATGGAATATTTAAAAGAGAAGATATTAAGATAGAAGGGTCCTGTGGACGTGGATATTGGACTTACCATCCTTGGATTGCACTTTTTAATAAAAATATTACCACTAGTGCTCAGGAAGGGGTTTACATAGTTTATTTATTTTCTAAGGATATGGAAAGAGTATATTTAACTCTTAACCAGGGAAGTACCAGTATAGAAAATAAATACAAAGGTAAGCGAAATAAAGCTCAAAGAGTAAAAGAAGAATTAATGTATATAAGGAATCAAATAAGGAGCCAAATAGACTCTAGAGGGTTTTTAACAAATAATAATTTGATTATAGGTAACGAAAATTATGAAGTTGGCAGTATTTTTTATAAAATGTATTCTAAAGAAGAATTAAAAAATGATTTAATTAGTGAGGAAGAGTTAATAGAAGATTTAAAGAATATGTTAATTATTTATGATGAGTATTATAATAAATTTGTAACCACTAAATATAATACAGAAGAAGGAAAACAAATGGAAAAGTTTAGAGAAAAACTTACAGTTAAAGAACAGTTATCAAATACTTATAAATATATATTATCTAAAGGATATTTCTATACATATGAGGATTTATGTAACTTTTATTTATCATTGAAGACAAAGCCTTTTGTTATTCTAGCAGGTATCAGCGGTACTGGTAAGTCAAAACTAATACGTTTATTTGCAGAAGCTTTAAATTGTTCTGATAGATTTTATACTATTCCTGTTAAGCCAGAGTTAGTGTAAAATAATTGTAGGAAAAAACACAAAAAAGAATAGCCCCATATGTTATGATAGAAGTGTCAAAAACAAAAATCATAATAAAGGAGGCTATTCTTATAAATACAATTATACACGAAATTATAGAAAAAATCACTAGAGATTTCAATAATAATATAGAGGATTTGATGTTAAATAGCAGGGATATATCAAGATTCATAATAAATACTAAAAAATCATTGGATGAAATAGGAACAATGATAGTAAAAGAAGCCTTAGAGATGCTAGATGAAATAATAAGAGAATCTAGTAGTAGGAAAAAGGAATATTACATACAAAGAAGAAATGATGAAAAAACTTTAATTACAATATTTGGAGAAGTAAATTATCTAAGGACATATTACAAAAGTAAAAAAGATGGCAGCTATAGATATCTTTCAGATGAACTAGTAGGAATATATCCATATGAAAGAATGGATCTTTCATACGAATCGGAATTAATAAAAGAAGCTATAGAAACATCCTATGAGAAATCAGGTAAAAGAGCCTCAAGTAATGTACAAGTAACAAAACAAACAGTAATGAACACCATAAGAAAGCTAGGAGAAGTAGAAAATGACGAAGCGAAATTGCCAACTAAAAAGAAACAAGTAAAAACAATCTATATAGAAGCAGACGAAGACCATGTAGCATTGCAAAATGGGAAAAATAAAAAAATAAAATTAATCTATGTCCATGAAGGCAAGAAATACAAATCAAAAGGAAGATATGAATTAATAAATAAAAGATACTTTACAGGCGCATTAAAAAATAGTGAAGAATTATGGCTAGAAGTTGCTAATTATCTAGAAGAAGCATATGAAATGGATAAGGTAGAAAAGATATATATCTCAGGAGATGGAGCAAGCTGGATAAAAGAAGGGCTAAACTGGATTAAAGGAAGTAAACACGTACTAGATTACTTTCATTTATCCAAGTATGTAAGAAAAGCAACAGCACATATGCCTCATACAATAGAAGTATTATAGAGCTATATAAATAACCGTAATAAAGACCATGTAAAAGAATTACTAAACTTCATAATAGAAGAAACAGAATCACAGACCAAGAAAGAAGCAGTGAAGGACAGTAAAAGATATATATTAAACCATTGGGACTCAATAATGAGGGGTTATGAGGAAGAATACATAGGTTGTAGTGCAGAAGGTCATATAAGCCATATATTATCCTCTAGATTAAGCTCAAGGCCATTAGGTTGGAGTTTGGTAGGAGCAGATCAAATGGCTCGCTTAAGAGTATATAAAGCAAATGGTAGTGATATATACGAATTACTAAGTAAGAAAAAATGAGAAAGGCAAAAGGAAAATAGAATAATAGAGTTAGAAAAAAAGGTAGTAAAGAAGAAACTAAGAACAGCATCAGCAGAAACCATAGACAATATACCCTATATAAATGATGGAAGAAGAACTTGGCAACGACAGATACTAAAAGCCATTAGAGGTGCTTAAAAAGAATCAATAGTAGGTAACAAACAAATTTAAATATAGAAAGAGCTATAATGAATAATAAAATAAAATGTTATAGCTTAATTTAGTGACCCCAAAAACAAATAGCTTATAAAAAATTGGTGAAACAAGCAACTATGCACTTTTCATAAAATATGGGGAGATTTAAAAAAAATTTTTCCTACAGTAACTTGACACTATCAAGAATTATAGTCTCATTGACATATATAGATTATTTATGTAGATTATATTACACAACTTGTTGTAATTTTATGTTTACAGTCCTATAGGACAATTATAATCATTAACATGAAGGAAGTATCTAAAATTTGTAGAATATTAACATCAGCGATAATTTCATAAGCAAAGCTACTATTCCTATATATTTAATAGTAAAATATAGAGACCAGTTAAAAATATCTATATTTTGGTCCCTTATTTTACAATATAAATACACAAAATTAAGATAATTTATAAAATTAAAGGTGATCTTATGGGTTTTATATGTGATTTGTCTGAAGGAAAAAGGCTGATGGAGAGAAATGGTGACCATATAGTTATCAGTTGTCTGCCTTTAGATACTGTAAAAAGTACATTTAATGAATTTAGCATATTACACCTAGGTGAAATACTTTCTAAAGAGTTATTAAAAATAGATAAAAGCCATAGAAATCTTGCAGTAGAAACCACCTTAAGGCAAATTTTAGCTAGTAATGATAAAAGGGAACTAATTATTACTGATATTGATATATTATTTAATCCAGCCTATAGATTAGATGTCATAAAGCTATTTATCCAATTAGCTAGAAACAGGAAAATAATAGTACAATGGCCAGGAGAAATAGATTTTCAATATCTTATTTATTCAACTCCAGAATATGAAGATTATAGAAGATATTCAATAAAGGACTATGATATAATATGTTTAAGGTGAAGGAGGGGAAATATGAAATATTCAGAACTTATAAACTTTAATCCAATAGAAACAGTTATTGAATTAAAATCAGCAGACGATAATAAAAAGGCTAAAAATTTAGTTGAAACCTATGTTATGTCAGATGGAATGGCAGAAAAGCTAGACTATGGTTTGATTAGTCAATTGCGACTAGATGAAGTAATAGATAATAAGGGTGTTCTTATAGTTGGTAACTATGGTACTGGTAAGAGCCATTTAATGTCTTTAATATCTGCTGTTGCTAACAATAAGGATTTTGTACAGTATATAAAAAATAAGAAGTTTGCTAAATATATAGAGCCAATAGCTGGTAGATTTGAAATTCTTAGAATAGAAATAGGAGCTGTAGATAACAGCCTAAGAAATATAATTGTCAATGAAATAGAAATGGATTTAGCAAAAAGAGGAATAGATTATAAATTCCCAGATAGTTCAACACTAACCAATAATAAACGTGCCTTAGAAGGCATGATGAGTGCCTTTGAGAAGAAGTATCCTGATAAGGGATATTTAGTAGTTATAGATGAGCTTCTAGACTATCTAAAGACTAGAAAAGAGTATGAAGTAATGCAAGATTTAGGCTTCTTAAGAGAATTAGGGGAATTTATTAAAACTTCAAGGTTTAGACTTGTATGTGGGGTCCAAGAGCAATTGTTCGACAATCCATCATTCTCCTTTATATCAGATACCATGAGCAAAATTAAAGATAGATTTGAACAAGTTATTATAAGAAAAGAGGATACTTCATACGTTGTATCAGAAAGGATATTAAACAAGACTCCTGAACAAAAAGCTAAAATTAGAGAACATTTACTTCAATTCTGCCCCCTTTATAAGGAGATGTCAGAGAGAATAGAAGATTATGTAGAGCTTTATCCAATACATCCAGCATATATAGATGTATTCAATAGGGTGCAAATTGCTGAAAATAGGCATGTACTTAAAACTATTTCAACAACAATAGGGGATATTTTAGATCAAGAAGTACCAGAAAATGCACCAGGAATTATATCTTTTGATTCCTATTGGGCCTTCATAAAGGACAATTATGCTAGAAGATCAGAGCCAGATATTAGGGAGGTAATGGATAAATCCCAAATTTTAGAAGACAAAGTAGCTAAAACTTTCCCTAAACCTCAGTACAAGAAAATGGCTTTACAAATAATTTATGCCTTAAGTGTTCATAGGCTTACTACAGGAGGAATAGATGTTAGATTAGGATTAACAGCTGAAGAGCTTAAGGACAACTTATGCCTATATATTGAAAATATGCCAGAAAAGGATTCGGAGTTTTTATTATCTATTGTAGAAGTAGTTTTAAGAGATATAATGACCTTGGTAAGTGGTCAATTTATAGAATACAACAAGGATAATGGACAATATTTCCTAGACCTTAAGAAGGATATAGACTACGATGCGAAAATTGAGGACAAAGCAAACTTTATGGAGGATATTAGCTTAAACAAATACTATTACTCTATAGTACACGATTTACTAGATTGGAATGAAGAAAAAGCTGTACCAAATTATGAAATTTATGAATATCAGCTAAACTGGGATAGCCGCAATGTATTCAGAAGAGGTTACCTATTCTTTGGACTGCCTACAGAAAGGTCCACTGCACAACCTCCAAGAGACTTTTATGTTTATATATTGCCACCCTATGGAAATTTAACTTATGAAGATGAGAAAAAAGACGATGAGGTATTTTTTAAACTAAAAACAGATGAAGGATTTTATAATAACCTAAAGTTATTTGCTGCAGCTAAGGAGCTCCAAATATTGGCCTCAGATCACAATACTAAAAAGATATATTCAGATAAAGCCAGAAAATTTGAGAAAGACCTTAAAAAATGGCTTAATGAAAATAAGAACACTTGTTACGATGTAATCTATAAAGGAGTAAAACAACAGCTTATTCAGCTAACACATGGAAGGACTAGGGATTCTAACTTTAAGGATACTATAGACATAGCTGCTTCCATTTGCTTGGAAGAACATTTCGACAGACTATATCCAGAATTTCCAGCCTTTAAGATAAAGATTACAAAGTATAACAATGCTGAAATAATAAACAGAGCTATAAAATATTTTGCAGGCCAGAAGACTAATGATAGTGAAGCCTTCCTTGAAAGCTTCAATTTAATAAATAATGGAAAAATAGATGTTGAAAATTCCAAATATGCTATGTATCTAGTAAAGAAATTGAGAAAGCTTCCTAAAAAAGGAGTTTTAAATAGATCAGATATTTTAGAGGCCAAATATGATGAATTACTAGACAAAAAGTTCCGCATAAATAATGAATACTTTATTGTAGTACTTCTAGCTTTAGTATATACAGGACATGCAAATCTAGTATTAAAAGATATCACAATTACAGCCTCAAATATGGAGAAATTAATGGAATTGCATAACACAGATTTATACCAATTTAAGCACTTAACCAAACCAAAAGAAGCAGCTTTAGAAGAGCTTAAGAGACTATTAGAGATCCTCCAGTTACCAACTGGTATGATTGTTAATGATAAAGAACTTGAAAAGGGCTTAGACAGAATCCTTTCAAGAAGTCGAGAAATAGCAGAATCAGCTTTATACTCTAAAACCTATATAAATAGTGATCCTATACTATGGGGAGAACTGCTCATTCCTGAGAACCTAAAAAGAATCTATGAGCCAAAGATAAGCTATGTACTAAATGAGTTTGGAAGCTTTAGAAATAAATACAATACAGTAGCAAAGATAAAGAACTTAAATCTCACTATGGAACAATTAGATGATATAGAGGAAGGCATTAAATATATAGGTATTATAAAAGAATATGAAAAGTTTAAAAATGAAACAGATCCTATAGTAAATTATATAGTTAATGTAGAGAACTCAGTTATACCAGAAAGTATGATGGAAAAGATAAAACAAGCTAAAGAAAAATTCTTTGAAATAAGAGATCAAATAAAAGACTATTTAGATGGAGATAAAGCAAGCAGAGAATTGAAAAATATACTGGTTCCAATTAAAAAAGAGTATATTGAATATTACTTTGATAAACACATAAAAGCAAGATTAAGCCCCAATGAATCACAAAGAAAAGGCCAGCTTATAAATTCAAAAACTCTTGCTAATTTGAAAAAGCTTACAGAAGTAAAAGGAATATTCCAGGAAAACAAGCTAAGAAACTTAGAAAAACAATTATCAGAACTCCAAGTTTGTTATGACTTAACTACTGTTGATCTTGAAAGAAACCATATATGTACTAAGTGTAAGTTTACATTGTCAGAAAACAATCCAATAGTTACAGGGAAATTAGATACTATTGAAGAAAATTTAGAGAAGCTATTAGAAGAATGGACCAATACCCTACTATCAGCATTAGACGATCCGCTTATAATGGCAAACAAAGCGCTACTTAATAAAGAACAACAGAGGTTAATAGATGAATTTTTACAAGATAAAAAACTACCAGAGCTTGTAGACACATTCTTTACAACTACTTTCAATACACTATTCGATAGGTTAGATAAGGTAACTATTGACATATGGGAATTGATGTCAACAATACAAAACCTAGGGCCAAGCACTGTAGAGGATTTGAAAAAGAAACTATCTGACTTTATTGATGATAAAGTAAGAGGCAAAGATTTGGATAAGGTAAGGATAATTATCACATCTGATTCAGATAAGAAAAAAGATTTTCTAATATTAGAAAGGGACCAAAAAGGAGAGGTGTATGAATAATGAAACTGACAAAAGAAGATTTAGATAAGGTAAGGAATATAGAAGGATTCCCAATAGGAGAAGATGAAGATATAATTGCTCTATCTGATCCACCTTACTACACTGCTTGTCCTAATCCTTTTATAAAAGATTTTATAGAGAAATATGGTAAACCTTATGATGAGGAAACAGATGATTACCATCGGGAACCCTTTGCAGCAGATGTAAGTGAAGGAAAAAATGACCCAATATATAATGCTCACAGTTATCACACAAAAGTGCCTCATAAAGCAATCATGAGATACATACTTCATTATACAGACCCAGGAGATATAGTATTTGACGGATTTTGTGGTTCAGGGATGACGGGGGTTGCTGCCCAGATGTGCGGCAACCCTGATGCAGATCCAGAGTTTAAGTTTAAAATAGAAAAGGAAATGCCTTATGTAAAATGGGGAGTAAGAAGGGCTATACTTAATGACTTATCTCCAGCAGCAACATTTATAGCATACAACTACAATACTCCAGTAGATGTAGCTGAATTTGAGAAAGAGGCTAAAAGAATACTTGATGAATGTGAAAAAGAATTAGGATGGATGTATGAAACTAATCATGTAGATGAGAATGGGAAACAAGTTTATGATATGACAGGACCAGTAAAAGGGAAAATAAATTATACTGTATGGTCGGATGTGTTCATATGTCCACACTGTGGTAGTGAAATAGTGTTTTGGGATGCAGCAGTAGATGAAGAGAATAAAAAGGTTAAGGATGTTTTTAGATGTAGTAATTGTGGAATAGAGTTGAAAAAAACTGATTGTGAAAGGGCTATGGAATTAATTTATGACCATGGATTAAATAAAACTATAAGTATGGCAAAGCAAGTTCCTGTGCTTATTAACTATAGTGTCGGAAATAAGAGATATGAAAAAAAACCTGACAAAGACGATTTGGATATAATTGAAAAGATTAATAATATGAAGATACCTTGTTGGTATCCTACGGATGAATTACCAGATGGATATAATACTGAACAGCCAAAACGTTCTCATGGAATAACTCATGTGCATCATTTTTATACTAAAAGAAACCTGTTTATTTTAAGCTATTTATACAATAAATGTAATACCACTACTATCAGATTTATGATAACTGCTTGTTTAGTCATGGGAACAAAAATGTCTAGGTATGGAAGCAGAACTGGTAATGTGTCAGGAACACTATATGTTCCATCATTAATTAAGGATTTAAATATGCTAGAATATATTAAAAGAAAGTTATACGGTCCAAAAGGAATAGTTAAACCTTTAGGTAAAATTAGTAGTTTTAAATATGACTATGCTTTATTGCAAACAAGCTCTTTAAATGATATACAAACAATTCAAAATAACTCTATAGATTACATTTTTACTGATCCGCCTTTTGGTTATAACTTAAATTACTCGGAATTAAATTTCATATGGGAAGCTTGGCTAAAAGTAAAAACTAACAATAAACCAGAAGCCATTATTAACAAAGTTCAAAACAAAGGATTAGTAGAATATCAAGAATTAATGACTAAATGCTTTGAAGAATATTATCGAGTGTTAAAACCAAATAGATGGATTACTGTAGAATTTCATAATTCCAAGAATTCTGTATGGAATGCAATTCAGGAATCGTTATTAAGAGCAGGATTTATTATTGCAGATGTAAGAACATTAGATAAGAAACAAGGAAGCTTTAAACAAGTTACAACAACTTCAGCTGTTAAACAAGATTTAGTAATATCAGCATACAAACCAAAGGAAAGTTTCAAAAAGAGATTTCTTGAAAAAGCAGGAACTGAAGATACAGTTTGGGAGTTTGTAAGAGAACACTTAGAGAAACTGCCAGTGGTAGTCTATAAAAACGGCATGATAGAAAAGATTCAGGAAAGAGAACCATACCTATTATTCGATAGAATGGTAGCCTACCATATAATGAATGGATTATCAGTCCCTATAGATGCATCAGATTTTTACAAAGGTTTGGATGAGAGGTTTATAAAAAGGGATGGAATGTATTTCTTACATGACCAAGTTAATGAATACGATAATGCAAGGATAAAGGCAGATTTGGAGCCTATTCAATTTTCTATGTTTGTAAACGATGAAAAATCTGCCATAGCATGGCTGTATCATCAACTAGAAACTCCTCAAACTTACAGCGAACTACAACCTAAGTTTATGAAAGAAGCTAAGATAGCTAGATATGAGAAGATGCCAGAGTTAAGTGAATTACTGGAAGAAAATTTTCTACAAGATGAAGAGGGAAGATGGTATATACCAGACCCATCAAAGACAGGAGACCTTATAAAACTAAGGGAAAAGAGATTGTTGAAAGAATTTGAAGAATATTTAAAAGGTAAAGGAAAACTTAAAAAGTTTAGGACAGAAGCAATTAGAGTTGGATTTGCAAAGCTTTGGAAAGAAAAAGATTATGAGAGTATAGTCAAGATTGGGAATAGATTACCGGAAAACGTAATACAAGAAGATGATAAGCTTCTTATGTATTATGATATAGCTCTTAGCAGAATGGAGTGATATGATGTTTTCCGTAGGAGATTATGCTTATGATCTAGTTAGAAATGAGAGAGTGCAAATAATAGAGAAGAATGAAATGTGGGGATTTGTAACATATAAAGTTTATAATCCACTTAGCAAAGAAATCTATAATCTCAACTCAGAACAAATTGGAAAAGATAGCTCTTCATATTATGATGAGAATTACGTAAGGTATA
This sequence comes from Keratinibaculum paraultunense, assembly GCF_016767175.1. GTDB lineage: Bacteria > Bacillota > Clostridia > Tissierellales > Tepidimicrobiaceae > Keratinibaculum > Keratinibaculum paraultunense. Next base: position 487,753 of record NZ_CP068564.1, read on the forward strand.
TGGCAATCCTTGGGAAGATTAAGGATATAACTTCCCAAGGAATTCTGTCATCTTTTAGTAAGGATATTATTCCTCTCCCCCATCAACTACATGTACTTAATCGGGTTTTATCAAGCAATAATATAAGGTATATTTTAGCTGATGAAGTTGGTTTAGGTAAAACAATAGAAGCTGGGATGATCATAAAAGAATTGAAGGCTAGGGGTCTTGTAAAGAGAATTTTGGTAGTTTGTCCAAAAGGCTTAGTTACCCAATGGGAAAGAGAAATGTATGAGAAGTTTGGAGAGAAATTCCATGTTATACTGCCTTCCGAACACGATACTATTAAGAAATTAATTGGCAGTGATGATATATATGGACAATTTAATCAAGTTATAAGTCCTATGGACTCGATTAAGCCAATAGAAGCTAGAGCTGGATGGAGTAAAGATAGAGTAGAGGAATACAATGAAGAAAGGATTTTTGCTATAGTAAATGCTGGCTGGGATTTAGTTATAATAGATGAAGCCCATAGGGTAGCTGGTAGCACTAGCGAAGTATCAAGGTATAAATTAGGTAAGCTGCTTGCGAAATCTTCTCCATATTTATTATTGCTAACTGCTACTCCCCATTCAGGCAAAACAGAACCATTTTTAAGGCTCATTAGATTATTAGATGAAAAAGCTTTCCCAAATTACAAAGCAATAGTAAAAGAACAAGTAGCACCTTATATTATAAGAAACGAGAAGCGAGAGGTTATAGACAATGAAGGTAATAGGTTATTTAAAGACAGGCATACGAAGATAGTTGAAATCCATTGGGATGAAAGACACTCTATGCAGAAGAAACTATATGAAATGGTAACTGATTATGTACGAAATGGGTATAATAAAGCATTTAAAGAGAAGAAGTATCATATAGGTTTTTTAATGGTTCTAATGCAAAGATTAGTAACTAGCAGTACAGCTGCAATTATGGATAGTGTAGAGAAAAGAATAGAAATATTAAAATCTAGACATGCAAAAGTAAGTTCATTATCTTTAGATGATTTAATAGAAGCTGATTTAGAGGAGAAACTAGAAGAAGGATTAGAAGTCGTGTCAACGGATATAGAAAAAGAAATAGAAGAGCTTATAGATATTCTAAATATGGCCAAACAAGCAAGCTACCAATATCAGGATGCAAAAATAGAAGTGCTTTTAAATTTGTTAGATGATATTAATTATGAAAAACCTTCATCAAAAGTGATAATTTTTACTGAATTTGTTGCTACACAAAAATATTTGGAAGAAATTTTGAAAGGTAGAGGATATGGCGTTGCTTTGATAAATGGCAGTATGGATATTGAAACTAGAAATATTCAATTAAATGAATTCAAGAATCAAGCGGACATTTTAATATCTACAGATGCAGGTGGAGAGGGTTTAAATTTGCAGTTTGCTAACATAGTAATAAATTATGATTTGCCTTGGAACCCTATGAAAATAGAGCAAAGAATAGGAAGAGTGGACCGTATAGGACAATCACAAGATGTATACATATATAATTTTATAATTGCTGAAACCATTGAAAATAGAGTTAGATCGGTATTAGAGGACAAGCTATCAGTAATATTATCTGAAACAGGAATAGATAAATTAGCAGATGTATTAGATAGCGAAATGGCAGATATTGATTTTACAGAAGTTTATGTAAGCTCTTTAAGAGATCCAGCTAGTATTGAACATAATATTTCAAAGATAGAAGAAGATTTAAAAAAGGAGATTGCTAAAGCTAGAAAATATAGAGAATTATTAAAAGAAGACAAAGTTCTTGAAGCAAATTCTGATTATAATAAATCTATTGAACTAAATAAGTTGTTATTTAAAATGTGTAATTTTTATAGTTTATGGAAAGAAGGTAAATTTTTTGTAGGAGAAAATATAGATATAAATGATGAAGAAATATCTAGACACCTTAACCAAGAAAACTGTTGGTCAAGATCACAAAAAATTCCTTCAGTATATATTAAAGACTTTCCTAATGAAAAAGGATATTTTTCCTTATGGGAACTATCAATAAACGATGATTTATACCATAATAGGAGAGTAATACCTATATTCATAAATGATAATATGATTTATAGACCATTTGCAGGAGAAAGAATTTGGGATGAGTTTATTAGAGATGATGCAATAATTGAGGTTACGGATAATATTAATCTTGATGAAAATATTTTTAATAGAATAATGGAGTTATCCCAAAACTTTGCGTATGATATTTTTTTAGGATTAAAAGAAAACTATGAAAAAAAGCAAGAAGAGGACTATAGAAAATATTCTTATGCATTAGAACTTAGGATTGATGCTGCTAAGAGAATAGGTATAGAAAATATAAGAAGATCTAGATTAAGAGAATTGGAAAAGGAAAAAGAAGAGATTAAACGGATATTTGAGAAGAATAAAATCATCTGTCCAGTTTTTAAGCCAATTTTCATATTGAGATTGGAGTGAAGCTATGTTTTTAGATTATTTAATTAATCTATGTGGGTTGGGAATATATGATAGGGTTATTCTATTTGATTTTCAGAATATTATTGGTGATGACTATTTGGAATTAATCAGTAAGAAATTTGATTATAAATTGATTTTTTACGATGATATAGAAAAATTTAGGTATATCTTTGAGACTGAAATAAAAAAAAGTAAAGGTAAGTATCTTGTCATACTTAGATCTGATTTATATCTTCCTTATGATATAAGATGTAGTTTTTATTGTAAAAATGTAAGCTATAGAGAGCTTTTTCCTAAATTGAATTTTTATTCATTAGAAAATTCAACGATATTTGATTTAGATTTATTATATATAGCCCACGAAAACTTGTATAATAGGCTAGATTCGGAAGATGAAACTAGGAAGTTTTTGGTTCAAGATATGTTTAGGAGAGAAAATGTTGAAGAGTATAAAGATTATGTAACCTCTCAGATAGAAAATCTATTGAAAGAAGACAATTATTCACATTGGCTTAGGATTGCTTTACTTTATTCAAAACTCCAGTATATTAAGTATAAAACCAGTGATATAGATATAGATGAGAAGCTTGTACAAAAAATACAAGGTAAGTTTCAAGAATTTATTTTAAACAATTATTCTACATTATCAGCATATTCAGCCTATGATGGACCTGTCCTTATAAATAGGACTTTGGATTATATATTTAGCAACTCCAATGATAAGTTTGCTTTGATAGTTATGGATGGAATGTCCATATTAGATTGGCTGATAATTTCTGAAGGGCTAAAAGGGATTTCATATAAATATAGCTCAACTTATGCTTTAATTCCAACTATTACTCCCATATCTAGACAAAGTCTTTTATCTGGAAAGCTTCCTGTAGAACTAGAAAAACCATTTGGTTTAGTAAATGAAGAAAAGTTATTTATTGAAAAATGCAAAGAATATGGCTATAAAGAAGAAGAGACAAAATATAATAGGGGATATGATTTTGATATTGGTTATATGGACAAATGTATATGTGTTATTATAAATGAAATAGATGATTTGGTTCATAGCCAAAAACAAGGCAATTTAGGTATGTATAATGATGTGAGATTGCTATCACATAGTGGAAAGTTACATGAACTGATCATTAAGCTGTATAAAAAAGGCTTTGATGTATACATTGCATCTGACCATGGACATATAGAAACTGAGACTGTAGGCAACCCTAGAGGGATTGGTATTGAGATGGAAACAAGATCTAAAAGAACTTTGATATTGAAAGATTATGCAGCTTATGGCAAAATAATTGAGGAATTCAACTTGATAGAGTATCCACCATACTATTTGCCCAGAGATTATAAGTATTTGCTCTGTGAATACCAAAAATCCTTTGGAAACAAAGGAAATGTTATATTATCTCATGGTGGCATTAGTATTGAAGAGGTTATAGTACCATTTATTAAAATAGAAGGAGTAGATGTATGAGTAAGATAATAGGAATGTCAAGAAACATAAATTTAGATTGGCTAAATAAAGTTGCTGAATTGTATATGGAAGGAAAAAGTGAAGAAGAGATTAATGACGACCTAAATGAATATTTATCTCTTGAAATAAAAAGCCCCACTAATGCCAGAAAAACACGGAATATATTGGTGAATATATGGGTTAAAGATAATGAATATACAGAAAAGGCTAAAGAGCTGGCAGTGAAGCTAATTAAAAGTGGGGAAAAAGAAAATATTTTATTAGCCCATTGGTGTTTAATGCTTCTCACGTATCCAGTCTTTGCAGATATTTGCAGTGTTATAGGCAAGATGGATAGAAAAATGTTTGATATAACTACTAAAGATGTTAAAAACAATATGTTTGACCTATGGGGTGAAAGAAGCACCCTATTCCATTCTATAGATAAAATTATTAAAACATTAAAAGATATAGGAGTTCTCCATTGTTTGCCTAAGCATAAGTATGATATTAATAGATATAGTATTGAAAGTAGGGAAGGGATTATCCTTATTACTTATGCATTGATCTGCATAAAAGACAAGCTATATTTGTCGCTAGAAGAAATAAACAACAGTCCAGAGTTTTTTCCTTTTAAATACAGTGCATCCATAGATGTACTTGAAGAGAGCAATATGTTTTCAATTGATAAATTTGGTGGCAAATTAGTAGTTAGCAATAAAAACTAATGATAAGCTAACTAATTTTGTCAACTTACATACTAGTACCTTAAGGAGGATTTATATGGCCATATTTGATAAGGAAGCAAAAATGTATGATGACTGGTATAAAACTAAATTGGGGAATTTTGTTGATGAAGTGGAGACTAAATGTATATTGGACCTGTTTAAGGTAGAAAAAGGCATGAAGGTTTTGGATGTAGGCTGTGGTACAGGTAATTTTAGCATAAAGCTAGCTAAGATGGGCTGTGAAGTAGTAGGCATAGATGTATCCAAGGAGATGCTTAAAGTTGCAGAAGAGAAGGCTAAGAAGGAAGGCCTGAATATAAAATTCTACAATATGGATGTATACAATATGGAATTTGAGGCTGATTACTTTGATGGAATAGTTTCAGTTACAGCTTTTGAATTTCTAAAGGATCCAGAAAAGGCTATAGAAGAAATGTTTAGGGTGCTCAAGCCTAATGGCTATTTATTAATAGGCACTATCAATAAAGACAGTGCCTGGGGAGAAATGTATTTATCTAAAGAGTTCCAGGAAAATTCTGTGTTCAAGTATGCAAATTTTAAAACTGTAGAAGATATGAAAAGCTATAAAAAGGACCATTTAGTAGACATTAAGGAATGCCTATTCATTCCTCCTACTATAGAGGAAGAATATATCTCCATGGAAAAAGAAAGGGAATTGTCTAAAGAAGGGAAAAGGGGAGGATTTATATGTGCCCTGTGGAAAAAATAGCTTCTTGTGAAATAGCCTTCGTACCTATTGGTACTGAAGACTATATTCCCCATATAGACAAAGTTTTAGAAATAATCAAATCTTATAATTTAGAATACCAAGTGGGAATAATGTCTACTACCATAAGAGGGGACAAGGATAAGATACACAAGCTCATATTAGATATTTATAATACTATGGATGGAGAATGTAAATTTACTATGGATATAAAACTTTCTAATTTATGTGGCTGTGTGTAGAAATAGGATAAGCATGGTATAATATACTTGCTATAGATTACTGGAAGTTATGGGCCAGTATGTAGTAGACTACAAAACAACATAGGAGGCGTAAAATGAAAAATTTCCATTATTCCATACCTACAGAAATATTTTTTGGAAAAGGCCAAATTAAGGTATTGGCAGATGAGATTAAAAAGTACGGCACAAGGGTCCTTCTAACTTATGGTGGAGGAAGTATTAAGAGGATAGGACTTTATCAGGAAGTAGTAGATATACTAAAGGATAACCATATCCCCTTCTGGGAACTATCAGGCATAGAACCTAACCCTAGAATAGATAGTGTAAGGGAAGGAATCAAAATAGTTAGGGAAAATAACATAGATTTTATACTGGCTGTTGGAGGAGGAAGCACCATTGACTGCTCCAAGGCAATAGCTGCTGGCTATTACTATGATGGAGATCCCTGGGACTTGCTGATTAAAAAAGCAAAGGTTGTAAATGCACTACCTTTAGGAACAATACTTACAATTGCAGCTACAGGTTCTGAAATGGATAGAGGAGCTGTTATTTCCAACTTAGAAACTAAACAGAAGCTATCCTTTGACCACATATCCATGGCTCCTAAGTTTTCCATACTAGACCCAACTTATACATTTACCGTTCCTAAGGTACAAACAGCTGCTGGAATTGCTGATATAATGAGCCACACTTTCGAAAACTATTTTACACTGAACGATGGAGCCTACCTACAAGATAGATTTGCAGAAGCCATACTAAAGACTTGTATCAAATACGGCAAAATAGCCTTTGAAGAGCCAGAAAACTATGAGGCAAGGGCTAATATCATGTGGGCTTCCAGCTGGGCCATAAATGGCTTACTTTCCTATGGAAAAGATTCACAATGGAGTGTCCACCCTATAGAACACGAACTATCTGCCTTTTATGATATTACCCATGGTATAGGTTTAGCCATATTAACTCCAGCCTGGATGGAATATGTGCTAGATGATGAGAGGGTAGATAAGTTTGTAGAATACGGAGTAAATGTATGGGATATTGATAGGAATATGGATAAATACGAAATTGCAAAGCTAGCTATTCAAAAAACAAGAGAGTTCTTTAAATCCCTAGAGATCCCAATGTCCTTGAGGGAAGTAGGAATTAAAGAAGAAGACCTAGAAAAGATGGCTAAGGCTGCTATAGATAATAATGATGGTAAAAAAATAGGGAACTTCAAGCCTTTAGATTATGAAGATGTGCTAAACATATACAAAAAAGCTTATTAAAGTTTTTAGATTATCAAAGCCGCAGGAGTATTGCGGCTTTGATTTTTGTTGAAGAACAATATGTCAGAATTTACTGCGAAAGTATATGCTAGATTCTATGAACCAAAGAACAAACACTCTACCATATCTTTAAAACCTTTAAGAGCATAAAAAGTGATAAAAGATAGAACTTATGTAAGCAGAGATATCTAGACATAGTTATATCTATCGACCCTCAATAGTGCAAAACCCCCTGGGGGTCGATGGAAAGTTGCTTATATTTAGAGAAGGAGATGATTTCAATGATTAGACCCAAAATTTTTTCTTAAAGCGTATAAATAAAATTGCCCATGTTAGTGTAAAATAATTGTAGGAAAAAACACAAAAAAGAATAGCCCCATATGTTATGATAGAAGTGTCAAAAACAAAAATCATAATAAAGGAGGCTATTCTTATAAATACAATTATACACGAAATTATAGAAAAAATCACTAGAGATTTCAATAATAATATAGAGGATTTGATGTTAAATAGCAGGGATATATCAAGATTCATAATAAATACTAAAAAATCATTGGATGAAATAGGAACAATGATAGTAAAAGAAGCTATAGAAACATCCTATGAGAAATCAGGTAAAAGAGCCTCAAGTAATGTACAAGTAACAAAACAAACAGTAATGAACACCATAAGAAAGCTAGGAGAAGTAGAAAATGACGAAGCGAAATTGCCAACTAAAAAGAAACAAGTAAAAACAATCTATATAGAAGCAGACGAAGACCATGTAGCATTGCAAAATGGGAAAAATAAAAAAATAAAATTAATCTATGTCCATGAAGGCAAGAAATACAAATCAAAAGGAAGATATGAATTAATAAATAAAAGATACTTTACAGGCGCATTAAAAAATAGTGAAGAATTATGGCTAGAAGTTGCTAATTATCTAGAAGAAGCATATGAAATGGATAAGGTAGAAAAGATATATATCTCAGGAGATGGAGCAAGCTGGATAAAAGAAGGACTAAACTGGATTAAAGGAAGTAAACACGTACTAGATTACTTTCATTTATCCAAGTATGTAAGAAAAGCAACAGCACATATGCCTCATACAATAGAAGTATTATGGAGCTATATAAATAACCGTAATAAAGACCATGTAAAAGAATTACTAAACTTCATAATAGAAGAAACAGAATCACAGACCAAGAAAGAAGCAGTGAAGGACAGTAAAAGATATATATTAAACCATTGGGACTCAATAATGAGGGGTTATGAGGAAGAATACATAGGTTGTAGTGCAGAAGGTCATATAAGCCATATATTATCCTCTAGATTAAGCTCAAGGCCATTAGGTTGGAGTTTGGTAGGAGCAGATCAAATGGCTCGCTTAAGAGTATATAAAGCAAATGGTGGTGATATATACGAATTACTAAGTAAGAAAAAAGGAGAAAGGCAAAAGGAAAATAGAAAAATAGAGCTAGAAAAAAAGGTAGTAAAGAAGAAACTAAGAACAGCATCAGCAGAAACCATAGACAATATACCCTATATAAATGATGGAAGAAGAACTTGGCAACGACAGATACTAAAAGCCATTAGAGGTGCTTAAAAAGAATCAATAGTAGGCAACAAACAAATTTAAATATAGAAAGAGCTATAATGAATAATAAAATAAAATGTTATAGCTTAATTTAGTGACCCCAAAAACAAATAGCTTATAAAAAATTGGTGAAACAAGCAACTATGCACTTTTCATAAAATATGGGGAGATTTAAAAAAATTTTTCCTACAGTAACTTGACACTATCTTATTTACTCTAAATTATTGAAGTTTCAATAAAAATTTGATAAAATATTGGTAAGTAAGTAAGAAAGGATGGAAATATATAATAATGAGAATGTAAGCCTTCACTATTTAGAACATTTTAATCTAAGTCTTAAACTGCCTATTTTAATAGGCTTTATTGTTGTTGAAAGATGTTCGGAAGGCGATTAAATTTATCATTTATTATATATTTCTATAAACATTAGTATAACTTTGCCAATGTATAATTTCTATATTTTATTATAAATGATAATTAATCCCTTCCTATATAAGGAGGGTTTTTTTATGCTTGTTTTAGATATTAGTAAGCTGAAAAAATATTATGGAGACAGGTTGATTCTAGATATTAAGGATTTAAAAATATATAGGGAAGATAAGGTAGGAATAGTTGGTTTAAATGGCAGTGGGAAAACCACTTTGTTAAACTTGATTTCCAAAGAGGTATTGCCAGATGAAGGATTTATAAGAACTTTTGGGAATATATCCTATATCAAACAGTTGGAATATGGAAATGCAGAAATAGCCCACGGAAAGTATATATCAGAATTTGGATTGAAAGGTAAAAAGAGATCCTATATGAGTGGGGGAGAATTGACCAGACTAAAAATAGCTGAAGCTTTTTCCAAAGATTGCAGCCTGCTTCTTGCAGATGAGCCTACATCTAATCTGGATTTAGATGGAATTAATATGCTGCTAGAAAAGTTATTAAATTTCGATAATGCCTTGTTAATAGTTTCCCATGACAGGGATTTACTAGATAGGGTATGTAATAAGATTTTGGAAATTGAAGATGGTCATGTAAAATTATATGATGGGAATTACTCTGACTACAAAGAACAGAAGGAGCTGGAAAGAAAAACTAAGGAATTAGAATATGAAAAGTATATTAAGGAGAAAAGGAGATTAGAAAGGGCAATCATTGAAACCAAAAACAAGTCTAGAAGTATTAAGAAAACACCAAGACGGATGGGAATTTCAGAAGCTAGACTTCATAAAATGGGAAATCAGAGCGCAAAGAGGAGCTTAGAGAAAAAAGCAAAGGCTATACAAAGCAGGTTAGAAAAGTTAGAGGTGAAGGAGAAGGTAAAGGATATAGAAAAAGTAAGGGTAGATATATTGGGAGACGAAATTCACACAAAGATCCTTATAGAAGGTCAAGATATAAATAAATCCTTTGGTAAGAGAACATTATTTAAGAAGGGGAATTTTCAAATTTATAATGGCAGTAAAACTGCTCTTATAGGGGATAACGGTAGTGGAAAAACTACTTTACTAAACATGATAATGAATGAGGAAAAGGGTATTAAAATATCCCGTAAAGCAAAAATAGGATATTTTAGTCAGGATTTAAGCATATTAGATGAGAATAAATCTATAATAGAAAACATAATGGAAACGAGTATTTATGATGAGACCACCATAAGGATTATGCTAGCCAGATTATTATTTAAGAGGGAAGATGTGTACAAGAAGGTAAAGGTATTAAGCGGTGGGGAAAGGGTTAAGGTTTCACTAGCGAAAATATTAAGCTCTGATTTTAATATGCTGATATTAGATGAACCGACCAATTATTTGGATATTTACTCCATAGAAGCTGTAGAAGAGGCTTTAATAGAATATGAAGGAACTATTTTATTCGTATCCCATGACAGGAGATTTATAGATAAAATTGCAGATAATATTATCTATATTGAGAATCATAGAATAAAAACCTTTAATGGCAGATTAAAGGAATTGGAAAATAGAAAGAATAGGCCAGTGGATATGGATGAAAAGAAATTAGCAGAGGAAAAGGCAATCCTTCAATATAGGTTATCCGAAATACTGGGAAAGCTTTCAATGGCAGATAAAGATGAGGATATAGAGGCATTGGATAAGGAGTATAAGAAGATATTAGAAAAATTAAAAGCCATTAATGAAAACTAAGTCGATATCGACTTAGTTTTCATTTAATACATACTGAATAGCCTTATCATACCTATAATCCTTACTTGGGACAGCACTTACCTTTACATGGGGTGTGGTTTTAACTTCTTCGTTAATGGTAAAATCCCCATTTAAAGCCATCATAGAACTAAACCTTATTACTATTCCGCTATTTGGTAGTGAAAAGAATAAGGGGTCAATACCAATGCCATCCCCACCAGTGGTTTCACCTACCAGGGTAGCAAATCCGCTATCCTTGCAGAAGGCTGCAAAGCTTTCCGAGGAAGAATAAACCCTATAATCAACCAACAGATATATTTTACCCCTAAAATCTATAGGGTCTTTAGGTTTTATGGTTTTGGTAACCTTCCAATATCTTTGAAAATTCCTTTCTACTTCCTCTGGCATCTTTTTTAAAATATCCTGATCTAAATGGGATATGGGTTTTAGCTTTATGCCCCGTGATCTGTAAAAGGGGTTACCATAATCTCCTCTGACTAATAGATAATTGCTGACGGAAATTGGCTCCTTAGCTAAGGGGGAAATAACATTGGCTTGCCAATAATGGTCACTGCCGCCAGAATTTCCCCTGATATCTATTATCAGCTTTTCATAATCCTTTATTTCTTCGTAGAACTTCCTTATTTCCTTTCCATCTTCTTCAACCCGGCCACCGTCCATGACATGGATTTTTAAGTAGGCTACCTTATTAGGCACTATTATATCCGTTTCAAATGCGGGATTAGTATTACCGAAATATCCAATTTCTTCATCATTTTCTTGTTTTGAATAATTGTATCTGGCTAAAACTTTTTCTTCATTAAAGACCTTAGACCAGGGATTTTCAAATAGTATCCTATCCTGTGAATAGGCTTTATGGTACCATTTAAAATGTTCCTTTTCTACCACATGGGTAGGGTATGAAGGTTTTGGATGTTGGATGCGGTACAGGGAATTTTAGCATAAAGCTAGCTAAGATGGGCTGTGAAGTAGTAGGCATAGATGTATCCAAGGAGATGCTTAAAGTTGCAGAAGAGAAGGCTAAGAAGGAAGGCCTGAATATAAAATTCTACAATATGGATGTATATGATATGAAATTTGAGGATAACTGCTTTGATGGAGTAATATCAGTTACAGCTTTTGAATTTCTAAAGGATCCAGAAAAGGCTATAGAAGAAATGTTTAGGGTGCTCAAGCCTAATGGCTATTTATTAATAGGCACTATCAATAAAGACAGTGCCTGGGGAGAAATGTATTTATCTAAAGAGTTCCAGGAAAATTCTGTGTTCAAGTATGCAAATTTTAAAACTGTAGAAGATATGAAAAGCTATAAAAAGGACCATTTAGTAGACATTAAGGAATGCCTATTCATTCCTCCTACTATAGAGGAAGAATATATCTCCATGGAAAAAGAAAGGGAATTGTCTAAAGAAGGGAAAAGGGGAGGATTTATATGTGCCCTGTGGAAAAAATAGCTTCTTGTGAAATAGCCTTCGTACCTATTGGTACTGAAGACTATATTCCCCATATAGACAAAGTTTTAGAAATAATCAAATCTTATAATTTAGAATACCAAGTGGGAATAATGTCTACTACCATAAGAGGGGACAAGGATAAGATACACAAGCTCATATTAGATATTTATAATACTATGGATGGAGAATGTAAATTTACTATGGATATAAAACTTTCTAATTTATGTGGCTGTGTGTAGAAATAGGATAAGCATGGTATAATATACTTGCTATAGATTACTGGAAGTTATGGGCCAGTATGTAGTAGACTACAAAACAACATAGGAGGCGTAAAATGAAAAATTTCCATTATTCCATACCTACAGAAATATTTTTTGGAAAAGGCCAAATTAAGGTATTGGCAGATGAGATTAAAAAGTACGGCACAAGGGTCCTTCTAACTTATGGTGGAGGAAGTATTAAGAGGATAGGACTTTATCAGGAAGTAGTAGATATACTAAAGGATAACCATATCCCCTTCTGGGAACTATCAGGCATAGAACCTAACCCTAGAATAGATAGTGTAAGGGAAGGAATCAAAATAGTTAGGGAAAATAACATAGATTTTATACTGGCTGTTGGAGGAGGAAGCACCATTGACTGCTCCAAGGCAATAGCTGCTGGCTATTACTATGATGGAGATCCCTGGGACTTGGTAATAAAGAAGGCTGAAGTTGTAGATGCTCTACCCTTAGGTACAATACTGACACTGGCTGCCACTGGTTCTGAAATGGATAGAGGAGCTGTTATTTCCAACTTAGAAACTAAACAGAAGCTATCTTTTGACCACATATCCATGGCTCCTAAGTTTTCCATACTAGACCCAACTTATACATTTACCGTTCCTAAGGTACAAACAGCTGCTGGAATTGCTGATATAATGAGCCACACTTTCGAAAACTATTTTACACTGAACGATGGAGCCTACCTGCAAGATAGATTTGCAGAAGCCATACTAAAGACTTGTATCAAATACGGCAAAATAGCCTTTGAAGAGCCAGAAAACTATGAGGCAAGGGCTAATATCATGTGGGCTTCCAGCTGGGCCATAAATGGCTTACTTTCCTATGGAAAAGATTCACAATGGAGTGTCCACCCTATAGAACACGAACTATCTGCCTTTTATGATATTACCCATGGTATAGGTTTAGCCATATTAACTCCAGCCTGGATGGAATATGTGCTAGATGATGAGAGAGTGGATAAGTTTGTAGAATATGGAGTAAATGTATGGGATATTGATAGGAATATGGATAAATACGAAATTGCAAAGCTAGCTATTCAAAAAACAAGAGAGTTCTTTAAATCCCTAGAGATCCCAATGTCCTTGAGGGAAGTAGGAATTAAAGAAGAAGACCTAGAAAAGATGGCTAAGGCTGCTATAGATAATAATGATGGTAAAAAAATAGGGAACTTCAAGCCTTTAGATTATGAAGATGTGCTAAACATATACAAAAAAGCTTATTAAAGTTTTTAGATTATCAAAGCCGCAGGAGTATTGCGGCTTTGATTTTTGTTGAAGAACAATATGTCAGAATTTACTGCGAAAGTATATGCTAGATTCTATGAACCAAAGAACAAACACTCTACCATATCTTTAAAACCTTTAAGAGCATAAAAAGTGATAAAAGATAGAACTTATGTAAGCAGAGATATCTAGACATAGTTATATCTATCGACCCTCAATAGTGCAAAACCCCCTGGGGGTCGATGGAAAGTTGCTTATATTTAGAGAAGGAGATGATTTCAATGATTAGACCCAAAATTTTTTCTTAAAGCGTATAAATAAAATTGCCCATGTTAGTGTAAAATAATTGTAGGAAAAAACACAAAAAAGAATAGCCCCATATGTTATGATAGAAGTGTCAAAAACAAAAATCATAATAAAGGAGGCTATTCTTATAAATACAATTATACACGAAATTATAGAAAAAATCACTAGAGATTTCAATAATAATATAGAGGATTTGATGTTAAATAGCAGGGATATATCAAGATTCATAATAAATACTAAAAAATCATTGGATGAAATAGGAACAATGATAGTAAAAGAAGCTATAGAAACATCCTATGAGAAATCAGGTAAAAGAGCCTCAAGTAATGTACAAGTAACAAAACAAACAGTAATGAACACCATAAGAAAGCTAGGAGAAGTAGAAAATGACGAAGCGAAATTGCCAACTAAAAAGAAACAAGTAAAAACAATCTATATAGAAGCAGACGAAGACCATGTAGCATTGCAAAATGGGAAAAATAAAAAAATAAAATTAATCTATGTCCATGAAGGCAAGAAATACAAATCAAAAGGAAGATATGAATTAATAAATAAAAGATACTTTACAGGCGCATTAAAAAATAGTGAAGAATTATGGCTAGAAGTTGCTAATTATCTAGAAGAAGCATATGAAATGGATAAGGTAGAAAAGATATATATCTCAGGAGATGGAGCAAGCTGGATAAAAGAAGGACTAAACTGGATTAAAGGAAGTAAACACGTACTAGATTACTTTCATTTATCCAAGTATGTAAGAAAAGCAACAGCACATATGCCTCATACAATAGAAGTATTATGGAGCTATATAAATAACCGTAATAAAGACCATGTAAAAGAATTACTAAACTTCATAATAGAAGAAACAGAATCACAGGCCAAGAAAGAAGCAGTGAAGGACAGTAAAAGATATATATTAAACCATTGGGACTCAATAATGAGGGGTTATGAGGAAGAATACATAGGTTGTAGTGCAGAAGGTCATATAAGCCATATATTATCCTCTAGATTAAGCTCAAGGTCATTAGGTATTAAGCTCAAGACCATTAGGTTGGAGTTTGGTAGGAGCAGATCAAATGGCTCGCTTAAGAGTATATAAAGCAAATGGTGGTGATATATACGAATTACTAAGTAAGAAAAAAGGAGAAAGGCAAAAGGAAAATAGAATAATAGAGTTAGAAAAAAAGGTAGTAAAGAAGAAACTAAGAACAGCATCAGCAGAAACCATAGACAATATACCCTATATAAATGATGGAAGAAGAACTTGGCAACGACAGATACTAAAAGCCATTAGAGGTGCTTAAAAAGAATCAATAGTAGGTAACAAACAAATTTAAATATAGAAAGAGCTATAATGAATAATAAAATAAAATGTTATAGCTTAATTTAGTGACCCCAAAAACAAATAGCTTATAAAAAATTGGTGAAACAAGCAACTATGCACTTTTCATAAAATATGGGGAGATTTAAAAAAATTTTTCCTACAGTAACTTGACACTATCTAAGCCAGATTGGAATGATTCTACTGAATTAATAGGTTATTGGAATCTTCAAAATGAATTTGTGCCAGGTAAGCTTACTAAGATTATTTATAAAGCTGTGAATGATAGAGAGAATCCATATTTTGTGTGTTTAGATGAAATGAATCTAGCAAGGGTAGAGTATTATTTAAGTGATTTCTTGAGTATTGTAGAAACTAGAAGATTTAATAAAAATAGAGACATTATTACTGATAATATTTTTGATGAAAATGTAGAAAAATATTCTCATCTTTATTTTCCTGATAATTTGTATATTATTGGAACCGTAAATATGGATGACACTACCTATTCTTTTAGTAGAAAAGTTCTCGATAGAGCTAATACGATAGAATTTTCGCATGTAAATCTTAATTTTTTAGACTTTAGTTTCAATGACATTGAAACTGTGAATATTGATAATGAATTCTTAAAGACAAGATATATAAATATAAAGGATGCACTTGCAGATGATAAGGCATATGTAGATAAAATTAACAAAAAAATTATTGAGATAAATACCATTTTAGAATCAAGTAATAAACATTTTGGATATAGGGTTAGGGATGAGATAGTATTCTATATGTTAGAAAATTATTGTTTAAAATTGTTAGATGAAGATGTTGCATTTGATTATCAATTAATGCAAAAAATATTGCCAACGATCATGGGGAGTGACTATAAAACTAAACAAACATTAATCCAATTATATAATTTTTGCAATCCAGATCACCAGATAATAGAAAGTATCTCTTATATAGATGAAGCGGAAAAAAATCTTAGTTTTGCAAGATATAAGCAAAGTGCGAAAAAGATTGTTCATATGATGAGGGGTTATGAAGATGGATTTACTTCCTACTGGTTATAAAAATCTTTTAATAATAGAGTCAGATAAATTTGACTTGTATATAAGTGGTAAAATCCATAATTTAAAATCAGACATATTAAATTTAAATCAAAACCAAGAAGCCGGATTATTTGTAAGAGCCCAAGAAGACATTAATGTAATAGTGAAAACGTCTGATAGATTTGGCAATTTAGGAATAAATTATGGGTACAAGATGATGCCTTCTTTTTTTGATAATCAAATATATCAACTATATCTTAATAAAAAGGGGAATAGAGATATTGAAATATATCATTTAGATGATGAAATTAGAAATTCTCTACAGACTTATGGAGATGTAATAGTAGGAAATTTTAATTTCATTAATGAGGTAGGATATACAACTTTTAAGATAAGAGAAAATAGTGCTGTGTTACTATCGTTGACTATTGAAGTCTTCCCATCTAAGATGGATTATAAAGAGGATTATATGGCTATGATGGATGAAATAAATGAGGAAATATCTGCTTTAGCTTTTGATTTTCTGGGTACTACTTTTCACATGGCTACTTTAAAGGATACGGATTTACAAAGTGGAGTAGAATTTATTAGCATATTAGAAACCATATATAATAAATTTGAAGATTCGCTTAAAAGGATTGAAAATAGCCCGAAACACGCAATAATTCAAGAAGAAAAAGTTGTTAATCCTTGGATGGTTAAGCGTCCATCAAAAAATAATATAAACTTCTTTAGAAGCCATCCTAAATTATTATATAAGGATAATAAAGGATTTATAGAGATTAATGGAGTTAATTATTATCCAATTAAGGCTATAGAGCTTGAAAAAAAGACTAGCTTAGATATTTTTGAGAATAGGTATGTTAAGTATATTTTAATGAGACTTAAAAAGAAGATAGTTAAAATAAAAAATAATATTATAATTGAGTATAATAAAGAAAACGAATACTATAAGGTTCTAGAGAAAATAGAGAAAAAAATAGATGGACACTTGAAGAGCTTTTTTAAAGATATTGGTGATTTAAAAAATCCTTATAGCACCACTTTGGTATTTCAAATGGCACCAGGTTATAGAGAGATATATAAATACTATATGATTTTAAATAAAGGACTTACGTTGGGAGATGATCTGTATAGCATTTCACCTAAAAAAATATGGAAACTGTATGAGATTTGGTGTTACTTAAAAATAGATAAAATTATTAAAGAATTAGGCTATAAGGTAACTGATTATGGAATAATAGCCCCTACAAATGATGGTTTAACATTTAATTTATTACAGGATAAGACTTCGAAGATAGAATATATAAATGAAGAAGGTGAAATTCTAGAACTTTGGTATAATAAAAGTTATCAAAACTTACCAACTACCGAACAAAAACCAGACACGGTATTGTGTTTAAATAAAAAAGGCGAAAGGGATAGGATGTACATATTTGATGCGAAATATAGAATTGATGTGAAAGATGGCATAGCTGGTCCACTAGAAGAGGATATTAATGAAATGCATAGATATAGAGATGCAATTGTTGCTGAAATGAAGGATGATTTTGAATATAGGTTTGAAACGTTCGGAGCATATATAATGTTTCCCTATGCTGATGAGAAGAAATTTACAAATCATAAATATTATAAGAGCATAGATAAAGTGAATATTGGAGCTTTTCCAATACTACCAGGAACTTATGAATTAATGAGAAATCACATAGAGAGTATTTTGTTTGAATCAGAAATTGAATCTAAAGAAAGAGTTATAAGACATGTAGTTGATGATGACAGTAGATTTAAATATAAAAATGTATTAGTAGCAAATACAAAAGATAAAAGACATTTAGAAGCTTATGTGAAAAACAATTTCTACCATATACCATTAAAATATATGTCAACAGTTAGACCTGGTATAGAATACATTGCTTTTTATCAATCTATAAGAATGTTTGGTGATGAAGCAGGTATAAATTATTATGGGAAGATTAAAAAGATGAGATTATATAAAAGGAGTCAGTGTAAAGAGTTAATTAAAAAAAGTGATGAAATGTATATTAGATTTGAATTGGAATATGTAAAAAAAATAGGACCAATTAAACCAGTAGAGTATGGCATAGAATTGTTTATTTATACCACTAAGTATTTACTTGATAATGCTGAAACTGTACATGAACTATCTTTAAAGAATAGGAATGAAGTAGAATTATACAGAATTTTAAAAAACATTAAAAAGGAAGGTCACATAGTAAAGAGAATGGCAAACTATTTTGAGGTAGATGGTATAAAAGTTGAGGTATTAAACAAGAACACATTTAGGATAGATGGAAGACTATATGATACTACATTTGATGAGATAGGGTATATACTGAGAAATTTATCTACATAGTAAAATATTTTATTATTAGCATCAGATAATATATGTTAGCAAAGGTTTTGTTTTTATGATTTTTATCAAAAAAATTTCTATGTATTCCTTAATTAGATGGATTTATAAAACAATAATTATTTTTTATTATAACATAGTTGATTTAAATTATTAATAACAGGCATCAAGGTAGAATAATTATTAGTATCACCTTTTAATTAATTTATAAGTAATAGATAAACCTGGAATGTTTGTTAATAGTCCCTTTAGCTTTTATCTTTTCTTTATTTAGGTTTTTTATAGTCTTTGGTCTCCTATAAGCCTATAAGTCTAGGCTTTTATTTTTTTGGGAACATATTTATAACTTAATAATATTAATAATTAATTTGGCAAAAACCTCATCATTATTATATAATAAAAAGGAAACTAATGTTTAATAGGATGGTGACAAAATGGATTATATAAGTGGTTTGAATGATAGACAAAAGGAGGCTGTTCTTCATCCTGAAGGGCCTTTACTTATTTTAGCTGGGGCTGGAAGTGGTAAAACACGCGTGTTAACTCATAGAATAGCTTATTTAATAGAGGAGAGAAAGATTTTCCCAGGAAATATTTTGGCAATAACCTTTACTAATAAAGCTGCTAATGAAATGAAAGAAAGAGTAGCAGAATTACTAGGTGGAGATATAGGATACATATGGATGGGGACTTTCCATTCTATATGTGTGAGGATATTGAGGCAGGATATAGATAAAATTGGATATGATAGAAGTTTTTCCATATATGATAGGGATGATCAAATAACCTTAATGAAAGAATGTATAAAGGAGCAAAATTTAAACAAGGATATATATAAAGAAAGGTCTATATTGGGAAATATAAGTTCTTTGAAAGATGCTATGATTTCTCCTGATACATATATTAATCAAAATTATAATGATTATTATAGGAGAAATGTAGGAGAATTGTATGCATTATATCAAAAGAAGCTAAAGCAAAATAATGCATTAGATTTTGATGATTTAATTATTAAAACTTTGGAATTGTTTAGAGCAGATCCAATGGTATTGGATTATTATCAAAAGAAGTTTAAATATATATTTGTGGATGAATTTCAGGATACAAACAAATCCCAATATGAATTAATAAGACTATTAGCTGATAAACACAAGAATTTGTGTGTAGTGGGAGATGATGATCAATCTATATACAAGTTTCGTGGTGCGGATATAACTAATATACTTAATTTTGAAAAGGATTTTCCAAATACCAAGATAATAAAGTTAGAACAAAATTATCGTTCCACAAAGAATATATTAAACGTAGCAAATCATGTTATAAAAAATAATTCTGAAAGGAAGGACAAAAGTCTTTGGACGGATAATGAAGAAGGTAATTTAGTTGTAGTAGAAACTTTACCTGATTCTCAAGAGGAAGCTTATTTTGTAGCTAATATGATAGAAAAATTAATGGTTGAAGGTTATAAGCCATCGGATTTTGCTATATTATATAGGACTAATGCTCAATCTAGAACTTTTGAAGAGGTATTTATAAAGAGGGGTATTCCATATAAGATAGTGGGCGGTTTAAGATTTTATGATAGGAAAGAAATCAAGGATATATTAGCCTATTTAAAATTAATTCAAAATCCTGTTGATGATATTTCATTAAAACGAATAATAAATGTACCTAAAAGAGGAATTGGCAATGCCACAATGGGGAAAATTGAACAATATGCTAATGAAGTTGGAGAGAGTATATATAGCGTACTTCAAAAATTAGATGATATACCAGATTTATCTACTAGAGCTAAAAATAGTATAAAAGGATTTGTAGAAATTGTAAATAATTTAATGAGAATAAAAGAACAAATGAGTATAAAGGATTTTATAGAGGAAGTATTAAAGGAAACGAACTATATAAAAGAATTGGAGAAACAGGATGATATAGAGTCTAGAACAAGATTAGAAAATATTAGAGAATTTATATCAGTAGCTGTAGATTTTGAGGTTAAAAATCCAGAAGGCAATTTGGAGGATTTTTTAGCCACTGTATCTCTTCTTTCTGATGTTGATAAGACGGAGGATTTAAAGAATACAGCTACAATGTTAACGGTACATTCAGCTAAAGGGTTGGAATTTCCTGTAGTATTTTTAGTAGGCATGGAAGAAGGATTATTTCCCATATTTAGAGCATTGGATAATGAATCAGAATTAGAGGAGGAAAGAAGACTCTGCTATGTAGCTATAACTAGAGCACAGAAGTTATTGTTTATAACTCATGCTAAGATTAGAACTATATACGGAAATACAAGCTATAGCCTACCTTCTAGATTTATAGATGAAATTCCTAAAAATTTAATTACTACAACGGAAGAAAGTAGTAATTTGGGAAATAATAAAAGACGATTAGTAAATATAGTAGATCGTACTAAAAGGAGAAAAAATAATACAGTTAAATCTCAAGAAAATAAAGATAAGGTACAAGTAGGCACTAAAGTAAATCACAAAAAATGGGGGATAGGTACTGTTGTACAAATAAAAAATAAGGATGAAGATAAGGAACTAGTTATTGCTTTTAACGAACCAATAGGTTTAAAACGATTATTGCTTTCTATTGCTCCCATAGAAATTGTGAAAGGAGATTAGTAGTATGGAAGATAAACTTAAAAGGATGGAAGAACTTATAGATATTATAAATGAGTTAAATTATTACTACTATACATTGGATAATCCTAAAGTAAGTGATAAGGAATATGATGAATTATATGATGAATTGGTAAGGTTAGAGAAGGAAACAGGAGTGGTTTATCCATATTCTCCTACTCAAAGAGTTGGTGGAGAGATACTTGATAAATTTGAAAAACATACTCATTTGGGAAGACTTTGGAGTTTGGACAAATGTCAAAATTATGGGGAATTGAGAAATTGGGATAATAGGGTTAGACGTTTAATAGATGAATACAATAGCAAAAATGAAAATAAGCTGCCATCCCCTACCTATGTAGTAGAATATAAATTTGATGGTTTAACCATAAATGTAACCTATGAAGATGGGAAATTGGTACAAGGTGCAACTAGGGGAAATGGGATAGTTGGTGAAGCTATACTTCCCCAGATAAAGACAATAAAATCAATACCACTAAAAATAGAGTATAAAGGATTAATGGAAGTTCAAGGAGAAGGGCTTATGCCCTTATCTGTCCTTGAAGAATATAATAAAAAAGCTGAGGAACCTTTAAAAAACGCAAGAAATGCTGCAGCAGGTGCATTGAGAAATTTAGATCCTAGGGTTACAGCTGAAAGAAAATTAGTAGCATATTTTTATAACGTAGGATACATAGAAGGCAAGGAGTTTAAAACCCATATGGAAATGTTACAATTTTTAAAAGATAATAGGTTGCCTGTATATAATTATGCTTCAGAATGTCAAAATATAGATGAGGTTATAGAAGAGATTGAAAAGATAGAAGAAAGACGGCATCATTTGGATATATTAACTGATGGAGCAGTTATAAAAATAAATGATATAAAAACTAGAGAGGTGTTAGGTTACACAACCAAATTTCCCCGCTGGGCTATAGCGTATAAGTTTGAAGCAGAGGAGGTTACTACAAAATTAATTGATGTGGAATGGAATGTAGGTAGAACAGGTAAAGTTACCCCTACTGCTATATTGGAACCAGTGGAAATTGGTGGTGCTACTATAAGAAGAGCAACATTAAATAATTTTGATGATATTCAAAGAAAGGGAGTAAAAATTAATTCTAGAGTTTTAGTTAGAAGATCTAATGAAGTAATTCCAGAAATAATGGGGGTTGTAGATACCAATGAGGAAACAAAGGAAATAAAAAAACCTACCCATTGTCCTGCATGCAATAGTGAGTTAATTCAGGATGGAGTTCATATTTTTTGCCCTAATTCTTTAACATGTAAACCTCAGCTAGTTTCTAGAATGGTTCATTTTGCCAGTAGAGATGCTATGAATATTGAAGGATTTAATGAAAAGACTGCAGAAAAACTATTTGAAGAATTAAATTTGAAAGATATAGCAGATATATATGAAATAAAATATGAAGATTTAATAAAGTTAGAAGGATTTAAAGATAAAAAAGCTAGAAACTTGCTTGATGCAATAGAAAGAAGTAAGGATGTTACACTAGATGCATTTATATATGCTTTAGGTATTAGAAATGTAGGAATAAAAACAGCTCGAGACTTAGCAGATCATTTTAAATCCTTAGAAAAACTTAAAAACGCTACTTATGAGGAACTCCTCACTATACCAGATATAGGACCTAAAACAGCTGAAAACATAATAGAATTTTTTCATGATGAAAGAATATTACAAGGATTAGATAAATTGTTATCAGAAGGAGTTAATCCTAGATATCAAGATATAAAAGTGAAAGAATCGCCTTTTACCAATAAAACAGTAGTTATTACAGGTACTATAGAAGGTTATACTAGAAAAGAATTAAAGGATCTAATTGAAAAACTAGGAGGTAAGGTGACTAACTCTGTTAGTAATAAAACTGATTATGTAATAGTAGGAGAAAATCCAGGTAGTAAATATGAAAAAGCATTGGAATTAGGCATCGAGATAATAGATGAAGAAAAATTAAAACAACTCATATCCAATAAATAACTATCAAAAAAGGTGCCTGGCACCTTTTTTGATAGTTATTTGCCTAATTTTAAACAAATTGGTTTTTCTTATTTTCCATGATAAAATAGGAGATAGTAAAGGAGGTAATGATTATGATTAGTATAGAGGATATAATGTATATATCTGAAATGTGTAAGTTAAAATTTACTGAAGATGAGGCGAAAAAAATTATAGAAGAATTTACAGAGATTATTAATTGTGTTGATAAGTTGGGAGAAGTAAATACAGAGAATGTAGCACCAACCTATTTTATAAATTATAATATGCAACTTTTAAGGGAAGATGTAGTAGAGGAAGGCTTATCAAAAGAAGATGCTTTAAGAAATGCTCCAGAAGAACAATATGGATATTTTAAATTGTTAAATGTAATGGACTAGAAAGAGGTGTTAATATGGATATTATAAATTTAACTGCTATGGATATGAGAGAAAAACTTAAAAACAAAGAAATAAGTGCTAGGGATATAGTAGAAGCTCATATTGATAGACTTCAAAAGATGGAAGAAGATTTAAATGCTTTTATAACTATATCTAAGGAAGAAGCATTAAATGCAGCAGATATTATAGATGAAAAGATAAAGAAAGGAGAAAAACTAGGACCTTTAGCTGGAATACCTATAGGGGTCAAGGACAATATAATAACTAAAGATATAAAAACGACTTGTGGCTCTAAAATGTTAGAAAACTTTATTCCTCCATATGAATCTACTGTTGTAGAAAAAATAAAAAAAGCTGATGGTATAATTTTAGGAAAGACCAATATGGATGAATTTGCTATGGGTTCTTCTACTGAAACTTCATATTTTGGTATTACTAAAAATCCCATAGATACACAAAGAGTACCAGGGGGTTCCAGTGGAGGCTCAGCAGCTGCTGTAAGGGCAAAGGAAGTAGCTATAGCATTAGGTTCAGATACTGGAGGTTCCATTAGACAACCTGCTAGCTTCTGTGGTGTTGTGGGATTAAAGCCTACATATGGGTTGGTTTCTAGATATGGACTTGTTTCTTTGGCTAATTCTTTAGATCAAATAGGAACATTAGGAAGAAATGTTACTGATGTGGCATTATTATTAAATGCCATTGTAGGTTATGATGAAAAGGATTCTACAAGTGTAAACATGGATATTATAGATTATATAGAAGGACTTTCTGAAGATGTTAAGGGAATGAGAATAGGGGTTCCAAAAGAATATTTAAATTTAAATATGGATGAAAGGGTAAAGGAACAGATATTAAATTCAATAGAAATATTTAAGAATATGGGAGCCGTAGTAGAAGAAATATCTTTGCCTCATATAGAGTATGCATTAGCAACTTATTATATTATATCTACTGCAGAGATTAGTTCTAATATGGCTAGATTTGATGGAATTAGATATGGATATAGAGCTAAGGATTATGAAACTTTAGACGAATTATATATTAATAGTCGTTCTGAGGCATTTGGAGAAGAGGTAAAGAGAAGAATAATGTTTGGAACCTATAGTTTAAGTAAGGATAATAATGAAAAAATTTATAAAAAAGCTGCAAAGGTGAGAACTATTATAAAAGAAGATTTTGATAAAATATTTGAAGATTATGATATAATTCTTTCACCAACTTCGCCTAGTTTACCTTTTAGAATAGGTGAAAGGATAGAGGAGCCTTTAGCAATGTATAAATCTGATATATTTACTGTGCCTATTAATTTGACAGGAATATGTGCTATTTCCATACCTTGTGGTTATGTGGAAGGGCTACCTGTAGGACTACAAATAATAGGTGACAAATTTGAGGAATTAAAAGTATTAAGATTAGCAAGAGCTTTTGAAAAACATGTATCTTTAGGGGGTGAAAATATTGGCTTATAAAACTGTAATAGGATTAGAAATTCATGTGGAGCTTATGACGGATACTAAGATATTTTGTAGTTGTCCCAACGAATTTGGAGGAGAAGCTAATACCCATTGTTGTCCAGTATGCTTAGGGTTACCTGGGGCTTTACCAGTTCTTAACAAGGCAGTGCTAGAATATGCAATAAAGGCAGGGATTGCTTTTAATTCTAAAATTGCCAATATAACTAAAATGGATAGAAAACATTACTTTTATCCTGATTTAGTTAAGGGTTATCAAATAAGTCAAGATGATGTACCCCTATGCAGTGGTGGATATGTAGAAATTGAATTGGAAGAAGGAACTAAGAAAATAGGACTTACTAGAATTCATATAGAAGAAGATACAGGTAAGTCTATTCATACTGAAGAAGGAGATTCCTTATTGGACTATAACAGAGCAGGGGTACCATTAATTGAGATAGTTACAGAACCAGATATGAATACTCCAGAGGAAGCACGACTATTTTTAGAGAAATTAAAATCTACTTTAAAATATATAGAAGTATCTGATTGTAAGATGGAAGAAGGTTCTTTAAGATGTGATATAAATATTAATGTAGTGGACACTGAAACTGGCAAAAAAACTAATATAACAGAGCTTAAGAATTTAAATTCCTTTAGTGGAGCAGTAAAAGCTATGGAGTATGAAGAAAAAAGGCATATATCTTTACTTAAAGAAGGGGAAAACACTGAAAGGGAAACTAGAAGATGGGATGAGGTAAAAAATGAAACTATAATTATGAGGGAAAAAGGAGAAGTGGCTGATTATAGATATGCAGTAGAGACTGATATACTTCCTATTGAAATAAAAGATGAATGGATAGAGGAGTTAAAGAATTCCTTGCCTGAATTACCTCATGCTAAGAAACAAAGATTTATAAAAGAATATGATATACCAGAATATGATGCAGGAGTATTAACTCAATCTAAGGAATTGGCGGATTTTTATGAAGAAACGGTAAAATATATTGATGATCCTAAGCAGGTTAGCAATTGGATAATGGGGGATGTACTAAGAAGAATAAATGATGAAGAACTGGAAATAGAAGATTTGAAGTTTAAACCTAAGGATTTAGCTAAATTGCTAGAATTGATAAACGAAGGTAAGATAAGTAACAATATTGGAAAAAAAGTGCTTAGAACTATGTTTGAAACTGGAGATTCACCAGAAAAAATAGTAAAGGAAAAAGGCTTAATCCAAATATCTGATGAAGATGAACTTGAGAAGATAGTTGAAAAAGTATTATCTGAGAATGAACAATCTATAATAGATTATAAAAATGGAAAAGATAGAGCTTTAGGATATTTAGTAGGGCAAGTGATGAAGGTTACTAAGGGAAAAGCAAATCCTCAAATGGCTAATCAAATTATAAGGGATATGATAGAAGAGCAATAAAGATATTTAATAATAAAGGGACTGTTTTTTCAGTCCCCATTTTTAATTAAAGTGTACTTAGAATGTACCAAAAGTGTTTATATTTTGATACAATATACTTACATATGTAATAGATAAATATAGTTTAAATATGCTAGGAGGTTTTATGAGATGCAAATAGGGAAATTACCAAATGAAGTGCTAAAAAAAGCTGTATTTAACAATATTAAGTATAAAAGAAAAGAAGTTATTCAAGGTGCAGCTATAGGAATGGACAATGCTATTATAGATTTTGGTGATAATATATGTGTAATGTCTACAGATCCTATTACGGGTGCAACTAAGGATATTGGTAGATTAGCAATACATATATCTTGTAACGATGTAGCTAGTAGTGGCGCTGAACCTATAGGAGTTTTACTGACTATTTTAGTTCCTCCAAATACTACAGAGGATGATATTCATTATATCATGAAGGAAGCAGGGAATGCTTCTAAGGAATTAAATGTGGAGATAATGGGAGGGCATACAGAAGTAACTGATGCGGTAAATCGAGTGGTTTTATCTACAACTGTAGTTGGGAAACAAAGGAAAGAAAAAATGTTAAATCCTGATAATATAAAAGTAGGACACAAAGTGCTTATGACAAAATATGCTGGAATTGAAGGAACTTCTATTTTAGCCAATGAGCTTGAAGATTATCTAAAGGATAAAATTGACAAATCACAAGTAGAGGAAGCCAAGTCTATGGGGAAATTTATCAGTGTTGTTAAAGAGGGAATTATATGTGGCGAAATAGGAGTAGACTATATGCATGATATAACAGAAGGGGGAGTACTTGGGGCAGTTTGGGAAGGAGCCATGGCAATTGGTAAGGGTATAAAAATATATGAACATCTAATACCTATAAAGGATGTTACTAAAAGAATTGCGCATATATTAGAAATAGATCCTTATAGATTAATTTCTAGTGGTAGTATGCTTATAATAACATCTGATGATAAAGTTCCCATTATAGAAAAAAGGTTAAAATTAGAAGGGATTAAGGTTACGGTTATTGGGGAAGTTATAGAAAAAGGAGTTTATGTTGAAAAGAATGACAATATAGAAGAAATAGTTCCTCCATATAGTGATGAATTATATAAAGCTCTCTCTATTCTAAATTAATATTACATTATGATTACAAAACTCTTAATTCATTGACATAATAAGCATTAAAATGATATAAATAATTTAAGGCTGATTAATTAATAATGAACAATCTGGAAAGGGGCATTTGGCATGAGAAAAGGGAAAGCTATAGTATTCTTTTTACTAATTTTACTTATTTTCAGTTCTCCAGGATTTGCAGCTAGTAAAAACAATAAGATTGTAGTAAGTATGGAAAACAAGAATTATACTGTAACGGAGGTTCCAGTTTTAATAGATGGACAAGCAATAGACATAGGCATTCCAAATTTTATTCATAAGGATTATACATTTGTCCCTATAAGGTTTGTAGAACAATATGGTGCAAAAGTAAGCTGGGATCAAAAGACTAAAACTGCTACAATATTTCAAAACAACAAAGAAATAAAGATGACTATAAATAGTAGAAATGTATATGTAAATGGTCAAAAGAAGGTAGTGGATAAAGCTCTTACTCCTAAACTTGTTACTTTTCCTAGCAAAAAAGATACTAGAACTATGGTGCCTTTTAGGTTAGTGGCAGAAATTCTTGGATATGAAGTAGGATGGGATGATGCAAATAGGGTTCCATTTATAAATACTAAAGGTATAAAAACACCAGAGGAAAGTTCTAATGTTATGGAGATAACTAATATATCTGTAAGTAAAGGAAGCACCAATATACCAAAGATAACTATAAATGGAACTGATAAATTTAAGTATTCTACAGCTTTATTGGAAGATCCTCATAGATTAGTGATAGATATTGATGATGCTAAATTAAATATAAAAGATAATATACTTTTTGAAAATGGAGTAGGAGTTTTAAAAGTAAATAGTGATCCAGTTTCTTCTTTAAAAATATCCCAATTTTCTCAATCTCCAGATGTAGTAAGAATAGTGGTTAATTTGACGGAAAAGGTAGATTTCGATATTATATCTGGAGAAAACGGCAAAAGTCTTAACATATCATTTGTAAACAAAGTAGGAAAAATTAAAAAGGAAAATATAAATGGTAAAGAAGCATTGGTAATATATAATACATGTAGTAAACCTAAAATTAATTATATGAATCTTAAGAACCCAGAACGAATAGTAATAGATATATTAGATTCATTATTAGAGACTGGAACTTACTTAGAATATGATTATGATATAGGCTTTATAGAAAAAATTAGGATATCTCAGTTTGAACCAGATAATAATTATAAATCAAATGATAGAATTGTCAGAGTAGTGTTAGATGTTAAAAATGGAGTTTCAGATTCAAATGTGAAAATTGATACATATGATAATCGAATTGTTATAACACCTGAAACTAGTATATGGGAGATTATTGATTATTCTTTGAAAGGAACGGATAGAATTATATCCATTAATACAAATGAAAAAATAGAGTATAATGTAGATTACAATAGCCAAGAAAAATTTATGACTATTAATCTTCCATCAGGAAGTTTGGATTTAGAAGAAGGGTATATAGCTATTAACGATGGATTAATAAAAGATATACGAATAGTAAAAGAAAGAAATGTATCTAAAATTATAATTAAATTTATGAGAAATATTGAATATAGCATATTATCAAATAATATAGATAATAAAATATCTTTAAAAATAACTAGAGATTCGAATGCAAAGCCTTCTGATAGAGTAATAGCAATAGACCCAGGACATGGAGGTAAAGATCCTGGTACTATTCAAAATGGTGTTAATGAAAAAGATATAAACTTAGCAGTTTCACATAAACTTAATGAAGGCTTAAGAAATAAAGGATATACTACTATAATGACAAGGGAAGATGATACTTTTGTAGAATTAAAAGAAAGAGCAAATATTGCAAATAGAAATGGAGCAGATTTATTTATAAGTATACATTCTAATTCGAACTCAAATTCTAGTATATCTGGAGTTCAGGTGCTATACCATTCAAAAGATAAGACAAATGTTACGAAAGAGGAAACATATAAATTGGCTAATATTATAAAAGAAGAGATTATAAAAGGAACTGGAGCTGAAGATAAAGGACTTGTACCAAGGGAACAAACAGTAGTTATAAGGGATACTAATATGCCAGCAGTATTGATAGAATTAGGTTTTTTAAGCAATCCTAAAGAGGCAGAATTATTAAAGGATGAAAGTTATCAATATTTGTTAGTAGAGTCCATTATAAATGGTATAGAAAGATATTTTGAAACATATTAAAGTGGGGAAATTTCTCCACTTTTTTTATTGTGTTGACATTATAACTAGCTTATTATATATTATATTAATGTCCAAACTAAGAAAAAAATTTGGTTAATATAATATATATACTGCTGTATTGGGGGGAGTTATAATGTTTGAGTATTTGATTATCTTTTTTGCACGAGTGGTAGATGTTACATTAGCTACTATAAGAACATTAATGGTAGTTCAAGGTAGAAAAATTCATTCAGCAGTTATAGGTTTTTTTGAAGTTAGTATATATGTAGCTGCATTGGGTAAAGTAGTTAGTAATTTAGATGATCCAAGAAATTTATTAGCATATGCTTTAGGTTTTGCTTGCGGTAATTATATAGGTATTACTATAGAGAATAGGATAGCTTTAGGGAATCTTGTAGTTCAAATAGTACTTTCATCAGATGGAAATGATTTTGAATTAGCTGAAAAGTTGAGAAATTCAGGATTTGGAGTAACTATTTTGCATGGAGAAGGAAAAGAAGGTAGTAAAAAAGTACTTCAGGTTGCTATAAATAGGAAAGATTTAGATAAATTAGAAAAAATAGTTTATAATTATGATGGCAAAGCATTTATTACAACTAGTTCTGTAAATTGTGTAAGTGGAGGCTATTTTTCAACCAGTAAAAAGAAATAATAATCATAGTACCCCTAATTCATTAATATAATGTAATAACAAGTATGGAAGGGGGTAAAAAATGAATAATAAAAAAATAAAAGTGGCATTTTTAATAATATTAATAACTTTAATTGCTGTAAGTTGTAAAAGTAAGGAAGGTTTTAAAAAACTTTTTTCAAAAGAGGAAGAACTGGAAATTATAAGATCTGATGATTTAGAGTTTGAGATTACTGACGAGAGTGGTATGAGAAGAACTATATTATATTTTAAAGATAAACAAGGATTATTAGTACCATTGATGAAAAAAATACCTTGGGAAGAAGGTATTGCTAAATCAGCTTTAGAAAATATGATTGATAGTCCTGAATTAAGAGAAAGTATTGCTGCTACAGGTTTAATTCCTATAATTCCAGCAGGTACAGAAATAAGAGGTATGACTATAGATGAAGAAACAGGACTTTGTAAAGTGGATTTTTCAAAAGAAGTATTAAACTATGAAACAGAAAAAGATGAAGAAAATTTAATCAAAGGAGTAGTATATACTTTGACAGAATTTCAATCAATTGATGAAGTTCAA
The DNA here is from genome assembly GCF_016767175.1 of Keratinibaculum paraultunense. Lineage (GTDB taxonomy): Bacteria > Bacillota > Clostridia > Tissierellales > Tepidimicrobiaceae > Keratinibaculum > Keratinibaculum paraultunense. The sequence continues at coordinate 518,869 of NZ_CP068564.1, forward strand.
TTTTTAGTAGATGGAGAACCTATTCCTGTTATGAAATATGGAACTGATATGTCTAATCCAATTAAAAGAGAAAATATAAATTTAGCATTGGATACAGAAGATCAGCGTTCTAAGATTGTAGTGTATTATAAGGGTGTTAATTATGAAGAGGATTATGAATATTTTGTTCCTATAACTATACCAACTTTAGCACCTATTCCTAATGTATATACTGCATTAGAAGTGCTATTTGATGGACCACCAATGGATTTGGGGCTTAGTTCCTATATCCCTCAAGGGACAAGTTTTCATGGAGTAGATATAAAAAATGGAATAGCTTATATAGATATTTCTTTTGATTATGGAGATCCTCCTAATGATCCTCAAGTATTTAATAATATGATAAAAAATATAGGTTTAACATTATCAGAGTTTGATGAAGTAGAAAAAGTAGAGTTACTTATTGATGGTAAAGGAATAGAAGAGTTAGGATTAGAGTTTAATATAGATACTGCAATTCCTGCGTTTGCAAATGAGTATTAAGCTGTCCAGAGGACAGCTTATTTTGTTTTTAAGAAAGTATAAAAAAATTAAAGTAGTTTACAATATAGAAAAAAGAGAAAAAATTTGATAGAATAGGATGAGTAATATATAAGTAATGGGAGTTGTTAATATGGTTAGAATTGATGGTAGGGATTATGATGAATTAAGGGATGTAAAAATTATTAGAAATTATTTGAAGCATCCACAAGGTTCTGTTCTTATTGAAATGGGAAATACTAAAGTGATATGTACTGCTATGATAGATGATAAGGTTCCTCCATTTTTAAAAGGAACAAATACAGGTTGGATTACAGCAGAATATTCTATGATTCCTGGATCTACAGTTCATAGAAAATTTAGAGATTCTACAAGAGGGAAGGTAGAGGGTAGATCTCAAGAAATTCAAAGATTAATTGGTAGGTCTTTGAGGGGAGTTATTGATTTAAATTTAATTGGAGAAAAGACTATTTGGATAGATTGCGATGTTATTCAAGCTGATGGCGGTACTAGAACTGCTTCTATTACAGGAGGTTTTGTGGCTCTTGTGGATGCAGTAAATTGGTTATATAAAAAAGGGGAAATTAAACAAATCCCTATATCTAATTTTGTTTCAGCTGTATCTGTAGGAATTGTTGATAATTCTCCAATATTGGATTTGTGTTTTGATGAGGATTATAGAGCTTCAGTGGATATGAATGTAGTTATGACAGATGACAATCAATTTATTGAAATACAAGGAACAGGGGAAAAGAGTACTTTTTCTAAAGATGAACTATATAAATTACTAAATTTAGCTGAAAAAGGAAATGAAAAATTAGTATCTAAGCAAAAGGAAGTTTTAGGAAATATCAGTAAATTGATAGGGAAAGATAAGGAAGGAGAGGTTCATGGCTAGAAGAAAACTTATTTTAGCAACAGGAAATTTAGATAAAGTAGTGGAAATGAAAGAAATATTAAAGGATTTGCCAGTAGATATTTTTTCTAAAAAGGATTTAGAACTCGAAGAGTTTGAAGTGGTAGAGGATGGGAAAACTTTAGAAGAAAATGCTATGAAAAAAGCCATGGCTTTGAAGGAAAAGGTAGAAGGCATAATTATTGCTGATGATACTGGATTATTTGTGAAAGCATTAAATGGTGCTCCTGGAGTATATTCCGCACGATATGGAGGAATAGAACACGACTATATTAAAAATAATAATAAATTGCTTGAAGAATTAAAGAATGTGCCAATAGATAAAAGAGAGGCGTATTTTAAGACTGTAATAGTAGTAATACTAGAAGACGGAAGTAGTTTTGTTGTTGAAGGTGTATGTGAAGGTGCTATAGGTTTTGAACTTAAAGGAGATAACGGATTTGGATATGATCCACTATTTATACCAAAGGGTTATGATAAGTCTTTTGGAGAATTAGGGCTAGATATAAAAAATAAAATTAGTCATAGGGCTAAAGCGTTGGAGAAATTAAAAGAGCAATTATATAAGATACTAAAGGATGATGCACATGAAGATATTTGTAGTAAGTGATACTCATGGAAGTACTAGGGATTTTATCAATCAAATAAACAATATGGATAAACCAGAATTAATTATTCATTTAGGAGATTATGTGGAAGATGGAGAGAAAATAGAGGAATATACAGGTATAAAAACTGTTATAGTTAAGGGAAATGGTGATTATTTTCATACAAAATATAATGAAGATGAAATTCTTTATATAAAAGGGAAAACTTTATTTTTAACTCATGGGCATACTTATGGTGTAAAATATGGCATAAATAGGTTGCTTTATAAAGCAGAAGAAATAGGTGCTGATTTAGTATTATTTGGACATACCCATAGTCCTATTTTATTTAAAGAAAATAATATAATATTTATGAATCCAGGGAGTTCTTCTTTCCCAAGGGGTTTTAATAGAAGAAAGACTTTTGGCATGATATATGTGAAGGATAAAATATTGGCGGAAATATTAAATATAAATGAATAAAAAATAAAAAACTATTGACATTAGTAGATTAACCTGCTATAATTCTATATTGTCAGTAGTAAGACTTAGGAGGATAAATGCGGGTGTAGCTCAGTGGTAGAGCACTGGCTTCCCAAGCCAGTAGCGAGGGTTCGATCCCCTTCACCCGCTCCAATAAAGTAGAGAGCACCTATAGCTCAGTTGGATAGAGCAACGGACTTCTAATCCGTGTGCCGGGGGTTCGAATCCTCCTAGGTGCACCAGATGTATAAATATTTTATATTATGGTGGATGTGGCCTAGTTGGTTAGGGCGCCAGATTGTGGCTCTGGAGGTCGTGGGTTCGAATCCCATCATCCACCCCATTATATTTTTGACCCATTAGCTCAGGCGGTAGAGCACCTGACTTTTAATCAGGGCGTCCGGCGTTCGAGTCGCCGATGGGTCACCAAAAGTTTATGCGGGAGTGGCGGAATTGGCAGACGCGCTAGACTTAGGATCTAGTGTCATTGACGTGGGGGTTCAAGTCCTCTCTCCCGCACCAAAAAAATTGGCTCCTGCCAATTTTTTATTGTTTTATGGAGGCTTTTTTACATATGAAATGGATGCTAAGATTAGGTATATTATTAATATGTATATTAATATATAATTATATTGAAATAAGTCAACACTATGTAAATGAACTAGTTTTGTATACTTCTAAGCTAACAAAAGAACTTAGAATAACTCAGATATCAGATTATCACGATAATCACAGAATTAATAAAGAAAACTTGTTAAATGATGTAAAAGAGTTTAATCCTCATATTATTGTAATAACTGGAGATTTTATAGATAGTAGTACTAAAGATATAAATCCAACTTTAAATTTAATAAATAGTTTAATGGAAATAAACGATAATATATTTTTTGTTAGTGGAAATCATGAATTAGGAAATATTTTTGGAATCAAATTTATATCAAGTTTAAATGATATGGGTGTACAAGTATTGGAGAATACTTGTAGTATAATAGATATAAATGGAGATAAAATTAATATTTGTGGTGTTGATTTTTATGTTACTCAAAAAAAATATGAAGATACATTGAAACAAGTAGATGAAAAAAATTATACAATACTATTATCCCATTCTCCAAATAGACCATTGTATTATATGGTAGGAAAAGAAGATCTTATTTTAGCTGGACATACTCATGGCGGTCAAGTAAGATTACCTTTTATAGGAGCTATAATATCTCCTGGGCAAGATTTTTTCCCAAAATATGATAAAGGTTTATTTGAAATAGAAAATACTGTTTTATATATAGATAGTGGGTTGGGAAATAGTGTATTTCCTATTAGGATGTTTAATAGAGTACAGATAAGTAATATCATAATAAAACAAATTAGCAATTGACCTTATGTATTTTTCAATCTATAATATATAATAGATGTTAAGTGAATATTGTGCACCCTTAGCTCAGATGGATAGAGTCGCTGACTTCGAATCAGTTGGTCGGGGGTTCGAGTCCCTCAGGGTGCGCCATAGTTAAGAATAGGTTTATAGAATTTTCTGTAAGCCTATTCTTATTTATTTTTATATAAGTAAAGTATATATGATTAATTTTGATGATTTATTAATCCAACATTTTTAAAAAATCCATATTTGATTATTGTTTTATCTAAATTTTGAGTATCATTAATTAAATATAAAAATTATCAATAAATAGAATTTGGTTAATAAGTTTTGGGACTAAAAGAAAATATCATGAATTATAAAATTAAGCATATATTTATTAGAAAGGTAAGATATTTAAAATATTACAATTTAGGGGGATATATAATTGTATGATAATTTTATGACTTCTGAAGTTTTGACTACTTTTGTAGGTCTAGTTTTAACGACCAATATTATAGTACAATTTACAAAATCTATAATAAAAAAACAATTAGGAGACGAGTTTGTAAGATTATATGCTTTTATAATAGCACTTATATTAACATTTGTATTTAGTAAAACAGGTGAAGGTATACAAGGAATTATTATTACAATAATCAATGCAATATTAGTTACTATGGCTGCAATGGGAGGCTATGAGATGGTATCAGATCCTTTAGCACAAAAGAAAAAATAAATTTTATCCCTATGTCTATTATTTAAATTATAATTAAAACTAGTTTATTATTTTAAATTAAGGGTATAAGTTATGTGAAAGTTTGTGAAAGTTTTGAAAGTTCATAATCAAAGGGGGAACGCTCTATGACAAGTAGTAGCACAGCGAAATATAAAGTGATGTTAGTGGCTTATAAAGATATAGAACCGAGAGTTAAAAATATAATTACCAAACATTCTGTATGCAATATAAAAGATAAAAATGTGTTTGATAGGTTATTACAGAAGCAAACTAATTATCAAGGTTCAGGAAGGAATTTTAATTTAAATGATAGAATTGGTATTTATTTAGGATGGTTTAAAGATAAAATTAGTGAAAAATTAGAAGAAGGATATATACTTGATATAATAGAGGTTCATAAATCTTATGGAAATACAAGAGAAGAATTATTGAAGGCATTAGATATTGAATATGGGGATGATATATTAGTATTAGATATTCAAGAATTATGAGGAATAGAACAAATAAATTGGAAGGAATCAGTTTTAGCTGGTTCCTTTTTAAATTAAATTTTTTATTAATAATAAGTGTAAAAATTTAATAAGATAAGGATGGAAATTTTTAAATATATTGATATAATGGGAAAAGAGAAGATGTAAAAAAAGGAAGTAATTAACTATTATTACTTTTAATTAATATGGAGGGAGAAAAAACAAAATGGGGAATATTTATTCATTACAAGAACTTAAGAAAGAAATAGAAGATAAGAGAATAAAACTGAATAAATTAGTTTTAGCTGATGTAGACAAGGAAGATATCTTAAAATTTAGCAACGAATTGGATAAACTTATAGATAAATATTATATCTATGAGTTAAATAAAAACAGAGCAGATGATTAAATAAATCTGCACTGTTTTTATATTTAGTATCTTTATTAGGCTAATTATAGTTAATAATAAAGGATCAAAAAGCTGATTATTGCGACTAAAATGATTAAAATCCAATAAAATGTCTTTTTACGGATAAAGAAAAATTTCAACAAAACCACCTCGCATTAATCCTGGTAATATAATCTATTAAAAGCAACTATAATATATACCAATATTTTGATTTTATAGTTTATTTTGTTTTAAAAGAATGATAATATATATATAAGTGATATTATGTATATTTATCCTAGGTGAAGGAGGCTGAATAGTAATGACTGTTAAAATTTTGAGTGACAGTGCTTGTGACTTGCCAGATGAAATAATAGAAGAACTTGATATAGAAATTTTACCAATTATAGTTATGAAAGATGATAAAGAATATTTAGATAAGGTTACAATAGAACCTAAGAAGATGTATGATGATATGAGAAAAGGTGTAGTATATAAAACTGCTCAAATACCACCAAAAGTTTTTGAAGAAAAGTTTGAAGAAATAGCCCAAAAAGGAGAATCTACTATTTATGTAGCATTTTCATCGGGACTTTCTGGTACTTATCAAACTGCTGTTTTAGTAAGGGATTCTTTGAGAGATAAATATCCTGATATGGATATAGATATTGTAGATTCTAGGTCTGCATCAGTAGGTTTTGGACTTTTGGTTCATAAAGCTGGAATGATGGCTAAAGAAGGCAAAAGTAAAGAAGAAATATTGAATATGTTAGATTTTTATGTAAAACATATTGAGCATATATTTACGGTAGATAATTTAGAGTATTTATTAAGAGGAGGAAGAATTAGCAAGGCAGAAGCCTTTGTAGGAGGACTATTAGATATTAAGCCTATTTTAGATATACCTGAAGATGGTACTTTAAGACCAATAGAAAAAGTTAGGGGACGAAAAAAATTATTGAAAAGAATGATTGAAATAATGGAAGAGCGAGGAGGACATGCAGATTTAAAGAATCAAATTATTGGAATAAACCATGGAGACGATTTGGAAGGAGCTTTACGACTAAAAGAAATGATAGAGGAAAAATTTGGATGTAAAGATTTTATTATAAACATAATAGGTTGTGCCATAGGAGCTCATTCAGGACCAGGAACTTTATCTGTATTCTTTTTAAATGAAAAATATGAGGAATAATCTAAAAGGGTTTATTGTTAAATAAATATTTAAAAAATAGTCAGGTCATTTGATCTGACTATTTTATACAAATATTTAGAAAAAAGGTTGTTTAGAAATAATAAATATTATGATAAAATTTCAAAAAAAGTATGGACAAATTCAAATAATAGTAGTATAATATTCAATGTTGATTGGGCTTGCACCTTTAGCTCAGATGGTAGAGCAACTGACTCTTAATCAGTGGGCCCAGGGTTCGAGTCCCTGAAGGTGCACCAAGGTAAAAGGCTTACAGAAATTTTTGTAAGCCTTTTTTGTTTGTTTTTGAGAATTGTTAAAAAATAAAAATATTCCGATTATAATTAAGACTAACAAGATACTAATAAAAGCAATCATTGCTTTATTTATAATCTATTCCTCCAAATTTTTTAATAATAAAATTGATTGTTTATTTTTTATATTTTTAAATCTGATATATCATATGTGAATTCTATAAGCCATTTATTCATAAATATAGGAGTATTACATCTTAATGCTAAAGCTATAGCGTCACTAGGTCTAGCATCTAATATTATACATTTTTCATTTTGTTTTATGTGTATTTCGGAATAATAAGTATTATCTTTAATATCAGTAATAATTACTTTTTCTACAACTCCTCCTAATTTTTCTATAGCATTTTTTAAAAGATCTGGAGTCATTGGTCTGGGGGGAGTTATTTTTTGGATAGGAAGAATTATATTATTTGCCTCTAGAGCTCCAATTGCTATAGGTAGTACTATTTTTCCTTTTTCATTATCAACTAATAAAACTGAAAAATTTTTGTTTTCATCTACAACAACATTCTTAACTTTTAATTCAATCATACTATTCACCTCAATTTTTAAAAAGACAGAGCACTTACTACTACGTTTATTATATCATATTTTACTTTTATATATCCTTTATAGTTGGTATAATGTATTTAGGAGGTGTTATTATGCTTAAACCCCATGATTATGCATTTAAAATAGAAGTGACGGTAAAAGCTGTATTTAATTGTGATAAATATGGTATAGGAGGAATAGCAGATGCAAATTTTATAGAAAAGCAACCTTTCATTGCTATGGCATTAGTATTGGGTAATTTTTACAACAAAGTAGATATTAGTTTTAAGTATAAAATAGATGACTTTTTTGGAAAATATTATTTAGAAATGGGCAAAAGTATATCAGAAATTGGAGAAGAAAAGATTAAAGAAATTATAAATGATTTTAATAGCATAGTATCGACAATATAAAATAAATTGAATTAGATTAAGAGCTCCTTTTATGAAAAAATAGGGAAATTTTCTTTATTTAATGTTAATTATTGATGAAAATTAAATATGAAATAATTTTGTAATGCTTTTTTAACCAATATTTGATATAAAAGTTATAAAATAAGGATATAATTAAATATACCTTTAATATTTGATTACATGTATCATATGAGGAGTGATTTAATTGAAAAAATATTTGAAATTAACGTTTCTTTTGCTGATTATTAGTGTGTTATTTACCGGTTGTGATAGTACACAAGAGCAGAAAGATAAAAATATTTTATTAGAAAAAAATAGTGAAGAAGAAAATATTCAAGAATTTGATGAGGAAACTAAAACAATAGAAGATTATTTTCCATTTATGGAGAATACAAAATTGGAGTATGAAGGGATAGGAAATGAATTTGCAGAGCAAACTACTTTTTTTGAATTTATAGAAAATAATAGAGCTCAATTAAAAATATTTAATCCAGGGACAGTAGCTGTAAAGATTTTAGAATATAAAGATGGTGAATTAAGAGAAGTATTTACTGAGGGAGAGTTTTATCATATTGAAAATATGTTAGATATTAGAGGAGAATCACAAAATGTGATTTTAAAAGAACCATTAAAAGCAGGCAATTCTTGGAATATTCCAGGAGGGCATAAAAGAACTATAAGTGGAATAGATGTAAGCATAGAAACTCCTTATAAAACATTTAAAGCATTAGAAGTTACTACTGAATTTGGAGATGGGAAAGTGCAGCTAGATTATTATGCTAAAGGTGTAGGTCTTGTAGCATCTATATATAAGGATGGAGAATTTGAAGTAAAAACTCTTTTAGAAGATATAGAAAAAGAACCTTATGAAACTGAAATTACATTCTATTATCCTTTATATTCTGATATAAAGGTTGCATATTTAGAAAGGGATATAAAATTTAATACTAATGATAGTATTGAAAAGATAATAGAAAATAATTTTAAAAATCCCCCATCAGATAAATTATTACCTGTTATATCTGATAATACAAGAGTTAATTCGATAAAATTAAATAGAGGGAATAAAACTGTTAATATAGATTTTTCAGAAGAATTTATATCAGAAATGAATGCAGGTTCTAGCTTAGAAGGTTCTATATTAAAGAGTGTAGTAAATACTTTAGGAAATTATTATGGTGTAGAGAAAGTGTTTATATCTATTGAAGGTAAACCTTATAGTTCAGGGCATTTTGCAATTGAAGAAAATGAGTATTTTACAGTAGATGATTCAGATTTGGTGGAATTTAAAGATTAAATAAAAATCAAAGTGCTTCCATATTGGAGGCACTTTGATTTTTACTATTTGTTGTCATCATTGCTGTCTTTGTTATCTTTTTTGCTATTTAGATTATTATCCTGATTGTTTTTTTTGTTTTTATTGGTATTTTTATTGGTGTTTTTCTTATTTTTCTTAGCCATGTTGTCCCTCCTCTATAAAAATATTTCCTTATCTATAGTATTACTATTTTTTAAAAAATTATATAAATGTGATAGAATATATATTAAATTAATGTAAAGAGGAAGTGGATTCATGTTTTTACAAACCTACAGTGTATCGGTTAAGGAAGTTATGAAAAAAGACATATATTTTATAGATATAGAAGAAAATTTTTGTAAGGTTTTTGATTATTTAATGAAAAATAGCAAAAAGGAAGTATTAGTTTTAAAAGAAGGGAAATTGGATGGTATTATAACTATAAGTGATATTTCAAAAATGGTGGATAAAGATATATCTCAAATAGCTATATCAGATGTTATGACTGATAATTTAATAAGTATAGGTACAGAAGAAACATTAGCTAATGTTCGCCTATTGATGCTTAAAAATTGTATTGGCAGGATCCCAGTGTTAAGCAATAATAAAGTAGTAGGAATCATAAGAGAAGAAATTATTAGGGATTATTTCTATAGAGGGGTAGAAGAATCAGAACAGGCGATAGAACATATATTTGATAATATAAGTGAAGCGGTATGTGTATTAGATAACAAGGGTAGAGTAGTCATATGGAACAAAAATGCAGAAAAATTATATGGATTAAAAATAGACGAAATAAAAGGAAAGCCTTTAAGAAAGTATTTCCCCAATGCAATTGACTTAAAAATATTTGAAACCAAAGAAAGCGTAAAAAATATATATCATTCTCCTAAAGAAGGATATCATGTTATAATTAGTGCATCTCCTATAATTATAAATGATAAGCTATATGGCGTAATAAGTACCGAAAAGGATATATCCGAGATAGAGGAATTACAAAAAGAGTTAAAAAAAGCAAAGGATAAAATACAGGTGTTAGAAAATAAAATAGATCAAGATGGTTTAGATCCTTTTGATAGAATTATTGGGCATAGTAAAAAAATAATAGATAAGATTGATATTGCAAAACAGATAGCACCTACTAATGTATCTGTTCTGCTTACTGGAGAATCTGGTACTGGAAAAGAAGAATTTGCTAAAGCTATTCATAAGTATAGTGGATTATCAGGAAAATTTGTTCCTGTAAATTGTAGTGCTATTCCTTCAGAGTTATTTGAATCAGAATTTTTTGGTTATGAAAGAGGAGCTTTTACTGGAGCCAGAAAAGAAGGTAAAATAGGATTTTTTGAATTAGCAAAAGATGGGACATTGTTTTTAGATGAAATTGGGGACTTGCCCCTATCTATGCAAGCTAAATTATTGAGAGTGTTGCAAGATAAAAAGATAAAAAAGGTAGGAGGAGAAAGATATATTCCAGTAGATGTTAGAATTATATCTGCTACTAATAAGAATTTGGTGGATATGATTGAAAAAAAACAGTTTAGAGAAGATCTATACTATAGAATAAATGTAATAGAAATAGAATTGCCTCCTTTAAGGGAGAGAAAAGAAGATATAGTATTATTTATAGATTATTTTTTAAAAGAGATTTGTATAGAAAATGATAAGGAAGTTTTAAGTATAAATAATGATGTGGTAAATTTTTTAATAGATTATCCTTGGAGAGGAAATATTAGGGAATTAAGAAATGTAATTGAGCATATGGCAATTATGTGTAGAGGAGATACTATTACAAAGGATTTAATACCTAAATATATGTTAAAAGATGGGATTGAAGGATTTTATTCTATGGATTTAAATAAATCAGTAGAGAATTTAGAAATATTTTTAATTAAAGAAGCTTTAAGAAGTACTAATGGTAGTAGGATAAAAGCTGCTAAGCTTTTAAACATACCAAGAACAACACTTCATTCAAAAATGAAAAAATACCATCTATATGACTAGTAATAGTCATATGATTATTATTAGTCATAGATGTTTATATTTATTAATAGTTTAATTTACAGAATTATTATAATTAAATATAACATAGATAAGTTTGACAGTTATACATATTAGGTGAAATGGAATTATTATATAAAGGCTATTAATATAAATGGAACGATGATTAAATATATTAATAAAAGACTAAAAATAGTCATATATTTTATCATTTATATTAAAGAAATGTAGAGTTTCAGTGTTTATAGAGATTTATATAGTTGGTATGATATTTGCTTATAATATATAATATAAGGGGAGGTGATTAATTGAAAATTAAAATACCTTTAAGGCAACATGTTGGAGGAATTAATAAACCAATTGTTAAGTATAAAGATAAAGTATATAAAGGGCAGTTAATAGCTGTACCAGAAGGGTTAGGTGCCAATATTCATTCTAGTGTAAGTGGAGAAATAATAGATGTCACTGAAGAAGAAATTTTGATTGATGCTTATGATAAACAACCTAATGATTATATAGAGATTAAAAAAACTAATGACTATTTAGAGGCTATAAAAGAAGCAGGAATAGTAGGAGCAGGAGGTGCAGGTTTTCCTACTTATGTTAAATTGAATTCTAAATTAGATAATGGATTTGTAGTTGCAAATGCAGCAGAATGTGAACCATTATTAGGGCATAATATGGCAAGGATAATGAAAGATCCAGATTTAATAGTACGTGGTTTAAAATATATAATGGAAATAACAGGGGCTAAGAAAGGGTATATAGCTATAAAACCTAAAAATAAACAGCCTTTGATTCAACTAGGAAAAGCTATTAAAGGTGAAAATGATATAGAAATAAAATTTCTTCCTGATATGTATCCAGCAGGAGATGAAAGAGTTATCATTAGAGAATTATTTGGAATAAAATTAAAACCAGGACAATTACCAATAGAAGCCAATGTAGTGGTTTCTAATGTAGAAACTATAAAAAATATAGTATTAGCTATAGAAGAAAGAAGACCTGTGATTACAAAAGATTTAACTGCTGATGGACGATTAGTTTTAGGAAATAAAGTATTTTTGGATGTACCAATAGGAACTCCTATTAAATCTATAATAGAGGATTGTGGAGGATATATAGAACCTTATGGCGAGATTTTATTAGGAGGACCTTTTATGGGGAAAAAAGCTTCTGAAGAAGATGTGGTAACTAAGACTACAGGAGGAGTATTAGTAGGATTACCTTTCCCTCAAGATAGTAGGAAGTTTGGTTTAATAGGTTGTGAATGTGGAGCTCAGATTGACAGGCTCACTTATATAGTAGAAAACATGGGTGGAGAGGTAGTGGCTAGTACCAATTGTAAAAGAATGAAAGAAGTAAATGGAAGATTTAGATGTGAGGAACCTGGAGTTTGTCCAGGGCAAGCTGAGAAGGTGATTTATCTAAAGAAAAATGGTGCTGAAGCTATTATGGTAGGTACTTGTGAAACCTGAACGGATACAGTAGCAAATGTAGCTCCTAGGATAGGACTACCTATGTATCATAGTACAGACCATATATTAAGGGCAGTAGGTCATAGATTATATAGAAAAAAGAAAGAATAGGAGGGATGATAAAATTGGCTATAACTAAGGAACAAGCAATGGAACATAAGGATTCCTATGCAATAACTTGTTGTAGATTTGAAGAAGGGACTGTTATTGAACCATCACATATTGAAGATCCTAATTTGATTCCAGATCTTGAGGAATCTGGTCTTATAGAAATTCCTGAAGATTGTCTTAAAATTGGAGAAGTATTAGGAGCCACTTTGAAAAAGACGGTAGATGCATTAACTCCTTTAACTCCTGATTTGGTAGAAGGTTATACTAAATTGGAGGAAACATCTCGAGAAGAAATAGAAGAAATAGATAAAGAAGTTTCAGTTAATGAGGATGAAAGCACTGAAAGACATGAAAAGGGAATAAATAATATAAAGATTCAAATTGGGGAAGGTAAGGATATAAATATAGAAATACCATTTCCCGTTATTACATCATCTGCTGTTTCATCAACGCCGATAACAGAAGAAATAAAAGGAGAAAAAAGCTCACCGGAAGAAGAAAAAGAATTAAGAAGATTGACAAGAAAATATTTCAAAATAGATAAAGTAGAATTTGGACATGAAACTAAAATAGATGGAACTACTCTTATAATTAGAGAAGATGCATACAAAGAAGCTATAGATTCTCAAGAATTAGTAGTAGATATGAAAGTAGATATTATTACACCTGATAGGTATAATGAATTTTCTAATACTATAATGGATGTGCAACCCATAGCTACGAAAGAAGAAGGAGAATTAGGTGAAGGAATAACTAGAGTATTGGATGGAGTAGTAATGTTGGTTACAGGAACTGATGAAGCAGGAGTACAAATAGGTGAATTTGGTTCTTCTGAAGGGATACTTGAAGAAAATATAATGTGGGGCAGACCAGGTTCTCCAGAAAAGGGAGAAATATTAATTAAAACTGATGTAACTATTAAAAAAGGAAAAAATATGGAACGACCAGGTCCTATGGCAGCCCACAAGGCAACTGATTTTATTACTCAAGAGATTAGAGAAGCTTTAAAGAAAGCAGATGAATCTTTAGTAGTTAGAAAAGAAGAATTTGTCCATAAAAGAAGACTAAACAAAAAAAAGGTAGTAATAGTAAAGGAGATAATGGGACAAGGGGCTATGCATGATAATTATTTAATGCCTCAAGAACCAGTAGGAGTATTAGGCGCTAAAGCCAATGTGGATTTAGGGAATGTTCCTGTAGTAGTATCTCCATTACATGTATTAGACGGTTGTGTTCATGCATTAACTTGCATAGGACCAGCATCTAAGGAGACTTCTAGACATTATTTTAGAGAACCTTTGGTGTTGGAAGCTATGTTGGATGATGAAATAGATTTAGCAGCTGTAGTATTTGTAGGTTCTCCTCAAGCTAATTCAGAAAAATTCTATGTATCAAAATTATTAGGTTTAACTATAGAAGCTATGGATGTAGATGGTGCTATAGTTACTACAGAGGGATTTGGAAACAATCATGTGGATTTTGCCAGTCATATAGAAGAAATAGGGAAAAGAGGTATACCTGTGGTGGGAATGACTTTTGCAGCAGTACAAGGTCAATTAGTTGTAGGTAATGAGCATATGGATGCTATGGTGGAATTAAATAAATCTGAGGAAGGAATTGAAAATGAAATATTAGAAAACAACTGTTTATGTCAAGAAGATGCTATAAGAGCATTATATATGCTAAAAGCTAAAATGGCAGGAGAAGAAATACTACCACCTGAAAGAAAATACGGTAAAGATGTAATATTAAATAATATAAGATTAATTGAAAAAGCAACTGATAGAAAAATAGAGTTAGTAGACAATGAAACTTCTTTAAAAATAAGTCAAAATAGAAGAAATGAATATGAAAAGGATGCAGAATAAATCATGGATAAGCTAAATTTTATATCATCAGAGAGATATTACGAGGGAATAATTATAGAGCTGACTGATGGTTCAGTAGTTATAGATTTAAATGGTCGAATGGGGCAGTTAAGACTTCCTAGAAGAATGTTAATTTGTCAAAATGAACCAAAAGAAGGACAACGAGTTGGGTTTTTGATGACTTATCCGGAAGTAATTGATGAAGAAATAAATAAAAATTATTTAAAATCAGCTAAAGATCAATTACGAAAAAGAATAGATAGTGGAAATATAATTTAAGGAGGGATACTTTATGGACATGACTGTGATAAAAGGATTACAATCTGAAATATATGTTCCTATTACTCCTAAACCAGTTTGGACGCCAGTCACTAAGCCTTTGGATGAAATGGTAATTGCTCTAGTTACAGCTGCAGGGGTGCACCTTAAGTCTGATAAAAGGTTTAATTTAGCAGGGGATACTTCCTATAGGATAATACCTGGTGATGTTGATAGCAATGATTTAATGGTAACTCATGGAGGATATGATAATTCAGATGTTAATAAAGATATAAATTGTATGTTTCCAATAGATAGGCTTAGAGAGTTAGTTGAAGAGGGATTTATTAAAGGAGTAGCACCTAAACACATTGGGTTTATGGGCGGTGGTGGAAATGTGGATGCATTTAGGGAAAAAACTGGACCAGAAATAGCTAAAATATTGAAAGAAGAAGGTGTGGATGGAGTAGTTATGACTGGTGGGTGAGGTACATGTCACCGCTCTGCCGTGATTGTGCAGAGAGCAATTGAAGAATCAGGAATTCCGACTATTATAATAGCTGCTTTACCACCAGTAGTTAGACAAACTGGATCTCCAAGATGTACAGCTCCACTAGTACCAATGGGAGCCAATGTTGGAGAACCTAATAATCCAGAAATGCAAAGGAATATACTAAGAGATACTTTAATACAATTAGTAGAAATAGATACTCCAGGGAAAATAGTTCCATTACCTTATGAATATACAGCTAAAGTATAAAGGGGGAGTTGGATGAAACTTAAATATATAGATACTCATACTATGGGAGAACCAACTAGAATTATAATAGAGGGTATTCCTCCAATACCTGGGAGTACCATGATTGAAAAGAAAAAATACTTAGAAAAAAATTTTGATTATATTAGAACTATGGCTATGCATGAGCCTAGAGGTCATAGAGATATGTTTGGTGCAGTTATAACGGAACCTTCTAATCAAGATGCTCATGTAGGAGTTATATTTATGGATGGTGGCGGTTATTTAAATATGTGCTGTCATGGTTCTATGGGAGTATCAACTATGCTAATAGAAAAAGGATTTATAGAAGCAAAAGAACCTATAACTTATGTAAAATTAGACACTCCTGCAGGGTTAATAGAGGTTAAAGCAAAAGTAGATAAAAAAAAAGTTCAAGAAGTTTCTATAATAAATGTTCCTTCATTTTTATATAAAAATAATATAAAAGTAGAAGTACCTACTTTAGGGGAAATTCCTTTAGATATTGCTTTTGGAGGCAGTTTTTTCGCACTAGTAAATGCAAAGGATATAGGAATCCGTGTATCAGTAGATAATGTTGAGGATTTAGTTAAATATGGATTGGCAATTAGACAAGCTGTAAATGAAAATATTGATATAGTTCATCCTACAAACCCTTTTATAGATAAAGTAGATTTAGTAGAAATATATGATGAACCAACTTCAAATGATGCAGATTTAAAAAATGTAGTTATATTTGGTAAAGGTCAGATAGACAGATCCCCTTGTGGAACAGGGACCAGTGCTAAATTGGCTACTTTATATGCAAAAAGGAAGATTAGAATTAATGAACCTTTTGTATATGAAAGTATTGCAGGAACTAAATTTATAGGGAAAGTATTAAAAGAAACTAAAGTAGGAACTTATGATGCTATAATACCTGAAATTACTGGGAAAGCTTTTATTATAAATTATGGATATTTAGTTGCTGAAGAGGAAGACATGTTTAAATATGGATTTGTTTTGTAATCAATTTAACTTAAAGTTAAAATTTAACATTGATATACCATTCTTTAATTTCAGAGATTACTCAGGATTAATGTAGTACATTAATCCTGAGTAATTAAATTTTCTAGCTCAGTTATGAATCTAGAAGGTTTAACTTCTTTTCCGTTTCTATTATTTATAGTGATTAAACTCAAATATTTTTTAGCCCTTGTCATACCTACATAAAAGAGTCTTCTTTCTTCTTCTAAGGATTCTATATTTCCTTTTAGAAAATTATCGATGCTTGTAGTACTAGGGAAGTCTCCGTCTATTAAATCTACTATATAAACCCTTTCAAATTCTAATCCTTTTGCTGAATGAACAGTGGATAAAGTTATGCCATCTTTATTTTCTGTGGATTTATTAGTTATATATTCTAAATATCTTATTCGTCCAGTTAATTCATTTAAATTTTTTACTTTTGATGCTATTATCTTTAAAAAATACAACATAGTCATTAATGTATCTATAGTATATTTAGATTTTATACAACTTTCTTTAAGATAATCCTTATACTTTAAATTTTTTTCTATATATGATATTCCTTCGGAAGGTGGAAGTTTAGATAATTTTTTAAAATCCATTTTAAGTTCTAGGAAATTTTCTTTATAAAAGCTATTAATACCTGGACAATTTAACAATCTATCAAATATTGATTGATTGTAATTTAAAGTTTTTATATAATTCAATTGTTTTTTAGAGATAAATCCTTTCATTTTAAAATAAATATTTTCAAAAGCTTTTATATCTGTAGGGTTTTGGGCTAGTTTTAAAAAACATAGTATATCATCTATTATCCAATGGTTAAAAAAGTTCATCTTATTATCTCTCATGTAAAAGGGCAAATCATCTCTATCTAGATATTCTATAATTCCTATGGCTGATATATTGTTTCTATAAAGAATAGCTGTATTAGCGTAGTCTTTATGAGAGTTTATATCATCTAGTAAGTATTTATATTGTTCTTCTACTGTATTTACTTTAACTATACTTATTGGTTCCAAGTAATCATTTTCAGTAAATATATTTTTATTATATCTTAAAGAATTTTGTTTTATAAATTTATTTGATATATTTACTATGTTTTTAGTAGAACGATAATTTTGCTCCATATAAAAAACTTTTCCATTTTTATATATTTTACTAAATTCAAATAAACCTTTTGGATATGCTCCTCTGAATCCATATATAGATTGATCATCATCAGCAACTATAAATAGATTATTTTTAGGATGAGATATTATTTTTATTATTTCTATCTGTGCTTTAGAAGTATCTTGACCTTCATCTACTTGAATATATTGAAATCGATTTCTATATTTGTTTAGTAAATGATTATCTTTATTTAATATTTCTATTGCGAGGGTTAGCATATCATCAAAATCCAATAGATTGTTATTTCTTTTATAGCTTTCATAGCTTCTATATATTTGTTTAAAATTGGATATATTTATTTTATATTGGGATAAAAATTTTTCGGGAGTAATTAACATGTTTTTAATATATCCTATGGAATTAATAATTGTTTCTAATTTTTCATCAGCAACATATTCATTATTTATAGAGAAATATATATTTTTTAATATATTATATTTATTTAAATTTTTTTTATTGTCTTCGATGAGGGTGTATTTTATCCTATTTTTATAAGCATATTCTCTAATAACACTATAGGAAAAACTATGTATAGTTGAAAAATAAACAGGTATATGGGATATATCTCCATATAAACTGTTAAACCTATTTTTCATATCACGAGCTGAAGCTCTACTAAATGTTATAGATAATATTCTATCAGGATGTACTTTATGGTTTAATATCAAATTAGCAGTTCTATGAATTAGTACTGTGGTTTTTCCTGATCCTGGTACTGCTAATACTAGAGCAGGACCTTTTATGTGTTGCATGGCTTTCATCTGTTCTTTACTTAAATTCATATAATCACCTACTCATAGATAAATATATTCATAATTTATTTTAACATATATTTTTTAAAAAAGTATTAAATAAACTCTTGACAAAGGAATAGCATAGAGCTATACTGAATATAGTGCACTAATACAACTAGTACACGTAGGACACAGGAGGTGATAATTTGTTTAATGTAGATGCTTCAAGTAGTACACCAATTTATCAGCAAATAGTAGATAATGTAAAGGAAAGTATATTGAAGGGATTAATAGAGCCAGGAGAAAAACTACCTTCTGTCCGAGAACTAGCTAAGATTTTAACCCTAAATCCCAACACTATACAGAAAGCCTATCAAGAATTGGAAAGACAAAAGGTGATAGTAACATTAAGAGGCAAGGGGACTTATGTTTCATCAGATTATAAGCCAAGAAGGGATGAGTATAAGCTTATGGAAGTGAAGGAATTATTTAAAAAAGGAATAATAGAAGCCCATTACATGGGTTTTAAGGAAAAGGATATTTTAAATATTATCGAGGAGTTATTCAAAGAATTAGAGGGGGTGGATGAAAATGATTAGAGTTTTAAATTTAGATAAGTATCTAGGAGGAGATAAGATACTAGATAATGTAAATGTAAATGTTGAGAAGAGTTCTATATATGGACTTATTGGTCCTAATGGAGCAGGGAAAACTACTTTGTTAAAAAATATAGTGGATATATATAGACCCGAAAAGGGAGAGGTGCTTGTTTTAGGAGAAAATATAAAGGATAATAAAAAAATAAAATCTCAATTAGGATATATTGCTGATTATCAATATTTTTACTCCAATTTCAAGGTGGAACAGATGGTGGATTTTTATAGAAATACATATCCTCTATGGGAAGAAAAAAAGTACATTAAATTAAAGAGGATATTCAAATTAGATGAAAAGAAAAAGATAAGTTCATTATCAAAAGGAATGAAAACTCAATTATCATTGATGTTAAATTTATCTATAAGTCCAAAAGTTTTAATATTAGATGAACCTACTTCAGGATTGGATCCTGTTATAAAGAGAAAAGTGTTGGATATTATTATAGATGAAGTAAGTACTAATGAAACTACAGTACTTATATCCTCCCATCACCTAGGTGAACTAGAGAGAATATGTGACCACATAGGGATAATTCATGAAGGAAAAATCCTTTTGGAGGATAGTATAGAAAAATTAAAATCAAATGTAAGAAAAGTTCAAGTAGCATTTAAAGATGGTATTCCAGAGGATATAAAAAATAATAGAGATATCTTAAAGATAGAAAGTAGAGGTAGAGTTTATGAAATAATAGTAAATGATCATATGGATGAATTTATATCTCAAATTAAACAATATAATCCAATATTATTAGAAACCATAGATATGTCTTTGGAAGAAATATTTATATATAAAATGGGAGGTGTAGGCTATGTATTTGAAGATATTACCCTTTAATAAAACTCTTTTTAAGAAAGATTTTAACCAGGTTAAGATACTTATATTTATAATGACAATAATATTGTTTTTTAATGTTACTTTATTTGTTGTATCTAGATATGGATCCTATATTAAAGTAAAAAATTCTTTTATAGAACAAAATGTAAAATATGATGAAAAAGATTTAATAAAAGATTGCAAAGAAGATATAGCTTGGAGATTAGAAGATCTTGGTGTTCAATCGGCTTTGATGATAGCAGTGCCTATTGGATTAGCTGCTATACTATTTGGAGAGGAAAAGAGAAAGAAAACTTTTGAAGTATTAGCAGTTATGCCTTATACGAGGTATGAGATATTTTTTAATAAATTAATTGTGGCATTAGTATCTATAGCTTTGCCCTTTATCATAAATGGTATAGTAATGCTATTAGCATTAGGATTTATTTCTAATTTAAGAATGTTTTATTCTATGGGGCAAGTGATTAAATGGATATTACATTCTATATACTGTCAATTACCTATATTGAGTTTCTCTATATTATTTGGGATAATTACAGGGAATTTGATTTCACAATTAGTATTAACTGGGATATTTTTAATATTTCCTATGGGATTTTCATCACTTATAGCAGCTAATTTAGAACTTTGGGGAATAGCTCAATATTTAGATTTAAACACTATATATTTTACATCTTTTAAATTTAGTCCCTTAGGGGTATTTGAAACTATAGGTCAAGGAGTAGGATATTATTTCATATACATTGCAGCATCTATTATAATGATCATAATTTCTAAGATGTTATTTGATAAAAGCATGTGGGAAAGGAATGGAGAGCTTTTACAATTTGAAAATACGGAAGGCTTTTTTAAATTTGGAGTTACCATATGTACAGCACTTTTAATGGTAGTAGTTTCAACTGTGTTTTTACAAAACTATATTTATGATTTTTATATTACTAGATTTTTAGTATTAATTTTAGGATATATTTTAGGAGGAATATTAGGCTATATTGGAGCCCATTTCAGCATAAAATTAAACAAATCTAAAGCTTAATATAAAGTATAACAATATACTATTTCGATATAAAAAACACCTTTTTCAAGGTGTTTTTTATTGACATTTTTATTTAAAAACAGTATAATATTATTGAACATATGAACAAATAATCATATGTTCAATAAAGTCCTGGAGGGAGGTCATTTTATGAAAGAGATTATATTAGAATTAGAAGGTTTAAATTGTGCAAATTGTGCAGCTAAGATTGAAAAACTAACTAAAGATATAGATGGAGTAGATGATGTTAGTTTGGATTTTATATCCAAGAAATTAAAAGTTAAAGTAGAATCACAAGAAAAAACAAAGAATATAATTGATGAAATAAAAACTATAGTAAAAAGACTAGAACCAGATGTAATAGTTGTTGAAAGAGATGAACACGATTATAGTTATGCTCAAGGTCATTCTCATGACCATGGATATGTAAAAAAAGAAGATATTATGAAAATTATATTTAGTGGAATTTTATTTATATTACCTTGGTTGTTAAAGTTGGAAGGTACACCAAAATTTATTGTATACTTATTTGCCTATATAGTGGTAGGTTTAGAGATTATAATTAGAGCTTTTAGGAATTTAATGGCTGGACAACCTTTTGATGAATATTTTTTAATGACAGTAGCTACCTTAGGAGCATTTATTATAGGAGAGTATCCTGAAGGTGTAGCTGTAATGTTATTTTACCAGATAGGAGAATTATTCCAAGGATTGGCAGTCAATCACTCAAGAAAGTCTATTTCATCTCTTTTAGATATTAAACCAGACTATGCTAATCTAGAAAAAAATGGAAGTGTAGTAATTGTAAACCCAGCAGAGGTTCATGTGGGAGACTATATAATAGTTAAGCCAGGGGAAAAAATTCCTTTAGATGGAGTGATAGTAGAAGGAAAATCTTCGGTAGATACCTCAAATATAACTGGAGAATCGGTGCCTAGAACTGTAAGTGCAGGGGATGTTATACTAAGTGGTTTTATAAACAATGAGGGATTGCTAAAAATTGAAGTTACCAAGGAGTTTAAGGAATCTACCGTATCTAAGATTTTAGATTTAGTAGAGAATGCTTCAAGTAAAAAAGCTCCTACAGAAAATTTTATCACAAAGTTTGCTAGATATTATACTCCAATAGTAGTATATACTGCATTGGCTATTGGTTTAATACCTCCTTTATTATTAGGATATGATATTAGGGATTGGGCTTATAGAGCCTTTGTATTTCTTGTAATATCTTGTCCTTGTGCATTAGTTATATCCATACCCTTAGGATTTTTTGGGGGGATTGGAGGTGCTTCTAAAGTTGGCATATTGACTAAGGGCGGCAATTATCTAGAAGGTTTAAATGATGTGGATACAATGGTTTTTGACAAGACAGGTACTATTACTAAAGGAACCTTTAAAGTAACAGATATAATAGCCTATAATGGATTTACCAGAGAAGAGGTCCTAAGATTAGCAGCTTATGCTGAAGTTTATTCTAATCACCCTATTGGTTTATCCATAGTGGAAGCTTATGGGGATACAATAGATAAGAACAGGATAAGTGATTATAAAGAAATAGCAGGGAAAGGTATAGAGGTTAATATAGATGGAGAAAAGATAATAATAGGGAACAAAAAATTATTTGATGACAATAGTATTCCTATTGAAGAGCTGGATTCTATTGGGACTGTTGCTTATATTGGTAAAGGAAATATCCATGTAGGCACTATTGTAGTATCAGATGAACTGAAAGAAGGAGTAGTAGAGGATATAAAAGCCATTAAATCTCAAGGTGTAAAGGAAATAATAATGCTATCAGGAGATAACGAAGAAACTGCTAAAAAAGTAGGGGAACTAGTAGGAATAGATAAAGTATATGGCAATTTACTTCCCCAAGATAAGGTAAATATATTTGAACAGATTATGGAAGAAAATCACGGTAAGGTAGCTTTTGTCGGAGATGGAGTAAACGATGCACCAGTGTTAGCTCGAGCAGATATTGGAATAGCAATGGGAGGATTAGGCTCAGACGCAGCTATCGAAGCAGCAGACATAGTTATAATGACTGATGAAATAGGGAAAATAAGTACTGCAATGAAGATAGCTAAAAATACCAAAAGGATAGTTAGTCAGAATATAGTATTAGCTTTAGCTATTAAAACTATAGTATTAGTGCTAGGAGCTATTGGTAAAGCAACTATGTGGGAAGCAGTATTTGCAGATGTTGGAGTATCTATAATAGCTATATTAAACTCCATTAGAGCATTAAAAATAGAAAAATAGTGCATCAGCACATGCACTAGGGACGGATCTTTTAAGTGAATTACCACCACTTACGTAAGTGGTGGTTTTATGTTTTCTCCATAGGTTTGATTTTAGTGCTTAGAATATTTAATAGATAGCTTTATGCTTAATTTTCAAATTTAGTAATAATTCTTTATAAACTTGTGATAAACTATAATTAAATATATAATATCTTTGAGGTGTATTATGAATGAAAAGTCACTTGAGTAGTATTGACAGAAAGAAAAATTATATGATTCTTGCTGAGAATTCTTATTTTGATGATAATATGGAATGGGCTATTAGATTTTATACTAAAGCTCTTCAGTTTACTAGGGATAAACGGACATATATAGCGATATTATACAATATAGCTATAATTTATGATGAAATGGACATTCCTCAAAAAGCTTTAAAGACCTATGGGAAGATTACTAAAATTAGTAAAAAGGAGGCTGGAGCTTTTTATGGAATGGGAACTATGTATGAAAGGTTGGATGATAATAATAAAGCTTTAGAATGTTATATTAAAGCAACAGAAATTGATCCTTACTATGATAGAGCTTATTTTTATATAGCTAATATATATGATGAATTAGGGAATAAAGATAAGGCTATTAGCTATTACAAAAAGGTTATAAGTCTTACTCCTAATGATTATATGGCATATAATAATTTAGGTTCCATATACGAAGAAATAGAAGAATATGATAAAGCTTATGAGATGATGAAAAGGAGTATTCAACTTAACCCAAATTATTATAAGGCATTATTTAATATGGGAGTTATATATAAGAAATTAAATCAATTTGAAAAAGCTATAGAGTATTATGATAAAGCAATAGAAAAAAACAAGAACTATTCTTATTCATATTTAAATAAATCAGCTATATATATTGAGCAAAAAAAATTGGAAGAAGCTATAGAAATATTGTCTGAAGGAATTGAATATAATCCATATGCAGAGTATTTATATTACAATAGAGCATGTTGTTATGCAAAGTTGAATATAAAGGATGAAGCTATAAAGGATTTAAGGAAAGCTATGTTAATAGATCCTAGTATTATAGATATGATTAAAATTGATAAAGACTTAGATAATCTTAGAGATGATGAAGAGTTTTTATTTCTACTTGAATAAAGTTATGAGGTTAATTTGCTTATGTAATTTAATTTTAATATATCTGTAGGATAGGATTATAGACAGAAAGGGTTGAATGTATGATAATTATAAAGACAGAACAAGAAATAAAAAAAATGAAAAAAGCAGGGGAACTTTTAGCAAAAACACATAAAGAAATTGCTAAAATGATAAAGCCAGGTATTACTACTTATGAAATAGATCAGTTTGTAGAAGAATATTTAAAAAAGCATAATGCAACACCAGAGCAAAAAGGTTATTATGGTTATCCCTATGCTATTTGTGCTTCTATTAATGATGAGATATGTCATGGATTTCCACGAAAGGAACCGTTAAAGAATGGGGATATAGTTACTATAGACATGGTGGTAAATTTAGATGGTTGGTTGGCAGATTCTGCTTGGACTTATGAAGTAGGAGATATCTCTGATGAAGCTAGGAAATTATTAAATGTAACTAAAAAAGCTTTATATATTGGAATAGAAAAGGCTGTTATTGGTAATAGGATAGGTGATATATCCCATGCAATTCAAACTTATGTTGAGTCTCAAGGTTTTTCTGTAGTTAGAGATTTTGTAGGACATGGAATAGGAAGAAAAATGCATGAAGCTCCTCAAGTACCTCATTTTGGGAAACCAGGTAGAGGACCTAGACTTATGGAAGGTATGGTAATTACTATAGAACCTATGGTGAATGTGGGCAAGTATAACTGTGTTATAGATGATAATCAGTGGACAGCAAGAACTATTGATGGAAAATTATCAGCTCAATATGAACATACATTAGCTATAACAAAAGATGGACCTTTAATATTGACAGACCAGGAAAATATATAGTTAATTCAAAAAAAATTAATCAAAATACAGTTTCTTTTAGAGGAATTTTGCTTTGTTTTTAGCTATAAATAGTATTAGAATTATGTTAATAATCTAACTCCCAGTGAGAGGGGAAACGCAATAAAGAGATAAGTATATATAACATAAGATACAGTTAAAAATGTAACTAGAATATTAGATAAAATGAGCTCGGGAATAGAACTTAATTAGCAATTCTATTAAAAGGTCATTGATGTTATTTAGGAATAAGAACAAAAGTATGACTTTAATTACATTGAAAACATGATAAAAATAGTATACTAGAAATAGGGGAAATTATAAGCATTTATTTTTAAATTTTTAAAAATATATAAAAAATGAATTATACACATAAGGAGTGGATATTTATGACCCTTAATATAGGGAAAGAGTTTATGGAGAAAACAAAATATCAATATTTAGATGAAACAGATCAGCAGAAAGGATTGCCTCAACCTCCATTGGAGCTAGAATACGATAGCAATTCAACTATTATTGATTTACCATCAGTAGAAAATATCGAGGTAAAAAACATAGACTTAAGGGAAGCAATTCAAGAGAGAAAAAGTTTAAGAAAGTATAGTGATAAACCTTTGACTATAGAAGAATTATCCTATCTTTTATGGTGTACTCAAGGGGTAAAAAGGATTGTTTCAAGACCAGCAACTATAAGAACTGTGCCTTCAGCAGGAGCTAGACATTCTTTTGAAACTTATCTTCTTATAAATAGGGTTGATGGTATAAAACCAGGTATCTATAGATATTTAGCTATTGAACATAAATTAATAGAAATTAATACAGAAGCTAATATAGGAGAAAAAGTAGCTCATAGTTGTTGTAGGCAGATGTTTATAGCCGATAGTGGAGTGACTTTTATATGGAGTACAGTAATATATAGGATGAAGTGGCGATATGGAGAGAGGGGATATAGATATGTACATCTAGATGCAGGTCATGTATGTCAAAATCTATATTTAGCTGCACAATCTATAGATTGTGGAGTTTGTGCAATTGGAGCTTTTGATGACGATGAATTAAATAAACTGATAGGATTAGATGGAGAAGAGCAATTTGTTGTCTATCTTGCAACAGTAGGAAAAAGATAGAGTAAATGAGGGAGATATTTTAGTATTATCTTATTGTATAATGGATAATCATGTGCATCTTTTAATTAATGCTGATTTAGATTTAATGGCAGATGCATTAAAACTGACAAATATTAAATCTGCATAGTTATTGGTTAATACAGTTAACTAAATTATCCCATAGGAGAATAGCTGAAATAGTAGGTATAAGTAGAGGAAAGGTACATAATATTGCAAAAAAATTGTAATGATATAATTGGTATGATTTTTTTAGTTTGACTATTATAAATTAAAATATGCTAATTTGTAACTATTGTAGACGTGATTATAGACGTGCAGAAAGATCCGTCCCTCATGCACGCCCACTTCATGCACGTCTATAAGTTTTCTTTACTATATTCTTTAAATACACCACTAGAAAATCTTTTAAGTACAAGTATCATTCTTACAGCCATATCTATAGTAACGGCGATCCATGCGCCAGCAAGTGCCATATTTAATAAATCTGCTAATATATATCCTATTCCTAATCTTATACCCCACATGCCAATTGCACTAGCATACATAGCATATTTTGTATCTCCTGCACCTCGTAAAGCACCAGCGATGACAAAGTATATAGCAGTAAAGGGTTGTGAAAAAGCTAATATTTTTAAAGCATTTTTACCTAATGCAATAACTTGTGCATCTTTAGTAAAAATTCCTATCGCATATTGTCCTAAGAAGAAATAAATAACACCAATTAGTGACATCATTATTGTACTAATAATGGTTGATTGACGTGCTGCTTCTTCTGATAATTCGGGTTTTTGTGCCCCTATCCCTTGCCCTACAAGAGTAGTTGCGGCCATTTGAAATGCCATTGCGGGAACAATTCCAAGACCATCAATGTTTATTGCTATTTGGTGTGCAGCAAACATTATAGTACCAAATCCTGCAATTAGTCGTGCAAATAATAATGCACCACCTCTCATAATCAATTGCTCTATTGCTGCCGGGATTCCAATGTTTAATACACTTTTTATTATATCAGGTTCAAAGCGGTATGAATCATGGATAGATATATGAATATACTTATCTCGTGAATATACAGCATGTAATGTAATAGCAAAAGCTACTAATCTAGAGAAAGATGTAGCTATTGCTGCACCTGCTACCTCTAATCTTGGAAATCCAAGTTTACCGTTTATTAACACCCAGTTCATAAATATATTGATAATATTTGCTACAATGTTTGAGATCATAGGTGTTATCATATCACCTACACCTCTTAAAGAAGCTGCTAATACCATATTGCCTACGGTAAATACTGTTCCAGCTATTATAATTTTCATATATATTGTTCCAGGTTCTAGTGTATCTACATCTGCACCCATTAGTTTTATAATAAATCCTGAAGCAGGAATTCCTATTGCAGTTACAATAATTCCCATAATTAGTACAATTATGAAGGATTGTCTTGTTACACGACAAGCATAATCACGATTTCCTGCTCCCGCAGCTCTTGCAACAAGGGCTGTAGTTCCTACAACTAATGCACTAAAAACTGAAAATATTAACATAGTTGGTTGAGCTGCTAATCCAGTAGCAGCAATAGCCCAAGGACCTAAAGATCCTACTTGTATCATATCTATCATTTGAACTAACATCATAAGCCCAAATTCAAGCATAGCAGGTAAAGCTAATTTAAATATTGCTTTACGTACATCAGCGGATGTTTTAGCTTCTAAGAAAAAAGATATATCTTGATTATTATCTTTTAAGGACGCCATGAAAATCCCTCCTTGCCTTTAATATTTTAATTTTCTATAAATAAAAAAGAACTAAATATATTAAAATATATTTAGCCGGCTAACTATATGCATATGCATATATGTTATCATTAATAAAAGTAATAGTCAATATTATTTTTATATTTATAAGTTTTTTGATTTGTCTAGAGTAAAATTACAATAATGAATGGATATTTATTAGGAAGACTGGGATAAAATATGATATTTTATCCCAGTCTATGCTTTTCTTGCAGCAATTACATCTATTCCTAATCCTAATATATTTTTAATAACTATATCTCCTTTTTTAACAGGAGCGGATATTTCAGTAGAATTTAAAATCTTCATAATTTCCTCTACTTTGTTTTTGGGAACTATTCCCGTTGTCTTTACAGGCAAGTGTTGAATAATGCCATTTTTAAGTAATACATTTCCAGTTAAAATTCTAGAAGGTTCAGTTACTTCTTTTATTCCAAATTCAATTCCTTTACTGCAAGTATTTCCTTCTACAACATATCCAGAAGTAGTAGATTCATCTTTAGATATTATTAATTTACATCCTATGGGACATGCTTTACATTTTTTTATGGTTTTATTCATTATTACATTCACTCTCCTAAATAGTAGATTATTGTTGTAGTGTGTAAAAGTATGTATAAAAATATTTTAGCAAAAATCTTCAGCATAATATGAACTTCTAACAAGAGGTGCTGAGGCTACTTTTTTAAAGCCCATAGATAGAGCGATCTTTTTATATTCATTGAATTGTTCTGGAGTAATATATTCCACTACAGGGATGTGAGCTTTACTGGGTTGTAGATATTGACCTAATGTTAGTATATCACAATTTACTTCTCTTAACTTTTTAAATACATTTATTACTTGTTCTTTAGTTTCTCCTAATCCTAGCATCATCCCTGATTTAGTTTTTATATTAGGTTTAGTTTTTTTCACATAGTTAAGTAGTTCTATAGATCTTTCAAATACAGCCATAGGTCTAACTTTATCATATAGTTCAGGAACAGTTTCAACATTATGGTTTAATATGTTTGGTTCTGAATTTAATATAATATCTATTAATTTTTTATTTCCTTGCATATCTGGTATTAATAATTCTATAGTTACTTCTGGAGTAGTTTTTCTTATTTCCTCCACAACTTTTGCGAATTGATTAGCACCTTGATCTTCTAAATCATCTCTAGTAACAGAAGTAATAACTGCATGTTTTAAGCCTAGCTTGGAGACAGCTTTAGCAATTTTTTCTGGTTCCATTGGGTCTACTTCATCTGGTTTAGCTTTAGTTACATTGCAGAATGTACAATTTCTAGTACAATTTCTACCTAATATCATAAAGGTAGCAGTTCCTCGTTGAAAACATTCCATTCTATTAGGACAATTTGCTTCATCACATACTGTGTTAAGAGAAAGGTCAGAGATTAAATTTTGTACTTTTGTTGATACATTTCCTCCCTGCATTTTTATTCTGAGCCATTCTGGCTTTTTTATATACATTATTATCCCTCCATATCTGGTGTGATATCCATTAGATCTTTAATAAAGTTGTTAGTTGATAAGCCTTGAATATATTTATGTAGATCTACATTATTTAGAATATATTTTAAATCTTTTACATTGTGTTTCGCTCCTATTAATTTTGATTCTAATTCTTCTATATTTCTTTCTCCAAAAAAATCGCCATATATAGAGATATTAGTTATGATGCCATTTTCAACATTTAAATGATATTCAATTATTCCACTAGGATATTTAACTGAATTTTTGTATTTATAATTTGGACTTTTGCCATAGTTCCATTCCCAAGTTTCAAATTTTTTTTGGATATTTTGTTTATATTTTCTATATCTTTATTATTAAATTTATATATTTTTTCTATATTATAAGTTTTTATAATATAGGTTTTCAAATAATTTTTAAATTCTTGTGTTGTCATTTTATTTTTCATGTAAGGAGCAATGTTTGTAACTCGAGAACTTATGGATTTTATTGATTTATCAACGAATTTAATATTTTTATTTTTAAGGGCAGAAGATAATTTTTCTATATCACAATTATATAAAAGAGTACCATGATGAAGAATTTCTGTGGGCAATAAAAGTAAAATTGATATTGTCTAGATCGTTATATACAGCTCCGCCTCCTGAAAGTCTGCGTACTACAAAAATATTGTTTTTGTTGATATAATCTAGATTTATTTCAGATAATGTATTTTGATTTCTGCCGATTAATATTGAAGGGACATTTATCCATAACATAAAAATTTCTTCATCAAAATTTTTCATTAAGTATTCTTCTGCTGCATGATTAAAAAAGGGATTATTGCTATTATTTATGACATATATCATGTTTTTTCCTCCATTAGATGATTGTATTATATTTCAATTATAACTAATATTTTCTATATCAGCAACCGTAGAGTAATTTTATATATTATTTTTTATTCTATAGTCAATTAAACTTTCAATAGTTATTATTTTAAATCCAAATTTTTTTGCATATTCTATAAGTTGTGGCGTTCTTGCCATACTTCCATCATCATTCATTATTTCACAAATAACTCCTGCCGGATAAAGCCCAGCTAATCTAGCAAGATCTATTGCTGCTTCAGTATGACCTGCTCTTTTTAATACTCCCCCTTCTTTTCCTTTTAAAGGGAATATATGTCCTGGACGTCTAAAATCTTTGCTGCACACGTTAGGATCTAATATTTTTTTTATTGTAGTAGCTCTGTCTTTTGCAGAAATTCCAGTTGAGGTTTCTTTATAATCTACTGATATAGTAAATGCAGCTTCATCATATGGATTTTCATCTACCATTTGTTTTATATTTAATTCTTTTAGTCTACTAGCTATAATAGGTAAGCAAATCAAACCTCTTGCATACTTAGTCATGAAATTAATTTTTTCTGCTGTTATCTTTTCTGCTGGGACCATTAAATCTCCTTCGTTTTCTCTATTTTCATCATCTACAGCTATTACAAAATTACCTTTTTTAAATTCTTCTAATGCTTCTTCTACAGTGTTAAAATTGTTCATGATTGTCACCTCCAAATATTAATTGAATATGATTTTTTAAAATTTTTGTGTCAATATATGGATTCATGCTAGCCATAATATGAGACATAACGGCAACACCAGATATTTTAGTATTTAAGATCATATTGATATTTGTCTCATTTATTCCTCCAATTCCTATTATAGGTATGGAAATAGTTTTTTTAAGTTCATTTATAAAATTTAATCCTTTTGGAGGCAAGCCTTTTTTACAATTAGTTTCAAATATATGACCTGCTAATACATAATTTGCTCCTTTTTTTTCGCATATGATAGCTTCATCAATACTATGTATACTAACTCCTATAACGCCATCGTATTTATATTTATTACTTATGAAATCTTCGTATCCACAATGAAATCCATAGGCATTTATCTCTTGAGCAACTTTTAAATTGCTATTGATTATGAGAGGGATATTGTATTTATCAGTTATTTTTTTTACTTCTATAGATAATTCAAGTAATTTTGTAGTACATAAATCTTTTTCCCTAAGTATGATTTTATCAATTCCTCCTTTTATAGATTCTTCTATTATATTAAAAAAATCTTTGTTAGCAATATGTCTGTTTGTTACTAAATAAAGCATATTTACCACCTTTACATATTTATCCAATTTTTTACTATTGGTTGATATCCTTTTTCAAGTATTACTTTTTTTATTTCATCAACACTTCTTCCATCGGATATTTCAAATTGTTCATCGCCACTATCTTCCAAAGAATGTCCTCCTACTTCAGTAGAGACTCCAGCAGATATTTTATTTATGCATAGTGGAATTAAATTATCTCTCATAAAAGCACTTTCTCTTGTGGTTATGGTAATACTAGCATAAGGTAAGAATAGTCTATAAGCTAATATTATTTGAACTAATTCTGTTGCATTAATTGTTTTTATATCATTGAATTCTTTTGTGCAAGGTCTAATTCGTGGTACAGAAATTCCAATTTCAGCAGCTGGATATTTTTTTTGCAGATATTTTCCATGTAATCCCCCAAAGAAAGAATCTATTCTCCAATCAGCTAGTCCTATTAAAGGTCCTATAGTTACACTTCTCATATTTGCTTTTAAAGCTCTTTCAGGAGCATCCAATCTAAATTTATAATTTTTTTTGGGACCACTTATGTGAACTTTATCATAAATTTCTTCATCGTAGGTTTCTTGATAAATTGATAAACCATCAACTCCTGCTAATACCATTTTTTCATAATCGGCAGTTGACAGAGGATATATTTCTATGGAAATAGATTCAAAATATTTTTTTAGAATATCTATTGATTTTAAAATATATTCTACAGGACTTCTTTTTTTATCTTCTCCTGTTAATACTAATATATTTTTTAAATTTGTTTCAGCTATTTTTTGAGCTTCAATTTCAATTTGCTCATAGGACATTTTTTTTCTTTTTATTTTATTAGTCATATTATAGCTACAATAGGCACATTTATTTACACAAAAATTGGATATATACATTGGTGTAAACAAAACAATAGATTTTCCATGACGTTTTAAATGAATTTCTCTAGCTTTAATAGCTATTTTTTCTAAATGCTTTGTTGCAGCTGGAGAAAGGAGTGCTAAGAAGTCTAGTTCGTCTACTTGATCTTTTTCTAATATAGCTAATATATACTCATCATTTACGGTACTTAAAAAATTTTTAAAATCAAAATTTTTATATAAAGTTATTACATCATAAAAACTCAATTTGCATCACCTTCACTTAGAAATCCTAAAAGAGGTGATGAAGGAGAAGCTGTTTTTCTTTGTTTACCTAATTTTGCATTGTATGCTTTTCTCCCAGATTTTACTGCCATGGAGAAGGCTTCTGCCATCTCTATTGGATTATCCGATGTGGCAATTGCAGTATTTACAAGTACTGCACTTGCCCCCATTTCCATAGCATAGCAAGCATCTGAAGGTCTACCTATACCTGCATCTACAATTATTGGAATATCTAATTCGTCTATCATTATTTGTATTATTTCTTCTGTTTTTATTCCTCTGTTTGTACCAATAGGAGAACCTAAAGGCATGACTGCTTGAGCACCTGCCTCTATAAGCTTTTTCCCTGCTATTAAATCTGGATTCATGTATGGAAGAACAACAAATCCTTCTTTTGAAAGTATTTTTGTTGCTTTTATAGTTTCTTCATTATCCGGCAAAAGATATTTATTATCCCATACTATTTCAATTTTAATCCAATTTCCACATCCCATAGCTTTTGCAATTCTTGCAATTCTAATTGCTTCTTCTGCATTTCTTGCTCCAGAAGTATTAGGTAATAATATACAGTCTTTTGGAATATATTCTAATATGTTATCGATTTTATCTTTAGAATCTAGATTTACTCTTCTTACAGCCATAGTTATAACTTCAGCACCACTTTTTTTAATTACTTCAGGTAATATTCTATTGTCTCCAAATTTTCCAGTTCCAATAAACAATCTGTTTTTTAACATTTTACCTCCAATATTTAAAGTATCCATAAATTATACCTCCTCTTTTCCTAAAATAAGTCTTAAAACCATATTAGCTTGATGGTTAGCTACTATAGCTACTCTTGGAGCTAAAAATAGTTTATTATCGCTGTTAGATTTAATATTCTCATCTCCTACAACATATAAATTTTTTAATACTTTTTTTGTTTTTATAGAATTACTAGAGGAATATCCTGATATACCAGAAGCAGCTACAATTTTTTTATGTTCAAAATTTTTTAAAAAGATATTTATAAGTAGAGCCTTTTCTTTAGGATCATCTAAAGCTTCTACAAGTATATCTACATCTTTAAAAAGTTCAATTATATTATTTTTAGATATTTTAGTTGTTTTTATTTCTAAAGAAACGGAAGGGTTGATATTTAAAATAATTTCTTTTAGTGCTTCTGTTTTATGTATTCCTACATGTTTTAAAAAGTAATATTGTCTGTTTAAATTAGATTTTTCAACAACATCAAAATCTACAAGGACAAGATTTCCAACTCCAATTCGTGCTAAGGAAACTGCTACATTTGAACCTAAGCCTCCAAGTCCAGCTATACCAATTTTGGCATTTTTTAATTTATGTTCATCCACAATTTTAACCTCCTCCAACAAAGCTAATTATTTCTACTTTATTGTTGTTATTCAGCTTTTTTGAGTATTTATCTTTATCTATTATTTTGCCATCAACTTCCACTACGATGGTATCCACAGATAAATTTAATTTTTCAATAAGTTCATTAATTGTAATTTGTTGAGGGAGATCAATATTTTTTCCATTTACTATCATCAATTTGCACCTCCTTTTCTATTTAAATAAAAAAACTGTACATTCCCAAAGGAACATACAGTTTTTACGCAGTTTTAATTAATACTAACTGGAAAGAACATGTCCCTTCGTTGGAATTATCCACATCAGGTTCAAAGGGTCAGGTATAACCTTTCTCAGCCTTTTAAGGCTCCCCTCTGTTCATGATAAGAATATTTAATTTTCAATTAAGTTGATTGTATCATGAATTTAACTTTATGTCTAGTATAAGATTGTTTTGCATTTAAATAGTACTAGATATGTAACTGAATATGGAAGGAAATGAAGAAATTGATTTGGATAGGATATAAAAGATATAAATAGAGTAAATTACCCTATTTATGGGTATCTAATCAATTAGGATTGGATTAATATAAAAAAGGGAGTGATATTTTATGGATGTATTAGAAGCTATACTTACTATCGCAATCTTCAACCAAGGGAGTTTTTAATATCATGCTTCTATACAAAATATGTTATTAGCAGCTCATAGTTTAATATATGGTGTGGACTTTATTCTGAAGAAGGAGAATATGCAAAGGTAGATATTGTCTCTGGTGCAATTATTTAAAATAGGAAGGAGCACATAATCATGATAAATATAATTGATACATTTGAAGATTTTAAGAATTGTTTTGCAAATAATTTAAATTTAAGCATAGAAGAAAAGATAAAATTATGGGAAGAATGCTATATATCTAAATATCCTGAATTAGAACATAAGTGTAAAAATGATTATGAAGATAATGGCTATCATTGGAGAGATATTGCAAAGGGTATGGTATTTAATAGAACCAAAGATGATTTTGATAAAATGATAATGGCTTATGAAAATATATTAGAAATTATGGCAGGAATAAATGAGAAAGTAGAACTAGTATTTAGTGTAGATTTAGATATAAATATAGTATTATACTGTGGTTTATTAAATAGTGCTGGATGGGTGGATGAATATGGAGGGAAGAGAGCCATATTATATGGAATAGATAAAATTGCTGAATTGAATTGGCATACAATAGATAAATTAAAACCTTTATTATCTCATGAACTTTGTCATATAGTTCATTTTGAGTTAAGGGGTGAGGATACTATACCAAAGGATATTGAGGAAAATAAATATAGTAAAGGGATTTGGAGGATATATACAGAAGGATTTGCTCAGTTTTTCCAAAAAAAATTGTTAAATGAAGAAATTGATTCAAGGGGTATAGAATGGGAAAATGCATGTAAACTTAATGAAGATAGACTAAAGGAATTATATTTAGAAGCTTTAAAGGATAAGGATAAAGGTACTAATGATTTTTTTGGAGACTGGTTTCAAGTATTAGGCTTAAGTGATACTGGATATTTTTTAGGGAAACAAATGATGAAAAAGTTAAAAAACAAGTATAATATTGTGGATATTGCTAAATTAAGTTTTTCAAACATTGAAAAAGAGGTGATAGAATATTTAGAAAGGTTCACATTATGAAAATATATTGAAAAAATAAATAAAGATGTTAAAATACTACCAGATGGTGAAATATGGAACATATTTATGAAATAGTAGATAAGGGTGGGGTTTTTATTTTGAATCCATTGGATTATAGTGACATATATAAATATCTAGAGGAAAATCATATCATGATAGATTTGGAAGAAACAAATGACTTTACAGATCTATCTATTATAGATGATGATTTAGAAGGAAAAGAAATATTTTTAGTTGGGGAGAATCATGGAGTTTTAGTTAATGAGCAATTGAGGATGAAATTTTTAAAATACTTTAAATTTAATACGAATTTTAAATATTATCTTTGGGAGCTGCCTTTCAGCGTTGCATTTTTTTTAAGTAAATATTTAGAGACTGGAGATGAAAAAATACTTAGGGAAACTTCATATGTTGATTGGTTTGGGTCAATTTTAAATAAAAATCCTATGTTTCAAGATAAGGTCTTATCGATAGTTTATATTTATGATAATTGCAAATATTTGTATCCAACGGACTTAAAGGATTATCAAGGTGTTATGACTACTTTAGATTCAAAACTAAATATATTAAAAAAATATGCTAAAGGTGAATGTACTCTTTTCAAGCTAAATGGAACTGACTCTCCATTCGACAAAAGACTACTATGGCCTATTGTACATAAGATACCAGAAGGAGGGGTGACCACAGATTATTTTCAATATATCATATTAATTAGAAATTCCAAAGCTTTGACATCTCTGAAGGTATAAAAGTAGCTAATTAATAAACTTAAATATAATAAAGTAATAAGTGAACAAAATATATGTCCTATGTGTGAGAGAAATAATAATTATTAAATTTATATTAATAGTATTTTAAAGGAGGGTTCAAGATGAAAGCATTATTGATAATTGATATGTTAAAAGACTTTATTGATAAGGAAGGGAAACTTACCACTGGACCAGCAGGGGAAAAAATTGTGGAGTTTATCCAAAAGAAAACTAATGAATTTAGGGAAAAAGATTATCCTATTATCTATATATGTGATAATCATGAAGAGGACGATAAAGAATTTGATATGTTTCCACCTCATTGTATAGCAGGTACAGAAGGTAGCCAGATTATTCAACAACTTCAGGTGAAAGATGGAGATAAGATTATTAAAAAAAGGAGATATAGTGCTTTTTATGGCACAGATTTAGATTTATACTTAAGAGAAAAAGGAGTTGATGAAATTTATTTAGTAGGGGTATGTACAAATATATGTGTATTATATACTGCAGCTGATGCTAGAAATTTGGCTTATAAAGTAAATGTATTCAAAGAAGGAATTGCATCTTTTGATGAAGAAGCTCATGAATTTGCACTAAAGGAAATGGAAAGTACTTTAGGATGTAATATAGTATAAAATTAAGTCTATCCTAATATGAAAAATTGTTATTTTATTAAAAATACTAACAATATCATTCTGAGCCAAAGATGAAAATTTGGTTTAGAATGATTTTTTTTAAAAACCCTTATAATAACTACAAAAATATGATAACCTATAATAGTACATTAAATATTTATAAAAGGCAATAGCATTATCAAGGAAATACGTGAGAAGACATTGATGCGGTAAATTAAGTTAAAATAGTTGAATGTAAACTATGAATGGAGGGGTAAAATGGAAATGACAACAGCTTATGGTATTATTGGCACAATTTCTATTATTTTAGGAGTAACAAAGGAAATATTAATTATAATTTTACTAGTGAAGGGGATACAGTTAGCTAATATATATCTTAATAAGAATAAAGATGGAAATAAGGTACAAGAAAAACAAGAAGAAAGCAAAAGTTTAGAAAAAGATGGAGATAAAACGGATAGTTAACTTATATTAGCTCAGGTTCAATTATAACAGTAATTCGTTTAAGCTTATTCCAAATAGATTTTTTCTTATTTTTTTGGCACAAATAAACTAGCAATAAATTCTTATTATTTTGAATTTCCTTGCGTAGTTTTGTTTTATATCCTTTTAATTCTTTTTCTTCAACTATATATTCTATTTTTTGTATATATTTTAGATAGTGTTTACTACTGCATATTTTATCGAATTTATCAAGTATTTTATTGTTTAAATCCTTTAGTGTATAAATATAAGTTACATCAGCTTTTCATATTTCTCATCTCCTAAAAACTTAGTACTTTAGTTTAAATATATAATACAACATTATTGTAATATTTGCAAAAATGCGAATATTGAAAGCTAGTAAAAGGCAGGATAATGTAATATAACCCTGTAAATTATAATTTACAGGGTTATATTGTTGAGAATAATATTTTAATCTTGCCATTTCATAAACTTATCTTCAAGTAAAGAAATTCCCTTGTACATAAAAGCGGATATTATAGCTAATATAAATACACTCATCATAACCAAGTCTAATTTAAATACCTGTCCACCGTATACTATTAGATATCCAATTCCTGCTTTGGAAACTAAAAATTCACCGACAATAACTCCTACCCAAGATAAGCCTATATTTACTTTTAGCGTACTTATCATTGTTGGTATAGAATAAGGAAGTACTACTTTTTTTAATATTTGAAATTTGTTTGCTCCAAAAGTTTGCAATAATTTTATTTTGTCTTCATCTACGGATGTAAAACTAACAAACATATTCATAATAGTAACAACTATAGATATAGTGATAGCAGTAACTATTATTCCTGAATATCCTGCTCCAACCCATATTATTATGATAGGTGCTAATGCTGTCTTAGGAAGGCTATTTAATACTACTAAATAAGGATCTAATACTTTAGCCCAAAAATCTGACCACCAAAGAACTATAGCTATTAATATACCCAACAAAGTGCCTGAAGCAAAGCCAATTATGGTTTCTAAAACTGAAATACCTACATGATAAAACAAATCTCCATTTTTAGTGTATTCTACAAACAATTTCCATATCCCTGATGGATAACTGGTTAGAAAGGTATCAATCCAGTCAAACCTTGCCGCTATTTCCCATAGAAATAATCCTATTATAAATATGGTTATTTGTGTTACCAATATAGTATATCTTCGTTTCTTTATCTCTTTTAAATATTTTTCATGTTCTGTAGATATTTGATTATTAGACATGGACATCCAGCTCCTTCTATATTTTGTTGAAATAATATCTAAACTCGGGAGCTTCACGACTCTTTAGTGGAGTTCTTATTCCTTCAGGACAAGTTAGATTTATTTCTATGATATCTTTGATAGTGGCGGGTCTATTTGTAAGTATTACTATTCTATCAGAAAGGGATATGGCTTCA
Organism: Keratinibaculum paraultunense; assembly: GCF_016767175.1. Lineage (GTDB taxonomy): Bacteria > Bacillota > Clostridia > Tissierellales > Tepidimicrobiaceae > Keratinibaculum > Keratinibaculum paraultunense. The sequence goes on from NZ_CP068564.1 coordinate 558,219, forward strand.
GATATATCATGGGTAACTAATAGAGCAGTTTTCTTTTCTTTTTTTAAAATTATTCCAATTTCATCAGCAATAGCTAATCTTGTTTGATAATCTAGGGCAGAGAAAGGTTCATCTAGTAAAAGTAAATTTGGTTTGATCATTAATGTTCTAATAAGAGCTGCTTTTTGTCTCATTCCTCCTGAGAGCTGTCTTGGATACATATCTTTAAATTCCCCTAATCCATAGCTCTCCAATAATTTTTCTGCTTCTTTATATAAATTTTTATCTATTTTCTTTCTAATTTCTAATCCTAATACTACATTTTGAAGAATAGTTCTCCACTCAAATAGATGATCTTTTTGAAACATATATCCAATATCCTCAGAAGGTTTTGTTACTATTTTTCCATTAACTAATACTTCTCCAGTTGTAGGAGTTATTAGACCAGCAATTATAGATAAAAGTGTAGATTTACCGCACCCGCTTGGTCCTACAATCCCAACTATTTCGCTTTCATAAACCTTAAAGTCTATATTTTCTAAAGCTTTTGTTTCACCATTTAATGTATGATATGTCATTCCTATATTTTTAATTTCAACGATTGTTTTTTTCCCCATACAAATTCCTCCTTGTAAGGACATATGATACTTTATAATATTCATTAGAAGATTTTATGTGAATATTGATTAGATGTTAAATGGTAAATTTCAATATAAGTGTTATAATATAAAAGTCAAGAAAAGAGGGAGGTATAAAATTGCATCAATATAGAGGGAAACTAATAGTACATACAGGTTCTATGTTTTCAGGAAAGACGTCTAGTTTAGAACGAGATTTAAAAAGGTTTAAAATAGCAAAATATAAAACTATAGCGTTTAAGCCAGCTATTGATAACAGGTATAATAAGAATGAAATAGTAACTCACGATTTAACTTATATGAACGCTATTTTAGTCAAGAATATAGACGATATAATTGAATATTCTAAGGAATTGAAGCCGGATGTAATAGGGATTGATGAGATACAATTTTTAGGAGGGTCTGTAGATAAAATAATTGAAGGAATAAATGGGTTTTTAAAGAAGAATTTAACTGTTATAGTAGCAGGATTAGATATGGATTTTACAGGTAAGCCTTTTGAAGTAATTAAAGAACTAATGCCAATAGCAGATTATTTATATAAGCATCATGCCGTATGCGTAAGATGTGGGGCAGATGCGTGGGTTAGCAACAGAAAATCCAAAGATAAAGAAAGAATCAAGATTGGTGCTTCTGATGAGTATGAACCTTTATGTAGGATGTGTTTTTTAAAAGAAAAAAGATAGATTGAGGTAGAACTACTATAAAAAATAATTTGATTAATTTAAGATGATAGTATATAATGTAGCTTGAATAGATTAATAAAGTAGGCATATAGATGCTGATTTATAATTTATTTAAAATAAAAAGTTAATAATGACAGAGTAGATAATATGCGTTAAGTGTCAAAGGATGGAACGTAGCCTTTGAACGAAAAGTGTATACTTGCGACATATTATCGCGTTCGCTGTCACTTCAGTAAATATCTTCTTTCTGATGTGACACTCTGTCATATTATCTAGAAAGGAGATATTTTTATGAAAAAATTAGATGCTAAAACTATAGTTATTTCAGGTTTTCTGATAGCATTAAATATAGTGCTGTCAAGGATAGTTAATATTCCAGGTATTATAAATTTTGGCGGATTTCCTATTATATTTGGGGGAATAGTGTTTGGACCTGTTGTTGGAGGAATAGTAGGTGCAGTTGGTGATGTACTTAGTCACATTCTTAGACCTATGGGACCTTTTATGCCACATTTTACACTGACTTCAGCACTTACAGGAATAATACCAGGGATATTGACAAAAATTTTAAAAAATGATTTACAGAAACCTAGATTATGGAAAATATTTGTATCTATACTTGTGGGACAGGTAACTACAACAGTTTTGATGGTTCCATATTTTAGGAAGATTCTTTTTGGACATCCATTTGTTATAACTATGACAAAAGCAGCGATTAAGCAAGCTGTAAATATACCTGCATATTCTATAATTATAAAACTATTAGTAGAGGCATTAAACAGGGCAGGAGTGTTAGAAGAAACTAAAGCAAAAGCATAAGTTAAAAAAGAAATGTTTATGTAGCTTAATAAAAAGGAGCTGTTGAGAAACAACTTTTAACCCTTCAGACTTAAAACAAAGTAAATGTGCTTAGAAATTAACTTTTTTATAAATAAATTTCTAAGCACTGTTTATTATTAAATAATTTAACATTCCAAAATGTTTCGCTAGAGGTAATTATATCCATATTGTCTTTAAAGTCTATGGGAACATATATGTCAAATTTTAAATTGGAACTATATACTTTGTGAGATTTCATTGTACTATTTTTTTCAGTAGTTATATAGAGTGTATTTCCATATTTTTTTGTTTTTAATTCTGGAATATAATTAGACTTTATATATCCATTATAGTGAATTTTTATATCTTTTCTTTTTTCGGGTATAATATTTACATCAATTAAAGAAGTTTCTATACTGATATTTTGGATTTTTTTAACAGTTTCAGTTTTTATTTCATTTACATTGTTTTTATCAAGCCCAATTTTAATTTCATCATCGTAATCAATTGCAGCTAAAAATTAAGCCCATCTTTTTGAACTCCTACACTTAGAGAAATTCCAATGCATATCAAATTAATTAATTGAAATGTTCCTCCATAACTCATGAAGGGTAAGGGAATACCAGTTATAGGCATAAGACCTATTGTCATTCCAATATTTTCCCATATATGGATTAAAAACATAGCAGTAAAACCAGTTACCATCAAAGAACCAAAAGTATCTTTACTATTTTTAGCAATTATAATAAGTCGAAACAACATTATAAAATATAGTAGTATTAGTATTAATCCGCCAATTAGTCCTAATTCTTCACCAACTACTGCAAATATGAAATCCGTTTGTTTTTCTGGAAGATAGTTGTATTGGGTTTGAGTGCCTTGAAATAGACCTCTGCCAAATACTTTTCCTGATCCTACTGCAATTTTTGATTGTAAAGCTTGATAGTTTGTTCCAGAAGGATCTTTTTCTGGATCTAAAAAGGAAAATATCCTGTTTTTTTGATATGGTTTTAGTGAGAACCATATTAACGGTAGAGATATAATGCCAATTAAAAAAGCATATCCTATATATTTCCAATCTATACCTGCAGCAAATAACATAGCTACTATAAAAAAGACAAATACCAGTGCAGTACCTAAGTCAGGTTGTTTGGCTATTAATAATATAGGGATTCCAGCTAATATAAGTATTTTAAATAAAGTTGGTAGATGATTGATTTCATTTTTATTTTTGTCAATGTATTTGGCTAAAAATATGATTATTCCAATTTTTGCAATTTCAGCAGGTTGAAATACAAAACCACCGATGTTTAACCAGGAGTTAGATCCCCATTGTTCTTCACCAATTCCAAATAGGGCTACTGCAACAAGTAATCCAACAGATACTATATAAATGGGAATATAAAACTTCCCTATTAGTTCAAAATCAAGTAAAACCAAAAATGCTATAGCTATAAAACCTAATAATGTAGATAGAGCTTGTACTTTTATATAGCGATTGGTTTCAAAGCTTAAAGTGGCAGATTTTATCATTATAATGCCATAAACACATAGCAATAATGCGGTTATAAATAATGTGAAATCAAATTTTTTAAAGGATTTCTTTTTAAGATTAAACATGACATATACTCCTTTTTATAGTATTATATTTAAATATAGTTATTATAAATCGAAATGTATACATTTATATGATATCATATTAGGTGCAATATTGTATATATTTTTTTGGAGAGGGTGGTTAAATGTATATTGGATGCCATTTAAGTATTGCAAAGGGATATGAAAATGCAGCAAAAGTAGCTTTGGATATAGGTGCTAATGTTTTTCAATTTTTTAGTAGGAATCCAAGGGGTTCATCTTCAAAAGATTTAGATATAGAAGATGTAGATAATATGAATAAAATACTAGAAAAGAATAATTTTGGTCCATTATTGGCTCATGCCCCTTATATTATAAATTTAGCTTCCTACAAGCCTAATATATACGGAATGGCAAAGGGAATAATGAAAGAGGATTATCAAAGGTTAAATGAATTGTCTATCCCTTATTTTACTTTTCATCCAGGAAATCACGTGGGGAAAGGAACGGAATATGGGATTGAAAGGATTGCTGAAGCTTTAAATGAAATAATTACAGGTGAGGAAACTACTATGTTATTACTTGAAACTATGGCTGGACAAGGGACAGAGATAGGGAAGACTTTTGAAGAACTTAAAGCTATCATGGACAGAGTAGAGCATAGTGAATTAATAGGAGTTTGTTTTGACACTTGCCATACTCATGCTGCAGGATATGATATAGTAAATGATTTAGATGGAGTTTTGGAGGAATTTGATAGGATTATAGGTATTGATAAATTAAAGGCTATACATTTAAATGATAATAAAATGGAATTTGGTAGTCAAAAAGATAGGCATGCTAAAATAGGAGAGGGAACCATTGGATTAGAAGCTATAAAAAACATAATAAAGCATCCTATATTAAGAGATATTCCATTTTATCTGGAAACTCCTAATGAACTAGAAGGTTATAGAAAAGAAATAGAATTGTTAAAAGAATTAGTTACCATAAATTAGATTTTTCAATGGCTTTTAATGTTTTTTCTTCAAAATCAGGATAATTCTTTTTTATATTTTTTATTAATATTGCTATTTCTTTTCTTTTGTTTTTTTCAGCATAAGGGCAATAATTATTAATTCCTAGAGGAAGATTTTCATCTATTACAACTTTTTTGATTATTTCTTCTTTTACATATATCAAAGGTCTAATTAGATATAGATTATGTTCTTTATTATAGGAATTAGGCTTAAAGGTATGAAATTGTCCTGTATATATTATATTTAATAAAAATGTATTTACAACATCAGTCATATGATGACCGTAGGCAATTTTATTAAATCCTTTTTCTTTTGAAACTCTAGCAATAATACCTCTTTTTATCTTAGAACATATATAACAGGGATTTCTTTCTTTAAATATATTGCCCTTGATATTTATATTTTCATATATATAAGGAATATTTATATAGTTTAGATAGTTTTTTACTTTTTCCATATTTGCATTTATACCAATATCTATATGAATTCCTGTTATATTAAAGTCTAAGTAGGAATTTTTTCGTAATAGGTCTAATGCATATATTAAGAATATGCTGTCTTTTCCTCCAGAAAGACCAACTAATATATTATCTTCATTTTCGATAAGATTATATTTGTCAACTGCTTTTCTTATGTTGTTTAGAAATAATTTATTGTACCATTTTTTCATATTTAAAATTCTCCTTGTATTAACAACATATTTGGCATTTAATGTGGTAGAATAATCTCATGTTTAGTTTACTAAGATAATGTGTGCTTAGTCAAGTATAAATATATGAATTACTTTTTATAGATAGGGGATAATTATGAATTTAAAACAATTTATAATAGATAAGGCAAAAGAATTGAATATAGACCTTATTGGTTTTACTGATTGTGAGCCTTTAGATGATCTAAAAGATTATTTAATTATGAGGAAATTGAAAAACATGGAGATAGAATTTGAGGAAAAAGATATAGAAAAGAGGATTAATCCTAAATTAATTTTGCCTAGTTGTAAAACTATAATAGTAATAGCCATGTCCTATAATAATGATTTTAATTATGTTTCAGAGTATGAATTAAAAGGGAAAGTATCAAGGTCTTCTTGGGGATTGGATTACCACGTAGTATTAGAGGATAGGTTGGAAAAACTTATTATGGAAATTAAAAAAAATAAGGAATTTAATTATAAATATTATGTAGATACAGGACCATTAATAGAGAGAGAGTTAGCTAGAAAGGCTGGTATAGGTTATTATGGGAAAAACTGTTCCATAATTAATGATGAATATGGTTCTTTTATATTTATAGGTTATATACTTACGGACATTGATATACCTATAAATAGTCCTATTTTAGGGAGTAAATGTGGAGATTGTAATTTATGTATTAAAGCATGTCCCACAGGAGCGTTGGAAAGACCATTTCGATTTAATCCTAAAAAATGTATATCTTATTTAACTCAGACTAAAATGGATATACCTTATGAATTAAGAGAAAAAATGGGTACTAGTATATATGGGTGTGATATTTGTCAATTAGCTTGTCCTAAAAATAAAGGAGTTAAAAAACCCAATCACAAAGAATTTTTGCCTAATAAAGGCTATATAGATATAAAAGAATTGCTTTCCATGTCCAATAGGGAATTTAAAAAGGAATATGGTTCTATGGCAGGAGCTTGGAGAGGGAAAAATATTTTAAAAAGGAATGCTATTATTGCTTTAGGAAATATTAAAAATAAGAATACTTTAGATTTATTAATACCTCTATTAGAGGATGCTAGTCCTATGATTAGAGAATATGTTGCTTGGGCTATATTAAATATAGATTTTGAATTTGGTAGAGAATTAGTAGAGAAACAGCTTAAAAAAGAGGAAAATCAATTGATGAAGAGGAAGATGGAAAATATATTGAATTATTATTTGACGAGGATAGACAATAATTATTAAATTTGTGTTATACTATAGTTATAAAAGTAAAGTTTAAATTTCTATTATATAGGAGGGAGATTTATGAGCAATATTCATGAATTAGATTTTTTAAAAGAAAAGATTGAAGATCTTAAAAAAGAAGGTGTATATAGGAAACTACCAGTACTAGAAGGTGGAAATGATGCAGAGGTAATATTAAATGGTAAAAAAGTAATCAACTTATCATCTAATAATTATCTTGGGTTTGCTAATCATCCTAGATTAAAAAAAGGTGCAATAGAAGCAGTAGAAAAATATGGAGCTGGTGCAGGGGCTGTAAGAACTATAGTTGGGAATATGTCCATTCACGAAGAATTAGAAAAATTATTAGCTGAATTTAAAAGAGAAGAAGCAGTATTTATTTATCAATCAGGATTTAATTGTAATATAGGAACTATACAAGCTATAACAGAAAAAGGTGATTTAATAATTTCTGATGAATTAAATCATGCTTCCATAATTGACGGAACAAGGCTTAGTAAAGCGGATAAAGCTATATTTAGACATTCCGATATGGATCATTTAGAACAAATACTTAAAGAAAATAGAGACAAATATAATAATGTATTGATTATCACAGATGGAGTATTTAGCATGGATGGTGACATTGCTAAATTACCAGAAATAGTGGAATTAGCTGAAAAATATGAAGCATTAACATATGTAGACGATGCTCATGGTTCAGGAGTATTAGGAGAAAGTGGTAGAGGAACAGTAGATCATTTTGGATTACACGGAAGAGTTGACTTTTCTATAGGCACTTTGTCTAAAGCTATAGGAGTAGTAGGAGGCTATGTTGCAGGTTCCAAGGTTATGTACGAATGGTTAAGTCATAGAGCTAGACCAGTATTATTTAGTACAACTTTACCTCCAGCAGCAGCGGGAGCTATAATAGAGGCTATAAAAATGCTTATGGAAACCACAGAATATACTGATAGATTGTGGGACAATGCAAATTACTTTAAAGAGAAATTAGGAAAATTAGGATTTAACACAGGTAATAGTGAAACTCCAATTACTCCAGTTATAATTGGCGATGAAGCAAAGACTATGGAATTTAGTAGAAAATTATTAGAAAAAGGTGTATTTGTATCAGGAATAGTATTCCCAACAGTACCTCGAGGAACAGGAAGAGTAAGATGTATGGTAACTGCTGCTCATACTAAAGAACAGTTAGATAGAGCAGTTGACATATTTGAACAAGTTGGTAAAGAAATGAATATTTTAAAATAAAAGGGGCTCTAACCCCTTTTTTTATTTGACAAAATAGTCTAAAATGATAGTATGAGTTTAATATATTATTGAGGTGATTTTATATGATAGTTGGTGTTTGTGCTTTAAAGTTAAAATTATATAGTTCAAATTCTTTAAAAGAGAAGAGACACATAACTAAGAGTATTATAGGAAGAATCCAGTCTCGTTTTAATGTATCTATTGCAGAAATTGGATTGAATGATAATTGGCAAACCTCAATAATTGGTTTTAGTTGTGTTACCAATGATACTAAACATGCTAACCAAATTATATCTAATGTAATAAAATTTATAGATGGAGATAGTAGAGTAGAAATAATTGATTATGATATTGAAATTATGTAGGTGATATTTGTATGAAGAATATGTTAACTAAAGAGGAAATTAAAGAAGTGATAAATAAGTTAATAGATTTATATCCAGATGCCAAGTCTGAGTTAAATTATTCTAATCCTTTTGAATTGCTGATAGCAACTATACTTTCTGCTCAATGCACTGATATTCAAGTAAATAAAGTCACAAAAGAATTATTTAAGGAATACAAAACACCACAGGATTTTTTGACACTTACAGAGGAAGAATTAGCAGAAAAAATTAAATCTTGTGGTTTTTATAGGAATAAAAGCAAACATATTTTAGCTACATGTAATCTGTTATTAGAAAATTTTAATGGGAAAGTACCTAATACACTGGAAGAACTTATAACTCTACCCGGTGTTGGTAGAAAGACTGCTAATGTGGTTTTAAGTAATGCTTTTGGGATTCCAGCTATAGCTGTAGATACCCATGTATTTAGAGTATCAAATAGAATAGGATTAGCAGATAGTTTAAATGTATTAGATACTGAAAAGGATTTGATGAATAATATAGATAAAGGTATGTGGTCTAAAGTTCATCATCTATTGATATTTCATGGAAGGAGAATTTGTAAAGCACAAAATCCTATGTGTGATAAATGTCCTTTAATAGATTATTGTTTGTATTTCAAACAAAAAATCAATAAAGATGGAGAGGATTGTTAATTATGAAAAACACATTTGATGATTTAGTTTTTTCTTTAGACATTGGAACTAGAACTATCATTGGGATAGTTGCTCAACATACAGAAGATGAAAAGATTAATATACTAGGTTATTCAATAAAAGAACACGATAGGCGCAATATGTACGATGGACAGATCCACGATATTGAGGGAGTTACTAAAATAGTAGAGGAGATAGTAGAAGAGCTAGAAGGGAAATTAAATGTTAAATTGAAAAAGGTTTCTATTGCTGCAGCTGGCAGATCTTTAAAAACCTGTAAGGTAAGAGTGGATAAAAAAATAGATGAGACTTTAGAAATAACAAAAAACATGGTGGATGCTTTAGAATTAGAAGCAGTACAAAAAGCTCAAAACATAGTAAATGAAGAACAAAACAATAACAAGTTGAAGTATTATAGCATAGATTATAGTGTTATAAATTATTATTTAGATGATAATGTTATGACTAAATTAGATGGACACAGAGGAGAAAAAATTGGGGTAGAATTATTAGCTACTTTTTTGCCACAAATGGTAATAGAAAGTTTATATACAGTTATTTCAAGAGCGGGACTTGAGGTGGGAACCATAACTTTAGAACCTATAGCAGCAATAAATGTAGCAATAAAAGAAGATTTAAGATTACTAAATTTAGCTCTAGTGGATATTGGTGCTGGTACTTCAGATATAGCTATAACAAAGGATGGAAATATCATAGCTTATGCTATGACATCTAAAGCAGGGGATGAAATAACAGAGATTTTATCTAAAAAATATCTGTTGGATTTTACATCTAGCGAAAAATTAAAAACACAACTTAATTCAAAGGATAAACATAATTTTAATAATATAGTGGGTATGAAGTATGAGCTTACTACTGAGGAGATTGTTAATGACATATATGATATTATAGATGAAATTTCAAGAGAAATTGCAGAAAAAATACTGGAATTTAATGGTAAAGCACCTAGTGCTGTTTTTTTAATTGGAGGAAGCAGCCAAATGCCAGGACTTAAGGAATGTTTAGCAAAAAATTTAGGTCTTCCAAAGGAAAGGGTATCTATTAGGGATATTAGTTTTATTGAAAATATTGAAGGAATGGATAATAATATTAATGGACCAGATATGATAACTCCTATAGGAATAGCTATAGAAAGTTTGAATAAGAAATATAATAATTTAATTGAAATAAAATTTAATGGTAAAGAAATTCGATTATTTAATGTAGATAAAGTTAAAGTATCAGATATATTGGTACTTACAGGATATAATCCAAGGGATTTATTACCTAAACTCGGAGAAGATTTTATATATTTTGTAAATGGAGATAAAAAAACCTTGACTGGGGGAATAGGAAAACCAGCTGAAATATATATAAATAATAAAATAGGGAATTTAAATACTTCATTACAAAATGGAGATGTAGTAGAGATAAAAAAAGGAACTAAGGGTGAAAAAATGATTCCTTATTTGTATGATTGTATACCTAGGGAAAAAATTATATTCATTAATGAAAAACCTTTTAATTTGATTAAATATGTTAAAGTAAATGGAATAAAAATAGAAGGAAATCCTAAACTTAAAGAAGGAGATAAGATTGAAATAATTGAAATAAATACTGTGGAGGAATTATTGGAATATTTAAATGAGGATGTATCTATAGAACGTATATTATTAAATGGGAAAAAGATTAAAGGAAATGAAAAATTAGAGGTTAATGATCAATTATTATTTTTACCTACTAATAATATACATTTAATAATAAACGGAAAAGAAATTACTATTAAACATGAGAAAAAAGAGTTTTTATTTGTGGATATATTTAATTACATAGATTTTGATTTAACTAAGCCTAAAGGAAAACTAGTACTTAAATTAAATGGTGAAGATGCAGAATATATGGCTCCTTTAAAAGATGGAGATACAATTCAAATATTTTGGAATAAATAGCATTATTGAAATTTATTTTACATATTATTTAAATACACATTTTAAGTTTGTTAAATTTGGAGGCTAGAAATGGAAAGAACAAAAAAGAGAAGTCTAAATCTATTAATTCTATTAATTAGTATAACCGCTATTATTCTAGGATTAGGTGCTTATGGATATTATAAAGTATTAAGTACAAATCAAATATATGAGGGTGTTAGTGTTGACGAATTTGATTTAAGTTTTAAAACTAAAGAAGAAGCTTTAAATTTTATAAGAAGCAGTAAAGAAAAAGAATTAGATGAAAAAAACATGGTATTGAGTTATGAGGATAAAGTATATGATATAAATATAAGGGAATTTGATTTCAAATATAATTATGATGATGCAGTAAATAAAGCATATTCTATAGGAAGAAAAGGTAATATAATAAATAGAATAACGGATATAATAGATACTAAAAAAAATGGAGTAAATATAAGTTTAAATTCTAGCTATGATAAGAATAAAATTAATGAATTTGCAGGAAGGATTGCCCAGGAAATAGATTTGGAGATGAAAGAAGCTGAATTTCATTTTAATAATGGAAATATAACTATTACAGATGAAGTCATAGGGAAAAAAGTAAAACAAGAAGAATTAATTCAATTAATTGAAAATAATATATATGATTTAAATCCTATTGAGATACCAGTTGAAATTATAAAACCAACTAGAACCAGAGAATTGTTAAGTAGGATCAATGGTGTGATTGCAGAGTATTTTACATCTTTCAAAGGAAGTAAAAAGGAGAGAATTGAGAATATTAAAATATCAGCTCAGGCTCTCAGCAAAAAAATCATAATGCCAGGAGAAATATTTTCTTTTAATGAAGTTGTTGGACCTAGAAAGAAAGAATTTGGATACAAGGAAGCAAATATAATTAAAAAAGGGGAATTTATTCCTGATGTAGGTGGTGGAGTTTGTCAAACATCAACCACATTGTATAATGCACTTTTGTTAGCAGATGTAGAAATTATAGAAAGATCACCTCATTCTGTACCAGTAAAATATGTTAATCTTGGACAGGATGCAGCAGTATCTTATGGTTTTTTGGATTTGAAATTTAGAAATAATTTTGATTTTCCTCTTTTTATCCATTCTAGAATTATGGGAGATAGGCTTCATATATATATATACGGGGATAAAGCTTCTAAGAATTACAGTATAAAAATAGAACCAAAGGTAGTGGAAACTATAGAGCCAAAAGAGGAGATAGTAGAAGATAGTGCATTAGAGCCGGGAACCAAAGAATTAGTTCAAGAAGGAAGAAAGGGCTATAAGGTTCATACTTATAAACATATAATAAAAAATGGTAAAATTGTAGAAACTAAACTTATTTCTCGAGATTTTTATAAACCAAGGAATTATATATATAAGACAGGGAGAGGGAGTCACGAACAAGAAATTACTATTGATGAAAAAGAATAAAAATGTTATGTATTAGAAAGGTAAAGCCAGAGAGAATAAGATATCGTATTTAGTAATAATTTAGCCCTTGAAGGTAAGGTGATACCATCGCTTTCCAAAAGAAAGAACAAAAACAAAAAAAGAAGATGGACATCGAGACCTAGACGCAAATTGGGGTAAAAAAGAGTATAAAGGTGTTCGAGAAGATGGGATAGCAAACTAACTATTTATAGAAGCAAACAAAGAAAATTTATTATCTAAAAGATGAACTTATCTAAGAAATTTTTCAGAGGTCTGTGTCACATATGTTTGATATCTCTAGACAAAGCAAAAAACTCAAAAAGATAAACTATTGAAAAAAAATAGATAATATGATACTATTCTTTGATGACAACTAAATAATTTAAATAGATAGAAGTATAGGCATCCTTTGATAGGATAAAGGGAAAGTGGTGCAAATCCACTGCAGCCCCCGCTACTGTAAATGGGTACGAAACCAACTATATGCCACTGGGAAACTGGGAAGGCGTTGGGAGTAGGATGAACCATGAGCCAGGATACCTGCCTGTATTAAAGCAACGCCTCGGAGGGAGGGATAAACAAGTCTAGGATTCCCTATCCTTTTGTATTGAAAGGCTAGGGATTTTTTAATTTTTTAACTTTATTTAATAAATTACAAAAGGAGGAGATATGAATGAACAATATGAGAAAAAATAAATTTGTTGTATTGTTGCTGATATCTTTACTAATTATGACTTTATTTGTAGGTTGTACTTCTAATAATCAGTCTAATGTTAAAGAACCAAAAGAAAATAGTAATGAAGTGTCAAAATCAGCTGTAGAATATCCTTTAGAAATAGAGGATCAATTTGGTAATAAATTAGTATTTGAAAAGGCACCAGAGAAAATAGTATCTTTGGCACCAAGTCATACGGAGATATTATTTAGTCTAGGTTTAGGAGATAATCTAGTAGGAGTAACATCTTTCTGTGATTATCCAGAAGAGGCAAAAACTAAAGAGCAAGTAGGAAGTTTTAAAGAAATAAATATAGAAAGAATTATTGAATTAGAACCTGATATGGTATTTCAATATGGTCCAGGAGATGAAAGTATAAATAATAATTTGAAAGAGGCAGGAATAAAAGTTATATCTTATGAGCCAGAAACTATAGATGAAGTTATAAATTTGATAAAGACTGTGGGTATGATAACTAACAAAACTGAAGAAGCTGAAAAAGTAACTAAAGAAATGATAGACAAAAAAAATTCGATTGTAGAAAAAACTAAGGATGTAGAAAAAGTGAAAGTGTTTTATGAAATTTGGCATGATCCATTAACTGCAGCAGGACCAGGTTCTTTCATGGATGAATTAATAACCTTGGCTGGAGGAGATAATATAGCAAAGGATGCAGATAGTCCCTATCCTCAATTTGATGTAGAAAAATTAATTGAAAGAGATCCGGAAGTATATTTAGCAGCTGCTGATATGGAGGAAAGAAGTCCTGAATCCATTAAACAAAGACCAGGATATGAAAGCATTACTGCTATAAAAAATGATAAGATTTATTCATTAGAACCTAATATAGTATCGCGCCCAGGACCTAGAATAGTGGAGGCTTTGGAACTAGTAGCTAAGGCTATTCATCCTGAATTATTTAAATAAAGCAGGGATATGTATGATAAATGATAGGGATAAGTTTTCCCATAGAAGTATAATATTTTTACTTTTATTGATCCTTATATTTTCTGTAGGGTTATTTGCTACTATTGGAACGGCTGATGTTAGTGTATTAGATACATTTAGGATAATTGGTTCTAAATTGCCAATATTAAATAGGCATATAGAAACATCCCATATATTAGATTCTTATAAAACCATTATTTGGTCTATACGTTTGCCCAGGGTGTTATTGGGAGTTTTGGTTGGTGCCAGCTTGTCTACAGCTGGTGCTGCCTTTCAAGGTATGCTTAGAAATCCTATGGCAGATCCTTATGTATTAGGAATATCTTCTGGTGCAGCATTAGGTGCTAGTATATCTATTGTATTTAATTTAGATATAAGTATATTAGGATTTTCAACTATCTCATTATTTGCTTTTATAGGAGGATTAGTATCTGTATTTGTAGTATATAATATGGCTAGGATAAAGCGAAAAGTCCCTGTAACGACACTTCTGTTATCAGGAGTGGCTGTAGGACAGTTTTTAACTGCAATTATGTCTTTTTTGATGGTTATATATAGCAAGGATATGAATAAGATAATATATTGGACATTAGGTAGTTTGTCAGGTAAAGGATGGGAACCAGTTATAAAGCTTTTTATACCTATAACATTATCTATAATAGTTATGAATTTTTTTGCTAGGGATTTAAACATAATGTTGACAGGAGAAGAATCTGCTCATAGTTTAGGGGTAGAAGTAGAGAAAACCAAGACATGTATATTAATTTTAGGTACATTTATGACCTCAATGGTTGTATCTATAAGTGGCATGATAGGTTTTGTAGGTCTTATTATACCTCATATAGTCAGGATAATAGTTGGGCCAGATCACAGGATACTACTACCTTCTTCTGCACTTATGGGTGGGATATTTATGATATTTACTGATACCATAGCAAGAACTATTGTTTCTCCTATGGAAATACCTGTTGGGATCATAACTGCGTTGTTTGGAGGTCCTTTTTTCATATATTTATTGCGTAAAAGTAAGAAATCCATATAGTAGGTGATAAGAATGTATGCTGTAGAGGTAAAAAATTTAAGTTTTGGATATGGAAAAGAAAACATACTTGATAATATAAGTTTTAGGATAAAACAAGGTGAATTTATAAGTATTATTGGACCTAATGGTTCAGGCAAATCTACCCTTTTAAAATTGTTAAATAATATTTATAAGCCTAAATCAGGTACTATTTTAGTACAAGGAAGGAATATTAAAGATTATAATGGAAAGGAATTAGCTAGAAGTATAGCTTTGGTATCTCAGAACACGGTGATAGATTATGGATTTACTGTTGAAGATATAGTATTAATGGGGAGATATCCTTATATTGGTAGATTTGAGAAGGAAAAAGAAGAAGATTACCAGATAGTGGATGAAGCTTTAAAGCTAACTAATACCTATAATTTAAAGAAAAGAAGAATAAATGAAATAAGTGGTGGAGAATGTCAAAGAGTAATTATTGCCAAAGCCCTAGCTCAGAATCCAGATATCATATTATTAGATGAACCTACTAGCCATTTAGATATCAATCATCAAATGGAGATATTAAAGCTTTTAGAAGAATTAAATAAAAAACAAGGAACTACAATAGTATTAGTCATTCATGATATAAATTTAGCCGCCAGATATTCTGATAGGATATTATTATTAAATGAGGGACGTATATTAGCAGTAGGTGAACCCAGTATAGTTATCAATGAACCTAATATTGAAAGAGCATATAATTTAGAAGTAGCAATAGAAAGAAATCCAATCACAAATAGTATTTGTGTAATTCCTTTATAAACTTCATTTTGTGTCAACACAAAATGAAGTTTTTTATTGACTATTTTAATTTTTATGATATGCTATTTTTGGTAAACTTAAGAGGAGGATTGCTGATGAAATATAAACTAATAGCTATAGATATGGATGGCACACTATTAAATAGTCAAAATAAAATATCTAAAAGAAATATAGAAACTTTGTATAAAGTTATAGAGAAAGAGATGTATGTGGCACTATCTACAGGGAGAATTCTTAAATCTGCCCTATATTACTCTAGATCTTTGCAGTTAAGTAGTTCCATAGTTGCATGTAATGGAGCGGTAGTATCTCTTAATGGTGAAAGAGATATATTATACGAGAATGCCCTAGATATAGAAATAGCAGAAAATTTAATTAGACTAGCAGAAAAGAATCATATATATTATCATTTTTATGATATGGATACGTTCTATAGTAGAATATTAGATGAAGATGTGGTAAAAAATTATAGAGTTAATAAAAATAGTTTAAACGAGCAACAAATAAAGTTTAAAGTATTGAATGATCCTTTGAAGTTTTTAAATGACCAAGTACCTAAGATATATAAATTTGTATTTATAGAAGAAGACAAAGATAAATTAGTGAATTTTAGAGAATCATTAAAACAAATAGAAGGAATTGATATATCCAGTTCTTGGTATAATAATGTAGAAGCTATGAGCAAAGGAGTGTCTAAAGGAGAAGGATTAAAACGGTTATGTAAGAGATTAAATATAGAGACATCACAAGTAATAGCTATAGGGGATAACGAAAATGATATATCTATGTTTCAAGTAGCTGGTTTAGCTATTGCCATGGAAAATGGCGATGATATTGCTAAAGAGCATTCACACGTTATTACTGATACTAATGATGAGGATGGAGTATCAAAAGCAATAGAAAAGTATGCATTAAATGTATAGAAAGAAGGGAGTTTCATGGGGTTAAATATTGTACTAGTAGAACCAGAAATACCTCAAAATACTGGGAATATAGCTAGAACTTGTGCATTGACTAACACTAATCTTCATTTGGTAAGACCTTTAGGTTTTTCTGTTGAGGATAAGTATTTAAAAAGAGCAGGATTGGATTATTGGCACTTGGTAAAAATATATTATTATGACAGTTTTAATGAAGTGAAAGAAAAACATTTTAATAATAAATTTTATTTTGCGACTACAAAAGGTAAAAAATTATATACTGAAGTAAATTATACGGAAAATTGTTTTATAGTATTTGGTAAGGAAACTAAAGGCTTGCCAGATGAAATATTATATTCTAATTGGGATAGAACTATAAAGATTCCTATGAAAAAAGGTATAAAAAGATCACTAAATTTAGCTAATTCAGTTAATATAATACTATTTGAGGCACTAAGACAGTTGAATTTTCCTTATTTAGAATAAATTTTGTAAAATATTTGATAATTAAGCTTTTGAAATTATATTAATGTTAGATGTACTAATAGATATACTATAAATTTTATACCCAAAAAAGTTATAGTATAGGGGATTAGGAGGATAAAAATGGATATAGCATTACCTGTTTTAGGCGGTTTAGGACTTTTTCTGTATGGCATGAATTTAATGGGTATGGGTTTACAAAAAGCTGCAGGGGAAAAGTTGAAGACATTAATAGAAATACTAACGAATAATAGAATAATGGGAGTAATTGTAGGTGCTTTGGTTACCATGGTGATACAAAGTAGTAGTGCTACAACGGTTATGGTAATAGGTTTCGTAAATGCTGGACTTATGAATTTGACACAGGCTGTTGGAGTTATAATGGGTGCTAACTTAGGAACCACTATAACAGCCCAATTAATAGCATTTAATTTAACTGATTTTGCTCCACTAGCAGTTGCTGTTGGAGTAGGTATTTGGATTGCCACATCAAAAAAACGATCGAAAAATTTAGCTGAGATTCTTATTGGATTTGGTATACTGTTTATTGGCATGAATATGATGAGTAGTGGGTTAAAGCCATTGGCAAGCAGTCCTGTGTTTAAAAAAATTATGATTAGTTTAACTGATCCTTTTTTAGGTATATTAGTTGGTTTAGGTTTGACTACTATAGTTCAAAGTAGTAGTGCTTCTATTGGATTATTACAAGCCTTAGCTTCTCAAGGATTAGTGGGATTAAATATTGCATTTCCAATATTATTTGGGGATAATATTGGAACAACGACTACAGCTCTAATATCCAGTATAGGTACCAATAAAACAGCAAAAAGGGCAGCAGTTATACATTTTTTATTTAATTTAATAGGTACTATTATTTTTATGACTATACTTAGAAACCCTGTGGAAGCAATTGTTTTAAAATTATCACCTAATGATGTACAGAGGCAAATTGCTAATGCTCACACGTTGTTTAATTTAATAAATGTAGTAGTTCAATTACCTTTTGCAGGATTGTTGGTAAAAGCGGCAAACAAATTAGTTCCTGGAGAAGATGAAGAAGTTGAAGTTGGAGTAAAATATTTGGATCCTAGAATTATAGAAACTCCTTCTATTGCTCTAGGTCAAGTGATAAAAGAAGTATTGAGAATGGGTAAGATAGTAGAAGAAAATTTAGCATTGGCTGCAATGTCTTTTAAAAACAAGGATGAAAAAATGACAAGAGAAGTATTTTCGCAAGAAAAAGTTATTAATAGATTAGAAAAAGATATAGTTGAATATTTAGTAGAATTATCCAATGCACCTTTAACAGATGAACAGCATGTTCAAGTGAATGTACTTATGAATGTAGTAAATGATATTGAAAGGGTAGGAGATCATGCAGACAATATAGCTGAATTGTCTCAATTAGCTATTGATGAGAGATTACATTTTAGTGATGAAGCTATGGATGAATTTGATAAAATAGCCAATAAAAGTCAAGAAGTATTTCATAAAGCTTTGGAATCATTAGAAAATACAGACTTTGATAAAGCTAGAGAGGTATTAAGGTTGGAAGAGGAAATAGATGCTTTAGAAAAAGAATATAGAACAAATCATATTGATAGATTAAATAAATTGTTGTGTCAACCAAGTTCTGGAGTAGTCTTTTTGGATTTATTAAGTAATTTTGAGAGAATTTCTGACCATTCTTCAAATATATCTCTTTATGTGTTAGATTTACTAAAAGAATAATAAATTAAGAAAATAAAAAACCTATAAAAAGTCTTGCTATAATTAAATTTATATATTATAATGTACTTGAGGTGTGAAAAACATGTCAATGTTTTAAAAAAATTAATATTATTTCATTTCGGATGACAAATACGGGAGAGACCATTTACATACATGGCGCCGAAGGAATAAGCTGTATAATATCTGCCGATATACAGCGATGATCTCAGGCAAAAGGACCGTATTTTGACGAAACTCTGAAAAGCTTTAAGCACCGAAGGAGCAATCCATTCAATTTAGATGGGGAAACTCTCAGGTTTTAAAACAGAGTAAGAAGGCACTTATGTGCTTCTTCTATTCTGTTTTTTATTATGTTTAAAAACTTAAATAATGAACAAATTAAACTTATTAGTTTTTAAATTAATGTTTATGGGTATCATATACTATGTCAATGATTAATAAAATATAAATTTGCATATTTTATTATAATAAGGTAAAGTATTATCAGTATTATTATGATAGAGTAAGTTTTAGAACAGTAGTCATAATATCTTGTCTAGAATAGAAGAAAATAATACATAATTGCATTCAAGAGGAAGGCTTATCGTTAAAAAAATGGATTCAAATTATTTAATTATTTAAAAATTTAAAATATTACAAGCGTATTATGTTACAATTAAAATTAAGTATCAACATTATAAATATTGTAAAATATATCTAAAGGAGTGAAAAACATGTCAGAAATTTATGATGTTATCATTGTAGGGCAAGGACCTGCGGGGTTAGCAGCAGGAATATATGCATCAAGAGATAGGCGTAAAACGTTAATGCTTGAAAAAGAAAAACCAGGTGGACAAATTGTAACAACAGCAGAGGTAGCTAATTATCCAGGTTCTATAGAAAATGCTACAGGACCAAGCTTAATAGCAAGAATGGTGGATCAAGCAAAGAGTTTTGGAGCTGAAGGGAAAATAGACCCTATTGTAGATGTAGAATTAGAAGGTGAAATAAAAGTATTAAAGGGAGAAAAAGATGAATATAAAGCAAAATCTATAGTTATTGCTACAGGTGCTAATCCAAGACAAATAGGTTGTCCAGGAGAAAAAGAATTAACAGGCAGGGGAGTTTCTTACTGTGCTACATGTGATGCTGCTTTCTTTGAGGACATGGAGGTTTATGTAGTAGGTGGAGGAGATACTGCAGTAGAAGAAGCTATATATTTGACTAAATTTGCTAGAAAGGTTACTATTATTCATAGAAGAGATGAATTAAGAGCTGCAAAGTCTATTCAAGAAAAAGCATTTAATAATGAAAAAATACATTTTATGTGGGACTCAGTAGTAGAAGAGATAAAAGGTGATGGAATAGTTGAGTCAATGGTAGTTAAAAATGTTAAAACAGGTGAGTTAACAGAAATAGTTGCCGATGAAGAAGATGGAACCTTTGGGATATTCGTGTTTATAGGGTTTATACCAGCTACTAAATTATTTGAAGGAAAAGTTGAAATGAAAGATGGATATATTGTAACAGATGAAGATATGAGAACTAATATCCCTGGAGTATTTGCTGCAGGAGATTGTAGAGTTAAATCTTTAAGGCAAGTTGTAACAGCTACTGCTGATGGAGCTATTGCAGCAGTTCAGGCTGGAAAATATATTGATGCTCTAGAAGGGACAGAATATGGAAAATAAATAAATAAATAAATAAAAAATATTTTAGGAGGGATAATTATGATAGAGTTAACAAAGGAAAATTTTGAAGAAGAAGTTTTAAAGGCAGAAGGACCAGTATTAGTAGATTATTGGGGACCAACTTGTGAACCATGTAAGGCATTGATGCCTCATGTGGAAAAGTTAGCAGAAAAATATGGAGACAAGGTGAAATTTTGTTCATTAGACATTACTAAGGCAAGAAGATTGGCAATAAAGCAAAAAGTAATGGGATTACCAGCTATTGTTATTTATAAAGATGGAGAAGAAGTAGAAAGATTAGCAGAATCTGAAGCTACACCAGCAGCTGTAGAAGAAATGGTTAAGAAGTATGCAAATTAGTTTTTAATTCTGGGCTTTGCCCAGAATTAAAATAGATGTTTTTAGAACTAGAGGAGGTGAATTTATGCGTCTTGAATTAGGCCATGTGCTTATAAAAGATGTTCAATTTGGTAATGAAACTAAAGTTGACAATGGGGTGCTTTATGTAAATAAAGAAGAATTGATAGCCTTAATAAAGGAAGATGAGCACCTTAAAGAAGTAGACGTAGAAATTGCAAAACCTGGTGAGAGTGTAAGAATTACTCCTGTTAAGGATGTAATTGAGCCAAGAGTTAAGGTTGAAGGACCAGGAGGTATTTTCCCAGGAGTATTATCTAAAGTTGATACTGTTGGTAGTGGGAAAACCAATGTATTAAAAGGATGTGCAGTTGTTACTACAGGTAAAATTGTAGGTTTCCAGGAAGGCATTATAGATATGACAGGACCTGGAGCAGAATATACTCCATTCTCAAAATTAAACAATATAGTTTTAATATGCGAACCACAGGACAATTTGAAGCAACATGATCATGAGAAAGCTGTTAGATTTGCAGGACTTAAAGCAGCAGCTTACCTAGCAGAAGTTGCAAAGGAATTAACTCCTGATAAAGTAGAAGTATATGAAACTAAAACATTATTTGAAGGAGCAAAAGAGTATCCAGAGCTTCCAAGAGTAGCTTATGTTCAAATGCTTCAATCACAAGGTTTGCTTCATGATACCTATGTATATGGAGTAGATGCAAAACAAATAGTTCCAACTATATTGTATCCAACAGAAATAATGGATGGAGCTATTATAAGTGGAAATTGTGTATCTGCTTGTGATAAGAATACCACTTATCATCATCTAAACAATCCAGTTATAGAAGATCTATATAAAAAACATGGAAAAGAATTAAACTTTGTTGGGGTTATTATAACTAATGAAAATGTATATTTAGCAGACAAGGAAAGGTCTTCTAATTGGACAGCTAAACTAGCAGAATATCTAGATTTAGATGGAGTAATAATTTCACAAGAAGGGTTTGGTAATCCAGATACCGACCTTATAATGAACTGTAAGAAAATTGAACAAAAAGGCATAAAAACTGTTATTATAACTGATGAGTATGCAGGACGAGATGGTGCTAGTCAATCATTAGCTGATGCTGATCCTCTTGCAGATGCAGTGGTAACAGCAGGAAATGCTAATGAAATTGTTGAATTACCACCAATGGATAAAGTAATTGGACATATAGAGTTTGTAAATGTTATAGCAGGAGGCTTTGATGGAAGTTTGAAGGAAGATGGTTCCATAACAGTAGAACTTCAAGCTATAACAGGTGCGACTAATGAATTAGGATTTAATAAGATGTCTGCGAAAGGATATTAATATTTACATTTAGTAGAAATAAAAATAATTAAGAAAAACATAAGAAAGGATGTGTGGATATGTCAATATTTGATGAGAATAAAAAAGTTATAATTATTGGCGATAGAGATGGTATACCAGGACCAGCTATTGAAGAATGTGTAAAAACTACTGATGCAGAAGTAGTATTTTCATCAACTGAATGTTTCGTCTGAACTGCTGCAGGCGCTATGGACCTAGAGAACCAAAGAAGGGTTAAAGAATTAACAGAAAAATATGGTGCTGAAAATGTAATCGTTATAATAGGTGGAGCTGAACCTGAAGCAGCAGGATTAGCAGCTGAAACGGTTACAGCCGGAGACCCAACTTTTGCAGGTCCATTAGCAGGAGTCCAGTTAGGACTTAGAGTTTATCATGCAGTAGAACCAGAATTTAAAGAATCTGTAGATCCAGAAGTTTATGATGAACAAATAGGTATGATGGAAATGGTTTTAGATGTTGATGAAATTATAAACGAAGTAAAGAGTATAAGAGAAGAATATTGTAAATTTAAAGATTAATTCCCTAGAAAAAAAGAGAGGGGGGAATCTAATGGGGAAAATTAAAGTAGTCCATTATATTAACCAGTTTTTTGCCGGAATAGGTGGAGAAGAAAAAGCAGATTATAAACCAGAAATTAGAGAAGGCGTTGTTGGACCAGGAATGGCTTTAAATAAAGAATTTAATGGTGAAGCAGAAATAGTTGCTACCATTATATGTGGTGATAGCTATTTTAATGAGAATGTAGAAGAGGCAAAAGCTGAAATTTTAAAAATGGTAAAAGAACAGGATCCAGATTTATTTATAGCAGGACCAGCGTTTAATGCAGGTAGATATGGTGTTGCATGTGGAACAATTGCAGACGCAGTCCAAACTGAATTAGGTATTCCAGCTATAACTGGAATGTATGAAGAAAATCCTGGAGCAGATATGTACAAAAAAAGTGTATATATAGTATCTACTAAGAATTCTGCTGCAGGTATGAGAGATGCAGTTAAGAAAATGGCACCTTTAGCACTAAAAATTGCAAAAGGCGAAGAAATAGGATCCCCAGAGGAAGAAGGGTACATTCCAAGAGGAATTAGGAAAAATTACTTTACTGATAAAAGAGGTTCTGAAAGAGCAGTAGAAATGTTGCTTAAAAAATTAAAAGGTGAAGATTTTGTAACTGAATTTCCAATGCCAGATTTTGATAGAGTAGATCCACAACCAGCGATAAAGGATCTTTCAAAGGCTACAATAGCTTTAGTAACTTCTGGTGGAATTGTGCCTAAAGGAAATCCAGATCATATTGAATCTTCATCAGCATCTAAATATGGGAAATATGATATAGAAGGTTTTGATGATTTGACAAGTGAAGATCATGAAACTGCTCATGGCGGATATGATCCAGTATATGCTAACGAAGATCCTGATAGAGTATTGCCAGTTGATGTGTTAAGAGAAATGGAAAAAGAAGGTAAAATCGGCAAACTTCACAGATATTTTTACACTACTGTAGGTAATGGAACATCAGTTGCTAATGCTAAAAAATTTGCAGAAGAAATTGGTAAAGAATTAGTGGCTGATGGTGTAGATGCAGTTATATTAACTTCAACCTGAGGTACTTGTACACGTTGCGGTGCAACGATGGTAAAAGAAATTGAAAGAGCAGGAATTCCTGTAGTTCACATGTGTACAGTAGTACCAATTTCACTTACAGTAGGTGCAAATAGAATAGTGCCAACAATTGCTATTCCTCATCCATTAGGAAATCCAAACCTAGATCCTGAAGAGGAAAAAGCTTTAAGAAGAAAGTTAGTTGAAAAAGCATTAGTTGCTTTAACAACTGATGTAGAAGAACAAACTGTATTTGAAGATTAATTTTAAAACTTTAAATGGGTGATTTTTATCACCCATTTAAAGATTATAAAAATATTACATAAAATTCATGGAGGTGGAATTATGAGTTATCCTGTAGTAAAAGGTGCTAGTTATATATTAGTGCATGCTAAAGATATGGTTATCAATAATGGAACTACTCAAACGACTGAAAGAATATTAAATCCAGATTCTGAGTATTTAAAAAAGTTACCAAACCATTTACGTGACTTTGAAGAAGTTATAAATTATATGCCTAATCAAGTTTATATAGGTAATATGACACCAGAAGAATTAGGAGAACATCCACAACCTTGGTATAATAAACCATTAGAAGATGCGTCTAGATTTGGAAAATATGGAGAGATTATGCCAGAGGATGAGTTTATTGGATTGATGAAAATAGTAGATACTTTTGATTTAGTTAAATTGACCAAAGAATTTACAGAAAAAGTTAAGGCTAAGTTAGAATCTCATCCTATAATGAAAGATAGAGATGATTTAATATCTAGACTTAAAACTGGAGAAGATTTAACAGATATTGAAAAGTTAGTAAAAGAACAAGGGGCAGAAGGCATATATTTTGATGGAGAAATGGTTGGCTGTGTAAAAAGAGCACATGATGTAGATGAAAATTTAAAAGCTCATGTATTATTTGAAAACATTGCATGTAAGGCATCAGGTGTTTTAGCTGGTTTGAATCTAATAGCTAAAAACAATATAAATCCTGACGATGTAGAATATATAATAGAATGTTCAGAAGAAGCATGTGGAGATATGAACCAAAGAGGGGGAGGTAATTTTGCCAAATCAATTGCTGAAATGGTTGGATTTAAAAATACCACAGGTTCAGATACAAGAGGTTTTTGTGCAGCTCCAACTCATGCTTTAATTATAGCTTCTTCATTAGTGCAGGCAGGAACATTTAAAAATGTGGTAGTTATTTCTGGTGGTTCAACAGCAAAGTTAGGCATGAATGGGAAAAACCATGTAGAAAATGACATGCCAATATTAGAAGATGTAATTGGAGGATTTGCAGTACTAGTAAGTGAGAATGATGGTGTAAATCCAGTATTGAGGACTGATTTAGTTGGAAGGCATACAGTTGGGACTGGTTCATCACCACAAGCTGTAATGACTTCTTTAGTTACTGCTCCTTTAGAAAAAGGTAATTTAAAAATTACTGATGTTGATAAATATTCAGTAGAAATGCAAAATCCTGATATTACAAAACCAGCGGGCGCAGGAGATGTGCCAAATGCAAATTATAAGATGATAGGTGCTTTAGGAGTAATGAGAAAAGATCTAGAAAGGTCTCAAATGCTAGATTTCATTAAAAAACATGGAATGGTAGGTTGGGCACCAACACAAGGGCATATTCCATCTGGAGTACCTTATCTAGGATTTGCTAGAGAAGACATATTAGAAGGTAGAATAAACAATGCAATGATAATAGGCAAAGGAAGTTTATTCTTAGGAAGAATGACTAATTTATTTGATGGTGTTTCCATTATAGTGGAGAAAAACTCAGGAAAAACAGAAGAAGAGAAAGTTATATCAGAAGAAGAAATTAAAGCACTTATAGCTGAAGCCATGAGAGATTTTGCATCTCATCTACTTCAGGATTAGAGGTGATATAAAAATGGTAGAAAATAATGTTAAAAAGATGATTGGAAAGGTTTTTAATAATATAGCAGATGCTATAGAAACGGGTCAATTTGGTGAAAGAATAAGAGTGGGTTTAACTACTTTAGGATCAGAACATGGAGTAGAAAATTTAGTAAAAGGTGCAGAACTTGCTCAAAAGAGGGATCCTTCTATTGAAGTAGTATTAATTGGACCTAAATATGATACAGAACTAACACAAGTAATAGTTGAAACAGAAGAAGATGGGCACAAAAAAATGGAAGAATTATTAGATAGTGGAGAAATAGATGCTTGTGTTACAATGCATTATAGTTTCCCTATTGGGGTTTCCACAGTAGGAAGAGTTATAACACCAGGAAAAGGTAAGGAAATGATAATTGCCACAACAACTGGTACTTCATCTCCTCATAGAGTTGAAGCTATGGTTATAAACGGTATAAGTGGAATAATAACTGCAAAAGCTATTGGGATAGAAAATCCTACAGTAGGAATATTAAATGTAGACGGAGCTAGACAGGTTGAACGAGTGTTTAATGAGTTGAATGATAATGGTTATGAAATTAATTTTGCTGAGTCTGTTAGAGCAGATGGTGGAAGCATTATGAGAGGAAATGACCTGTTAGCAGGAGTACCAGATGTGATGGTTACAGATACATTAACAGGAAATATATTAATTAAGGTATTTTCTTCATATACTACTGGAGGAAGTTATGAGTCGTTGGGATATGCTTATGGACCAGGAATTGGTGAAGATTATAATAGATTGATTTTAATATTATCTAGAGCTTCTGGAACTCCTGTAGTTGCTAACGCAATTAGCTATGGTGCAGATTTAGTTAGAGGCAATGTTAAGGCTATAGCCAAATCGGAATTTGAAAAAGCAAATAAAGCTGGTATTAAGGAGATATTAAAAGGACTTACAAAGGATACAAAAAAATCAGAAGAAGATGAAGAAGTGGAAGCTCCACCAGCTGAAACAGTTACTGGTACAATTTCGGGTATAGATATAATGGAATTAGAAGATGCTGTTAAAACATTGTGGAAAGAAGGCATTTATGCTGAATCAGGAATGGGATGTACTGGTCCTATTGTGATGGTTAATGAAGAAAAGCTAGATAAAGCTATAGAAATATTATCTAAAGCAGGATATGTATCTAAAGGTTCTGATCCTTGTTAAAATACTCCAATACTCCAAGAGTTATTGGAGTATTTTTTATTTATATGCTTTATTTTGATTTACCATATAGAAAATTATTTAATATTTTACTGTTCTTAAAATGTGCTTAAATGAGTTAAAAATAAATAATTCAAGTTTTTAATTATAAAAATAATATGATATAATATAAATTAGTTCAGTACTAAAAAATAAAGGTATTTTACAAATAAAGGTGGTAATTATTATTAATTAAAGTAGTGTGTGATTACCCAAATAAGTTATAGTTTTAATAGTAACCTACTAATAATACTATATGAGAAAGGGGAGTTTTAAAATGAAGAAAAAGTTGTTAGTTTTTTTATTGATTGGAGTATTAGTTTTTAGCATGGCTGGATGTGGAAATAATGCTGAAAAGCCAAAATCAGATATTAAAGTTGCTATGGTAACAGATGAAGGAGGAGTTCATGACCAATCTTTTAACCAGTCAGCATGGGAAGGTTTAAAAAAAGCAGAAAAGGATTTTGGTATAAAAGTATCTTATGTAGAATCACAACAAGATGCTGATTTTGCACCTAACTTTGAAACTTTATTGGATGCAGGTAATGATTTAATATGGGGTATAGGCTATAAACTAAGTGATGCATTACTTGATGCAGCAACCAATAATCCAGACCAATTATATGCAATTGTTGACTTTTCTTATGGTGATAAAACACCTGATAATGTAGTAGGAGTTGTATTTAAAGCTGAGCAATCATCTTTCTTAGTAGGATATATTGCAGGTAAAATGACTGAAACTAATAAAGTTGGATTTGTTGGAGGTACTGCAGGAGATGTTATATGGGGATTTGACTATGGATTCCAAGCAGGAGTTCAATATGCTGCTAAAGAATTAGGAAAAGAAATAGAAATACTTAATCAATATGCTGAATCCTTCTCAGACGTATCTAAGGGTAAAGCAATTGCTACTCAAATGTATCAACAAGGAGCAGATATTATATTCCATGCTTCAGGAGATACAGGAAATGGAGTTATAGAAGCTGCAAAAGAGCAAGATAAATGGGCAATTGGTGTAGATAGAGACCAAAACTACTTAGCACCAGATAATGTACTTACATCAGCTATGAAACGTGTTGATGTTGGAGTTTATAATGTAGTGAAGGATTTAGTAGAAGACAATTTCCCGGGAGGTCAAACTGTAGTATATGGTTTAGAAGAAGGAGCAGTAGGTATTGCACCAACTTCTGATAAGCATGTACCAAAGGAAATACTTGAAGAAGTGAAAGAATTAGAAAAGAAGATAATAGATGGGGAAATAGAAGTACCTTATAATGAAGAAACTTTTAAAGAATTTATGAAAACATTATAATAAAATAAGAAATTGCAGCTCAGACCTATGCCTGAGCTGCAAAAATATTAGATAGGAGGGGTCCTATTGAGTATTGATTTTAATACTAAAGTTATTGAGATGAAAAATATTACTAAGAAGTTTGGTGACTTTGTTGCAAATGATAATATTGATTTAACAGTTCATAAAGGAGAAATACATGCATTATTGGGGGAAAATGGGGCTGGGAAGACCACCTTGATGAATATATTATATGGTTTATATAAACCAACCTCTGGAGAAATATATATAAATGGTAAAAAAATTGATATTACTAATCCTAGTGTTGCAATAGAGAACGGTATTGGAATGGTTCATCAGCATTTTATGTTAGTAGAAACATTTACTGTAGTAGAAAACATAATATTAGGTATGGAAATTACTAAAAACATGGGAGTTTTAGATATTGAAAGAGCTACTAAGGAAATAGAAGAATTATCTAAAAAATATGGTCTTCATGTAGATCCTAATGCTAAAATACATGATATATCAGTAGGAATGCAACAAAGGGTTGAGATATTAAAAGCTCTGTATAGAGGAGCAGATATTTTGATATTAGATGAGCCAACTGCAGTATTGACTCCTCAAGAAATAGATGAATTGATGGAAATAATGAAGAGTTTATCTGATCAAGGAAAGACTATTATTATAATTACTCATAAACTTAAGGAAATAAAGCAGGTAGCAGATTACTGCACAGTCATAAGAAGGGGTAAAAAGATTGATACAGTAAAGGTGGCAGATATAGCAGAAGAGGATTTAGCAGCTATGATGGTAGGAAGACAAGTAAGTTT
Source organism: Keratinibaculum paraultunense (assembly GCF_016767175.1). Classification (GTDB taxonomy): domain Bacteria; phylum Bacillota; class Clostridia; order Tissierellales; family Tepidimicrobiaceae; genus Keratinibaculum; species Keratinibaculum paraultunense. Next base: position 587,431 of record NZ_CP068564.1, read on the forward strand.
TAAGGTAGACAAAAAAGAAGTAGATATAGGAGATGTTATATTAAAAGTCGATAATTTAGTAGTTAAAGATAATAGGAATTTAAATGCAGTAAATGGTTTATCTTTGAAATTGCATAGAGGAGAAATATTGGGAATTGCTGGAGTTGATGGTAATGGGCAATCGGAATTTATAGAAGGAATTACAGGATTAAGACCAGTAGAAAGTGGAGTAGTTACTTTAAATGGAAAAGATATAACTAATTTAACTCCTAAAGAGATAATTGAAAGTGGAATTAATACAATTCCTGAAGATAGGCAAAGAAGAGGATTAGTATTGGAATTTACAGTTGCTGAAAATATGATACTAGAAAATTACTATAAAGAACCTTTTTCTACTAAAGGTAGATTAAATCATGAATCAATTTCAAATTTTGCAATAGAACTTATAGATAAATTTGATATAAGACCACAAGATCATAATCATAAAGTTGGTGAACTTTCTGGTGGTAATCAACAAAAAGTTATATTGGCTAGAGAAATATCCAATAATCCTGATGTATTAATAGCAGCGCAGCCTACAAGGGGATTAGATGTGGGAGCTGTCGAATTTATTCACAAGTATTTAATAGAACAAAGGGATAATGGAAAAGCAGTATTATTAATTTCTTTTGAATTAGATGAGATTATGAATCTTTCTGATAGAATAGCAGTTATATTTAATGGAAAAATTATAGATATAATGGATGCAAAAGAAGCAGATGAAAGAACTCTAGGTTACTTAATGGCTGGAGGAGGTACAATAGATGAAGCGAAATAGATTTATAATGATAGGAATATCCATATTGTTGGGACTAATTGTAGGGGCTATAGTATTATTGATAGCAGGGTTTAATCCTTTAGAAGCTTATGGAGTTATGATAAAGGGTGTTTTTGGAAGTCCTAAGTATATATCATGGACTATAATTAGGTCTACTCCATTAATTCTAACTGGTATATCGGTAGCATTTGCTTTTAGAACAGGCTTATTTAATATAGGAGCAGAAGGACAATTTATAATAGGTAGTTTAGTTGCAACTTTAGTAGGTTATTTTGTAAAACTTCCTCCAATTATTCATCCAATAGTAGCATTATTAGCTGGAGCATTGGCAGGAGCGTTGTGGGCTGGATTTGCTGGGTTATTGAAAGCAAAATTTGGAATAAATGAAGTAATTACCACTATTATGTTAAATTGGATTGCATTATATTTTAGCAATTTTATGGTATTTACCAAAGCATTTAAAAGACCTAACAAAGATGCATCTCATAGGATATTGGAGTCTGCTAGTATAAATGTACTAGGAAAATGGAAAACTTCTGAAGCTGGAAAAGCTTTTTTAGTAGAGCATAAGTTTTGGAAAGAATTTTTAAATCCACCAGTAAATTATGGTTTTATAATTGCCATATTGGTAGCTATGCTAATATGGTATATATTAAAACATACTACATTAGGTTATCAACTTAGGGCAGTAGGGTTCAATAAAGATGCTGCTGAGTATGGCGGTATAGATGTTAAGAAAAACATAGTGGTATCTATGATGATAGCAGGCGCATTATCTGGATTAGCAGGAGCAACTCAAGTATTAGGAGTATCCAAAGAAACAGCTATATTAGCTATAATGGAAGGTTATGGATTTGATGGAATAGCGGTATCTCTAATTTCTGGGAACAATCCTATAGGATGTATACCTGCAGCATTATTATTTGGTGCTTTAAAATATGGTGGTAGTAAATTACAGCCAGCTATAGGTGCACCGTTTGAGGTAATAAATATAATAATAGGTATTATAGTATTCTTCATAGCAATGCCAAAGCTAGTTGAAATGATTATTTCCTATAGAGAAAAGAAAAGAGGTGGGGAAGTTGAAAGCATTAAATGATTTAGGAATAATATTAGGGATTAGCTTAATGTATGCAGCACCATTGATGTATACTGCTTTGGGTGGGGTTATATCTGAAAACGCAGGTGTAGTAAATATAGGGTTAGAAGGTATGATGACTATTGGTGCATTTACAGGTGCAGCGGTATCATATTTTACGGGTAATCCATGGTTAGGGTTTTTAGCAGCTGGATTATCTGGCGGTGCGTTAGCATTGTTGCATGCTGTTGCATGTGTAACATTTGCTGCAGATCATGTAATATCAGGTACTGCTATAAATTTTATAGGACCAGGATTAGCACTATATCTATGTAAGATATTTTTTGATGGGGCTGCTATGACATTGCCTTTGGATTTAAATCATAAAATTCCAAGACCTCTTGATAGATTTTTTTCTACAAATTCTTTTTGGAATTCTGTATTAAATCAATATGCAACAGTATATATTGCATTTTTATTGGTGATATTGGTCTGGTTTATATTATATAAAACTAAATTAGGACTTAGGTTAAGATCTGTAGGTGAACATCCGAGAGCAGCGGATACTTTAGGAATAGATGTTTTTAAAATAAAATACTTAGCGGTTATTCTCTCTGGTATACTTGCAGGTTTTGGTGGAGCAGCATTGAGTATTGCCGTAGTATCAAATTATAGAATATCATTAATATCAGGGCAAGGGTTCATTGCATTGGCAGCCATGATATTTGGTAATTGGAAGCCTCAAGGAGCTATGTGGGGCTGTTTATTATTTGGAATAGCACAAGGTTTAGCAGTATATTTAGGAGGTACAAGTTTAAAAATATCATCCCAAATATTAGCTATGATACCTTATATTATAACTATAATAGTATTAGTATTCTTCGTTGGAGAAGCTACTGGTCCTGCAGCTAATGGTATACCTTATGAAAAGGATCAAGATTAATTAAAACCTTTGTTCTGTACAGAACAAAGGTTTTAATTAAAAATTTGTACTTATTTGGTATTTTGATCTAGTGGCAATATTTGATATAATAATACTAAGCGAGTAAGGTAGGATAACAAATTTTTTATTAATATTATTGATAATAATAGGAGTGAACCTAATGAAGTTAGGATATGACTTAGCCCTTGAACAAGTTCAAAAATTAGTAATGACGCCTGAATTAAGACAAGCTATTCAATTACTTCAATTTACTAGTCAAGAGTTAAATGAGTATTTGGAAAAACAAATAGAAGAAAATCCTTTATTAGAACTGGAGAATTCAACAAAAGATTATGAAAACATAGATGATTATGTTGACGAAAAAGAAGAAATTGATTGGAAAGAGTATATAGGTAAAGATGACGATGTAAGCTATCGACCTCAAGTGGATAAAAATGCAAAAGAATATAGTTTTGATAATTTTATTAGTTATTCTCCATCTTTAAAAGATGAACTGTTTTTTCAATTAAATGTATTAGAAATAAGCAAAGAGGAAAGGAAAATAGGAGAGATATTAATAGAGAATATTGATGAAAACGGATATCTTATGGCTTCAGTAGAACAAGTGGCTAAGGATTTTAGAGTAAATCCTAAAAAGGTTGAAAACGTTTTATCTATAATTCAAGGTTTTGAGCCTACAGGAGTTGGGGCAAGGAATCTTAAAGAATGTTTGTTGTTACAGATTAGAAAAGATAAAAATAAAAGCCCTAAAGTAGAAATAATAATTAATCATTATCTAGAAGATATTGCTTATAATCGATTATCTAAAATAGCAAAGGAACTGGATATGGACATAGATGAAGTTCAAGAAGCATGTGATTATATAAAAACACTAGAACCTAAACCAGGAAGATGTTTTAGTAGCGAAGAACAAGTAAAATATATAACTCCTGATGCTACCATCGAGTGTATAGATGGGGAATATATTATAATATTAAATGATGTTACAGGACCTAGGCTTAATATAAATAATTTTTATAAAGAATTATTACAAAAAGGGAAAGATGCAAAAGCTACAGAATATCTCACTAAAAAATTAAATTCTGCTATGTGGATAATTAAAAGTATTGAGCAGAGAAGAATGACTATATATAAAGTAATTGAGTCTATATTAAAATTTCAAAAGGACTTTTTCGAAATTGGAGAAAAAGGTTTAAAACCGCTTACATTGAGTGAAGTGGCTGAAGATATTGAAATGCATGAATCAACAGTGAGTAGAGCTACAAATGGTAAATATGTTCAAACTCCGAAGGGTTTGTATGAATTAAAATTTTTCTTTTCTAGTGGTTTTGCCACTGATGGTGGTGAGATATCTTCTATTAGTATTAAGTCTATTATTAAGGATTTAATAGAAAGAGAAAATCCCAAAAAACCCTACAGTGATCAGAAAATATCGGATATATTAAAAGCTAAAGGTATAAATATTTCCAGAAGAACTGTTGCAAAATATAGAGATGAATTGGAGATTCCATCTTCAACTGTGAGGAGAAGATATTAATTTTATTAAGGTGTAAAATTGTTGATCCTAGGGTTGGTAATATGACCAACTCTAATTTTATATTAATGTTTTTTATGGCTTAATAACTATTGAAAAGAAAGTTCATATGGTTTATAATTAGATTAAGGTGAAATTGCCTTTTAATTTTTGCAGGTCATGGGACAGATTTTATACATAAGGGACACTATATGTCCCGGAGGTTTAAAATTATGTATTTTTCATATACTATTTGTGATTAGTTTACAAAAGGTGGGGCTAATTAATATGGATTTAATTGAATTGGGAAAAAAAATTGTCCCTGAAGTATTTGATATAATTGAATTGAGATATAATATTTTAAGGACTATATATTATAATCAACCTATTGGTAGAAGAGGACTATCATATCAACTTAATATAGGAGAAAGAACTATTAGAAGGGAAGTAAACATTCTCAAAGAATATGGATTGTTGAATATAGAAAGCATGGGTATGTATGTAACAGAGGAAGGAAAAAATGTAATTAAAGAAATGGAAAAAATCATGCATAGAATAAAAGGAATTTCAAATTTAGAAGAAGCACTAACAAATTTATTAAAAGTAGATAAGATTCTAATAGTTCCAGGAAATTCTGATGATAATAATTTAACATTGAAAGATATGGGCAAGGTTGCTTCTATGACTCTAAGGAAATTAATAAAAGAAGGTTCTATAATAGGAGTGACCGGTGGAACTACAATGGCTCATGTAGCAGAAGAAATGCCATTAGGAAAAGTTGCAAATGATGTATTAGTTATTCCGGCTAGAGGAGGGTTAGGAAAAGAGGTAGAAACTCAATCCAATAGTATAGCTGCAAAACTAGCTAAAAAGTTAGATGCTAATTATAAATTGCTACATGTACCAGATAATGTAGATAAAGTAACCTTGAACGCAATACTTAATGTACCTGATGTAAAGGAAATAATAGAATTGATACGTGATATGGACATATTAATATTTGGTATTGGAAGAGCTGATGTAATGGCAAAAAGAAGACAGCTTTCGAAAGAAAAAATTGATGATATAATTAATAAAGGTGCTGTTGCTGAGGCTTTTGGTCACTATTTTAATATAGAAGGAAAAGAAGTATGGGAATCTTTAACTGTAGGAATATCTTTAGATACTTTTCAAAAGATAGATAATGTAATAGGAGTTGCTGGAGGGGAAGAAAAAGCAGAAGCTATAATGGCTATAGCATCACTAAGAAAGAATATGACAATTATAACTGATGAAGGAGCTGCAAAAAAAATAATTAAAATAGCTAAAAAAGCTACAAGGTAGCTTTAATATAAAAATACAATATTAAGGAGGAATATTTATGACAATGAAAGTTGGATTAAGTGGATTTGGAAGAATAGGGAGAGATTTTTTAAGAATTTACTTTGAAAATGATGTAGATGATTTTGAAATAGTAGCATTAAATGCCTCAGGAGATTTAAATACTTTAGCTCATCTATTTAAATATGATTCATTATATGGGAAATTTAATGGAACTATAGAAGTGGTAGAAGATGGATTTATAATCAATGGAAAGAAGATAAAAAGAGTAGATCATAGAAATCCTTCAGAAATTCCATGGAAAGATTTAGGAGTTGAGTTAGTAATTGATTCTACAGGAGCTTTTAGAGACAGAGAAGGATTATCTAAACATATAGAAGCAGGAGCTAAGAAGGTTATAGTTACAGCCCCTGCAAAGAATGAAGATATTACTATAGTAATGGGAGTTAATGAAGATAAATATGATCCAGAAAAGCATAATATTATCTCTAATGCTTCTTGTACAACCAATTGTCTTGCTCCAGTAGCAAAGGTAGTATTAGATAATTTTGGAATTAAAAAAGGTCTTATGACTACTGTTCATGCTTATACTAATGATCAACAAATATTGGATAAAAGACATAAAGATTTAAGAAGAGCAAGAGCGGCAGCTCTATCAATTATACCTACTACTACAGGAGCAGCTAAAGCAGTAGCTTTAGTTATTCCAGAATTAAAAGGAAAATTGAATGGATTTGCAATGAGGGTTCCAACTCCTACAGTTTCTGTTGTAGATGTGGTTTTTGAAGTAGAGAAAGCTACAACAGCGGAAGAAATAAATAATGCATTTAAAGCTGCAAGTGAAGGTTCATTAAAAGGTATATTATGTTACTCAGAAGAGCCTTTAGTATCTGTAGATTATAAGGGTGATCCTCGTTCTTCTATAGTAGATGGATTATCAACTATGGTAATTGATAATATGGTAAAGGTAGTTTCATGGTACGATAATGAGTGGGGATATTCTCATAGAGTAGTTGATTTAGCAGCGATGGTAGCAAATAAATAATTAAATTTAAGGGCGACTAAAGGTCGCCCAATTGGATTTTAAAATAAATCTAGACAATTATTACTTATAAATTAAATTAGTTTGAGAGGTGATATAAATGCTAAACAAAATGACATTGGAGGATATAGAAGTACAAGGTAAAAGAGTATTGGTTAGATGTGATTTTAATGTTCCTATGGATGATGAGGGAAATATTACTGATGATAGAAGAATAGTTAGTTCTTTACCTACAATTAAGTACTTAATGGAAAATGGTGCTAAGGTGATACTTATGTCTCATTTAGGAAGACCAAAAGGAGAAGCAAATCCTAAATATAGTTTAGCACCAGTAGCTAAAAAATTGTCAGAATTGCTAAATAAGGATGTTATATTTGCAAAAGATGATAAAGTTGTTAGTGATAATGTTAAGGAAATAGTTGCCAACATGAAAGAAGGAGATGTAGTTCTTTTAGAGAATACAAGATTTAGAAAAGAAGAAGAAAAGAATGAAGAAAGTTTTGCAAAAGAATTAGCATCTTTAGGAGATCTATATATAAATGATGCTTTTGGTACCTCTCATAGGGCTCATGCTTCCAATGTTGGAATTTCTAATTGGTTGCCATCAGCAGTGGGCTACTTAGTGGAAAAAGAAATATCCATTATGGGTAAAGCGTTAGAAAATCCAGAAAGACCCTTTGTGGCTATATTAGGTGGAGCAAAAGTATCAGATAAAATTGGGGTCATAAAAAATTTATTAAACAAAGTGGATACTATATTAATTGGAGGAGGCATGGCTTATACATTTTTAAAAGCTCAAGGCTATGAAATTGGTAAATCTATACTTGAAGAAGATAAATTAGATTTGGCTAATGAGCTTTTAAAAGAAGCTGAAAAAAGAGGAGCAAAATTATTATTACCTGTAGATGTGGTTGTGGCTAAGGAATTTAAAAATGATACGGAATTTAAAACAGTTAGTGTAGAGAATATTCCTGCAGATATGATGGGAATGGATATAGGTGAGGAAACTATAAAGTTATTTACAGAGGAAATAAAGAAAGCAAAAACTATAGTTTGGAACGGACCTATGGGAGTATTTGAAATGGAGAACTTTAATAAGGGAACTTATGCTATAGCTAGAGCTATGGCAGAGTCTGATGCTATAACGATAGTTGGTGGTGGTGATAGTGCTGCTGCTGTAGAAAAAGCTGGTTTTGCAGAAAAGATGACCCATATTTCTACAGGAGGAGGAGCGTCTTTGGAATTTTTAGAAGGGAAAGAGTTACCAGGAATTGCAGCTATTAGTGATAAATAAAGGAGGGTTTTGATGCGTAAACCAATTATTGCAGGGAATTGGAAAATGAATAATACTATATCCCAATCCCTAAAATTAATTAATGAAATTAAAAGCTATAATTTAAATGAAAATGTAGAAGTTGTAGTATGCGTTTCATTTACTAGTTTATATGAGGTAAAAAAAGAGTTAAAAGGAACTAATATAAAATTAGGTGCTCAAAACATGCACTGGGAAGATAGTGGAGCTTATACTGGAGAGATATCCCCTTTAATGCTAAAAGAAATAGGGATAGATTATTGTATAATAGGACATTCTGAGAGAAGGCAGTATTTTAATGAAACTGATGAAACTGTAAACAAAAAGATTAAATCAGCATTAAGACATGGCATTAAACCTATAGTATGTGTAGGAGAAACTTTAGAAGATAGAGAAAAGGCTAAAGAAAAAGAAATAGTTAAAGAACAAGTATTAAAAGCTTTGGAAGGTATAAATAAAAAAGAGGAAATTGAAAATATAGTTATTGCATATGAGCCAATTTGGGCTATAGGTACAGGAAAAACTGCATCTAGTGATGATGCCAATGAAATGTGTGGTTTTATTAGAAACACGATTTCTAAAAAATATGGTGTAGATATAAGTAAAAATATAAGAATCCAGTATGGAGGCAGTGTAAAACCTAATAATATAAAGGAATTAATGGATAAAGAGGAGATAGATGGAGCATTAGTTGGAGGTGCAAGCCTTAATGCTTCTGATTTTGTAAAATTAATAAACTATTAGATGTGGAGGATAAAGATATGATCAAACCAACAATGTTGATAATATTAGATGGTTGGGGATTAGGAAAAGAATATGAAGGAAATGCTATATATTTAGCCGATACTCCAAATTTTGATAGATATTTAAAAAAATATCCAAATACAAAATTGGAAGCTAGTGGTATGGCGGTGGGATTACCAGATGGTCAAATGGGGAATTCAGAGGTTGGACATTTAAATATAGGCTCTGGTAGGATAGTATATCAAGAATTGACCAAGATAACTAAGTCCATAGAAAATGAGGAATTTTTCAATAAGAAGGAATTTCTACAAGCTATAGATAATGTTAAAAAAAACAAATCAAAACTTCATATAATGGGTTTATTATCAGATGGTGGAGTACATTCCCATAATACCCACTTATATGCATTATTAGAATTATGCAAAAGGCAAAGCTTAGAAGATGTATATATTCATGTTTTCCTAGATGGAAGGGATGTACCCCCAACTATTGGAAAAAAACATTTAGAAGAATTAGAAGAAAAAATTACAGAGATTGGTGTAGGACATATTGCAACAGTATCAGGTAGATATTATGCTATGGATAGGGATAATAGATGGGAAAGAACTAAGCTTGCTTATGAGGCTATGGTTTTAGGCAAAGGGAAAAAAGACACTTCTCCAATAGAGGCTGTACAAAAATCTTATGATGAAGGAATAAATGATGAATTTGTGATACCAACAGTAATTACTCAAAATGATAAACCTGTGGCTACTATAGATAGTGGAGATTCGGTTATATTTTTTAATTTTAGACCTGATAGGGCTAGACAAATAACCAGAGCTATTGTAGATGATGAGTTTGAAGGTTTTCAAAGAGAAAAAGTAGTAGATGCTTTTTTTGTTACTATGACTGAATATGACAAAACTATAAAAAATGTCTATGTTGCTTTTAAGCCAGAAAAACCAGAAAACACTTTAGGAGAATATATAAGTAAATTAGGATTTAATCAGTTGAGAATTGCAGAAACAGAAAAATATGCTCATGTAACATTTTTCTTTAATGGAGGAAGAGAAGAACCTTATGAAAATGAGGATAGAGTATTAATTCCATCTCCTAAAGTAGCTACTTATGATTTAAAGCCAGAAATGAGTGCTATAGAAGTAAAAGATGAAGTGTTAAATAGATTAAATATGAATAAATATCATCTAATAATATTAAACTTTGCAAATCCTGACATGGTGGGGCATACAGGAGTAGTAGAAGCAGCAATAAAAGCTGTAGAAACAGTGGATTACTGTTTAGGTGAAATAATTGATTTACTTTTAAAAAAGGGAGGCAAAGCTTTAATAACTGCTGATCATGGTAATGTGGAGATGATGATAGATGAAAAGGATGGTAGCCCTATTACTTCTCACACTACTAACAAAGTGCCACTAATAATGGTTGGAGAAAGAGAAAATATTGAATTAAGAGAAGGTATATTAGCAGATATAGCACCTACTTTATTAGATATGATGGGACTGAAAAAGCCAAAGGAAATGACTGGTAACAGTTTGATAATCAATTAAAAATTACAGCTAAATTTACAAAGTGAATTAAGGAGGAATAAATATGAGTTTAATAACAGATGTATATGCTAGAGAAGTATTAGATTCTAGAGGAAATCCAACGGTAGAAGTAGAAGTTTGGACAGAATTAGATGCACATGGAAGAGCTTTAGTGCCATCAGGAGCAAGTACTGGAGCTTTTGAAGCTGTGGAATTAAGGGACGGAGACAAAGAAAGATATTTAGGTAAAGGAGTTATGAAAGCTGTAGATAATGTTAATAACATAATTGCAGAAGAGATTATTGGAATGGATGTATATGACCAAGTTGGTATAGATATGACTCTTATAGAATTAGATGGAACAGAAAACAAGGGAAAACTTGGAGCAAATGCTATCCTTGGTGTATCCTTAGCAGTAGCAAGAGCAGCAGCTAATGAATTGGGAATGCCTTTATTTAATTATATAGGAGGAGTAAATGCAAAAGTATTACCTGTTCCTATGATGAATATTTTAAATGGTGGAGAACATGCGGATAATAATGTTGACATTCAAGAATTTATGATAATGCCTGTAGGAGCAGTTAATTTTAAAGAAGCTTTGAGGATGGGAGCAGAGATATTTCATAATTTAAAAGCAGTATTGAAATCTAAAGGTTTAAATACTGCGGTGGGAGATGAAGGTGGTTTTGCACCAAATTTAACCAGTAATGAAGAAGCTTTAAAAACCATAGTTGAAGCCATAGAAAAAGCAGGATATAAACCAGGTGAAGATGTATATTTAGCATTAGACGTAGCAGCTACTGAGATATATGATGAAGAGAAAAGGATATATAAACTAGAAGGAGAAAATAGGGAATTAACAGTAGATGAGATGATAGATTACTATGTAGAATTAGTAGAAAAATATCCAATTATATCTATAGAAGATGGTCTAGCAGAAGAAGATTGGGATGGATGGAAAAAGCTAACAGAGAGATTAGGAAATAAAATTCAATTAGTAGGAGATGACCTATTTGTTACCAATACTAAACGTTTAGAAAAAGGAATTGAATTAGGAGTATCTAATTCTGTATTGGTTAAATTAAATCAAATAGGTACGTTAACTGAAACACTGAATACTATTGAAATGGCAAAAGTTCATGGATATACAGCAGTAGTATCCCATAGATCTGGAGAAACAGAAGATACTACTATAGCTGATTTAGTAGTGGCAACTAATGCAGGACAGATAAAAACTGGAGCTCCTTCTAGAACAGATAGAGTAGCAAAATACAATCAACTATTAAGAATTGAAGACTTTTTAGGAGCTACTGGTGAATATAGAGGTAAAAAAGCTTTTTATAATATAAAGAAATAGTAAGGATTTCCTTACTATTTCTTTATATTAAATTTATAGAGAGGAGATTGTTTATAATGTGGAAATTATATGCGATTTTATCTGCATTATTTGCAGCTTTAACTTCAATCCTTGCTAAAATTGGTATAAAGGGAGTCGATTCTAATCTTGCTACAGCAATTCGTACTGTTGTTATTATATTTTTATCATGGGGAATTGTATTTTTAACAGGAGCACAGTCTGGAATTAAAGATTTAACTAAGCAAAATTGGATATTTTTAATATTATCAGGGATTGCAACTGGATTATCTTGGATGTTTTATTATAAAGCTATATCTATTGGAGATGTATCAAAGGTAGCACCTATTGACAAATCTAGTATAGTTCTTACTTTAATATTATCTTTTTTAATATTAGGGGAAAAATTTACTTTAAAAACTATAATAGCAAGTGTACTTATAATAGCAGGAACATTTGTGATGTTACTGTAAACTATTCTTTGCGTGCAAGAGCATGCAAGAGGGATGGGTCTTTTTGCATTTTTGCGTCTTATGCATCCAAATCAGTGTTTGCTTTAATTTAAATTATAAATACTTTATTGTAATTTTAAAAGTAGAAACTTTTTTCTTATCTCTAAATAGAAAAAAGTTTCTACTTTATATTAAATATTTAATATAAATATATTAGAAAATTATATACTTGTAATAATAAAGAATATTTTTAAAAAATAACTTTTATCATATTTCTTTAGTTTCTATTATTGTATCTGGATCGTCTTCAATTTTGGCTACTGTTATACCAGGTATACTTAATAAAATGACAGCAATTGGCATTAGATAGTTGAAAAATGCCCATTTCCCATATTGAAAAGTAGAAACTCCTAATATTCCTGTCATAAACACACCACATGTATTCCAACTTCCTGGCACTACAATGGAAATATATTGTTCTGGCATG